>CAXBCW010000049.1:0-23937 GCA_963974325.1 uncultured Rhizobiaceae bacterium
TGTCGATCCGCCGCAGGACAGCACTGCCATTTGTACTGGATGAAGTGATTGATACCCCAAACACATTGGTACGGGGCATTGCCGAAGATGCGATGGATGTTATCAATTTAAAAATCTCCAAAGTTGGCGGGCTAACCAAAGCAAAACTCATGCGAGACCTTTGCATACAACACGGTATTCCAATGACAATTGAAGACACTTGGGGCGGCGATATCACAACAGCTGCCATCGCCCATCTTGCAAGGTCAACGCCTGCGGAATTCACCTTCTCTGCCACCGATTTCAACAGTTATGGTACCGTTGATATAGCCAAAGGCGCACCGAGCCGCATTAATGGCCGCATGACCGCCCCAGATAAACCAGGTCTTGGCATCATACCAATTTTTGAGGCACTGGGCGCACCTGTGGCAACATATTCGTGAAGGTGCAATGTTAAAACACCCCATTTAAATCAATCCTTAGGCGCACAAAAATCATATCACTACCTAGAATAAGCTGGATCGTTTTAATGCGAAAATAATAACATTGAAAAAAATACCCAACGGCCTTCACGAGACAGCAAACAACATAGCTATACGATTATGATTTTATTGACATAACTAGATGAGCATCATTTTGTGTTGCAAAACGCCCAACGTCCTTATGCAAATTACACCTATGTACAAATAAAAACTTAACCATCCAGTTATACTATTTTCATATTCTAAAGAGGAAAGAATATCTCAGGGAAGCTGTTCGTGTCAGAAATTGAAAACTCAATGGGCGAAGGTATAGAGCTTTTCTATGAAACTCTTGATGGAATGGCGCAGGGCATTATCGTCCACACGTGTGAGGAAATTCTCTATTCAAACAGTAAAATAATTGAACTCCTGGAGATCCCTGCAGAACTTGTCGCGCAAGGTGCATCTTTTCAGAAATTTATCGAGTTTAGTATTTTAAGAGGCGATGAAAGAGACGCACCTAAGGATACAATAATAGATATCGCAACGTCTAAAAATATCCCTGATACCGGCCAGCTTATCGAACGATCAACACCAAGCGGCAAAATCATTCAAGTAGTGGTAAAGCCCGGTAAAAATGGTAAACGTATCACCACCTATACCGACGTGACGGAAGATAGGTCCCGCGAACGCGATTTAGCCAAAGCAACAAAATCTGCCGAAAGTGCAGAACGGGCCAAAGCCGAGTTTTTGGCAAACATGTCCCACGAGATTAGAACACCTATGAATGGTGTTATGGGCATGTCAGAGCTGCTTGCGGCAACAGAACTTGACCCAAAACAGAAAATGTTCACAGACATTATCTTAAAATCTGGCGCGTCACTCCTAACAATCATCAATGATATTCTCGATTTTTCCAAAATTGATGCCGGTCAAATGGAGCTAAATCCATCACCATTTAACCTGTCCGAAGCCATTGAAGATGTAGCAGCATTAGTTTCAGCCAAAACAGCCGAAAAAGATCTCAGACTTTTAGTCGCATTGCTCCAAACCTTCATGAAATATTGATCGGTGATGTTGGACGTATTCGTCAAGTTATGATGAACTTGCTTGGCAATGCGGTTAAGTTTACAGACCGTGGTCATGTTTATGTCAATGTTGAGGGAGCTGTTGACAATGGTCCAGATATTGGTGTTGATATTGCCAAACTCAAGATCTCAGTTACAGACACTGGCATCGGCATACCAAAAGAAAAGTATGATCAGGTCTTTCAAAAGTTCAATCAAGCGGACACCTCAGCCACTCGTAAACATGAGGGAACGGGGCTTGGGCTTTCGATATCTTCATCGCTTGTAAAACTGATGGGGGGCGATATCCATGTGGAAAGTGACATCGGTTCAGGATCGACATTTTGGTTTACTTTAGAGCTTCCTCTTCACACAACAATCCAACAAGATAAAAAACAAATGCACGACGGATTGGGCGCGCAGGTTCTTGTCATTGCTGACAATGAAATAAGTCGTTCCATTCTTTCCGAACAGTTAACCACATTGAAGCTTGATAGCGCTGCAGCCAGTTCAGGTTCCGAAGGACTAGCTGTGATGCGCGCTGTCATCAAAAAAGGCTTGCAGCTTGATCTTGTGATTATTGACCAACATATGCCAATTATAAACAGTGCAAAAATCATTAAAATAATGCGCACCGATGATATTTTAAAACATATTCCAATCATTCAACTCACGTCCGTTGATCATAGTCAACACAATCGCAATCATGCAGCCTTTCAAGCAAATGCTAGTCTGATCAAACCAACACGGTCATCCGAACTGCACGATATAATTTTCCAAATCATCGATAAGAATAAAAACGACGTCAAAGCACATACCCACGCAGCTAGTCACCTAGATCATACTGATAATACAACGATAAACGGCGCAGCTCCTGCAGATAACAATCAGCAACTTGATATTTTGGTGGCTGAAGATAATGAGATTAATCAGATTGTTATGTGTCAGATTTTAGAAGACACCGATCTGACTTTTGAAATTGTGGCAAACGGACGCTTTGCAGTGGAGAGCTATAAACGACACCAACCACGCATTATTTTGATGGATGTTTCAATGCCTGAAATGTATGGCAAAGATGCAACCCGTCAAATTAGGAACTTTGAAACTGAGAGGGATTTGGACCATACGCCCATCATTGCAGTTACAGCCCACGCTCTAAAAGGGGATTTGGATGCCTGCTTGGATGTGGGTATGGATGATTATCTATCCAAACCAGTATCGCCCAATCGAATGATGGACAAAATAGAGCACTGGATTGAGCAAAAGAGTGTCAAAACTTCAGATCGAGCCTGATAAATTATTCAGTATCAGCTTACTCGGTAGTGTCGCAAACGTCAGCTTGGTATAACTATCCAATCCGCATTCCAACAATTTGCAGCGCTTGCTGGATAATTGTGTCTACAAATAGGATAAATTTTCCTCCTACAAACTTTGCGACACTACCCATTTGGTGACCCGATGCCGTTTATTCTCTCAATCGGTTAAAATGTTTCGATGGACATTTTTTTGCCATTTTTTGCCATAATTATTCAATTAAGAATTGAATGTTTATTGTTAAAACACTTAATAGTAGATAGCAGGAGTTTGAACTATGAAATTTTATAACGCTCTATCAACATATTTTGCAAGCCGTCTAGATTCTGCGGAGACACTCAACTTGTCTTCTGTTTTGGAGGACGTGATCACCCGATTTGGATGGGCGAACGTCACATATCTGGGGTCGGGTTTCAATGGGTCTGAGCTTGGTGAAGACGTCTTGATTACAACATATGAAAACGATTGGATCGCAAGATACAATCAGCAGAATTATAAGTACATTGATCCCGTTGTATCCCGTAGCTCACAATCATTACTGCCTATAGATTGGGGTCAGATTGAATTAAACAGTCGGGAAATTAGGACATTTTTTGGTGAGGCTCAGGAGTTAGGCGTTGGTAAGGCGGGTTTAACAGTGTCAGTCAGAGGATTGTGCGGAGATAGTTCAATCTTTTCTATCAACACCCATGATGCCGGCTCAAGTTGGGAACTTCGAAAAGCAGAGATTCTCTGTGATCTAACATATTTTGCACATCTCTTTCACAACAAAGTTTTAAAAGAACAAAGACAGAATAGTTGTGATTCAGCACCTAAGTTAACTAGAAGAGAACAAGATGTTTTGAGGTGGGCTGCCAAGGGAAAAACAGCCTGGGAAACTGCTCGGATCCTCAAGCTATCAGAAAAGACTATTTCGTTCTACATCTCCAACGCAGCAATCAAGCTCAATGTACCCACAAAAACTCAAGCAGTCGCAAAGTCAATTTCCCAACATTTATTGATGATATAAGCAAACTGAAGATGTTTTATGCCATCTAAATAAGGCGCCCTTCTCAACGATTACCGCCTATAACAGTGTAGATCCATCTGGTCTGATGAGATCACGCTTCATCCCGTCCATCCATTGTTATTCGGTCAATACTGGATTTCTACTGTAGTGCAGAATGGGCGTAAACTTGATATATTTAAGCGACTTTGTTATTGGCTGAGCCAGTTCGCGCATCAATACGGTAGTTCTGCGGTAGTGTTTTGCACAAATGTTTCGTTCATCCTTCTTTCGATTCAAACGTTGGAGATGACAGATGTTACTAACAGCGCATTACGGTGAACTCAAAAAACGACCAGAAATTCTTGAACAAATGTATTCTTTACGCGCACGCCAGTTTTCGCAACGCAGGGGATGGCGTGTCGTGGTCAAAGACGGTCTGGAGATCGACATCTTCGATGATCTGAACCCTCTTTATATATGTGTCTTAGATCCAGCTGGACGACTTATCGCATCTCTTAGGCTTTTACCAACCATTGGGCCTCACATGCTTTCAGATGTTTTCCCTGAGGTCATGGGTGACGCAGTGGTTGTACGCCATCCGTTGATTTGGGAAAGCTCACGGTTCTGCGTCGATACCGAAGCAGCACGCCAATTCGGTAGCGATGGCATAAATATTGTCACTCGTAAGATATTAGCAGGCCTGTTTCAAACAGCTCTCGATGCAGGTATGCAGAATGTCATTTCTGTGTATGACGTCTTTGTCGAACGGATATTGAAACGCTCTGGCTGCGAATTCGAACGTTTGGGACCGGTCGTAAAATATGACGATTTGAAAACCGTTGGAGGACTTTTTCAAGTCTCTAGGGATGTTATCGATGCGATCTGCGATGAACAAACATTGGTTCAAGCACAGATCGTTTCTTAGCCAACTCCATCGGATTTACGGCAATTGGTAGGTGAAATCCGTCCCCTTGGTTTGTGCTGTGTTTTATTCAGAGCTGGAGCGCCATCTACTCAAAGGTAGTGTCGCAAAGTTTGTAGCAGGATAAATTGATCCTATCTGTAGACACAATTATCCAGCGAGCGCCGCAAATTGTCGGAATGCGGATTGGATTGCTCTTCCGAACTGACGTTTGCGGATCATATGTGCAATCTCAATGCACTGCAGCGTTGCTGAAGCCGAGTGAAACGATTTAATGCCCATCATGGGGCATGTCAGTTTTTTGATAAACCGATGATCCTGCTCTACGATATTGTTGAGATATTTCACCTGCAATATCTTGATCAACTTACTTTCGTTCGTGAATTTCAACATCAAATTGGTCCATAGCAACCCTGCTAAATTGGCACCACTTTTGTCGATATTTGCCTTGTCTGGCATATCGTTAGTATTAATGGCCTGTTTGAAGAAATGCCGAGCGGCTTTGGCATCACATTGCTATGAAAGCATGAAATCAAGAGTTTTACCGTTCTTATCGACAGCACGATAACAATAGACCCACTTACCTTTGATTTTACTATTAGTTTCATCTGTCACCTGGCAGCGCGTTGTAAATGCTTGAGAAGGCATCCGCCACGATGAACTCGTTCTAGATTTCTGGCGTTGCGCTTGAGATGCGATCATTGGTGAGTATTTCACCACCCAACGGTTCAGAATTGCATGATCAACTTAAACACTACGCCCCTCCATGATTTCTTCCAGATCACGATAGGAAACGGCGTAACCAACATAGAAGAATACTGCATACAGGATGACACCTTTTGAGTGCTGGCTACCTTTAAAGTCAATCATAAAAATTTTAATCTGAATAGACGCAGAACTAATGGTCTATTACAAAATCAAAATGAATCGAGCGCAAACTTCGCGACACTATCTCTTACTCTGCCCTCTGCAAATCCCCAGTTACCTTGATGATGTGATGCTTGGAAGACAATCAGACTCTTTCGAGCGCAATCGCAATGCCTTGCCCAACTCCGACGCACATAGTGGCCAGTGCATAACGTCCACCAGATTTGTGCAATTCCAGTGCGGCAGAACCTGTGATACGCGCGCCGGACATGCCAAGTGGGTGCCCAAGCGCAATTGCGCCACCATTTATATTCACCCTCGGATCATCATCGGCAATACCTAGATCGCGCAACGTGGCCAATGCTTGGCTTGCGAACGCTTCGTTTAACTCAATAACGTCGAAATCACTCTGACAAAGGCCAAAACGTTGGAATAGCTTTTTGGACGCAGGTGCAGGTCCAATGCCCATAATCTTTGGCGCAACACCGATAGCAACGCCGCCGATGATACGAGCGATTGGCCTCAAACCATTGGCTTTTGCTGCGCCCTCTGACGCGATGATCAAAGCGGCCGCACCATCATTGACACCAGAAGCATTGCCAGCTGTCACAGATCCGCCTTCACGAAATGGCGTGCGTAATTTTGACAGCCCATCCAACGTGACATCACTGCGTAAATGTTCGTCCTTGTCGATTGATATTGCGTCCCCTTTTCGCTGCGGAACAGAAACGGTGGTGATCTCTTCACCAAGGCGTCCGCTAGCTTGAGCACGAGCTGCTTTTTGCTGAGACGCAAATGCAAAAGCATCCTGATCTTTGCGGGATATGGAGAATTCATCGGCAACATTTTCAGCCGTTTCAGGCATTGAATCCACACCATATTGCGCTTGCATCAAAGGGTTGATAAACCGCCACCCAATCGTAGTGTCATAGACAGCATTTGAACGTGAAAACGCACTTTCAGCTTTGGGCATCACAAATGGCGCACGTGACATGCTTTCAACACCGCCCGCGATCATAAGGTCTGCATCACCAGATTTGATCGCACGAGCAGCCGCAATAATTGCATCCATCCCCGAACCACAAAGCCTATTGATTGTTGTACCAGAAACCGTGTCAGGTAAACCGCTGAGCAATGTTGCCATTCGCGCGACATTGCGATTGTCTTCGCCGGCTTGATTGGCACAACCAAAAACCACATCATCAATTCTATCCCAATCAACATCAGGATTTCGCAATTGAAGTGCCTTTAGCGGAATTGCAGCCAGATCATCAGCCCTGACACGTGATAGACTTCCACCAAATCGACCAATAGGTGTTCGGATATAATCGCAGATAAAAGCATCAGTCATCGGCATGTGGTGAGCCTTCTAAAAAGTTGGATCGGTATAAACGAGAGCATATACCCAATTATAGTGTTAAAGTGTACAAAGACATGGTTTCAAGTGATAATATCCATTAAAAACAGCACTTATCGATCAGTTTGCCATAAATCATCAGGCCCAACATAATGAACACCTTAATTCCATCCTATGCGCTTTATGGCGAATATCTTGAGGAAACTCATGAATATATTCTGCATTTTGAGCCCATGCGGGATCGAAGCAGCAAACACGATTGGTCAATTAAACCACATAAACACGACACACTGTGGCAGATATTTTATTTGAGCAATCCAAATATTGTGATGCAATTGGATGATGAACAATATCACACGACAGGACCGGTTTTTGTCTCTGTTCCTCCATTATCTGTTCATGCTTTTCAGTTCCCATCCTTTGTTACAGGAACTGTTGTGAGTATTCGATTGCCTGTCATTTCAAAGATGGTTCATGATTTGCCAGATGCCAAATTATTTGAACAAAAAGTATGGGTAATTACAGAAGATGACCCAGAGTTTGATCCGATGTTTCATGCCAATGAAAGCATCAAAGCCAACACCCAGAAGATCGACGCGCTTCGACATAAAGGGATGGAAATAAGTCTGCAATTATTGCTGTTATCATTTATTAGACATACCTCATCAAAGAGCAGGCCAGACCATCTTCAATTACAATCCTATAATGACGAGCTATTACGTAATTTCTGTAATCTAATTGAAGACAACTACCAAATTAAATTGGCCGATGTCGAAATATGCCAAAGAGCTGCAAACATCAACGGTTTCACTCAACCGGAAATGCCGATCCACTATCGGGACATCTCCACAAAAACTATTGGTCAAACGGCGCATTTTGGAAGCAAAGCGAATGCTGCAATATACCCAATTATCAATCGCAGATATTGCAGAACAATTGGGCGTTGTTGACACGTCTTATTTTTGCAGATTATTCAAACGAGAAACAGACACCTCACCCGCAGCTTATCGAAGGCTAATGGAAGACAGATTTTGCATAGATTGCATATCTAAAAAGCTTACTCGGATAGAAACCAAGTCAGTTTATGATCCAATAGACGGCGCTGCACGCGGCCAGGATAATCAGAAATAATACCATCAACGCCAAGATCGATCATCCTATCGATATCAGCGATCTCATTGACCGTCCAAACATTGACAATAAGACCTTGCTCTCTGGCAAACACCATATCTTGTTCATTCAGATCCTCATGATAGGGGCTCCAAACCTTGCCACCATCTTTTGCGATCAACGCCGGCAGATTGCCATCTGTTTGGCTCAAATTCAAACCAGCCATCCAAGATGAACCATCATACACATTGACAGCCATGGGTGCATTGGGTTTAAAATCATAGGTTAAATAGGACCGTGGAACCGATGGCACGACGCGCGCGCATTCATGTAAAATGCGCCAATCAAATGATTGAAGGATACACCGATCTAACAGACCTGCATCACGCAAAACATCAACAGTGCCCTTAACAAATTCCGAAATTGGTGGCGTATTTTCCGGGTGGTCAGGATCAGATTTAATTTCAATATTGAGCCAAACATCTTGATGTTCCGGTTCATTGACCATGTGACAAAGATCAATCAATCGCGGCACAGTTTTGCCAAATTGAAACGCTTGATCTGGGTAACGTTTACCATATTCGCTAGCGGGCTTTAGCCCTCCAATGTCGTACTTAGATAGCTCATCAAAACTCGTTTCCGCAATCAACGGACCTTCGCCGTCCAACCAATCGCCATTGCGGCGGGTCGAATCGGGCATAAGACGTGGATTATGCGTGATGACAGGAATGCCATCAGCGGTCATCAAAATATCAAGTTCAATGAATTGAATACCAATGCCAAAAGTATAACGAAAACCCTCTAAGGTATTTTCTGGCATGACACCACGGGCACCACGATGCCCATGAATATGGATATGATTTGAACCCGCATAAAGCTGGTTCAGCCGCAGATCAGATGTCATGATCCGATCCTTTGACCCGTCCCTGTGTCAAACAGATGTATGTTGTCAGTCGATATACCAAAACGGATCGATTTGTCTTTTGACGCATGTAAATAAACACCAGGAACGCTAATTGTGAACAACGTGTCTGAGTTCTTAAGCTTACCATGAACCAAAGTATTGGCACCCAATGGCTCTGTTAATGTCACGTTAAATTCCAGCGGACCATTATCATCTAACACCACGTGCTCTGGTCTGATACCAACACTGACATTGCCCTGATGGTCCGTATGATTTGCGAGCTTTGCGCCATTTACAAGTTTGATCTCTTTGCTATCGGCAACGCCTTCAATAACATTCATCGAAGGACTACCAATAAACTGGGCTGCAAATAAGGATTTAGGTTTACTATAAACCTCAAGCGGCGTTCCAATCTGTTCAGCAATTCCTGCATTCATCACAATCATGCGATCAGCCATCGTCATCGCTTCAACCTGATCATGGGTGACATAAAGCGCTGTAATACCAAGTTTGGCTTGAAGCTCACGAATTTCAAGTCGCATCTGAACCCTAAGCTTTGCATCAAGGTTGGACAAAGGCTCATCGAACAAAAATACTTTAGGCTCACGAACAATCGCACGGCCCATTGCAACACGTTGGCGTTGACCACCAGAAAGTTGCTTTGGTCTGCGATCAAGATATTCTTCTAGCTGCAATAATTGTGCAGCCTCGCAGACTTTTCGCTCGATCTCGTCTTTGGATAAACCCGCAATTTTCAAACCATAACCCATATTCTGACGCACAGACATATGCGGATAAAGCGCATAGTTTTGGAACACCATTGCGATATCGCGTTCCATTGGTTCCATCTCATTAACACGAGCATCACCAATTTTAATCTCGCCTTCACTCACAGATTCAAGACCTGCTACCATTCTAAGCAAGGTAGATTTACCACAGCCAGACGGCCCAACAATGACAATGAACTCGCCATCTTTGATCTTTACATCCACGCCCTTAATCACAGAAACCTGACCAAAGCGTTTTTTAACGTCTATTAATTCTACATTTGCCATAAGTCTTACTTCTCACTGTCAACAAGGCCGCGGATAAACAGTCTCTGCATAGAAACCACGATGATGACGGGCGGGATCATCGCTAGAATTGATGTTGCCATGATCACCGGCCAATCGGCGGTATCATCACCAGATGGGAACATCTGTTTAATACCCATAACAATCGTATTCATTTCTGGGTCTGTGGTGATGAGCAGCGGCCAAAGATATTGGTTCCAACCGTAGATAAACAGGATCACAAATAAAGCTGCAACATTGGTCCGGCTCATTGGCAACAGAACATCAATGAAGAACCGCATAGGGCCAGCACCATCAACACGGGCAGCCTCTGCAAGCTCATCTGGGATCGTTAGAAAAAACTGCCTGAACAAAAATGTTGCCGTTGCCGATGCAATCAGAGGGAAAATAAGACCCGAATAGCTATTCAGCAGGCCAAAATTGGCAACCACTTCATAGGTTGGGACAATTCTAACTTCCACTGGCAACATTAAAGTAATGAAAATCATCCAGAAAAAGAAATTCCGACCCGGAAAACGAAAATAAACAATCGCAAAAGCTGATAGCAAGGAGATGATAATCTTGCCAACGGCAATACCAACCGCCATCACCAGCGAGTTCACAAGCATGGTTGAAACAGGCACATTTATGCCAGAAAATAATGCACGACTATAATTTTCCCAAAAATGATCACCAGGAAGCAGCGGCATAGGCGGCGAGACAATTTGATCTTGCGTCACAGTGGACGCAACAAATGCCAACCAGATTGGAAAGAACACGACCAATATACCCGTGACCATGAGCACATGCGTAAACCATAGCGATCGACCGCGTTTTTCAACCATGCCCGCAGGCGGCTCCTTCATGGAAGGTGCTGTGTGTGTCATATCACTCATCAGTAATGCACCTTTTTCTCAATAAATTTAAACTGCAATACCGTCAGCAAACCAACAACAAATAACAAGATCACAGATTGTGCCGCTGACGAGCCAAGATCTTGGCCAACAAAGCCATCAGAGAACACTTTGTAAACTAAAATGGTCGTTGCTTGCTGCGGACCACCACCGGTAATCGTGTGAATAACGCCGAACGTTTCAAAGAATGCATAGACGATATTGACGACAAGCAAGAAGAAGGTTGTCGGGGACAAAAGTGGTAGAACAATCGTGTAAAACCGTCGCCAGAAATGGGCGCCGTCAATTGCAGCCGCTTCAATAACCGATTTTGGAACCGATTGAAGTGCTGCATAAAAGAATAAGAAGTTATAGCTAATTCGACCCCAAGCTGAGGCGACAACAACCAAACCCATCGCTTCGGCTTCATTCAGAACATGGTTCCAATCATAACCCAATTGACCCACATACCATGACACAACACCAACGCGGGTGTTGAACATGAAGAGCCACAAAACACCAGCAATGGCAGGCGCAACAGCATAAGGCCATATGAGTAATGTCCGATAAGTCCCGGCGCCTTTGACCAACCGGTCAGCCAGAACGGCAAGGAACAAAGCTGGCACCATGGAGACAAGCGTTACAAGTGTTGAAAACACAGCGGTCGTTGCAAATGTACCGCGATAATATTTATCCGTCAGCAAAAATTCAAAATTGCCCAGCCCAACAAATTGAGACGATAGGCCAAAAGGATCTGGGATAAAGAGCGATTGCCATACGGCCTGCCCTGCCGGATAAAAGAAGAAGACCACAGACACTAATACCTGCGGGAAAATGAGGCAAAGCGGCAAGAGCCAACCTTTAAATGTTACACGTTTTTCCATGATGAACGCCCGTTCTTCAATTCTATCCAGTAGTGACAGTGGGCTTCAAAAAGAAGCCCACTGCTATATTTACCAAGTCATTGGCGAGGTAATTAGTTAGCTTGCTCAAAACGACGTAGCAAACGATCACCACGTTCTGCTGCACTGTCTAGTGCAACTTGCGCAGTTTTATCACCAGCCCAAACAGCTTCTAGCTCTTCGTCGATGATGCCACGGATTTGATCAAATGAACCAAGACGCAGACCTTTAGAGTTTGCAGTTGGCTCTTTTGCAGTCATTTGAATAACAGCAATTTCAGTTCCTGGGTTTGCTTCATAAAAACCATCAGCTTTTGTTTTATCAAACGCTGCGCTTGTGATCGGCAAATAACCAGTATCCTGGTGCCATTTGGCTTGGATCGCTTCTGAAGACAAGAAGTTTAGGAATTCAGCCGCCGCTTTATATTCGTCATCTTCATGACCTTCCATAACCCAAAGGGATGCACCACCGATAATCGTGTTTTGTGGAGCACCGGCAACACCGTCCCAATAAGGAAGAGGGCGCACGTCAAATTCGAACTTGGCTTCTGCTTTAATACCTGCATAACCAGCTGATGATTCTGTGAATAGTGCACAAGAACCAGCACGGAAATCAGCACCACCTTCGTTACGACGACCTTTATAGATGAATTTGCCTTCTTGAGCCCAATCACCCATTGTTTGGATGTGCTTAACTTGAACTTCGCCATTCAGCGCCAAGCTTGTATCAACACCAGCAAAACCGTTATCTTTTGTTGCAAACGGAATGTCGTGGTAAGCGGAGAAGTTTTCCAAGTGGATCCAACTCTGCCATGCAGTTGTCAGTGGGCATTCATGGCCAGAAGCTTTAAGGGTATCAAGCACACCGCCAACTTTATCCCATGTGGACATGTCGATGTTTTCATCAATACCAGCAGCCTTCAAAGCATCTTTGTTCACCCACAATACAGGTGTTGATGAGTTGAATGGAAGAGATAGCATTTTGCCATCAGTTGATGTGTAATACCCCTTTACTGAACCGATATATGCATCTGGGTCAAACGAAGCACCCGCATCAGCCATCAGCTGATAAACAGGCTTAGTTGCGCCTTTAGCACCCATCATTGTTGCAGTACCAACTTCAAACACCATCAAAACATGCGGCTGTTCTTTAGCACGAAACGCTGCAATACCAGCATTGAGTGTTTCAGAATAATTACCTTTGTGTGAAGCAATAACTTTATAATCGCTCTGACCTTTATTGAAAGTGTCAACTTGTTCAGCAACCAAATCACCTAGACGACCTGTAAAGGCATGCCAGAATTGGATTTCCGTTACTGCCCATGCAGGCACCGCGACCGAGCTCATCATGGCAGCTGCCATAGAACCTAAAATAAACTTTTTCATAATTTCCTCCCTAGGTGAATTCAATAGGAAGTGTGAGCGTCCGATGTAAAATCGACATACGCTCTCCTCCCGTTAGTAGGACATCACAGTAATTTTCATAAGGCAAATGAATTCTCCATAAAATTAATATAACATAATGTTATGGAATATAGCGCGTAGATATGTCACTTATACGACAAATGACAATTTATATAAAAAAATCGCGGTGATTTGAAACATCTATTGTGCCTTTGATACCGTTGATAGATAACACTTTGGAGACAATAATATGAGCATACGCCTTAGACAACTTGAAGCCTTTCGCGCTGTTTGCCAACAGGGCAGCATCACCCGAGCGGCAAAACAGTTAAATGTATCCCAGCCAGCGGTCAGCCGCCTGATTTCCAGTTTTTCTCAATCGGTGGGGTTTACTCTGTTTGAGCGCAAAAACGGCCAACTCGTCCCAAACCAGGAAAGTCGGTTTCTGTTAAAAGAAGTCTCAAGGCTGCTCGATGGTGTCGAACATATTGGTGAACTCACCCATAATATTATGCACCGCAAAGCAGGCCACCTTAGAATTGCTTGCTTACCCGGATTTGCCACAAGCCATATGCCAGGCGTTCTGGCAAGGTTTTTGCACAACAGACCAGATGTAACAGTCACGCTGGAGCCTGATCGTCCAGAGCGTATCTTGGAATGGATTATCGGTGAGCAATATGATTTTGGTGTTACTGATGGATTTTCCGATCATCCGGCGGTTGAAGCCGATACGGTTTTAATGCGCACCGTGTGCATTATGGCCGATGGCGACCCACTCTCCGCCAAAGATATCATAACACCAGAAGACCTCGCAAATGAGCCAATCATTCACACCAGATCCGACAGCGTCTTTTTCAGACAATTATCGCAAGCTTTCTCATCGCGGAACGTCAAACTAAATACATGGATTGAAACCCGCCAATTTACAGCAGCATGCATGCTGGTTGCTGAAGGAACGGGTGTGTCTATCGTCAGCGAAATGGATGCACGAAGTCATCTCGATAGAGGTCTCATCATGCGACCGTTCGCGCCGCAAATACCGCATGTGCTGTCTCTTGTCAGACCCATCAACACCGTGCCATCCATGCTGACACTAGAATTTATGGAGTTCTTTAAAGAGAGCTTGCAACCTTACAAGTCAGACCAACCCAACACACCAACATCATAAAGCAACAAACAATTTCTGCTTAGTCTGATTTCTTTTGTAGCAATAAAGACGCAAGGCCCAAGATTGCCGATGCCACCATGAGCAACAAAGAGACCGAGTTTAACACAGGTGTAGACCCAAGCTTTAGCTTGTCAAACATGGTAATGGTCAAAGGTGCATCCGACCCCACAAGCATCAATGTTGTGTTAAAATTCTCAAAACTCATCAAAATGGCAACAACACCCGCGCCCAACATGGCTGGATATAAAAACGGCAATGTGATCGACCGAATGGCACCCATGGGCGTTGCACCCAAATTAAGGGCTGCTTCCTCAAGGCTCATATCAAACTTTTGCAAGCGGGCTGAGATAACCAAGGTTGCAAATGTAGTAATGAATGAGAATTGACCCAAAATAACCAACACCAAACCCGGCCGTAAATTATCAAACCAAAGCCCCGTTGCATTCTCCAAAAAGTTCGCAATGTTACTAGTAAAAACAAGGATCGAGATACCCAAAATAATACCAGGGATAATCAGCGGTAACAACATGATGATATATAAAACAGTCTTGCCGCGGAAATCATATCGGGTGAACAAAAACGCATTACACGTCCCCACAAATATCGACATAACCGCAACCCAAAATGCGATAAAACCTGATGTTCCAATAGACCGCAAAATAGAGCGTTCATGGAACACACCAATCTGCGGTGAGCTATCACCAAAGAACCAATTCCAAGTAAACCCTTCCCATGGCATGGATGGAAACTGGCTATCATTAAATGCAAACACGCACACAACAGCGAGCGGCAGCGCAAGATAGAAAAAGAACACCGAAACATAAATTCGGTATGACCATTTAAAAAACGGGCTTTGCTTAATTCCTGTGATCATCTTAGCGCCCCATCGTTTCAGACAGTGATTGACGCGATAATTTCAAACCAACAAACACTATGAGTGAGGATAATCCCAATAATAAGAACCCAAATGCCGAACCCAATTCCCAGTTAAATCGCGTAATGAACTGGCTATAGATAAGATCTGTGAACCATAGACTATCTTTGCCGCCTAATAAAATTGGCGTTAGGTAGTTTCCAAGTGACAGCATGAACACGACAATACAGCCAGACACAATACCGGGCATGGCGTGTGGGATAATGATCTCACGCAAGATCGTATAGCCATTTCCGCCAAGATCATAACCGGCTTCAATCAAACTATCGTCCAAACTATCCAATGTTGAAACAAGCGGAACAACCATGAACAGCATTGATGTATAAACAAGGCCAACCATGATAGCCCCATCATTATAGAGGAACTCCATCGGGCCGTTAAGAACGCCAATATATTGAAGAAAACTGGATACAACACCCGTTTCGCGAAGCAAAATCATCCAACCAAATGTCCGTACCAATTCACTGACCCAAAATGGAATAAGACACATTAAAAACAATGTTGTCTTTGTGCGCCCACGCGTGAGTTTCGCGATATAATAGGCGATTGGAAACCCAATAAACAACGTGAGTATTGTTGCCGAAATAGACATATAGGCAGTTCTGGCAAACGTGTTCCAATAAAGCGGCTCGTTGAAAAATACAGCGTAATTTCCCAATCCATACTCGTATTGGCGCACGCCTACCTTTTCACTAATCGAGACAAAAAACATTCCGATATGCGGCAAAATTATAAGGGTCATCAGCCACACAAAGAGCGGCGAAAGCAGCAGATAAAAACCAAGTTTTGATTTATCAGATACCATCTCAGCTGACCCTATTTGACATATAGCATCGCGTCTGTTGGCCTTCCCAACCAAAATGAACCACGTCACCTTTTCCAAGGTCACGAAACTCACCTGTTTGTGGCATAGATATATTTATTTCAGCGCCGCTAAAATTATCTTTGAGTAGCAACTGACTATTGGCACCATTGAACAGAACATTCTCAATGGTTCCAAAACTGATATTATCCATGTGAGACACATCATCCTTAGTGCGAGATAACCGCACAGCTTCAGGACGCACAAAGACTTGCGCCGCATCACCCTTGTTCAAACAATTTCCAGCATCGATACCAGATAAATTGATGCCATCAGATGTTGTAAGTTTTAACACATCACCGTTTTTAGAACTCACCACCGCAACATACTTGTTTGTTTCACCAACAAAACCAGCAACAAACGAGGTTTTTGGTTCAAAATATAGCTCGCGAGCAGACCCAATCTGCTCAAACTCACCATGGTTCATAACAGCGATCTGATCGCTCATAACAAGCGCTTCGGATTGATCATGGGTGATATAAACAAAAGTCGTATTAAATTCAGTTTGCAGCTTTTTCAGCTCGATCTTCATATGTTCGCGTAGCTTCAAATCAAGCGCGCCCAAAGGTTCATCAAGCAAAAGCACATCAGGTTCCAAAACCATACAACGGGCAATCGCCACACGTTGTTTTTGCCCACCAGATAGTTGATGCACAGAGCGCTCACCAATTCCAGGCAAACCAACGCGTTCTAAAACAGTCTCAACACGCGATTTAATTTCCGCACGATTGACACCACGTTGCCGCAATCCAAAGCCAATATTGGAGGCAATATTCATCATGGGAAACAAGGCCAAATGCTGAAACACCATAGAGACTTGCCGCTTATTGGGCGGTACATTTAAAACTGATTTATTCTTGATAAGAAGGTCGCCGCTGGTTGGCTCTTGAAAGCCAGCAATCATGCGCAATAAAGTCGTTTTTCCGCAACCAGATGGCCCTAATATCGAAAAAAAAGTGCCTTTTGGCACACTAAAGCTAACTTGTTTTACAGCTTCAAAAGTATCAAAACTTTTGGAAATTTTCTGGCATTCTAAGTCAGCGATTTCAGACATCATACGACCCTAACAAACAATATGTATAAAACGAAAGGCACAACGTATAAACATCGCGCCTTTCGCTATCTCATTGGACGTCTTAGTTTGCCGCTTTTATGCGATCAAGAGCTGCACCTTCCAGTGCTTCTAAGCCTGCAGGAACCGCAGGATACCATTTGATATTATCAACAGCTGCCTGTGAAAAACTAGCTTGGTAACGTGCTTTAAGCGCATCGTCTACACCAGCATCACCACCCATTGAAGCAGTAAAGTTACCAGCTTCCGTTGTGATCATGGCAGCGATTTCAGGCTGCATGACAAAGTTGATCCAAGCATAAGCTGCTTCATCTGCGCGTCCACGTGATGGCAATGCAAATGTATCGATCCAACCAAGTGCTCCAGATGCAGGGGCTACGAAATTGATATCAGCATTGTCAGCATTTAACTGCCAGCCGCCTGTATCCCAAGCCATAGAAGCTGTGACTTCGCCTGAACGAAGAAGGTTTTTGATCTCATCGCCACCATCCCAATATGTTTTTACATTTGGTTTGCACTCAATAAGCTTTGCTTCCACTTGATCAAGAATGGCTTTGTATGCATCCGCATCGCCATAGGCTGCGAATGGATCTAGACCCATTGAAAATGCAAAACCAATCAGAGTTGGACGTTTTAGACGGTAAGACACTTTACCAGCAACATCGGCATTACAAAGATCAGTATAATCTTTAACAGTGCCAGCCATTGAGGTGTTTGTGACCAAACCACTTGTGCCCCAAACGTGAGGAACTGCAAACACTTTACCATCCATCATTGTGTTACCTTTTGTGGCTTCCAACATGGATGGGATAAATAGGTCAGCATTGATTTTTGTCATATCAAGCGGTTTATAAATACCAAATTCTTCTTGGGCGCCTGCAATACGATCTTGGCTTGGCTGAACAAGGTCAAAGCCACCGCCATTTGTCGCGCGCAATTTTGCGACCATTTCTTCATTGTTAGATTTGGTAACTTCAACCGTATGACCAGTTTCAGCTTCAAACTTTTCAATCACGGATTCAGGAGCATAACCACCCCAAGTCAAAAGGCGCAAAGTGTCGGCATTTGCAGCTGACACAGATAGCGCCATGATTGCCAAAGCAGAGGTTGTAGATTTCAAATTCATATTTTTTCTTCCTAGAGATTTTACCAATTAGTTGGTGAAGACATAGCGTTTATAGAAACACTTCATGACAATCCTGCGACACAAAATCGAAGGTTTTTATGGTCATAATACGATCTTAATATGAAAAGGCTATTGGAGTATCAGATAGCTGTCAACCAAAGTTGTAACAAAATATACAAATTAAACCGTCTTGTTGAATTTTAAACCAAACAACAAGACCGTTTGAAAAACCATCAAAACTTAAGCGATAGTCTCAAAGAGCTTTCTTGTATTCTCTTCAGTCATCTTTATAGGATTACCGCCTGTGCTAGGATCGGCAAGTGCATCTTTTACCAAGCGATCCATATCCGGATTTTCAATACCAAGACCAGCTAGATTTTTAGGGATTTGCATAGATTCATTAAGTTCATCGACATAAGCACAAAAGCCATCAAAACCACCTTCAATGCCCAAAAAAGCAGATGCAGCTTTAAATCGTTCGGCAATAGCACTTTTGTTAAATTGCAAAACAGCCGGCATACACACGGCATTTGTTGTGCCATGATGCGTGTGATAAATCGCGCCCAAAGGATGGCTTAGTGCGTGAATTGCGCCAAGGCCTTTTTGAAACGCTGTTGCGCCCATTGCAGCTGCCGACATCATATGCGCACGCGCTTCAACATCGGTGCCATCTTGGTAAGCACGCGGCAAATATTCTTTCACCAATCGCATACCTTCAAGCGCAATACCTTGGCTCATCGGGTGATAATGAGGACTAGAATAAGCTTCAACACAATGGGCAAAAGCATCCAAGCCCGTACCAGCTGTCAAGAATTTAGGCATACCAATGGTCAATTCAGGATCGCAAATAACAATCGCTGGCAACATTTTTGGATGGAAAATAATCTTCTTCTCATGGCTATCAGACTTTGTGATGATGCTTGCGCGACCAACTTCAGAACCCGTGCCAGCCGTTGTCGGTACGGCAACAATAGGTGCAATTGCATCAGCATCAGCCCGCGTCCACCAATCGCCCACATCTTCAAAATCCCATAAAGGCCGTGTTTGTCCCGCCATTAATGCGATAACTTTTGCCAAATCAAGACCAGAGCCACCGCCAAAGGCCACAACCCCATCAAAGCCACCTTCACGATAAACTGCGATACCATCAGCAGCATTTTTATCCGTTGGGTTCGGATCAACTTCAGAAAAAATGCCTCGGCCCAAACCACCAGCTTCTAAAAGATCAAGTGTATTGATTGTGATATCCATACTCGCAAGACCTTTATCGGTCACCAATAGCGGCTTGGAAATGCCCGCAGATTTACACGCATCTGCGATTTCAGAAATACGGCCTGCACCAAAACGCATTGCCGTTGGGTAGGACCAATTACCAGCTGAACTCATATATTTATACCTTCTTCAAATGGTAGGATTTTGGACGTGTTAAATTGTGATAGCCAATGACAGACAAACCACCCCCTCGCCCTGTATCTTTGCATCCTGTCCAACACAATGCCGGATCAAGATAATCACAACGGTTCATAAAGACTGTCCCCGTTTCAAGTGACAGGCCAATACGCTCGGCGCGATCAAGATCTTTTGTCCACAAGGATGCTGTTAAACCAAAATCGCTATCGTTCATTAATGCGATAGCTTCCTCATCCCTTTTGACTTTCATAATGCCAACAACAGGACCAAAACTTTCATCACGCATGACACGCATATCGTGGGTCACACCGGTTAGAATTTGCGGCGTTATATAGGCCCCACCATCATCTTCTGCAAATTGTGGAATATGCGCTGTTGCACCATCAGCTATTGCTTCGGAAATTTGTGCACGCACCTCATCTGCAAACCGCTTATGCGCCATTGGCCCAAGCGTTGTTTCTTTATCAAGTGGGTTACCAAGCTTATACGCTTTGACAATCGCAACCGCTTTTTCAACAAAAGCGTCATACACCTCTTCAGCTACATAAATGCGCTCAATCCCGCAACAACATTGGCCAGAATTAAACATCGCGCCATCAATAAGCGTTTCAACCGCTGCATCTAAATCAGCATCAGCCATCACATAACCAGGATCTTTGCCACCAAGTTCAAGACCAAGGTTTGTAAATGTACCAGCCGCAGCCACTTCCATGGCACGACCACCACCGACAGACCCTGTGAAATTCACAAATCCAAAGCTTTTTTTCGCAATCAAATCAGATGTTGTTTGATGATCCAAGAACATATTTTGGAAGATACTCTCCGGCACACCAACACTATGAAACGCTTTTGCCATGCGCTCGCCAACCAACAAAGTTTGTGTGGAGTGTTTTAACAACACTGCATTCCCTGCAATCAGAGCCGGAGCGACCGTATTAATCGCCGTCATATATGGATAGTTCCATGGCGCAATAACCAACACGACACCATGGGCTTGGCGGCGGATAAGCCGTTTGAAATATTCATCATTTGATACTTCAATATCAGCCAATGCTTCGTGCGCAATGGATGCCATGTGGCTTGCGCGTTCGTTAAAACCACCAAACTCACCTCCATAGTGAATAGGTCGCCCCATTTGCCATGCAAGTTCGGTCACAATATCATCATTCATATCGCCGATAGCGGCAACACCGGCCATCACCAAATCAATACGTTCTTGCAACGGACGTTGTTGCCAAAGCGCTTGTTCGGTTTTTGCACGCACAACGCAATCTTGCGCAGCTTTAAGATCAAGCGTGCTTCGTTGAGCATACACCGATCCATCAATCGGTGAGATACATTTAAGGTCTGTCATTTCTAAGCTTTCTCAAATCCACGAGCTATTTCGTAATCAGTTACAATGCGCTCAAATTCTTCTTGTTCCCATGATGCTGCACGAACATAATGATCGACAACAACATCACCCATGGCAGCGCGCAGCATGGTCGATGACTTTAATGCATCTGCCGCGTCCTTAAGGTTGGTTGGAATATTAGGCGCGTTTTCATCTTTATAAACATCACCGCCTGTTGCGTGCGATAATTCAAGTCCCTCTTCAATACCGGCAATACCTGCAGCAAGTTGCGCGGCAATACCAAGATAAGGATTAATATCAGCGCCACCAATGCGACATTCAATACGAATACCTTTTGTACCCGCCCCGCATACACGAAAAGCCGAGGTGCGATTATCCACCGACCACGTAATCTTGGTCGGTGCAAAAGTGCCTTTGGCAAAACGTTTATATGAATTGATATAAGGCGCTAAAAAATACGTCGTATCTTGTGCATATTTCAGCAAGCCAGCCACATAATGTTGCATGGTTTTTGACATTGCATTTGGACCATCTGCATCAAAAAAGATGCTTTTGCCATCCGCTGTCCACAAGGATTGGTGAATATGCGAGGACGAGCCAACACGATCATGATGCCACTTGGATAAAAACGTTGCCGCATGACCTTTTTGCCAGGCAATTTCTTTCGTCGCATGTTTTGCAATCGAGTGATATTCAGCGCAGTTCATCGCTTCGCTATAGCGAATATTCAGCTCTTCTTGACCAGCTTCCGCTTCACCCTTACTATTTTCAACAGGGATACCAGCATCATATAAAAGATTGCGGAGCGGACGCATAACAACCTCTTCTTTGGTCGTCTGCAAAATATGATAATCTTCGTTATAACCACTGATTGGGTTTAGTTTTTGAAAGCCTGATTTTCGAATGTCGTCAAAACTATCTTCAAACAAAAAGAACTCTAATTCGGTCGCAGTTTTTGCCACAAAACCCAATTCTTCTAACCGCTTCACTTGGCGTTTTAAAACAGCGCGTGGCGAATGAGGAACTTCTTCATGGGTATGATGATCAAGCACATCACACATCACCATAACGGTTCCTTCAAGCCATGTAACAGGCCGGATAGAACTCAAATCAGGTTTCATGACATAATCGCCATAACCACCTTCCCAACTAGAAGACGCATAACCATCTGGCGTTGCCATTTCTAAATCTGTTGCGAGTAGATAATTACAGCAATGAGTTTCCTCAAACGAATGTTCAATAAAGTTTGCACCATGAAAGCGCTTGCCCATTAACCGGCCTTGCATATCAACAAGACAGACCAGAACCGTATCAGTAATACCGTCACCAACTTGCTGCTTTAAGTCATCAAAGGAAATCATTTTGGACATATATATCTCATTTTAAAGGATGGGTGCGCAGACGCCATGAACACGGCGTCTGCAGTAAGTCTAGACATTAGCCATAACGGTAAGGACGACCGGCTTTGACCATATCTTCGTTGTATTTTTTGAAGATATCAACGACTTTACGTTTTGTTGGTGATTCTGCTGCAATTTCTTCCCAGAATTCAATAGCAGCATCTTCAACTTGCGCCCAATCATCATCAGGAATTGTTGTCAACTCCATCTTGGTGCCATTCACACGCAGATCTGCTTCACCGCCCCAATACCACCACTGACGATAGTAATGGCTCTGGTCTATACAAACGCGAAGCAATTCTTGAAGATCTTCTGGCAATTCATTCCAGCGATCCATATTGGCAAAGAATGAACCCGCCCAAGCGCCCGAAATATTGTTTGTTAGGAAGTAGTTTGTCACATCAGCCCAACCCACAGTATAATCTTCCGTGATACCCGACCAAGCGATACCATCAAGCTCGCCTGTTTGCATGGCAGTCTCAATATCTTCCCAAGGAAGCGTCACCGGAACCACACCAAATTTGGTCAAGAAACGACCAGCGGTTGGGAACGTAAAGATGCGTTTGCCCTTAAGATCAGCAACCGAGTTAATTGGCTCTTTTGTTGCAAAATGACAAGGGTCCCAAGCACCAGCAGAAATATGCTTCACACCAACTGCCGAATATTCTTCATCCCAAATTTCGGCCAATCCATATTGGTTAAACAATACAGGTACATCGAGTGAATAACGACTACCAAACGGGAAATATCCACCAAACACAGTGACATCTGTAGGAGACGCCATTGAATCATCATCGGACTGCACGGCATCAATTGTACCTTTTTGCATCGCACGGAATAGCTCACCAGTTGGCACCAATTGATCAGCAAAGAACAATTCAATTTCCATCCGATCGCCAGCAATTTTATTAAAGCTATCGATGGCTGGTTTGATCACGTGTTCTGCAAGTGCAGACCCTGCATAAGTTTGCATACGCCATTTGATTTTGGACTGTGACAAAGCAGGTGTCGCCAACATGGCTGCCGGTGCAGCAATTGCAGCGCCCTTAATAAAGTTACGTCTTGATTGTGTCATTATCTTTCTCCTTGTTATGGCTGTTCCCAGCCGTTGACTTCGACTTAATTATTTAAGTTCTCTTAGTTTCCGTAAACATAGTTTGGTAACCACATCGCAATTTGCGGAAAGGCCATGACCAAAGAAAGTGCAAACAGCATAACCAGAACAAAAGGTCCGATCGAGCCGTAAATATCCTTGAGCGTTATCTCTGGAGGTGCCATCGCACGCATCAAGAATAAGTTGTATCCAAATGGCGGTGTCATATAGGCAATCTGCGTTGTGATCGTGTACAAAACGCCGTACCAAATAAGATCAAACCCAAGCGCTTGGACAAG
>CAXBCW010000050.1:0-23392 GCA_963974325.1 uncultured Rhizobiaceae bacterium
TACGAGATAAAATCTCGGCATCAAAAAAGAAGGGCCTTTGGATGGGTGGCTCTGTTCCAATTGGGTATGAAGCTGATGGCAGAAGTTTGAAGATCAATGAGATTGAAGCCAAAACTATCCGTACGATCTATGACATGTATCAGAAGTACCGTAACATTCGCTTAGTAAAAAACGACCTTGATGAACTTGGCTTGCGTTCAAAAGAGAGAGTGATTGATAAAAAACTGGCTGTTAATATGAATGCTAGTCATCAGACAAAAACCCCAAACAAAACATCAACGCTTACTGGTGATGTTCCCTTCAGCAAAGGGCATATCCAATTCATCCTGACCAATCCAATCTATGCGGGGCGCATACGTCACAAAGATATTACCTATGATGGCCAGCATCCACCAATCATCGATCCTGCACTATGGGATGAGGTTCAAACCCAGCTGCAATTGCATGCCAATAAAACCAGAGCTAAAAAGACAGGCCTTGTTAATCAATCAAAACTTCTTGGAAGGATATATGATGAGAATGGGGCGCGCCTCACCCCAAGTCATTCAAAGAAAGGCAATCGTCGGTATCGATATTATATATCTCATCATCTTATTACAGGTGCAAATACGGAAGCAGGACAATCCAACAAGGAAGCTGCTTTACCCAACAGGCCAAACTGGCGACTTCCCGCAAAACCATTTGAGGACATGATACAAACTGTCATCATTGACCACCTCACACAAAAACAAAGACAGTTATTAAACTTAGATGCCAGTGCAGAACAGATCAGGCAGCTATCTGAGACTTTAAAGTCGATTGCAAACAAAGAAGTTAGCTCAACACATCCAAACATTGACCATCTTGATTTGATAGATCGCATCGATTTGAAAACGGGCAGCATTCGTATCAAACTAAATGGCGAAGAACTTTCAAAACAGCTCTCAATCAATCTGGAATTGATCAATGAACGTGCATTATCATTTAACACCCTTTTCCAATACAGAAAACGCGGTGTCGAAACCAAGTTTATCATTGGGGATCAACCCGCCAATTACGATGGGGTACTGGTTAAGAACTTGGCACAAGCGCACCACTTTATGGATCAACTAAAATCTGGACTTAGTATAGAGCAGATCGCCTCAACTTATTCAGCAAGCTCTAGGATGCCAATAAATGCAAAGCGTGTATCACGTCTTATAAAACTTGCATGCCTTGCTCCTGATATCACAAGCATGATCCTTCAAGGTCAACAACCTCATGGTCTAACCACAGCAATGATGTTGAAAGTACCACTGTCACATTCTTGGGATGAGCAGCGCTTGATGGTTGATCGTTTAACCTAGGCGGCTTTCGCTGGTTCTGCCCAAAAACAATACCCGATAAACCAGCCTATTCAAACAAATCAGCCAGCTACCTCAGGAAACATTTTGGTTGAGATATCGGCAATATTCCTCGTTCAGTTCGAATACGGGAGTTCCGCCGTCCAAAAACACGTCAAAACAGCATCACATGTCAGTTTTTGCGATGCTAGTATACTGATATCGGCACCTCCGAATTGCCCTGCAGAGACTTTTTGATATCATGCGCCCAAATACGCCAGTAATACGCGTCTCTTCACCACACACACAAAACTAAGCTTATGAAACTCAAAGCTAATTCAAGGATTATCGTAACCTAGGTAATATAGGGAAAAAGTAGTGGCTGTGTACACAGTCTACAGCTAACCAGTCTCTTATCTGTTATTCCTGTTCTGCCTGTTTCGGCCAATTCTTAGCAAAACAGGGCAATTGTCGTTGTATTCGGCAGTTTATTCAATTTTATCAAGCGTAATCATCAACTTATTCAGAAGATAGGAGTTTTCGTTAATTGGGAATTCACTGCCTTTTTGGCTGTTAGGTGGGATTTTCTACGGTTGTGATTGTCGTTAGGCGGGATACGATTGTCGTAACGTGGGATTAAATTGTCATTAAACGGGATTGCGTTGAAGTTTGATGGGTTTCAATTGCTGTTATGTGAGATTGAATTGCAATTTCACGGGAACCGAATGTCATTTAGCGACGTTCAATTGCACTTATCTGGTTTTGAAATGTTGTTATTAGGGATGTTGTTGCCGATCGCTTCAGATCTGCACTTCCTTCTATCGTGTGCCGCAATATTTGCTTCCATTTGACTGCTGCAAGCCTCAATCACTTTTGTGTAATTACACAATTTATCCAACGGGCGTTGATGGGTAAAAGCGGAAGTATTACAGATCAAGCCAAACGGATAAAACTGGTCCTAAGCCGTTATTGTAGTCAAAACTTAGAGCAATAATGTTTCGGTACAATAGCAATTATATTTGAATAATCTTATTGAGTGATAATTTCCGGGCCCATAAATGTATTGGGTAAGAAGGTTGATAACCATGGAACGTATGTCACGATAATCAAGAAGACGAATAGAACTGCAAGAAACGGCAATGCAGCTCGTACAACGCTCATCATGGGCATTCCAGCGACACCAGAAGTAACGAATAAGTTCAACCCTACCGGCGGTGTGATCATGCCGATCTCCATATTTACGACCATAATGATACCAAGATGAATTGGATCAATACCGAGTTGAATGGCTATTGGAAACACCAGAGGTGCAACGATGACTAAGAGGCCCGATGGCTCCATAAATTGTCCACCGATCAACAGGATAATATTCACCATAACGAGGAAGAGAACTGGACCAAATCCAGCTGATAACATGGCGTTGGCGATCTGTTGGGGGATTTGCTCGTCGGTTAGAACATGCTTAAGTATCAATGCATTTGCGATGACGAACAAAAGCGTTACGGTCAACTTACCAGCGGCTAGCAAGGCTTGCTGGGTGTCCTTATGAAAAAAGGCGGTAACAATCGCCTGAGGGCGTTTAAAAATACTGACTTTTTCGTCGTTCAATGGCCCCATGTCTTTATAAACAAAACAAGCGATAAAAAAGGCATAAATAGCAGCAACTGCAGCGGCTTCTGTCGGTGTGAAAATACCGCCATATATGCCGCCAAGAATAATAACAATTAGAAACAGACCCCAGCCGGCATCACGACCCGATTCAAAGATCTCTCTCCAACCTTTCCATTCACCTTTAGGCAAATTTTTGACTTTGGCGATAATATAGATTGCAAGCATGAGCATGAAGCCAGCGAGAAGGCCCGGAATGACCCCAGCAAGGAACATCCGCCCAACTGACACCTCAACCGAGGCTGCATAAACCACCATAACAATAGAAGGTGGAATGAGAATACCAAGTGTTCCGGCATTACAAATAACCCCAGCAGCGAATTCCTTTGAATAGCCTACTTGTGTCATGCCAGCGATAACAATTGAACCAATGGCGACAACGGTTGCAGGTGATGAACCTGAAAGGGCTGCAAATAACATACAGGCAAAAACACCTGCAATTGCTAGCCCACCGGGAAGGTGACCAACACATGCTATTGAAAATCGAATGATGCGTTGCGCAACGCCGCCAGTCGTCATGAAGGCGGACGCTAGAATAAAAAATGGTATCGCAAGAAGCGTGTAGTGCCCTTCAAAGGCGGCAAATAAAGTCTGGGCAACAGATGCAAGTGAGCTGTCAGAAAACCAGAGCAAAAATAATACAGATGACATGCCAAGCGAGACTGCAATTGGCACACCAATCAGCAGTAAAACGATGACCATTGAGAAAAGGAGAAGGACTTCCATTATTTTGCTCCCTCAACATGTGCTCGGGCATCCTCTATCTCGTCCTCAACCTCATGGCTTGCCACCAATCTGTCAGACTTTCCAGTCCAAATGGCGATAGCAGATTGAATGAAACGAAATAGTAGTAATGTCATTGAAACAGGCAAAACAAAATAAGGAATGAGACGAGGAATTTTCTCATATGCCTCTCCTTCATTAAATATATTTGCCATCCATGCAAAAATTGAGGGCATCGGGATATCGTTGGTTTCGTACCAACCTTTCCCTCGAAATTTTTCTTCAAAACCTGTGGGAAACCATCGCCCTGTAGTCCCGGGGAGATTGGCAAAGTTTGCCCAATAATCCCAAGCACCTTTAAGCATGAGCAATGTAAAACCTATACAAATTAGGACAGATACCAAAGCTAAAACGCGCCTTGGTCCTGATGAGAGACTATCAATAATGATGTCCACACCTAAATGCATACTCTTTTTCGCCGCGTATGACGCACCAAGTAAAACGAGCCATGCAAACAAGAACACGGTGAGTTCAAGTGCCCACAAAATATTGAGATTAAAACCATAACGCGCCACTACATTTGCAAATGTAAGCATAACCATGATCCCCAAAATACCGGAGATTAATTTCTCTTCAACAGAATCCAGATTTACTCGAAAAGTGCTCATGGCTATCCCTCTCAGGTGATGGTCGTTATCTAATTATTGTAAATGGAATACGGGTGGTCACTGACCACCCGTCGCTGAATCAACTAAAGGCCGGCATTGATTTTTTGAGCTGCATCTATGTTGTCTTGACCAACATCCGCTGCAAACTGATCCCAAACGGGCTTCATCGCTGTTACCCAATCTTGGCGTTGCTCATCAGTTAGGGTGCGAACGACCCCACCAGCGTCCATAATAAGCTTCTTATTAGCTTGATTAACCGAATAAGATTCTGCATTTCGAAGGTCCGTCACTTCTTGCAAAATCTTTAAAAATGGTTCACGAACTTCAGGTTTCAAACCATCCAACCAGTCAACACTTGTTACGACCAAGTAATCAAGAATTCCATGGTTGGTCTCAGTTGTACCATCCTGTACTTCAAAGAACTTTTTGCCATAAATATTTGACCAAGTGTTCTCCTGTCCGTCAACGACGCCCTGCTGTAGAGCTCCATAAACTTCAGAGAAAGCCATTTTTTGCGGTGATCCACCAAGAGCTTCCATTTGCGCTACCAGCACATCAGACGACATAACCCGGAATTTCAAGCCATTTGCATCAGTAGGAGAATTAAGGGCAACACTTGCCGACATTTGCTTCATACCATTGTGCCAGAAAGCTAGTCCTTGGACACCTCTTTTTTGCATGCTATCCATAAGCGATTGCCCATTTTTAGATCGTTGGAATGCATCAACAGCGTCGACACTTTTGAACATAAAGGGTAGATCAAATATGCGGAATTGTTTTGTGAACTTCTCAAATTTTGACAAAGACGGAGCCGCAAGTTGGACGTCGCCCTGCAGCAGCGCCTCAAGCACCTTGTTGTCATCATAAAGCGTTGAGTTTGGAAACACTTCCATGCAAGCAATTCCGTTCATTTCCTCGTTTACTCGCTTTTCAAGTAAACTAGCAGCGATGCCTTTTGGGTGTTTATCTGTATTGGTAACATGACTAAATTTGATAACTTCCTCACCAGCGTCGCACGCCGCGTGAGCAATTGAAGTCAATGCTGTTGTCGCAATACCCAATACTAAAACTGTTTTTAATAGATGCTTCATGGTTTCCTCCCTAGAATTAATCTTAAAACGTACCTATCAAAAATTGATGCAGGTTCGTCGTGTTATTTCATTAGCTTATTGTAGGATTACACCTATAACTAGTCGCATTTATTGTTCAAAATTTCCGATTAATAATATAATATACTTCTGCTATATAGAATTATATCGGTTGTCATTGAGAGGAATAATCAATGTTTGAAAATTTTGCGGAGAGGTATGTTGAGGGCGCAGGCGCAAAACTATTTCTACGACAAGGTGGCAATATTTCTGGCCCACCCTTACTATTACTGCATGGATATCCTCAAACCTCTGCGATGTGGGATAGTGTAGCTTCCATTCTAGCGCCGAAATTTAATTTGATTTGCCCAGATTTGCGTGGTTATGGACGTTCTGAAAAGCCAACATCTGACAGCAATCATACTCCTTATTCAAAACGAGCGATGGCAGCAGATTTGATTGCGGTTATGAAGGCGCTTAGTCATAAAAAGTTTTTTGTGGCCGCTCATGATCGAGGAGCACGTGTCGCCCACCGCATGGGTCAGGATCACCCGGAAAAGATCCACGCTATGACATTTATAGACATTGCACCCACTCGTGAAATGTATGCAAAAACCAGTTCCGAATTCGCCAAAGCTTATTGGCACTGGTTTTTTCTTATTCAGAAATACCCGATGCCTGAAACTATGATTGAGCAAGATCCAGATGTTTTCTGGAAGTTAAAATGCTTCAATCAAGCAAAAGGTGACAACCCGTTTTCTAAGGAAGCCCTTGAGGAGTATCTGTTAGCATTCCGAGATCCCAAAGTTATTCACGCAAGTTGTGAAGACTACCGCGCATCTGCTTCCATTGATATCAAACATGATGATCTTGATGGAGATAACAAATTAACGGTTCCCCTCCAAATCTTATGGGCCAAACGCGGCGTTATTGAGAGTTGTTTTGATGCGTTGGCAATGTGGCGTGAGCGGGCAGATAATGTTGTTGGGTGCGCCCTTGATGGGACACATTACATTGCAGAAGAACATCCTGAACTGATCGCAAAAATGATTGGCGATTTCTGTCAACTTCATGAAAAAGTTAAAGGGCGGGAAATATTATGAAACGCACACTCTATGATAAACTCGTTGATGCACACAAAGTTTGCGATCTACCCGATGGCGATATGCTGGTATATGTCGATTTTCACATTATGAATGAATACACCAGCCCGCAAGCTTTTTCAGGACTAGAAACTAAAGGGATTACTGTTCGAAGGCCAGAAGCTCATCTGTCGGTTATTGATCATGTAAATGCGACACGCGGACGCGAAGCGCCCGATGCAGCATCAAAACTATTGATAGAAAATTTGGAAGAAAATTGCCTTAAGCACAACATTGCCTTCTATGGCATCGGTGATTTACGACAAGGCATAGAGCATGTTGTTGTTCCTGAGCAAGGGCTTGTTTGCCCCGGAATGCTTATTGCCTGTGGTGATAGCCATACAACGACATATGGTGCATTCGGCGCTCTTGGGTTTGGCATTGGCACCTCAGAGGTTGAGCATGTATTGGCAACACAAACCCTTCGTTATAAACGTCTCAAAACTATGTTGGTGACAATAGACGGAAAGAAAACCGCTGGCGTAACGGCAAAAGATCTTATCATGAAGGTAGTTCAAGTTGTAGGCGCTGGTGGAGCAAACGGATTTGCTGTTGAATTTACCGGCTCAGCCATCTCAGATTTGGGCATGTCTGGACGCATGACTGTTTGTAACATGGCCGTTGAATTAGGTGGAAGGGCAGCTCTGATTGCCGCCGACGACATAACCGCTAGAGCTTGTAAGAATAAGACACACAGCGATAAACTCCTCTTTGATATTGAAGATTGGAAAAGCGATGATAATGCAAAGTTCGATGAAGTTTTTCACATTGATGCGAGCGAGATTGCACCCTTGGTGAGTTGGGGCACAAGTCCAGATCAATCTGTTCCAATAGATGGATGCATACCAACCGAAAATGATATGAAGACCCCGGCTGCAAGGGCAGCACTAACACGTGCACTTAATTATATGGGACTTACTGCCGGTCAAAAGGTCGAAGATATTGTTATTGACGGAGCTTTCATTGGTTCATGCACAAATAGTCGGATCGAAGATTTAAGAGCCGCAGCAGAAGTTTTGAAGGGTAACAAAGTCGCTGACGGCGTGAATGCCATAGTTGTTCCAGGCTCTACTTTAACTCGGATACAAGCAGAGAAAGAAGGTTTGGATGATATTTTTATCTCTGCGGGCTTTGATTGGCGCCCCGAGGCTGGTTGTTCAATGTGCTTGGCTATGAACGATGATGTCGCCTTAGACGGGGAACGTATTGCATCTTCTACAAACCGAAATTTTGAAGGTAGACAAGGTCGTGGCGCAAGGACTCATCTGATGAGCCCAGCTATGGTGGCTGCAGCTGCAGTAACCGGACACTTGGCAGATGTACGCACTATTCAAACAGAAAATGAGATCTGATATGACAAAGCTCATTGAAGGAATTATTGCACCATTTCCGCTTAACAATGTTGATACTGATGTGATCATGCCAAAACGTTTCCTCAAAACCATCACTCGCGAAGGTTTGGCCGATGGCACTTTTGCAGATCTGCGTTTTACAGAAGATAATGACCTGCGATTGGAATTTGTACTCAATCAACCTCGCTGGAAAAGTGCTTCGATATTAATCGTTGGCGACAATTTTGGATGCGGTTCAAGCAGGGAGCATGCTGTATGGGGCTTAATGCAACTTGGCATTAAGGCGATTATAGGAACAGGTTTTGCTGGGATTTTCTATGACAATGCTCGCAAGAATGGTCTAACCTTGCCAATCATATCCCATGACGATCGAATAAAGTTCATGGATTTAGCTGAAAAAGGTGAAGGTTTTTCAGCCGTTGTTAATATTCATAAGCGTCAGATTGCCTGTGATGAGCTTAGAGTACCATTTGACATGGATAATGCGACACGTCAGGGTTTACTTGATAACCGCGATGATACACTTGACAGTTTAAAACTCTCAGACACGATTTCTAAATATGAAGCTCAACTCTCCGATAAGATGAAAGTGAGCGTGGTCAAATAGATAAGGGAATTCGATATTGGATTTAAGACAGCTTGAATGTTTTGTAGCCGTCGCAGAAGAGCTTCATTTTCGCCGTGCCGGCGAGCGTTTGGGTCTTAGTCAATCTGCATTGTCGGACCGTATATCTGCCTTAGAATATGAAATCGGTGTTCCGCTTCTTTTTCGGACGACCCGACAGGTTAGTCTCACACAAGCAGGCGCAGAGTTCCTTCGCGACGCCACGGGTATTCTCGCCAATGTACAAAAGTCTGTATCCAAAGCCCGCCATAGTGCAAAAACCGGGTTAAGTCATATACGAGTGAGCGGGGTCGATGAAGCAATATCAATGTTGTTGCCATCCACACTGCTTAAATTCAGGGAAATACACCCAAAAACTCATATTCAAATTCTAGAGATATCATCCTCTGATCGGCACACACAAGAGTTAGTAAATCACCGGACAGATGTTGCATTTGTCAGATCACCAACAAATGACCAATTTATTTCCTGTGAACTTTTATATCGCCAGAAAGTAGTTGTGGTTTTGGCAGAATCAAATCCGCTTTCAAACCTTGATATTTTAACGCCACAGGATATTGCCGAAGAAAAGATTGTTGGTTATCCAAAACACGCACGGCCTATTTTACATGACATGTTATGGAGTGGTTTCCGTGATATTGGAATGCAACCCAACATAATTTGCGAGGTCATAGATAAATCAACTTTGCTCCAGTTTGTAACGAAAGGCTTAGGTATTGCGCTTGCCCCTGCCTGGGTCAAAAATATTGCTCCTACAGGCGTGCGATTTGTACCCTATTCACCCAACCAAAAACAAATCGAGCTTTACATTGCTAAACGTAAATCAGGTAATTCGCCAATTGTTGACGAGTTCATTTCTACTGCTAAATTAGCCGCAGAGAATTTTAAGGCAACTCTATAAAGGGCATTGCCAAGCTATCTGACAATCCAAATGGTTATGCTGATTGATCGCAAAATATGCACGCAATTCAAGAGTATAATTGGCCCAAAGAGCGAAGGCATCATTTCTGAAGTGGCGGTATGATTGGGCTGAGTGGCGATATCTATTTGGACGAAAAAGGAGGTTGATTTGTTCATGTGCAATAAGAAACCTCTGAGTCTGACGCGGAGATTTGAAACCTCCCCTTATTTTCTCTCGTTTCTGTGTGGATCTGTTTGATCCTTCGCATAGATTATTCAATCTTGGCAATGCCGCTTCAATGCCCACAAACATATGGTTCGTCAGATAACTTGGCAATGCCCGCATTACCACTATCGAACTGGCGCAAAGCCACAGCGATATTGTCATTCAAATTTAGGATAGAGGAAGTTGGCATCTTTTTTCCTGAGCTTTAGATATAAGTATTGTCATTTATTTTTGACGCCACCGAAAATCATTTACTGAGCCTAGTGACGAATTCAGTTTTCTTAGGTTACTCGCGTTGCAGCAAGGTTTTGGCGCGGGCAACGGTGATCTCTTCAGTTTGCACCATCTTGCGGGCGATCTCGTCGATCTGGTCACCTGCTGCCCCGGCTGCGATTGCTATATTTCGAGCATGCAGGGCCATGTGACCTTTCTGTATACCGTCTGTAACCAAGGCCCGCAACGCGGCCATGTTCTGGGCCAAACCTACTGCGGCAACGACCTGCGACAGTTCTTTCGATGAGCTCACGTCCAACAACTTGATGGCTGCCTGTGCTGCCGGGTGCGTTTTGGTGGCTCCACCAACCAGGCCCAATGCCATCGGAAGTTCGATTTTGCCTTCGAGAAAGCCGTCGCGTAATTCCCAGCGTGTCAGAGATGTATAATGTCCGCTACGCGCGGCAAAGGCATGAGCCCCAGCCTCTATGGCGCGCCAGTCATTGCCTGTGGCTAACACCACCGGGTCGATCCCGTTCATGACGCCCTTGTTGTGTGTCGCAGCACGATATGGGTCAACCAACGCTAGCGCGCAGGCTTCGACAATACCCTGAGCCACATCATCGCCACTTAACGAACCGGTCTTTAACGTTGCGTTATCAATTCTGACACTTGCTCTGACCAACCTCTTGTCTGCAAGATTGGAAAGAATTCTCAGACGAACATCGCCCTGGGTAATAGAAGCGATGGTGGGGGCAAGCCGCTCTGCCATGCTATTGACGGCATTTGCGCCCATCGTATCACGCACATCAACCAGCAGGTGAACCACTAGCATCGGACCGACGGGTGTGTCTGGAAAGCTGTGCACCTCAATGCCGCGACAGCCGCCGCCCAATTGAACCAAAACGGCATCCACCTCGTTAGCCGCTTTGGTCAGGTCGGGTTCTGCCGCTACCAAATCTGTCTTGGCAGTTTCCAAATCCGGAACACGCAAAATCTGAATTTGCGCGCGCATGATGGGATCGTCCGCATCGGCAATGAATCCTCCGTTTTCACGGGCGATCCGCGCCATGTAGGACGCCGCTGCCACAACAGAAGGTTCCTCGACAGCCATGGGTATCAGATAATCTTTGCCATTAACCACGAAGTTGGTGGCTACACCAAGGGGTAACTCAAATTTACCGATGACGTTTTCAATCATGCCATTGGCCAGTTGATCGCCTAAAACATTTCCCCCAAGCGCTGCAATATCAGTGTTGGTGGCCTGGGCAACAGTCTGTAAGCGTTCTTTCGGCGTCAAATCACGCAGGCCCTCAAGCCGGGAATTGGTTCTTGCTTTCATTAGCTACCCCACTTGGACTGAGTTGCTTTGTGACGCAACAGAGCCATCAATTTTCTGTCCCGGTCGATTTGAGCTTCGGGAATTTCGGCGACAGGTGTTTGTTGTGATAATTCAGCTAAGAGTTTTTCGTTGGCAATCTTGGCCCAATCAACTGTTTCGTACGAGCCAATTCCGAAACCACGATACATTTTTCCATATCGTGCAGCATAGTCGTCAACGCCTCCCGGAGCATTCAGGTGAATGGTCTGCATTGGCCCCATAAAGGACCAGCGTAGTCCAAGCCCATCGCAGATCGCTTTATCCAAATCCGTCGCCGAGACAATCCCGCTGCCCACCAGTTTAAACGCTTCTTCAAGCAACGCGCCTTGCAGGCGGTTTACCACAAACCCGTCAATCTCTTCGCTCAGCACAATCGTTTCGCGACGGCATTGAAGCATCAACTCGTTTACCTTTGAGACGATGTTCTGGTCAGTCCACGGGGTAGGGACGATTTCGACCGCTGGGATAAGATGTGGCGGATTGATGGGATGGACAACAAGGCACCGATGCCGACCCGCAATGCTCTCGCAGTAACGTGAGGCCGATATGCCGGAAGTTGAGCTTCCGATCGGTACATTTTGCGCAGAAATTGCATCGATCGTTTCCGTAATTGCTTTTTTGATATCAACATCCTCAGGGCCGCTCTCCTGAACGTACACGGCTCCATCTAAGGCCTCTTCAAGGCTTCCAGCAACTGAAATCCGGTCCAAAATCTGGGAGACTTCAGCGGCCTCGACTAAGTCAAATTCGGCAAGATCGGAAATACGTGGTTCCATTGCATCGAATGCGCGCTTAGCTGCATCTGAAGATGCATCATACATTGCAACGTTAAATCCTGCCTGAGCGAACACAGCAGTCCAACCTTGGCCAATCAACCCGCAACCAATTATCGCAATCTTTTCCATGATTATTTTCCTTTTTTGCATGGCAAGCCATCTTGACGTTTTGCTTAAAACGCGACTTGGTTGCCGCCTTTGAGTCCAAGGATTTCACGCGCTTCGTCAGGCGTTGCGACTTGCAAGCCAAGGCCTTCAATGATGGTACGTACTTTGCCAACCTGCTCAGCATTGGATTTTGCTAGTTGTCCGCGACCAGCCCAAATGCTGTCTTCCAACCCAACCCGCACGTTTCCGCCTAACGTGGCCGACTGTGTTGCAATCCGGAATTGGTTGGCACCTGCGCCCAGAACTGACCAGCGGTAATCATCGCCAAACAGACGATCTGCTGTACGTTTCATATGCAAGACATCCTCATGGTGCGTACCAATGCCGCCGAGCAAACCGAAAACTGATTGCACAAAGAAAGGGGCTTTTACCATGCCGCGATCGGCAAAATGCGCCAGATTGTAAAGATGCGAAGTATCGTAACATTCAAACTCAAACCGCGTCCCATTGCCATAACAAGTTTCCAGAACATATTCTATGTCTTGAAAAGAATTTCGAAAGACGAGGTCACGCGATCCTTCGAGGTGTTCACGTTCCCAATCGTGTTTAAAGTTTTTAAACCGATTGAGCATCGTGTAGAGTCCAAAATTCATCGAACCCATGTTTAGAGAGGCCAATTCCGGCTGGTATTTAGCTGCAGGAGCCGCCCGTTCCTCAACGCTCATATACGGGCTGCCGCCGGTGGTAATGTTCACAACCGCATTCGTGCGCTGTTTTATGCTTGGCAAGAATTTTGCAAAACCTTCGGGGCTTTGGTCAGGACGACCATCCTCGGGATTACGAGCATGTAGATGTAGAATTGCCGCTCCGGCTTCAGCTGCTTCCAACGAGTCTTTGATGATCTCTTCGGGCGTTACCGGTAGATGTGGTGACATAGACGGTGTGTGAATGGCGCCAGTGATTGCACAGGTGATTATGACCTTACCTGAATGTTTATTTGTTGTACTCATTTTAAAAAATTCCAATTTGGATCAAAGTGTTTCGACATTTCCATCAACGCATAAGGACTGGCCCGAGAGATTTGCACCAGCATCCGAAATCAAGAACGCCACAGTGGCAGCGACATCCTTGGGAGAAACCATGCGTCGCAAAGATATCTTTTCAAGATATTCGCCCTGCATGGATTCATAGTCTACACCTGTTGCTTCGGCCCGGGCGCGTATGACCCCTTCCATTCTTGGGCCTTCGACAATGCCTGGTAAAACAGCATTCACACGGATATTATCTGGACCAAGTTCTTTGGCTAAACTTTGGGTTAGACCGATCACGCCAAATTTGGCTGCTGAATATGGAGTTCGATAAGCATAGCCATGTTTTCCGGCAGCTGATGACATGTTCACCAATGCACCCCCACCATTTGCTTTTATCAAAGGGATGGCCTTGCGTGCGCAAAGAAATTGCCCGGTTAAGCAAACATCGAGACAATGTCGCCACTCTTTCGGAGATAAATCTTCGATATTGCCAGTTGGACCAGCAACACCTGCATTATTAATGAGTGCATCCAAGTGGCCAAAATTTTTACTAACGGTATTAAAGAAAGCTTCTACAGCATCTTCGTCTGAAACATCAGCTTGCACAGCAATGCAATTGCCAAGTTCGCCACTGGCCCGTTGCAGTGCATCTGCATCTACATCACAAATTGCTATTTGAGCGCCTTGAGCGTGCAGCAGATGAGCAATTGCGTAGCCAATGCCACTGGCACCAGCCGTGATGACAATTTTTTTTTGGCTCAATCCTGGCAAACGCATGGCGTCAATGCCTATTGAGACATCGGTTGAATGATTACTCATTTCTTTCTCCTTTATTTGCCGAACACAGTATCGGGAACCCAAAGTACAAGATCTGGCCATACGATCAAAAGTGCTAGGCCGATAAGTTGCAACCCAACAAAAGGAATGATGCCTTTGTAAATAGTCCGGATCGTAATCTCTGGTGGGGCTACGCCTTTGATGTAAAATAAGGAATATCCAAACGGTGGGGTCAGAAAACTAGTCTGCAAGTTGACCGCCACAAGCATGGCAAACCAGAGTAGTTGCTGTTCACGCGAAATGCCCAGTCCAAAATCCAAACCTGCGACAATGGGTGCAAAAAGCGGAAGTATGATAAAGCTGATCTCCACCCACTCCAGAAAAAAGCCCATCACAAAGATCAACAAGAGAAGCAGGCCCAATGTGCCATAGGCGCTTAGGTCAAAATGCAAGATGGCGTTTTCGATCATCTTGTCACCCTTGAGGCCTTTGAAAACCATCCCGAAGATTGTTGCACCAACCAGCACGCCCAGGATCATGGCGGAGGTGTTGCCGGTTTCACGGACACATGTGGAAAGTGTACGAAATGTGAGTTTGCGATTGATGGCCGCTAGGATCATAGCGCAAATGGCTCCAAGCCCTGCTGCTTCGGTTGGTGTTGCTGTCCCGGTGGCAATTGAACCTAGAACCGTCAAAATTAGTGCAAGCGGCGCGAATAAATCGCGCAGAAGAGCCATTGCTAAAGAGCCTTCAGCAGGAATTTCCGTCGACACAGGAGCATCATTTGGTTTAGTCAGCGCGACGAAAACAATATATCCGATATAGAGACCACCCAGAACCAGGCCGGGGACAACCGCTCCTAGGAAAAGTTGACCAACGGAAATTTGCAGAATATCACCAACCAACACCAACATGATTGAGGGCGGGATTAGGATGCCCAGCGTGCCTGAGGCAGCGATCGTTCCAACAGCCAGTTCGGGTTTATACTTTTCGCGAAGCATGATTGGTAATGCCAATGTGCTAAGCATGACAACCGAAGCCCCAACGATGCCTGTGCTGGCTGCCATGATGATTCCAAGCAAAGCCACCGAAATGGCCAACCCGCCACGCTTGCGCCCCAAGGCACGCTCGAGCGAATAGAGCAGGTTCTGCGCGAGCCCTGATTTGTCGAGCATGGCGCCCATGAAAACAAACAATGGCACCGCGAGCAGTAACCAGTTTTCGATCACACCGGCATAAATGCGGGAAACACCAATTTTGAGGAATGCGAAGGGCAATCCACCGACCAAGGCAAACAGAACACCGATACCGCCAAGTACGAAAGCTACCGGATAGCCACTGAATATACCGATGAGCAGGCACACGACCATCGACAGAGGAATAATGTGCTCAATCATTGGTTCGCCTTCTTTGTAGATTTAAATAGTTTGAGAACGCTTCGAATGGTCAATCCGGCCCCGGCTAAAAACATCAGTCCAAATCCGATAGGGATGAATGCCTTTAAGACAAACCGATTGTAAAGCCCGTCATAATCCGAACCCTCATTCATATTGAAGGAGCGTTCAGTGAAGTCATAACCGTTATAGACAACAATCGCGCAGAGCGGCAAAAGAAAGATAAGGTGGCCCAAGACATCTACGATGGCTTTTTGCCGCTCGCTCATATTTTGCCTAATAAAGTCCACCCGCACATGGGCGTCACTGACGATCGCTCCGGCCATGGAAAGCATCAGCATTATGCCAAACAGGTGCCATTGAAGATCCCCCAGACTTGCCAGTGTCAGCTTTGAACCGAACAGGAAGACATCGTTCTCCCATCGGAAAATTGTACCTACCTTTGCCGCTGAAAGCACAACGCTGATCAAAACGAGGAAAAGAATTGGGACAATGAGCCAAGCCGCGGCCTGACCTATCCATACGATTCCGCGAAGAACCGTATGGACAGGGTTTATGCCTCGATCTGGACTACATGAAGGTAAGTCCTTATCTGTTGCCATAGTGGCTTACTCGGCAGGGAGAGTTTGAAGCGAAGTCCAACGACCCGATGAGGCTACGAAAGCTTTCATTGAATTGTAGGCTTCACCATATAGTGAATCCTTTTCAGCTTCTGCACCCAATACACGATCTGTTGCGACCCGTAGTTCCGCCAAAACCTCGTCCGGGAATGTTTTTACGATCGTACCACCGGCCTCAAATTCTTCAATTTGAGGTGTTTGTGCGGATGGGGCATATTGCAACGTCCACGCAAGGCTGACCTGACAGGCTGCCTCATACATGGCTTGCTCTCCGGCATTCATGCCATTCCACACATCCATGTTGATCATAAGAACATCGGCGCTGCCTGGCTGGTGCCAACCAGGGAAGTAATAGTATTTGGCGATCTCATTGAAGCCAAGGTTTTTGTCAATAATAGGTAGAGAAAACTCTGTTGCATCAATACGTCCGCGCTCTAGAGCAAGGTAGATTTCGCTAGCAGGCAGGTATTGCGCTGAGGCTCCAAACTCGTTTAACACACGTGCTCCCACGCCAGCCATTCGCATCTTCAAACCACTAAAGTCTTTAATCGAAGTAATTTCTTTATTGAACCAGCCTCCAGGCTCTGGATTTGTGACGTGGCAAGCCAGAACCTTGACATTTAAGTTGTCAAAGCCACGTTGAACGATCTCAAGGCCACCACCTACATGCAACCAGGCAGCTAGAGCTTCCGGTCCTGCGCCAAATGGTGTGGCACCAATTTGAGCAACAGGCACTTTGCCGCCCCATTGACCGAGGAAACTCCAACCAGCGGGAATTGCACCGGAGCTGACATTTTCAAGAATCTCTCCGGCAGGGACCAATTCTCCTGAACCGAATAGATTAAGGCCGATATCTCCGTCACTCATATCTCTAAGGGTTTTGTCCATCAACTTAGCACTGTCTGCCAAGAATGTTAGATCTTTGGGGATACTCATATGTACGTCAAGAGTATCGGCTGCCGCTGATTGCGGTACACCAACTGCAATTGCACCAGCGATGATAGCTGCACTAAAACCGTGAAATTTCATTTGTTATTCCTCCCATTTGCCTCACTTTTGATGACACTATGTCTACAAAGGCGATGACTGATTTTTGATCAATAATTGATTTTTGATCAAAAATCAATACACAAAAATATTGCTAACTCAGAATCTATTGTTAACAGATGGTGAAAGAGGGATGGGTACTTTGAAAGAAAAACAGATCGCCTTAGCGCGTGGTCTCAACTGAGAACATTGTCCTGACGAGTACATCGTAAGCATCTGTGATATCTTCGACGAGAGCATCAGAGGCACCTTTTGCATCACCTTCGCGAACACAATGCACGATCTTACGATGATGACTGTTGGAAACCTTATATTGTCTTTCGCGCTCCAATTGATATAGATGTGGACTGACGCGCAACCAGAGCGTATCAATTATATCAATCAGCACTGGGGAATGCGATTGCTGATAGAGCTTTAGATGAAATTCGTAATTGGTTTTGATATAGCCGCTAACATTACCAGACTGCTCGGTTTCTTCGAGCCGCTCCAGCAACGCTTCCAAATCAGCGACGAATGCATCGTTCCGATTCTGCACTGCCCACTTAACAGCCAAAGCTTCTACTTCCAGACGAACGTCGCGCAGGTCTGTCAACTCCTCATAACCAAGGCTTGGTACGCCTACCGAACGACCTGAAACATTTGCGACCACACCAATAGCAAGAAGACGCGTTAGTGCTTCACGGACTGGCATCGCACTGACCCCAAAGGCCTCGGCGACACGAGCAACACGAACGGCCTCGCCAGGTGTAAATTCACCTTCTCGCAATAACATGCACAACCGATCATAAACCTGATCGTTTAATTTGTCTTTGAGGATTGGTTTAGCGTTCTTAAACATGTAACGTGTCTTGGCACACTTTTTACTTAGAAGTCCAGAGTTCAGTTGTCGATCTTAGTAAGCTTGTCGCAAAGTAAGCTGGGTTAACTTGGCCTTTTGATTTAGATGATACAACAAGGCTCCTATTTGTTAGAGTGCTGCGGGTTCTGTCGCAAAATCACCGCATGGTTCGTTGTGATTTAATAATACTCCCTCAGCCAAATCAGTATGTAGGTAAGTCTTGTCAGAGGAACTATTAACCCATGCAAAAAGCCCCATAAACAGAATCTACCCAACACACAAATTACGCCAGTCGCTTAACGACTGATCGCGTAGACATTTAAAATTGGCGCGACTTAGAAAATGGCGTTGGTGGCTGAATTGATTGAAAACAGCAGTTTGGATCGATAAGAACTTCTGTAAAGCACCCATGGATCTGAAGCGGTTCATCGCACCTTCTCGCCGTCGAAAATGAAGATGTGAACTCTCAACCTGATTGTTTCGATATTGCCCCGTTTCGTGGCAATGACAGATGCCAAGCTCTCGTAGTGCACCACCTTAGGGGGCTAATTATCCTTACCTATTTCAATTACAGCTAAACAACACCATGGTTTTTGTTTGTGATTAGTTTCATGATTTTTATTATTTTCAGCTTATCCACAGAATTATTATTCTTTGGATCTCATCCTTTAAAAGCCCTCTACTTTTTTAAACATCTTTCAAAGGGTCTTCAAAGGCCTTTCAAAGACTGTTTGAACGCAACCGTCTTTTACACCCCTATTTTCTCCTGTTTACCCCGGTTGCACGGGCTTTAAGCCAGTTATAATACTGAATTTCTGGGAGTATAATTGCCATCAGTTGTAACATTCGGCCAATTCGGTTCGCATAGACCTTGAAGGTAAACACAAATGATTTCAGAACAAAACCAAATCCAATTGCGTTCAATTAGTGACTTAACGCCATATCACAACAATGCCCGAACTCATTCAAAACGGCAGATTAAACAAATCGCCGATAGCATTGAACGGTTTGGATTTACCAACCCAGTTCTTATCGCAGACGATGGCGGCATTATCGCAGGCCATGGGCGCGTTCGAGCGGCAGAGTTGTTGGGTATAACAGAAGTACCAACATTAAAACTCTCCCATTTGAATGAAGCAGAACGAAAGGCTTACATCTTGGCCGACAATAAGCTGGCTTTGAATGCTGGATGGGATGACGAGATTTTGGCGATTGAACTGCAAGGTCTTATTGATCTGGACTTTGACCTAAGCATAACCGGTTTTGAGTTGGCTGAGATTGATCTGGCATTAAGTCTGGTTGGAGATGATACTCAGAATGATCATGCTGATATTCTTCCTGATGCAATAGATCAGGTTCCTATCACACGGATGGGTGATCTTTGGGTGCTGGGTAGCCATCGCCTGCTATGCGGTGATGCACAGAAAAAGACTGATATCGATCAACTTGTTGGCTCTGATGAAGTCGACATGGTTTTTACCGATCCGCCCTATAATGTTGAGATAGATGGCAATGTATGTGGCAAGGGTAGTATTAAACACAAGGAGTTCGCATTTGCGTCCGGTGAGATGTCCTCAGATGAGTTTACTCAGTTTCTAACGACAACACTCAGTAACGCAGCATCTGTCTGTAAAGATGGTGCCATTGCTTTTATCTGCATGGACTGGCGTCATATGCGTGAGCTGATGGATGCAGGCAATATAGCTTTTGATGAACTTAAGAACCTTTGTGTCTGGAATAAAACCAATGGCGGTATGGGTAGCTTTTATCGTTCCAAGCATGAATTGATCTTTGTTTATAAGAAAGGCACAAAACCGCACACCAATTCATTTGGTCTTGGTGATACGGGACGTTACCGCACCAATGTTTGGGATTATGCTGGCATTAACTCAATGAGCGCAACACGGGGTGACGAGCTCGAGATGCATCCCACTGTAAAACCTGTGGCGATGATTGAAGACGCAATAAAGGACTGTTCAAGGCGCAAAGAGGTCATCTTAGATATATTTGGTGGATCGGGCTCCACTCTTATTGCAGCGGAGCGTACAGGTAGATGTGCCCTCACCCTTGAATATGAGCCAGCCTATTGTGACACCATCATTCGGCGCTGGCAGCAACTAACCGGGCAGAAGGCTATTTTGGGAAAAAGTGGTCGTGAGTTCAATGAACTTGAGGCTGAGACTCAAAGAGCTATGGATAACGCTAACAGACATGTTGGATCTATGGATCAAGAACTCAAAACCAATATGGCATCATCCGTTGGAGGTCCGCTATGACTGACAGACCAAAACCAACAAAGGCCTCTCCTGAAACAGAAAACCCATCTTCAGGCGCTCTGCCAAGTAAAGTTCATGACAGACTTAAAAAGGAAGTGATGACAGGTCAAAGGCAACCAATACAAAAGCGGGATACTCGCTTTAAAAAAGGACGATCAGGCAATCCAAGTGGTCGACCTAAAAAGAAAAACAAACAAAATGACACCTTAGTTTTAGACACATCAATTGATAAAATCATTCTGGATTTTGCCAATAAAGAGCTGACGGTTAAATCTGGTGATAAAATCGTAACCATGACAGGTGAGCATGCGCTGGTTCAGTCGCAGTATAAATCTGCACTCAATGGAAACGTCCATGCGACCAAAGATTTACTGACACGGACGGAACGGGCTGAAAACAATAAGAAGCTGCGTCAGGCTGAAAGAGCTGATGGTTGGAGAGAGTATAAAGCTCATTATTCTGCAAAGCTCCTTCAAATGCGTAAATTGGATGAAGAGGTTGATGAAAACTCCCAATTGCCACATCCAGATGATGTTGACGTTAGCTGCGATAATGTCATCTCATTCAGCGGCCCCATGGATAAAGATCAGTTGGATCGATGTTTTGAGAACATCAATTTCAGAAATACTCTTATCTTGCAGGCTGAGTTTGATAGGCGTGAAAATTCTAAATCAGATGATCAGTTTATAACAGGAGCTGAATTATTGGCTCGCCTTATGGATAATTCTCTACCCAATCGAATGAAACTGCCTGACGAGGAATGGATAGATGCCATGGGGCTGGCTTACAGTATGACCAAGCGAACCCTTCTCAAAGAACTTCGTACGAGTTGGAATAAAACACGAAGTGGTAAAGCTGGCAATCAACGAGGCTCTGTCCGACGAGGGACACATTTTCCAAGCATGGAAGCAATCAAGCTGCTCTATACAGACCTACAAGAATATTGCAGCAATCTGGCTCTTTCAGATGAGCCGCCAAGCCAAGATGAAGTAGATGTTCTTCGTGATATCATTATGTCAGCCAAAGCAGCATTTGCAGAAGTGAACGCGTGAAACATCCAGCACTCTGCGAATGGATAACTCAAACATTTTGATATAACTGCCAGCACCAACTCTGAACGCATTACTGACGCATTCGTAAGCAAACTAGCATTGTCGGCTCAGAAAAGCCTGACCTGCTTCAAAGAATAAAATAGCGTCTTTGAAGGGCCTTCAAAGGCGGTTTGAGGGCAATTTATATCCGACCAACTTGCCAATGAACCACATACTGCTGACTGCAAAACATATAAGGCATCATCATGACAACCATATCCCATTGGTTCCGAGGCTATCGACGTGCTTTTCGTGATGTTCAATTGGCTATTACTCAGTACGCACATTCCGTAAAAAGTGATGAACACAAAAAAGGTGTCTACTTCTCAATGACAATGACCTTATCTATCCGTCTACGGGATTTAAAACCACAAGACAGCAAATCCAGACAGATCGTGCATCAAAAGGAGCTTGAGTTTAGGCAAGCAACATCAGCTAACTCGCACTCACTCAAGCAACAAAGATGTGTATTATTCGAGGATGGTTATCAATCAGGGTTTTCTGATGTGATCGCAATCATCATCAAATACGGATCATCTATGAGTGATCCCATAGCACGCAGAGAAATATCTTTGTTGATTTCCAAGTTGGAACACGCACAGACATAAAAGGCACTGACGCGAAAATCGAGATTTTGGCAACAACGGGCTGACGGCTATTGTTGATGCCCTTCTTGGCCATTAGCTACGGCGGACCAACTTCTGCTCTTGAAAATTAAACAACCCAAATATTCCAGAACATTTTGGTTTACTGGGTGCCAGAAGCTGAAGCTTTACATCAAACATGGCGTCATATTTAAACTTATTCCAATGGCAGCACTGTGGACTTTTCTGCCGTTCGCATTTTGTAATCGAAGGACTAGTCCCTGCCCAAAGCAGACACGATCTGACCGACTGTTCTAAAATCTGCTTATCAAATCCTTGGTCCAGACATTGAACATTTCGCATTGGTTCAGAAGAAGAAATCTTGCTACATTCTGACAGTTGTACACCTCGTACGGGCCAAGGCGCGATGTTCCTTCTTTAAAGGAATGTGCGGTCAGCTTGTTCCGCAAATATTCACAGAACTGAATTGCATAAGGTAATGATACTTTGCTGTCTCGAATCTTGCCGCCGTCCGAAAACTCAGAGGCCTCACCAATCCCAGCAAACGCCTGAAGCTCTGTAGCTGCACCACGAGTGATCCAGTCGATGGTAGCGTCTTGTTCAATATTGCTTTTGCTCAGACGCTTTAGAAAAGGTTCCAATACCTTTGGATTCCAATCGTTTGGTGTGTTCGGCAAGAACCTAGGTTCTTTAGGACTCGCCTGAACTGTAAGACCGAGCTCTTCGATTGCCGAGTAGGCAAGATTTATGGCGATCGATGATCCAACGTGGGATGCAAACTCATCCGTGTGCTTCTCAAAGGCTTGCCCATAACGAGGGCGCATTGAGTGAGGTGTAACACTTTCAGTTTCATAACTTTGAGCCAGTTTGTGAATCGCATAGATCAGCTTTTTCTCCCCCCAAGCATGAGCTGCAAGAGCAACTGCCGAGGGTAGTGATTCACGCCAAATGAACCGCTGGAAAAATCCGTCCGAACGAAACACATTCTCAAACAGCGTTTCTCTCTCATCCAGGTCACCGTCCAATTGAAATCCACATGTGGCTGGCGTTCCTCTGTCCGGAAAGCCTTCAAGCACTACATTCGAAGCGCAAACCAATTGGATGAAGTTGTCTGTGGTGTTTTCGTCCTCTTCCAAAATAAGAAGTCTTCCAAGTTCACCTGCAAAGTCCCGTTCCAAGGCGCTCGCCTGAGAAATCTCAGCCGTCCCTGTTGCGGTAAATCGGTATTTGGTTGAAGGGTCAGGGATTGCGCTGACGTTGAGGCCTTCGCCCGAGCATATTGACAGTACGAGGTCAATTTCGTCCGGCCTAAAGACTAAAAAGCTGCAGTACGAGGGCATAGAATTTCCAAAAGTAACGGACTGAAAGGGGTAGTTTTAGGCGACGGCGCTCAATAACTGGACGGTTTCATATCATTTCAATGCTAACTTTGCAACGTCCGGAATCCCGTGCCTAGTAGAAGTTTAGGCAAAGCATAACATCGGTAATATGGGCTCCTGCACTAAATCGCTACGCGATAGTTGCGGGCGTTTTGCTGAATAA
>CAXBCW010000051.1:0-23105 GCA_963974325.1 uncultured Rhizobiaceae bacterium
ATTGTTTCACAATCACCTGCCGGGCAATGGACGGTGCCATGGGGTTTTGGGCGGCCATGGATGAAGTCTACCCCGAGACCCGCCATCAACGGTGCTGGCAGCACAAAACTATGAACGTGCTCAACTGCTTGCCAAAGCTGTCACAACCAAAGGCCAAGGCCGCGATACACAATATCTGGCAGGCCGAGACCAAAGACGATGCAGACAAGGCGTTCGATTTGTTCATCAATATCTACGAACCAAAATACCCAAAGGCGACGCTGTGTCTGCAAAAAGACCGTCAAGAACTCATGGCATTCTTCGACTTCCCCGCCCAGCATCGGCAGAGCATCCGCACCAGCAATCCGATTGAATTCGCCTTCGCTACGATCCGGCACCGTACAAAGCGCTCAAAAGGCTGCCTATCACGCGATGGCATGCTACACATGATGTTCAAGCTAGGACAATGCGCCGAAGAAAACTGGCGAAAGTTACGTGGCTTCGACTACCTCGCCAAAGTCATCACTGGCGTCACATTCAAAGACGGAATTGAAACCATAAACCCGAGCCAGATCGCAGCATGACCAACAACCCTCAAACACCAGATTTGACAATAACTCATAAAAAAGACATCTGTATATATAGAAGTCTCTACGCGCTGAGCCCAATGCTTTGGAGAATGTACACATTCATGTATCTAAGCGGACTTTTGGCTGTCATGTATCGATAGGTTACAGCCAGCTTGGCGGTAAATCTCTTGTGCCCTTCTATATAGTGGGACGTTTTTGGTTTTGCGTGGCTATATATATTGTGCAAGATTGATATTATTCACCATCTCTATAGGGCGGTGTATATAGGGCCATTATATATATGTCGTGAGAATGCTGTTGTTTGGGCTTTATATATAGGTGCATCTTTGTGCGAACGGTCTTGATGTAGTTTTCGAGCATTTAATGGCTGATTCTAAGAATCTCTGCTTAAAGCTGTGGAATCAGCCTCAATAGCTCGGTAATTTGATATATATGACAGTATAATAGCTTGGGATGCAGATGTGTTCAGGTTGGTATCCTTAACAAAGTCTAAACAAAACCGGCCCAAATCGATGTTTTGTGTCATTTGTGCAACATATTAGTGAGAACCTTGTCTTGGTTCATTGCAGTTTGGCTTTTCTGCGTTGATATCAAATGCCATCCGATTATGTTCACTCTCGAAGCACGACGGAAACGTTGACTTCGTAATTTGATTAGGGATGAGACAGGGGTTGCTAATATAGCATTTCTCACGCCCATTTATTTATAACTTTTGACTGGAGGTCGAAAATGACAATTAAGAGCTTACTTATCGGTTCAGCAGCTGCAATCGTAGCCGTTTCAACTGCACAAGCTGCAGACGCAATCGTAGCAGCAGATCCAGAGCCAGTACAATACGTACAAGTTTGTGACGCATTCGGTGACGGATTCTTCTACATTCCTGGTACAGAAACTTGCTTGAAATTCTCAGGTTACGTACAAGCGCAAGCTCAATACGTATCTACAGATAACACGCCTGCTACTAGCGATACAACATTCACTAACGAAGCTCGTCTTCAAATCGAAGCAAAATCTGATTCAGAAATCGGTACAATCGCTTCAACTATGCGTTTGACTGCTGGTTCATCTGTTGCAGGTGGTGCAGGAGACTTTACTGTTGACCGTGCAAACATCAGCATCGGTGATGGCAATGTATTGAATGTAGGCCTTAACGGTTCTATCTACGATTTCTCACCAGTTGGTGAACAGTCTTTCATCGCTTCTGGCGCTGGTGGACAACAAGTTATGTACACAGTAGCTGCTGATAGCGCGACTTTCGCTGTTCAAGTTGTTGCTACAGAAGACGGCGCTAAAGTTTCTGGTGATGTTGTTGGTAAAATGACTTTCTCAGCTGGTGACATTAGTGTTGCTGCTGCAGTTGGTTATGCTGGCAACGAAGTTTCTGGTGAACGTACTGGTGCACGTGTAGATGTTGCATACATGGGCTTTGCTGCTCACTATGACTGGTCACAAGATGCAAATTCTGGTTCATTCGGTTCTGGTTACACACACGTTTATGGTGTTGCTTATGCATTCGACGCATCAGACAAGCTAAACATTGCTCTTGCAGCTGACATGGCTGACGGCTTTGCCGGTAACGCTGCACAAGACGCAGTTGCACTTTCTGCAAATGCTACATACACAATCGTTGAAAACTTGACTGTTGCTGCTCGTGTAATCTACACAGATTACAACACAGCTCACCCAACAGCTGATACAACTGCTCTTCGTTTTCGTTTGAAACGTTCATTCTAATCTAACGATTAGTTTAATTCTAAGAAAACCCGGTAGCTTTCTAGCTACCGGGTTTTTTTGTTTGAGCATCAATTTTTGTGTATTGAATTTAGACCAGATGAATTTGCCAGATGAATTTGGTTGTGATGTTGCCCAATCCTGATTATCAGTAAAACCTAGTTACCCAGTCAATTATGATTGGCGGAATGAATATTCTCAACGGGGCTTATGATGAATTTGAAAAAATGGATTTTTCCAGGAATTGTTGCAACACTTGCATTGTCTGCAGGTACAGTTTGGTTTCAACACAGCGCAGTTGAGCAAGATCTTGAAACGCGTACAACGACAGCATTATCTGAAAAGTTTAAATGGGCAGACGTAAATGCTCGCGGCCGCGATCTCACACTGGTCGGTACCGCGCCCACTGAGTTAGATAAATCGGAAGCGGTTAATTTGGCGCAAAATATCTACGGTGTTCGAATTGTTGAAGACCAGATAAAACTATTACCTCTCCAGTCTCCCTATAATTTTACAGCAAGCTTTGGCACAGATGGCATAGTTCTAGCTGGCTATCTGCCAAATGATAAAGCCCAGAAGAATATCGACACGTTTTTTACCATGAATTTGCCTGGTATTGCAGTGACAAGCCAGATAGTTCTTGCCCGTGGCGCACCAAGTGAGTTTGAAAAAGTAGTCCCTAACGGTTTGGCATTGCTTAAAAACCTGTCTGATTGGGAATTGTCTGTTGAAGACCAAGATATAACAATCAAAGGGACCGCAATTGATCGCGCTGGATATGATGCCGTTCTTGCAGCAACCAGCCAGCCATTGGTTCAAGGGTATCAATGGACCGATACTGATGTTCAACCACCCAAGGTGAAGGGTGATTACCGTATTGAAATGCAGAAAACTGCCGAGAACATTGTGCTGGAAGGTTATGTGCCAAGTGATGCTGTGCGTCAGAACTTGCTAAACCAGATTGGGCAGGGGCATCCTGATTTAATAATTGTCGATAATTTGGTATTGGCGAGTGGTGAACCTGATGGTTTTGATCAAACTATTGGGTTTATGATCAAGCAGCTTGGCAATTTGTCCGACGGCAAAGTTGCTCTGAACGCGACGGATATGAGCATATCTGGCGCTTTGATAGATGGGGTGTCAGTCGATGATATCACGCAATCGATATCTGAAGGTGTTCCATCCGATATTGTTGTGTCCGATTTAATGCTCAATGAGAACTCAAGCGATGCTTGGTCGATTACTAAAGATGCAGACGGTGTTTCTTTAAAAGGGCCAGTGCCGGATGATGACACAAGAAATGGCATATTGAAGCGCGCGCAGAATAGTTTTGGTATTAACAATGTCACTGATGAACAGGTGATTGGCTCAGATACGCAAAATGATTCGGTTGCGAATTTTCTATCGCTCGTTGATATTATGAGTAGGTTTCAGGATGGTACGGCTCAACTTTCTAAAGGTGAATTGACCCTGTCAGGCAATGTTTTGTTGGCTTCATCAATGCCGTTATTGGATCAAAAATTTAAAGTGCTTGCGGATAATGGGATCGAGATTAGTACAGATATTGGTTTTGCACCATCGCCAGAAGATACAGCGGAACTTCAGTTACGTGGTAGTGATTGCCAGATCAATTTGGGCAAGCTTATGAGTTCAAATAAAATATTGTTTGATGTTGGTAAATCTGACATTATATCAGATAGTTACGGTTTCTTGGATAATATCTCCTATGGCATACGCCGTTGCGGTGACACGAAGATAGAAGTTGGTGGCCACACTGATTCTGACGGCAATGATGAAAGCAATCAAAAGCTGTCGGAATTACGCGCAAGCTCTGTTCTAAATCAGTTGATAGATAGAGGTGTTTTGGGCGATAGATTAAATGCGGTTGGGTATGGAGAACAGCTTTTAGTTGCAGATAATGCAGATAATGCAGATGATGCTGGTAAAAAGCTTAATCGGCGTATAGAGTTTAAGCTAAAATAAGAAAACTTGGAGGGATGAATGGGTTATTTAATAGAACAAATGTGGGTTTGGATGCTGGTTGCTTTCGTGATCGGTGCTATAATCGGATGGATAAAATGCGATTGTGGTCGCGCATAATTAACTAGGACTGGATCGGGGAAAGATCATGGTAGTGTATATTCTACAAACAATTTTCTTGCTTGCTGTTGCGCTCGTCATTGGCGCAATTGTAGGCTATTTTTTAAAGCAGATGTTTGGCTGTAAAGAGGATGGTGCGTCGGCTTCATCTGATGCGGCTTCGTCTGGTGAGACTGCTGCAAGTGCTGCTTCTGCAAGTTCTGTTTCAGCTGTAAGTTCAACAACTGTAGCTGAAACAAGCAAGAGCTCAGACGCTAGCAACACAGTAAAAGCTGGCTTAGTTTCATCAAGCGCTGCAAGTGCATCTGATAGTTCAAGTGATGCTGCATCCTCTGCAAAGGCGGCTCCGAAAGCTGTCGCTGCCAAGAAGACAACAGCAGCTAAGAAAACAGCGGCACCCAAGAATTCTGCTGCACCAAAAGCTGCTGCGTCATCTGCTAAAGCCGCTCCTAAAGCTTCCATAAAAGCCGCACCGGCTAAAGCTACTTCTGCCAAATCTGCTTCTGCTAAGTCATCTACGACCAAAGCCGCTGCAGCATCTGTTGCTGATGATCTGAAAATGATCAAAGGGGTTGGTAAGCTGATTGAAAGCAAACTGGCAAAAGAGGGAATTACGTCATTCTCTCAAATCGCAGGTTGGGAAAAAGCTGACATCACTGAATTTGATGAGAAGCTATCTTTCAAAGGTCGCATTGAACGCGATGAGTGGATTTCTCAAGCTAAGATTTTGGCTAAAGGTGGCACGACTGAATTTTCAAAACGTGCTGCAAAGGGTGATGTTCCATCCTCAAGTTAAGCCTATTTGATCATTGATAATTTAAAGCCCGGGGCACGCCTCGGGCTTTTTTGTATCTGGCTTAAGCCTGGTGGCGTAAGAAATCTGTAATCTCTTGATCTATACCTGCTGTATGCAGAATAGGGGGGTGGCCCTGATTTGGAACGGTAAGCGATGTGAATTTATTGTGGCGGTCTGCCATTGTTTGCAATGTTTCATCGGAGAAGAGCGAAGAATTCTCGCCACGTATGGCCATCATCGGTACATCTTTGAGAAGGTCAAACTGGTCCCACAAAGTTGGTAGCTCGGTTGTGGCTTCCAATGTTTTGATACTATCGACAACTGCCGTGTCGAAATCTGGCATTAAGCGGCCATCACTATCTTTATAAATCTCGCGCGCCATTGCGGCCCATGCATCGTCATCAAGGTCAGTAAAGTCTTTGCCATGGATAGATTTTTGAATTTGCGCCGCATCGTCCCAATTTTTGGGCAGGCGTGCATTTTCCAAATATTTTTGTATTTCCAGCAAGCCTGATAATTCAATCACGGGTCCAATATCATTGAAGATGACCGAAGATAGCAGCTCAAGCTTCATAGCGGCGAGTATATGCAGGATAAGGCCGCCGCGTGATGTGCCGATGAAGTTTGCGCATGTGATGTTGAGCTCGCCCATCGCAAGGATAAAGTCTTGTGCTTCTCGGACGATATTATAGTTTTTCTTATTTTCATCCCATTGGGATTGGCCACGACCACGATAATTTATCACCACAACGCGGCGAGGGGTGTCTTTGGCTTGGCTGAGTATAAGAGCAAGTTCGTGAAAGTCTCGAACATTACGAGATAGGCCTGGTAGACAAACGATTGGGTGTTTGTCTGTACCCTCATCATGAGCTGGATAATCTCTAAGGTGGAGGGATAATCCGTCATCGGATTGAAATGTGTGATCTTTAAACATGACCCCATATTCATCACTTAGAATATGAGGTCAATTGGTTTTTGATAAGTGTTGGTAACCTATGGACGGCCAAATCTTAAGTCACGTTCAATATTGGCTTTTTCGCCCAATCTTGTTTTGTATATTTGATAGTTTTCCATAACACGTTGAACATAGTTTCGTGTTTCGGTGAAAGGTATCATCTCGATCCAATCGACAACGTAATCAATGTCCTTGCCACGGGGATCGCCAAAGCGTGCAATCCATTGTGGAACGCGTCGAGGTCCGGCATTATATCCAATAAATGTCATAATGTAGGAGCCATCAAAATTGGTGATTTGCTCGCTTAAGAACAATGCGCCCAAAGTTGCGTTCATGCCAGCATCTGTTGTCAGACGGGCTTTTGAATAGCTAACACCATAGGTCTTGGCAACGCGTTTTGCTGTTGTTGGCAAGAGTTGCAACAAACCACGGGCATTGGCAGGAGAGATTGCCGCTTTGTTAAATGTGCTTTCTTGACGTGCAATCGAATAGGCCAAAGCCTTGCCACTGGTTTTGATATTGGCACTTGACGGAATTGCGCCGAGCGGAAATGCAAGTGCTGCCACATCAAGACCGCGACCATAGGCAATTTTCCCAACCTGTAAGGCAAGCGTGTAATTGCTGCGTTTTTCAGCCATTGACGCAAGGATAGCAAGTTCGCCCGGATCTGTTAGCTCTTGTGCCAAAGCGCGGTAAAGCCTGTCAGCTCGCCATGCATGTCCAGCAGATTCGAGCTTTTTGATAGCTTGAACAGATGGGCGGTTTACAAAGTTCTGACGGTCAGAGTTTGATGGTTTTGGATATTTGACGTTGATTGTTTTAACTTTTAATCGTACGCCAGCAAGTTGACCATAATAGGTTGTTGGGTGCTGGGCAGCTTTTGCATAATAATCACGAGATTTTCCCGGACCACCAGCTTGTGCTGATCGGCCTAACCAATAATAAGCGCGGGCTTTTGAGCGTGGAATTGTTGCAACCTTAAGAACTTTGGCAAAGTGTTTTGACGCTAAGCTTGCTTTTTTCATGCCGCGAAGAGCATAAAACCCTGCATGAAATTCAGCTTCAATGACATCGCGGGGACGTGTTGCAACATGGTTGGCAGCAATTTTATATGCCGCGCTCGCTTGGCCTTTTTCGTAAAGGATACGGCTGATAATACGTTGCTCTGTCCACCATTCGCCCGGATTAACTAAAGCTGATGTATTGCGCGGAATTTGCGAAATAAGTTTGACCGATTGATCATATCTTTGTTCACGGCGGGCACGTTCGATCTTTGTAAATAAATAGCTAGGGTCTTTGTGCCAGCTTTTATGAACAGCTTTAATCAGGCTGTCAGCTTTGGATTGTTTTCTGATGGTTGCGGCGCGTGCATTGTAAAGTGATTGAGCGCCGGCAAGTTTTGAAAACCGTTGAGCTTGAGATACACGATCACGATATAACAACATATCCATACGTTGCTTGTGATCTGCTTTGGAAAATAGCTGCGAAAATTCTTTTATAATCTGGTTTTCATCATTCTCATCCATGCGTTCATTATGCCAAAACGGCAATAGGACCGCGCGGGCATTCTTTTTACGTCCAGAGTTCAGCAATGCGCGGGTGAGCACGATCGCGCCTTCCGCTGTTTTGGGCTTGGCATTGCCAAAAGCTTTGATGACAGATGAAGATGCAGGGTTTTCGCGATAGACCGCGCGTTCCCACCGATAGCGAAGTGCGGATAATCCGGGCCATGATTTAAGCTCGCTCATGGCTGCAGCGATTTCGCCCGCTGGAACATCGCGAAGGCCAGATTGAGCAATTGCCCATGTTAGGATTTGGCGATCCTGCGAGTTTTTGAACATGCCATTGCGTATAGCACGGGCTCTGTTTGGGTCTTTGTTTGATAGCGCATCTAAGCCAGATTTTAGTGAACCGCTGACAGCACCAACTGCAGATGCTTTGATAACTGCGCCTGTGATTTGCTCTCTAGCAATGGAAGGTGCTGCGGTGGGGGCTGCAACAGAAATATTGGGCTGTGTGGCATATCTTGAAACGGGAACAGGGATATCTGCCGGAGGCACGGGATTACCGATTGCGCTTGTTGTGCTAGCAAGCGCAAGGATGGAGACAAATGTTGAAAATAATCTGAGTTTCATGTCATGTCCAAAATGCCGGATCGGGCGAGGTTGTTTAAAGTTAATTTTGCATTAATTTAACTTTAACCCGTGAAACAAATATTAACAAAACCTTATTATTGACCATATAATTTTAAATATTGGCCAAATTATAATCATCTGAGTGTGATTTTTTGGAATTGGTAACTTCTTTTGCTTGCGAGCTTACAGACACGGCATTATGGTGCCGCAAATTCTGTGTGAAATGTTTCACATAAATTTCGATATGCTCAGACAGTTGAGCTTCAGGAGAATAAAATGTTTAACGGTTCAATGCCGGCGTTGGTAACGCCTTTCAATGAAGATGGTACTCTGGCTGAAGGCCAGTTTGCCAAACATGTTGATTGGGTTATCTCACAAAGTAGTAAGGGCGTTGTTCCGGTTGGAACAACTGGCGAATCTCCTACTTTGAGCCATGCAGAACATAAACGTGTTGTTGAACTATGTATCGAAGTTGCTGACAAGCGTGTACCGGTTATTGCCGGTGCCGGTTCAAACAATACAATAGAGGCCATTGAACTGGCTGTGCATGCCCAAGACGTTGGCGCAGATGCAGTGCTTGTGGTCACGCCATATTATAATAAGCCAACGCAAGCTGGGCTTTATAATCACTTTAAAATGATAGCTGAAGCGACAACATTGCCGATCTTTATCTACAATATTCCAAGTCGTTCAGTCATTGATATGAGCGTTGCGACAATGGCAGCACTTGCCCATGACTTTGATAATATTATTGGTGTTAAAGATGCAACTGGCCGTATTGAACGTGTGAGCCAGCAGCGTTTGGCTTGTGGGTCTGATTTTGTGCAATTGTCTGGTGAAGATGCAACAGCTCTAGGGTTTAATGCTCATGGCGGCGTTGGCTGTATTTCAGTGACGGCAAATGTTGCACCAAAATTATGCGCAGAGTTTCAAACACTAACGCTGAATGGCGAGTATAAAAAAGCGTTAGCGCTTCAAGATCGTTTGATGGCTTTGCATGAGGCTGTGTTCTTAGAGCCAGGTGTGTGTGGTGTGAAATACGCTCTATCAAAACTTGGCCGTATGGGGACACATGTTCGTTCACCACTTATGCCTTTATCTGCTGAGACTGAAGCTGCGCTTGATGCGGCTTTGGCCGGACTTGAGGGTTAGTCAAGAACATTCATGGCAAAAAAGAAAAAGTCTGATCCCAATAAAAAGATAGCGGCTGAAAACCGCAGAGCGCGTTATGATTATGAAATATCTGACGAGCTTGAGGCTGGCTTGATGCTGACGGGGACTGAGGTGAAGTCTTTGCGCGAAGGTAAAGCCAATATCGCAGAATCATATGCTTCGTTTGAAGATGGTGGCTTGTGGTTGATCAATTCCTATGTGCCTGAATATTTGCAAGGCAATAGATTTAACCACGAACCGCGTCGTAAGCGCAAACTTTTGATGAATGCGCGTGAAATTAAGCGTTTTTCTGATGCAGTTGACCGTGATGGCATGACCATTGTGCCGCTCAAACTGTATTTCAATGATCGTGGCAGAGCGAAAATTGAAGTTGCGCTTGGTAAAGGTAAGAAATTACATGATAAACGCCAATCTGAGAAAATGCGCGATTGGAACCGTCAAAAAACTAAGCTTCTAAAAGAGCACGGTTAGTCGGTTTTATTTTAAAGAATCAAGATAGCTTCTTACATCTGTAAACACGTCTTCGAACATTAGGGTCGTTAAACGGCCCGTATTTGTGTTGTAGCGTGAGCAATGATAACTCGGGAAAATCATAAGATCGCCGATTTGAGTGGTTTTACGATGGCCAAATGGGTGCGCTGCCACGCGTCCGCCCAATGTGCGCGTAGTACTGTCGTGTGAAATTTTTCCCAATGTGACAATTGCTTTGAGGTTGGGCATGTTCTCAAGTGTTGTGATTAAGAACTGTCTGCAATTGTTAATCTCAGCGCCAATGGGCTTGTTTTCAGGCGGTACACAGCGAACTGCATTGGTGATTGCGGTGTTTTTGAGCACCAAACCATCTTGAGGGTCGGCTTTGTATTCGCCCGATGCAAAGCCATATTTTCCAAGCGTTGCGTATAGTAGATCGCCGGCATAATCGCCTGTAAACGGGCGCCCAGTCTTATTTGCGCCGCGCATTCCGGGTGCTAATCCTGCGATCAGCAATTCCACTTTTTCCGGTCCGCCTTCGGGAAACCAGGTGGGAACAGGTCCATTGAACCAGTCGGGGTTATCATCCCGCGTTTTGAGAATGAACTGGCGAAGGCGCGGGCAAATATCGCAATTATGATCTGGATCGAGTTGTGCTTTCATAGCTTTTCTTAGCGGAGCTTGGGTGTAAAATCTAGCGGTCAAGGACGTACTTATGCCAGATATGAATGATACTTGGCTAAGGGGCGTTACTTTGCAGGTAGATATTTGATCAGAAATGCTTTGAAATCCTAAGCACTACGTTTAAAAAAACCTTGTAATTTCCCCCCAATAGGTTTATCGCAAAGCTAATCCAAAAATTTTAATATTGCAGAGGACAAGACATGGCACGCGTCACAGTCGAAGATTGCATCGATAAAGTCGATAACCGTTTTGAATTGGTTCTTTTAGCTGGTCATAGAGCCCGTATGATTTCGCAAGGCGAAGCGATTACGGTTGAACGAGATAATGATAAAAACCCTGTTGTTGCATTGCGCGAAATCGCTGATGAAACACTTTCAACTGGCGATCTAAAAGAAGATCTTATTCATTCATTGCAAAAGCATGTTGAAGTTGATGAGCCTGAAACTTACGATGGCTCTCAATCTTCTGATGATGATCTAACATCTGATCCGATCATCATGCAGGAAGAAAAAATCGAAGCTATTACTTTTGACAGTATGTCAGAAGAAGAATTGCTTGCTGGTATCCAGGGCCTTGTGCCACCGGAAAAAAGTGACGATTACTAAGATTTCCCTTCCTTGAAGGTCAAAATTGTGAAACTTATATAACTAGCTAACATTCTAAAATTGTTAGCTAGTTATTTTTTGTCCAAAAGTATGGAGTTTGCCGTTTATGATCCGCCAATATGAGCTAATCGAACGGATCCTTAGTTATAAACCAGATGCTGATGAGGATATCCTCAACAAAGCATATGTTTATGCAATGCAAAAGCATGGCAAGCAAAAACGGGCCAGTGGCGATCCGTATTTTTCCCATCCTCTTGAAGTTGCTGCCATTCTCACAGATATGAAACTTGATGAGGCAACGATTGTTGTTGCGCTTTTGCATGATACAATTGAGGATACGAGCGCCACGCGCGCTGAGATTGATGAGCTGTTTGGCGAACAAATTGGCGCGTTGGTTGAAGGGCTTACCAAGATTGAGCGCTTGGATTTGGTCTCGCGAAAAGCCAAGCAAGCTGAAAATTTGCGCAAGCTTTTATTGGCTGTGGCTGATGATGTGCGCGTGCTGTTGGTTAAGCTTGCGGATCGTTTGCACAATATGCGCACGCTCGATCATGTGCCGCCAGAAAAGCGCGAACGCATTGCGGAGGAAACCCGCGATATTTATGCGCCATTGGCTGGCCGCATGGGTATGCAGGGCATGCGCGAAGAATTAGAGGCGCTCGCATTTAAACACGTTAATGCTGAACATTATGAAATTTTAACCAAGCGTTTGGCTGAGCTTTCTGTTCAAAACAGCGAAGTGATCACCACCATTGAGAATGAGCTTAAGGCCCTTTTCATTGAAAATGGTGTGGAAGCCGATGTTAAAGGTCGGTTGAAAAAAGCCTATTCGGTTTTCCGAAAAATGGAATCAAAATCGCTTTCCTTTGAGCAATTGTCAGACCTTGTTGGGTTTCGCATTATCGTTAAAAATGCAGCTGAATGTTACAAAGCCTTGGGTATTATTCACACTAGATGGGCTGTGGTGCCGGGCCGGTTTAAAGATTATATTTCCACGCCAAAACAAAATGATTATCGCTCGATCCATACGACAATTGTCGGACCATCGCGTCAACGTGTTGAGCTTCAAATTCGCTCTGTGTTTATGCACGACATTGCTGAAAGTGGAGTGGCAGCTCATACGCTTTATAAAGACAGGCTTGCGAGCTCGAATAATGAACTTTTGTCGAGAGAATCAAATGCCTATACATGGCTGCGTAATACGTTAGACGCGCTATCGGTGGGTGATAATTCCGAAGAGTTTTTGGAAAATACAAAGTTAGAGCTGTTCAGTGATCAGGTGTTTTGTTTCTCGCCAAAAGGAAAAATTATTGCGCTTCCGCGTGGCGCAACGCCTATAGATTTTGCTTATGCCGTTCATACGGATGTGGGGAACTCTTGTATTGGCGTGAAAATTAATGGTCACAGCATGCCATTGGTGACGCAATTATCTAACGGTGATCAGGTTGAGATTATCCGGTCTGATAAGCAAGTGCCGAATGTGGCGTGGGAAAAGATTGTTGTTACTGGTAAAGCGCGGTCTGCGATCCGCAGAGCCACGCGTGACGCGATGCGAAAGCAATATAAAGGTTTGGGCACACGGATCTTAACGCGCGCATTTGAGCGCAGTGGAAAAGAATTTTCCAACGAGTTGTTGGTGCCAGTGCTGCATAAGCTTGGCCATAAAGAATTTGAAGATGTGCTCGCATCGGTCGGTCGCGGCGAATTGCCATCCAAAGATGTCATAACGGCTGTTTTCCCCAATCATCAGGAAGAACGAACATCGACAAAACAACCATCTAATGATGGCTGGTTTAATCTTCGCAGCGCAGCAGGCATGATCTTTAAAATGCCGACGCTGACCAAGTCAAATAAGGCCAATAAGCCGGTGAGTGCAAAAGCGGGTCGGTTTGGGCCAGAGAACAAAGGTGCATTGCCTATTCGGGGCATGGACACCGATATGGGCGTTGAGTTTGGTCCAACAGGTGCAGTTCCGGGTGATCGGATTGTGGGTATTGTCCAATCGGGCAGGGGGATTGTTATTTATCCCATTCAAGCGCCTCAATTGATTGATTTTGAAGATGAGCCTGAGCGTTGGATCGATATCAGGTGGGATATTGATGAGGCTAATGAAAGCAGATTTCCGGCACGTATCATGATTACAGTGATCAATGAACCTGGAAACTTGGCAAAGATTTCGTCGGCCATTGGCGCGTCCGATGCGAACATCGAGAACTTGATCATGGTGTCTGCTGCGGACTTTAAAGAAATGACGATTGATCTTTATGTTTGGGATTTAAAACAGCTCAATCAATTGCTGTCCCAGTTGAAGGCGTTCCCGTTTGTTTCAGCAGCTGAGCGGGTTTATGACTAGTGCTTTTGACCTCATTTCTATCATTTAAATCTGCAACTATTGAATGTTCAATAAATACCCTTATTTCTATTCTATGTTGAGTTTAGCTGCGCACCAGCTTTAGGATCTAATAAATGTTAACACTGAACGCGGTTAGCTATTGATGCTGGGATTGCAATCAGTCTATGAAGCTGTAACTGACAATTTTCTGATCGCTTCGGTGATTTCAAAAATGTTTAATTCTAAAGAGTTTGGGTGAAATCAATGTTGTTCAGGCGGCGGGTACCAGAAGGCTTATGGGGGCGGTTTAAGAACGCTCTTTGGCCTAGGCGCTCGTTTAGTCGTTCGGTGCAATATTTTATCAAACGCGTTTTGCGCTTAACAGCTTCCCCGCACGCCATTGCAGCAGGTGTTGCCGCAGGTGTGTTTGCATCTTGGACACCTTTATTGGGTTTTCACTTTGTTGTTGCCGCGGTGCTTGCTTATTTACTGGCGGGCAATTTGGTGGCAAGCGCCATTGGCACTGGTATTGGTAACCCGATTACATTCCCGTTTATTTGGGCGGGCACTCATAAGTTGGGTAAGTTTTTGCTCGGGTCACGGTATCACCCAAGTGATCACAATGTTAATCTCATTCAACATTTCAAACATGGTGGTTTTAGCCAGCTTTGGGAGCCGTTTTTAAAGCCAATGTTGGTGGGAAGTATTCCTTTGGGAATAACTTGCGCAGTCATATTCTATATTTTGACATATTGGGGTGTTAAAGCATTTCAACATCGTCGGCGGATTGCTATAGATAAGCGCTCTGATTAACAACTAAAGTCATGTGAATGCTTTATATATTTCCCATGGAGAATGGTTAGCTATGATACTTGGATTGGGCAGTGATTTGTGTGATATTCGGCGCATTGAGCAAACGCTTGAGCGCCACGGATCACGATTTACAACACGATGCTTTACCGAAATTGAGCAAATTAAATCTGATAAACGCGCCAATCGAGCCGCATCTTATGCCAAAAGATTTGCAGCAAAAGAAGCTTGTGCAAAAGCACTAGGAACCGGCCTATCTCATGGGGTTTCTTGGCGTGATATGGGTGTTGTCAATGCACTGTCCGGCAAGCCATCAATTGAATTGACAGGCGGTGCGGCGGCGCAACTTGAAAAAATGCTACCAGAAGGTCATACAGCTCATATTCATCTAACAATTACAGATGATTTCCCTTGGGCGCAGGCTTTTGTGATAATTGAGGCAATTGGGAGCTAACTGAGCATAACATGGTTGCCCAGAGCTCTACTTGCATGTACAGAACAAAAAATAATTCTAAAAGGATAGATACACGTGGCGAAAAGCGAAAAAAAATCGGGTAGTTCACTCACAGAGAATGTTAGTGTTCTGGTTCAAGCGATCATATTGGCTGTCATTATTCGAACCTTTTTGTTCCAGCCGTTTAACATCCCTTCAAGCTCGATGGAAAACACGCTTTTAGTAGGCGATTATTTGTTCGTTTCTAAATTCTCGTATGGTTATTCTAAATATTCAATGCCTCTTTCTCCCGACCTTTTTGATGGACGGGTATTTGGCAGTGAGCCAGAGCGTGGCGATGTGATTGTGTTCCGTCCAAACAGCGATATTGAAACAGATTATATCAAGCGTCTTGTTGGTCTACCGGGCGATAAAATTCAAGTCAAAGACGGAGTGCTTTTCATCAATGGCACAGCCGTTGAGCGTAAGCTTGTTGGTACGTTTAATACCGAAGAAGATATTGGCCTCAGCAATGAAGTTCCAGTTTATGAAGAAACTTTGCCAAACGGCGTGACATACAACACATTGGATATTCGTGAATCATCTGGCGATAATACCCGTGAGTTTTTGGTGCCTGAGGGGCATTATTTTATGATGGGTGATAACCGCGATAATTCATCTGATAGCCGCTTTACGGTTGGTTTTGTTCCATTTGAAAATCTGGTTGGAAAAGCACAAGTCATCTTCTTCTCCATTCGTGGTGGTGTTTCACCGCTTAAATTCTGGAAATGGCCGGAAGCTGTGCGTACGAGCCGCATCTTTACTTCTTTGTCTCAATGATAACTGCGCAGCGCCAACAAAGCTTTGCAGAACTTGAAGCTATCATTGATTATAAGTTTTCAAACTATCAACGTTTGGATCGCGCTTTAACGCATTCCAGTGCGCGTGATCCAGAGGCTGGAAATTACGAACGTTTAGAATTTTTGGGCGACCGGATTTTGGGCCTTTGTATTGCTGAATTGTTGTTTGGACGCTTTGGTGATGCCGATGAGGGTGAATTATCTGTTCGGCTCAATAATCTTGTCAGTGCAGAAGCGTGTGCGGTTATTGCGGCTGATTTGAACCTGCATCAGTTTATTCTTACCGGTGCTGATATTAAAAACGTCAATGCGTCGAATATGCTAAATGTGCGAGCAGATGTTATCGAAGCTTTGATTGCTGCCATTTATCTGGATGGTGGATTACCTGCTGCACGAGATTTCATATTGAAGTTTTGGACCAAACGGGCTTTGGCAAAATCGTCAATTCGCCGTGATGCAAAAACAGAATTACAAGAATGGGCACATGCCCAACACAAAGTTGCGCCAATCTATAAGATTATCTCTCGGGATGGTCCTGATCATGCTCCTTTATTTACCGTTGAGGTGAGCGTGAAAAACTTACCAAGTGCATCGGGTAAGAGCGGGTCAAAACGAGCCGCAGAGCAAGTGGCTGCGCAAGCAATGCTCCTACGCGTAGGCGTATGGACTGGAGAAAACCAAGATGACTGAACAACTAGAAGCCAATAGCGGTGTTGAGGGTAAAACCAAATCTGGTTTTGTCGCTCTTATCGGCGCGCCAAATGCAGGTAAATCAACATTGGTGAACCAACTTGTTGGCGCCAAAGTTTCTATCGTGTCGCATAAAGTGCAAACAACACGTGCTATTGTTCGCGGGATTGCTATTCACGAAAATGCGCAAATCGTGTTTGTCGATACGCCGGGTATCTTTACGCCCAAACGTAGACTTGATCGTGCCATGGTTTCAACGGCATGGGGTGGGGCGCGTGATGCGGATATCATCTTGTTTATGGTTGATGCTCAAATTGGATTTGAGGGTGATACGGGCCGTATTCTTGAAGGCTTGAAGCATTCGCCTCAGAAAAAATGGCTGATTTTGAACAAGATTGATCGTGTGGCGACTGAAAAGCTTTTGGAACTTTCACAAAAAGCCAATGAAGTTGCAACATTTGAGCAAACATTCATGATTTCTGCTCTCAAAGGCTTGGGTTGTCCAAAAATCTTGGATGAACTAGTAGAAGTTTTGCCAGAAGGTCCTTGGTATTATCCTGAAGACCAAATTTCTGATTTACCGATGCGTCAATTGTCTGCCGAAATTACGCGTGAAAAACTTTATCATCGTCTGCATCAAGAGCTGCCTTATTCTTCCCATGTGGAAACTGAGGGTTGGCTTGAGAAAAACGATGGGTCTGTTCGCATTGAACAGGTGATCTATGTTGAGCGCGAAAGCCAACGCAAAATTGTGCTTGGTCATAAGGGTGAAACAATTAAAGCCATTGGTAAAACATCTCGTCTTGAGATTGGTGAAATTTTGGATCAAACGGTCCATCTCTTCTTATTTGTTAAAGTTCGCGAAAACTGGGGTAATGATCCTGAGAGATATCGGGAAATGGGCCTTGATTTCCACGACTAGACAGTCAATCTACCATTTATGGAATGGGTTGATGAAGGAATCATATTAGGAGTTCGCAAACACGGTGAAACCAGCGCTATTGTTGAAGTGATGACACGTCATCACGGACGGCATATGGGGTTGGTGCGCGGTGGGCGTTCCCGTCGAATGCAACCTGTATTGCAGCCCGGTAATTCTGCTGACCTTGTTTGGCGTGCGCGACTTGATGAGCAATTGGGTACGTTTCAAATTGAACCTGTGAAAATGCGTGCGGCGCAATTGATGGAAACCGCAATTGGTATCCATGGTATTCAAGCGATGGCTTCTTATTTGCGCTTATTGCCGGAACGCGATGCGCATGAAAACCTTTTTGAAATATTTGAAGTGATCATCGGCAATTTGGATAAGCCTGAAGATGCTGGTGAATTGTTTATTCGGTTTGAATTATCAATGCTGTATGAACTGGGCTTTGGCTTGGACTTGAGTAAATGTGCGGCCACTGGTGTGACAGATAAGCTGATATATATATCGCCAAAATCTGGACGTGCAGTCAGTGAAGCTGCGGGGGAGCCTTGGAAAGATAAGCTGTTTAAATTTCCTGACTTTTTGGTTGATGGAACCGCACACGCTGCCAGTCGGCTTGATTTAATCGAAGCCTTTAAAGTTACGAATTTCTTTTTTGATCGCCATATTTATGGGCCACGGGCGATTGACCCGCCGTTGTCGCGCGATGGTTTTGTGCAAGCTGTGCTAAAGGGATTGGCCGCTGCCTAACTTGGTACTGATTGTGTGCGATCGATGGGTTTTTCCACAATGGGTAAATGCACCAAAGCTGCAAAGATACCCAACACGACGCTTGCCCACCAGACAGGGTTATAGGTGCCAAATGTGTCGTATAGATATCCGCCCATAGCAACCCCCAAAACAGAACCAATTTGATGGGAGAAGAATATAATGCCTCCCAATAGGCCCATATGTTTTGTGCCAAACATGATCGCGACCAAGGCATTGGTTGGGGCTACGGTTGATAGCCATAATAAACCCATGACACAGGCAAATATAATCACCGTTGTGGGGCTTTGTGGGATGAGTAAAAACAAAGTGACCGCAACAGATCGTGCGATGTAAATGAAGGACAACATTTTAGGTTTTGAATGGGTTTGCCCCAAAATTCCTGAGCCAAGTGAGCCTGCAATATTAAACAATCCGATCAGTGCTAATGCAAGCACTGCATAGGTCGCATCAATGCCAATGTCGGATAGGTAGGCGGGGAAGTGGACCGTGATAAAGGCGACTTGAAACCCACAAACGAAAAAGCCTGATGCCAGCAATATGTAGCTTTTGTGGCCAAAAGCTTCACGCAGTGCTGCTGCAATCGATTGGTTTATATTGTCTGATGAATGAAGGCCTTTTGAGCCATTTCCGCGCAGTGGAATGGCAAAAAATGGAATGATCAACATTAAGGCTGACATCCACAAAAGTGCTTCTGACCAGCCAAATTTTTCAATCAAACCTTGCGATAAGGGCGTAAAGATCAGCATTGATAGTGAGCTAAATGCTGTTGCCAACCCAAATGCAAAGCTGCGTTTTTCTGCGCTGACATTGCGGGCAAAAATGGCAAGTAAAACGCTGAATGTTCCTGATGAAATTCCTAAACCCATGAGAAGACCAGCACCAATGTGAAGCCAAACTGGCTCTGGCGCGATGGCAGTGATTAACAATCCACTTGAATAGAGCAGCGGTGATGCGACCAAAACGCGTCCGGCACCATATTTATCGGCAATGGCTCCAAAGAACGGTTGGCCAAAACCCCAGAATAGATTTTGAAGTGCAATGGCAATACCAAAAGTGGTTCTATCCCACCCAGTATCAGCCAGCATAGGAATTTGAAACAGACCCATGGCGCTGCGAGGGCCGAAGGTTAGTAGGATAATGATACATCCGGCAACGATGATTTTGAGCGGAATGGATCTGATATTGATTTGGCATTGGTCATTTTTACACCTTAGATTATCAAATTTTGATAATCACTCAAAAAATCGATTGATGATCATTATTCCTTTAGGTTATCTTACAATAAATTTAATGCCTTGGGAGGGAATATGCGCTTTTTATTGAAGTCTTTTTGCATTCTGATTTTGGTTCCGATTTTGATTGTTGCAAAAGCATATGCATCAGATCTCGATCCGACATCACCTGTTTTTGATCCCAAAAAGCAATTCTCGATCATACCCTTTGGGGCCATTATGGGTGATCCGGCGCAGATTAGGGTTGTCTCGAACAATAAGACTGCATTTTCTGTGGTTGTTGTCACGCCCACACCAAATGGTTTAACAGCTATGTTGTCGATCATTGAGCCACAACAAAATGGTGAACCTGGTGGCGGTTATGCTTTGATGATGACATTTGATGAGGTGGAATTACTGACGCAATATCTCCATGAAGCACCGAGCGTTGATGTCGATGCTTTGCCTGATTATGTTGCGCAACATAAACTTGTTGGCCAAGTGACCGCGCCCGATGCTCCTTTGGGGGAGATAGCTGTGCTTTACAAAGCCGATGATGTTGGAAAAGAGCATATACGTATTGTTCAAATCATCGGTGGAACGCCATCAATTTTTAAACTGACGCAAAATGCTGCCCAAAAGTTGGTTCAGCAAATTGGTCATTTTGTCGATCAAGCAGAATTAAAATCTTAAGCGACTAAACTTTAGTCGAGTCGTTTGAAGTCGAGATTAGAGGCTCTTTTTGGGGATGGTTTGCAGGACAAATGGATTTCCCTGACTTGCTTCTCTGCCGCGCCCAATGGCATTGACCGCTTGGGAAAGCTTGCCGTTGCGGCGAAGGAGTTGATCACCGATTTCAACAATGCGACGATTTGGTGTCGCGCTGGGTGAAGCTTCTCTTAGCCTGTTGGCAAGTTCAAAATCATCTTGATCTGGCTCATTTGCCAAAGCAGATATTAAAGCTGCGGCTGGTGATCTGGATACGCCAAACCAACAATGGATTAAAAGTGGGTTTTTCTGATCCCATGCGCGTGCAAATTCGATGATTGTTGCCACATGTTTTTCTTCTGGCGATATCAAACCTTCCGTATCAAAGTTGATATCATTAATCCCGACTTTAAGATGGCGATCTTTTTGGATGGCGCGTGGTCGATCAAAATCTTGGCCGGGGCTCATAAGACTGATCATTTCGTGCGCACAATGCTTTTGTGCTGCATCGTCAATATTTTCCAATGGGCAAACTACAATATAAGCCATGATTTTACCTCTTGGTTTGTGTCTTTAATGAAACGGTTTTGCGCGCCTCTTCAAGCTGTGCAAAACGTTCTAGGAAAAAGTGTTCGACATCATGTGTCTGCATAGGGTTTATCAACAATTGTTCCTTGGTGATACCTTTTGGTTGACCAAATATTGATCGTGCTTCGGTGTCAGAGAACCCTGCAAGTTCTGTGGCTTCAAAATAAGCTGATATGTGATCTGCTTTTTTGATGCGCTTTTTAAGGTCCACGGATGCATGCGGCGGAAGGCCGTATCGTAAGTGAATTGCGGCCTCTAGCCTGTTTTCAACAGACTTATAACTATCGCCAATGATGGCTTTAAATGGAGAGATCATGTCGCCAATTACATATTCAGGCCCGTCATGAAGCAGTGCAATCAATTGATCATCCGGTGAACAATTCATATTGTTGAGGGTGAAAATTTGCTCGACCATCAATGAATGTTGCGCAACTGAAAAGGCATTGGCGCCTGTTGTTTGCCCATTCCACCGCGCAACACGCGCAAGGCCATGCACAATGTCTTTGATTTCAATATCTAAAGGTGAGGGGTCAAGTAAATCGAGCCGCCTGCCAGAGAGCATACGTTGCCAAGCACGAGGCGTCTCGTCTTTTGCACTCATTTTTGTCCACCATCTTGGATGGCTTTGATGGCATCTTGGGCCCAAACAGGGAAGGAAATACCAAGAGGAATATCATCTGCTAGGATGTCGGACTGATCTTTGAGCGCATCAAAATACCGATCAACACGAATGATTGCCAAGCCGTTTTGATCAGAACTGGTTCCGATTGTACCGATTGTTTTTCCGCCAGCAAGTATTGATGTACCGTACACTGGTAGCTCTTGCGCAGCTTTGATGATCGCAACGCGTTTTCGTGCTGTGCCACGGTGCTGCATACGAGAAACAACCTCTTGGCCAACGTAACAACCTTTGCGGAAATCAATGCCATTGTTTAAATCAAAATAGATCTCGTGTGGAAAAATATCGCTGGCATCAAAATCAGAACCTGATTCGGCGACGCCATTTTGGATGCGAATATCATCAAAGCTGGCTTGATCTGAAGGAGTAGGCATATCGACATAATTGCGAAAGACTTGGGCTGACGCGGGAAACCTAAGGTCTTGATAGGCTGATGGGTCAATATCGGATGCGGCCCAAGAAGCGTGCGGCTGCATGTCGTCTTGTTTGGTAATTTTAACATCAGCGCGCAACTTATACATCGTCAGACGCTTTAAAAGATCATCAACCAGCGCTGTTCTGACATCAATGATATAGCCATCAGTTGATGTACCTATGAGGAAATCAAAAGCGATTTTACCTTGTGGCGTTAAAAGTGCTGAGGGCGACAAGGTGTTGGGCTTTAAAGTCTCGACATTTGCGGTGATGAGGCCTTGTAAAAAGCTTGTGGCTTCTGAACCCATGAGTGAGAGCACAGTGCGGTCGTTTAGTTTTTGAAAAGGCAAGATGGCGCTCCAATTGCGAAAGGGCAGAGACTGACGTGACCTTTTAATTAAGATGCTTGATCGGATAAAACAAGGTTATGATTGGGGGCTGTACGTTAAAAATCAAATAGCTGATGGAATGGCTAATTTGGTTAAAACTATTGAATTGTGCGCTCTGGCGAAAACTCACCCAAAAGGATGCGATCACGTAACTCATTCAGCAGGGATTCAGCTGCTTCTTCACCTTGCATACGGATAGCTTCACGAACAGCCATTTCCAATGCTGCGTCGACTAAAATCTCAGGTTCAATACCTTCTGCAACACAAGAAGCCCAAACATCATTTTGATATTCAAGCGCAGCTTGCATTTTCTCTTGAACGATTAGGTCTTCGAGATCGTCTAGGTGATGTTCATTAAGATCTGTCATTCCCATTTAATACTACCAAAGGCAGCAAAGTGCTAGTTGAAAATGAAAATCTCAGCAGAAACATGTGGTTCGAAGTTAAGATTAGCTTAAGTATTTGGTCAATACTGATAAATATTAACAGTTTAGGGCTTTTCACGTTAGTAAATGCGGAAATTTACAGCTCCAAAAGTGAATCAGTTCGAATATCGGGCGAGAAGATCAGCGATAACTGTTTTGCCCTCAGTGCGATAATTTGATTCTGCCAAGCGAGCTGCATCGGTACAGTTTGTATAGACAGAGGCAAAGGCGCGATAGCCTTTATTGTATTTTGCAATCAGTTGTTTGCGGCGCAAAGGTTCATTGGCTGTTTCAGCTTCAATGATATCCTGCATTTTTAACCGGAATTGATCATTTTCTTTTTCGCCACATAGGCCTGTCAGATAATGAAGCGATCCGACAAGTTCTGCCACGCGATGAAGCTGCTCCTCATAGGGCGGAGTATCGGTGCGAATGGGCGCAATAGTGGGGGCATTATTGCCCGTTTCCGTTTGTTGTGCCATCAACGAATGTGCGGACCCCAATGTAAGGGCCCAACACAAAATCGCTACAAAGATTTTCGATCGCTTGAACATGGATAATGCTATAGCGCAAAATCTATTTTCTTGAAACTGTCTTTATGAGACCTCAGCATAAGATCTATTTTTAGCTAAACCATAAGTCTATCAAGGC
>CAXBCW010000052.1:0-22704 GCA_963974325.1 uncultured Rhizobiaceae bacterium
ATCTGCAAGGGCACAAAATCAATGCCGTTCAAATCAGGCAAAACAAGCTTGTCTTCCCTTGCCATAAGCCGCCAATATGAGATGCATCCGAGGTTTATCTCATATTACTTTGCTACCCCATTGACGGCTGCACCATCGATCAGCCTTTCCGCAACGTCCGCGCCTTTAGATTAACAGGCCAGCGACGCTTACTTACGATATAGTTTAGACCTTAAATATGTGGCATGAAGGGCAACTTTAACCAAGAAAGCAACATTAGAACCTGCAAGTTTGTTGACAAATCGTGACAGGGTGGAGACAATTTAGGAATGGTAGATAAATGGTAGGCAATTAATCTCGCCAAACTTACAAATTAAAGAACAGAGATAAATTTAGGGTGATCTACCGTAAGTATTTGTTTTTATTGAGTTTTTTTGGTAGCGGGAGAGGGACTTGAACCCCCGACACGCGGATTATGATGCGGCGTCTTTGCAGACTAAATCATTGATATTGTTGATGCTCAAACTGTTTATGTTAGCACTATGCTAGATTTGAGAGTGGGCACGCGGAAATGCAATATACAAACCTACCATACCGTTGATATATATTGCGTTTCCATAAACTCCATCATGCCTTCTTTGCCACCTTCGCGTCCAAGACCTGACTGTTTTACACCACCAAATGGTGCCGCTGGATCAGACACAAGACCACGATTTAGTCCGATCATTCCATATTCGAGTTGCTCTGAGACTTTAAGTCCACGTTTAAAATCATTAGTGTAAAGATACGCAACCAGACCATATTCTGTATCGTTTGCTCTGACGACTACGTCGGCCTCATTTGAGAACGTTTGAATGGCAGCAACTGGTCCGAATATCTCATCACAAATACAATCAGCGTCATGAGGTACATTGGTTAAAACTGTTGGCGGATAGAAAAACCCTGGCCCTTCAGGTGTGCGACCACCAAGTTTTATTTTAGCTCCTTTTTTAACGGCATCATCGACAAAAGCTGCGACTTTATCTCTTGTATCTGCATTGACTAGCGGTCCGACATCAACGCCGTCTTCAAGGCCATTACCCAATTTAAGAGCTGCCATTTTAGCGACAAACTTATCTACAAACTCTGCCTCTACATTCTCATGTAAATAAATTCGATTTGCTGCTGTACAAGCCTCTCCTAGATTGCGCATTTTTGCGACCATCAATCCTTCAACCGCCGCATCGATATCTGCATCCTCAAACACAATGAATGGCGCATTGCCGCCAAGTTCCATTGCTGAGATCAGCACTTGATCAGCTGCCCCGTGCAACAATTTCCTGCCGACACCCGTTGAGCCAGTAAATGACACCGCTCGTACGCGGGGATCATGCAACATGGCATCTACCACTGCACCCGATTTCCTCGACGGAATAACATTCACAACTCCGGGCGGGACACCAGCTTCTTCCAGCAATGGCATAAGAGCCAACATCGTCAAAGGAGTTTCACTTGCGGGTTTAATAATAACTGGACATCCAGCAGCAAGAGCCGGCGCAATTTTACGCGTACCCATAGCGGCGGGATAGTTCCAAGGAGTTACAAGAACAGCAATCCCAGCTGGTTTTTGATGAACAAGAATCCGCGCGCCCGATGAAGGTGCCATCCCAAAATGGCCCTCTGCTCGCACAGCTTCCTCTGCATACCACCGAAAAAACTCGGCGGCATAGGCGGCCTCACCCATTGCATCCGAATGAGCTTTCCCGTTTTCCAAGGTGATGAGTTTGGCAAACTCTTCCAAACGACCACTAAATAGCTCAAACGCGCGTCGGAGTATTTCACCGCGCTCCCTCGGCTTTAAAGCAGCCCATTTGGTAAAGGCACCATCTGCAGCATCGACCGCCAAAATCGCATCCTCAACACCTGCAGAAGAGACCTGTGCAATCTGTTGTTCATCAGCTGGATTTATAACAGCGAAACTCTCGTCGCCCGTTGCATTTTTCCACTCACCATTAATATAAAGCTGTGTGTGCTCAATCATTGCATTTTCTTTCTTATTTTGGCTCGAACTCAGGCTATATAGCCAAGTGGATTATTTAGTCGCGCAATCAATTCATCAATGAACAGAAGCATCTGATCAGCGGATAAAACCTGCTCTGAAGTCATAACTTTGATCTTGAGTTTTTTCTTATTTTTGTTCGTGATGTAAAGGGCAGTATGCGCCGCATCAGTTATTAACTTCAAATCAGATACGTTCGTCGTAGAATAATCGAAAATACTCAGATCCACTTGGCTTGCATCATCAACTGCATTTTGAGCAGACAATAAGACTTGGTCTGCATTCATACAGGTAAATGGTTCAATGCCTGTGGTAGAATACCGACTATAAATATCAATCTGCTCATCGTTAGAATGAACAGAACGCAAGGCTCCACAGGCAAACATCCGCCATAGATTTCCAACAGTAATATTTTTACCGCTCTGCTCGTTCAGTTGATTTATGAAATCAGTCATCATTGAACGCAAAACCGTGAAAGTAATTTCGTTCATGTGAGAGGTTGGTGAGACCAAAGCTGAAGGCGCAACTGGCTTGAAATCCAAAACATTTTTAAAGTGAATGGGTTGCTGAATTCCTTGCTGAACAAGATCTGATAGATCAAAGCCTCGCCCTTTCGCCTCAACCTTGGCTTTCGGGGATGCTAAAATCTTACCTCCAGATTGCTGTACTTCAGTTTTTGCTTGAGAATAAGCAGGAACCACCTTGGGAGGATTATCGGCTATATCTATATCTGATGGATTTTTGTTCGTCGCTTTCAGCTCTGGTTCGGGTGTTTCTTTTGTACTTGCGGGTGCAGCGATAATATCATCCGCATTTTCTGAGATAACCGCAACGGTATTCCCAACAGGGATATCTGATCCGGCATCAGCTCTAATTTCAACGAGATACCCTGCTTCTGTTGCCTCAACTTCCACCGTTGCCTTATCGGTCTCAACTTCCATCAACGCATCACCGACCTTAACGGGATCGCCAACAGCTTTTAACCAAGCGAGAATGACACCTGAATCCTGCGTCATCCCCAATTGAGGCATTGTAACGTTATGTGCCATTAGAGTTCACCCATGACAGACATGCGTGCCATTTCAAAAACGCGTTCAGGCGTTGGAACGGTCAAGTCTTCTAGAGCCGGTGAGAATGGAATAGGTACATCCATCGCACCCATCCGCATAACCGGTGCATCCAGATGATAAAACGCCTTTTCCGAAATGATCGAAGCTATTTCAGCACAAACACCGTAGGATTGATGACCTTCGTCAACAACTATTGCACGGCTTGTCTTCCGCACTGAATTCAAAATAGTTTCTTCATCCAATGGGACTATGGTCCGAGGGTCAATTACCTCAGCTGATATGCCGATTTCCGCCAACATGTCTGCTGCTTTTTCGGCGACTTGAACCATGGAGCTGGTTGCAACAAAGGTTATATCTTCACCTTCCCGTTTAACACTTGCAACACCAAACGGAATGAGAAATTCTTCTTCCGGCACCGGAGCTTTGTCTTGGTACATCAATTTGTCTTCGAAAATAACCACAGGATTATTATCTCTAATTGCTGTTTTAAGCAGCCCCTTTGCCTCATAAGCACTGGAAGGCATAACCACCTTTAAACCAGGGATATGAGCGACCAATGCATGCAATGATTGACTATGCTGTGCCGCAGAGCGACGAGTTGCGCCCATATTTGTTCGCAATACCAGCGGAACATTGAGCTTACCGCCCGACATGTAATGGGTTTTAGCTGCCTGATTACACAACTGATCCATAACAAGAAACAGAAAGTCTCCAAACATTAAATCAACAATGGGACGTGATCCCGTCATGGCAGCACCCACTGAGATACCCATAAATCCAGGTTCCGAAATTGGTGTATCGATAACACGGTCCGTGCCAAATTCTTCAACAAGGCCTGCGGTAATTTTGAACGGTGTACCGGCCTCAGCAACGTCTTCACCTATAAGGAAGATTGTTTCATCACGCCGCATTTCCTCGGCGATTGCCTCATTTACGGCAGTTGAAAGAGTAATTTCTCGCATTACGGTGTCTCCGCAAAGACGTGCATATCGACTTCGCTTTCATCAGGGTATTTGGCTTCAAGCGCGTAGGCTACGGCTTCTGTCGCATCTGCTTTGATCTCGGTTTGGATTTCGTCCAGCTCATCTTGAACAACCACACCTTCGGTAATTAGCCATTTACCGAAGTTAATGATTGGGTCACGGGTTGCATGCCACTCATTTTCTTCTTCTTTGGTGCGGTAATAGGTTCGATTGATATCGCCAACGTGGTGACCATGGTAACGATAAGTTTCCAATTCAATAAAGAATGGGCCCTCACCTTTCCGGCATCGATCAACCAGCTTTTGGGTTAACTCATTGACAGCCAATACGTCTTGGCCGTCAACTTGGAAAGCTTCGATTCCGAATGCCTCAGCCCGCCCAGTAATGGAGCCTGCAGCAATCTCATCCGTTTTTGTATACTCCGAATAACCGTTGTTTTCGCAAGCATAAATGATTGGAAGCGACCAAAGAGCAGCCATGTTCATGACCTCATACATCAAACCCTGAGCGGTTGCACCATCACCAAAAAAACAGACAGTTACATCGTCTTTGCCTAACCTTTTGGCTGAGAGTGCGGCGCCCGTAGCGATGCCCATTGATCCACCAACAATTGCATTCGCGCCGAGGTTTCCATTAGACTGGTCGGCAATATGCATTGAACCACCTTTGCCCCGACAATAACCTTCTTCTTTACCCAAAAGCTCACAGAACATCTGTTTAAAGTCAGCACCTTTCGCAACACAATGACCGTGCCCACGATGGGTAGAAGTGATCTTATCTGTCGGTTTCAATGTTTCGCAAATACCGACGGCCACTGCCTCCTCACCAGAATACATGTGCGTTAAGCCAGGCATTTTGGCCGAAAGATAAAGCTGGTTTGCCTGATCTTCGAAATTGCGAATCCGGACCATCTGGCGGTACATACGCACATAAGCTGCAGAATTTGCTTCTGTTTCTTGGTTAGTCATATGATTTAGTACCTATTTGCAATTGGCAAATCTTGTGCAGGGAAAAGACTAATGACTTGGCAACCCTTATCAGTAACCACAACTTCCTCTTCAATTCTCGCAGCCGAATATCCATCTGTCGCAGGACAATAAGTTTCTAGCGCAAACACCATACCGGTTTTAATTTCCATAGGATCATCAAAAGAAACAAGACGTGAAATAATTGGGCGCTCATGCAACGCCAAGCCAAGTCCATGACCAAACTGCATACCAAATGCTGCCATCTCGTTCGGAAAACCAAACTCTTCTGCTTTTGGCCACACAGCTGCGATAGTTGCTGTGGAAACACCGGGTTTGATCAAGGAGATCGCATGATCAAGCCATTCTCTACATTTCACATAAGCATCACGTTGGGCAGGTGTCGATGTTCCTACATTGAACGTGCGATAGTAACAGGTTCTGTATCCCTGATAGGATTGCAGAATATCAAAGAATGCTTGATCTCCTGGCCGTATTATACGATCTGTAAAGTTATGTGGGTGCGGACTACAACGTTCACCTGATATCGCATTAATAGCCTCAACATCATCGGAACCCATTTCGTAAAGCATCTTATTTGACATCGCCACAATGTCACTTTCACGCACCCCTGGCTTCAACTCTTCATAGATCATGTGATAAACACCATCGACCATAGCTGCCGCTTGATTTAACAATGTAATCTCATCAATATTTTTAATCTCACGCGCATCGAGCATAACTTGTTGTCCATCAACAACGTTAATGCCTGCCTTTTGCAACTCAAAGAACATGGCAGTCTCAGCATAATCAACACCCAACGGCATATCGCCAACACCACCGGCCTTTAAGAGGCTCATCACTTCTTCTGCATGATTTTTCATTAATCCAACCGCAGGCGGTACCGTACCGCGCATCCCAAGCATTCCTGCACGGCAGCGCTCAGGGTCTAACCAATCACAATATAATCTGTGGTGAATAGCTGCCGACCCAAAATCCCATACGATCGGTTCTTCATCACCAATGAGAAGGGCAAAACGGCAGAGTTTATCACGCTCCCACTCACCAATTTTCGTACCTGACACATAACGGATATTGTTCACATCAAACAGCAACAACGCACCACAATCGGAATTTTTTAAAGCTTCGCGCGCGCGCGATAAACGGTATTTTCTAAGTCGATCATGATCAACACGACGCTCAAAATCAACGGACATATGCCCCGGAGATGGGATTTGACGATCCCATCTCCAATTTGGGTCCATGTCGGATGGTTGCAGTAGCCGAGGATTAAGTGCGTTAGTATTCATCTGTTTTCTCCCAAAGCCCTCATGAGCTTTGCGAGCACAAAAAGGGGCTAGTAACGTCCGTTTGTACGCATCAATGCATCCGCGCGGTTCTGAGCATTGGATAATGCCTGATCCACAGTTTTTGCACCGAGCAGCATGTCATGCATTTCCTCGCCAGCGATGGCGATTATTGCTGAGATTTCAGGAACCGGTGGCCTTGGCCACATTTGCAAAACACCTGAACGCGCCATATCATCAACAGTAGAAATTAATGGTGATACGCGTTGAACTTCAGGATCCATGCTCACGCTATACCGTGGTGACACCAGACTTCCATTCTCAATATAAAGTTTTACTGTCTGCGCAGATGTTAGCGACTTCAAAGCTGTCCAAATTGGACTTATTCGATCAGGGGCAATATTTGACGGTATTGCCAAAGCATAACCACCCAATGGCGCAATGGGTTTAGCTCCGGGCCCAGAAGGATGCGGCAAATATGTTGTATTGCCATATGCTGGCGAGCTTTTATTCAGTTCAAACAACGGTGCGAGCAATGTCGCGCAATAAGCAATACCAACTTTTCCTTCTGCATAGCACCTAGCACGTTCATACCAAGACATATTCAAAATTCCGGGCGGCGAATACTGCAATAATTCTTTGAAATATTCTGCTGTATTTCTAGCTTGATCAGAATCAAACATTGGGCGATAATTTTCACCATCAAGATTTTCGCCATCAAACCCCGTTTCTACTGATTTTAGATTAAGTACCGGTTGACCAAATGCACCCATCACAAACAGAAACGAATGTCCTAGCGGCGTTCCTCGAGCTGCATTCCATGCAATTCCGGATAACCCCTCAAAAGGATCATGTAACTGCCGTGCAACATTAATCGTATCTTCAATAGTGCGAGGTGGCCTTAAGCCTCGCCCATTTAAGATGTCTTTCCTGCACACCAATAATTCGGGCGTTGTTTGAACTGGAATCCCGTATTGCTGTCCATTGTATCTGGCACTAGCCAAGGCTTCAGGATGAAAATCTGGTGCATCGAAATTGGAAGCTGACATCAAATCATCTAGCGGTAGAAAGCGCCCATCGGAAGCCATTTCACCAAACCAAGGAAGATCACACGCAATAATATCATAGCGAGATTTCTCAAATTCCGAATTACTCAAAATCTCTTGACGCAAACGATCAATGGATAACGCCCTTCCTTGCACTCCAACACCAAATATTGTCTCAAATTGTTTCTTCAAAACATGCATTGCCATAAATGTAGGGTCTGCATGAACGAGGATATTTAAATCATTATTGATAGAAAGTTTTGAACTGAGGATACTTGGTGGCGGAAGTACGCTCCCATGATTATAAGAAGCACCAAAATAGTAATCCGATGCCTCTGACCGATCACTGTTGAGTTTCGACCCTATTGTGCTGCTTATAATTGAATGGCTGCGCCTAGCCAACTCTTGCCATTCGAGAAGTGTTTTCTCAGATGGATGAAGCGAATATGACTTACCTGTCGTTGTTTTGACCCGCTTTATAACTAGATCGCGTTCCATAAGCGATGCGATACCCCGCATCGCGGTTCCATAAGTAAGACCGGAATTTGCTGCAAGTGACGAACTTGTCGTCAACTTTCCTTTGAGGTGACTCCGAAGCAACGAAATTAACATTTTCATTTCAGAATAACCGGATTTTATCGAAAGCGCAGTTTGCGTTTCATCTTCCATTTGCTCCATGAAATCCAGAAAACGCTCCATCTCATGATTGGATGTGCCGAACGACGTTTGCAGGTCATTGGTTTCGTAAGGACCTTCCGGTCTGCCTTTGTCGGCTCTGCGCCTTATCTGAGTATTCATGGTCTATGCTGATCCTCCAACACAGACTATAAAGTCCAATTCGGATATTCCTAAGTTTAAAATATCCAAATTGGATTATTCATGCACTTTTTGATACTCGCGCTTCCGCTCCAACAAAATTTCTCGCCGTCGATCCACATCATCCAGTATGTTTTGACGCCTTTGATGACCATCAAATATACGCGAGCCTGTTTGGAACATAATCACGATCATTAGCAAAACACCCAGATAGAGTTGAACCATGAAGGCAGGCGTAACGTTAAAGACAAGGCCGGTGTTCAAAAAATTGACTGTCAGCGTTCCAATTGCGGCACCGATAACGCCGCCACGGCCACCCAATATGCTAACCCCACCGATGAATGCAGCAACTGTACCAGCGAGCAGTATATATTGAAGACCAAGTGCTTGTGCTGTTCCTGAGCGAAGACCAATTATCACCCCTCCCAGACCCGCACAAAAACCTGATATAGCAAAAACGATAATCATAGGGCGCTTAAGATCAATACCCGAAGCAATTGCTTCTTTCCGCGCACCACCTATTGCATAGATTTCGCGACCATATCGTGTGTATTTCATAAAGAAAGCGACAAGGATTAAAACGCAAATCACAAGAAGACTGGCGGGAGAGAAATAAACAAACATCTTTGTCGATATCCAATCAGGCACCGTAAAATCGGTAAGCATGACGGTCTTTTCTTCGGCCGCAAATAGCGCCACGCCACGCAACAGCATCAATGTTCCGACAGTTAAAACGATAGCGCGTACACGCAAAAACGCTATAAAATAGCCTTGAATTAATCCAATCAAAGTGGCGCTGACAATTGCAATAAGCGCAGCATTACCTGCGCCAAGACTATCGGTAAATCGTACAACAATTACGGCTGAAAGTGCGGCGTTGGAACCAATGGACAGATCAATTTCACCCGCAACAATACAAAGAGTGAGCGCAAGACCAACCAAGCCCAGAACGGCAAATCGTTCCATAATTGCATAGCTTGTCCTGTGGGTGAAAAAGAATTCATTGGTGAATGCAAAATAGGAATAGACACATACAGCCAAAAGAATTGCAAAGGCCAAATCAGGATTACCTGCAAACCAGCTTCTGAATTTATTCAAGGGACTTGTTGCTTTAGAGTTTGTCATTCTTGAATCCTGCTTCCTCTGCGAACCAGCGCAAAAACAATAATGCTAAATACGATCATCAGGCCAACAGCTAATACACGAGGTCCACTATTGAAACCGAGCAAAACCATCATATTATCAACTGTTGAAATAAATATGGCCCCCATACTTGAACGCAATGTTGAACCATAGCCGCCCATGATAGAATTGCCTGCCACCATAACGGTCGCGATCACTAAGATAGTCATGTCACCTGATGAACCAAACGATGATGAGAAATAGTTCACATGCGCACTCGAAACCTGAGCTGAAAATGCGATTGCAACAAATGCTGAGCAAACAGATGCAATAATGCAGGTCTGTATGGCCATAGAAAAGTTTTCATGCCCAACAGCTTTACCCGCAGCTCTATTGGAGCCAACTAGATAAACCTTTCGGCCAAAATTTGTATATCGAAGGACAAGTTCGGCCACTATAGCTATCACAATAAAAGCCACTGTTATATTGGGCAATCCAAGGAAAGAACCAGAGCCTAACCATTCAGCACCGTGAGGCCGTCTGAACGAAACAACAAGATTGTCGCTCCACCAAGATGCAATTCCAAAAAACAACCCTGCAGCACCAAGCGTGACAACAATCGGGTTTCCACCAAGACCTATGAGTAGACCCTGCAGCGCTCCTGCCAAAACAGCAATAAACATTGTGAATAAGAAAGATAATTCAAACCCGTAGCCATTAGACATCGCAATTGCAAAAGCAATTACGGAAAGTGCTGCGGTCTCTTTCATTGAAAGTAGAAAGAAGTTTCCAGACAATGTCACAAACGTTAATCCAATAGCCATGATACCCACTAAGGCTGCATCTCGAATAATCGTCTTAGCGTTAAAAAGTGTGAGAAAGTTGGGTGCAGTAAACATGCCGTAGACAAAAGTTAAGGCAAACAAAACGACTAAAATAACAACAAGCCAGGTATATTTTTCAACCATTCGCTCAATAAAGTTAACTTTGGGCGCAGCAGGTCTTTTAACATTTACATTCATTTTGTTGCCTCCTAAAGATTTGTTTCATCAAATGGATCAGTTATTTGTTTTAAAATATTGGCGGCGGTCATTTTATCTAAACCTATCTCGCCGATATGCATTCCTCTGTAGTAGGTAAGAACGCGATCAGGTAGATTTGAAATCTCTTGAATATCTGTCGATGCCACAACAATAGCAGCCCCACCATCGGCTAATGCTCGTAATTTTGCATAGATTTCTGCACGAGCACCAACATCAACTCCGCGCGTAGGCTCATTAACGAGAATAACTTTTGGATTGATAGACAGCCATTTTCCAAGCGCTACCTTTTGTTGATTACCTCCGCTTAGAACTCCTGCTTCTTCCTCTAATCTGCTTGAATCAATCGTAAATTTTTCAGCAATATCTTCCGCCAAAACCAATTCTTTAGCATTTGATCTCCAACCGAATTTTGATATTGCCTTAAGAGAAGGCGAAGACAGGTTTTCAATAATTGGGCGTCCTAGAAATAGACCATCATGTTTCCGGTCTTCTGAACAATAAGCAATACCTTTGGCAATCGCCTCTTGTGGACTGGCGGGAAGAAATTTTTCACCATCAAACTCCAGCAGTCCTGATCGTGTTTTCCCCGCACCAGCAATGGCGCTTAGAATCTCACCCGAACCACTGCCAAGTTGGCCTGCCAGTCCCAAAATTTCACCGGGGAGAATGTCAATATTCACGGGTTCTAACAACCCATCTGGCCAAAGGTTGCGAACTTTAATGAGTGGTTCTGACTTAACTTTTGCCAGAACGCGTTTTGGGAACATATTGTCGAGTTCTCGCCCGAGCATAAGTTCAACCAGTGAATTTACATCAAGATCTTTTGCGGATCGCGCTGTTTGGCTCTCACCATCACGAAGCACGGTAATTCGGTCGGTGATTTTAAAAATTTCATCCATACGATGGCTAACGTAAATGATCGATTTTCCACGTTCGGATAACCGATTCACCATCTTCAAAATTCGTACACTATCCGCCTCACCAAGAGCTGCTGTCGGCTCATCAAGAACAAGAACCTGAGGATCATGCGCAATCAATCTAGCTACTTCAACAAGGTGGCGTTCTCCAACAGATAGTCGGTCCACACCTTGCGCTGGGTCAATATCGTCAAGCCCAACCTCTTCAAGGAAGGGGCGCGCTAATTTAACTAGCTTTCGTTTATTGGCGAAAGTGGGAACATTGTGCCCTGCCAAGAATATGTTCTCAGCAACGCTCATAGTTGGGATTAAGCTCAACTCTTGTTGTGCAATTGCAATACCAGCAAGTTCTGCCTTACCGGGGTGGGAGAAGCGTATGGGGTCTCCATTTAAATAGTAATCACCGGCATAGCCATTATCAAAACCACTAATGATTTTAACAAGAGTAGATTTACCTGCACCATTTTCTCCAACAAGACCCATAACTTCGCCTGGCATAATCTCAAAATCCACACCTTTGAGTGCTTGGATGGCACCATAAGACCTTTTAATTGAAGAGAGTTTGAGTAGGGGTTGCATCGCGTCTATCAACTTTCGATATAATTTTAAAGATCATCGGGAAACTATTCCCCGATGACCATCATCATAATTAATTACACATCGTTTGACTTAATTAGCCCATGCGCCAGAACAAAGTTCTTCAACAGAATAAAGCTGACCATCAAATCCGCGCAAGGCTGATGTTTCGATAGTTTCTTTCGTAATTGAAGGGTTCGGCGTAAAGTTAATGTAGTTTGCAAGCTTGCCTGTTGTTAGATATTCTTCAACAAGCTTAATTGCTAACTGACCTTCGTGAAGTGGAGACTGCAAGGTCGTACCAAATTGCTTACCCTCTTCAATCAACTGCTTATCGCCATTACATACAGTACCAACAGCGATAACGTCTTGACCCATTGTATATCCAGCTTCTTCCAAAGCTTTTATACCACCGGTTAAGATCGCATCATCCATACCATAAACAAAGTCGATACCTTGGTCTTTCACGCTGGCAATAAGTTTTGCAGCGCCCTTGTAACCATTAGCTTGACCAAAACCTTCATCAACATCACCAATAATTTTAAGATCAGAACCGGCAATTGCTTCTTTGAATGCATTTATTGAAAGATCGTAACCGCCATATGAATGTGGGTATGAAAGTGCAATTACATTGAAACTTGTACCACCAGCAGCTTTTTTCGCAGCAGCAGCTTCACGCATCATGTAGCCAGCATTTCGTGCACGTAGACGATCATCAGGACCTGCATAACCAAAGATATATTGTTTATCTTGCTCATTTGGCAACTGATTGATTTTTAGTACTGGAACACCTGTTTTGTGCAGCGCACGAAGTGAACCTAGACCCGCTGTTGCATCAGAAGGCCACCAAATGAATACATCAGGAAGCTGACCTGCAGCAAGAATTTGCTGAACTTGCTGATCTTGCTCAGCCTGATTAAACTGATTTTCAAATACTTTAATATCGTAACCTTTGAGTTCAGCAGTAGCTTTGATGCCTTTAATGAAGCGACCAATGTATGCTTCACCAGCTGGTCCATTAAACGATATGATGGAACCCTTTTTATCTTGCGCTGAAGCGCCGGACAAAACAAAACTAACAGCTACACAGGTAGCAACTACAAGACCAACGGCCTTTTTAATATAAGACATAATTTCCTCCCATTTAAGACGGCCAAATATTAGCCATGCTCTAACTCTGCCGAATGTATGAATGAGATTGAACAAGTGATTTATCCAGTTTGGCTTGTTTTTATTCATACTGGACATCTTTGCAATTTAACAGTCACCCTTTGAGTATCTAGATTAAATTCAATACTTTTTTAATTGGAGGAAGTTCTCATGGACAAAACAAGACTTGCGGGCAAAACAGTACTCATAACAGGTGGAGCTCAAGGCATGGGTGCAGCTATCGGTGAATATTTTGCTGCACAAGGTGCCAAAGTCTGTCTTGCTGACGTTAATTTGGATGGATGCGAAGAAGTCGCTGAGCGAATAAACGCAGCAGGCGGGGAAGCAATCTCTGTTGTACTTGACGTCACTAAACGAGATCAAATGACTGCAGCCGTTCAAGCAACAGTAGACGCATTCGGCTCCATTAACGTTATGCTCAATAATGCTGGCATTAATAAGCCGCTTATGTTTTTGGATGTAACAGAAGAAAATTTCCGCCAAATTATGGAAGTGAATGCACTTGGCGTTTTGATTGGCATGCAAGAGGCTGCCAAACAGATGATCAGGCAAGGCAAAGAAAACGGCCCCTACAAAATCATCAATGTGGGCTCAATTCTATCCCGTCAAGCGTTTGATGACGTGGTTCCGTACGCATGTTCAAAACATGCAGTCTTAGCAATGATCAATGGTGGCGCAAAGGCTCTTGTGGGTCACAATATTACTGTGAATGGATATGGACCAGGTGTGGTTCGTACAGAACTTTGGGAGCAACTCGATAAAGACCTTGTTGCAATCGGTAAGTTCGAGAAAGAAGGTCAATCCATGGATCAACTAGCCGAAGACATGATACTTATGAAACGTTACTCCTATCCAGAAGATGTAGTTGGATCTGCAGCATTTTTGGCCTCATCTGAATCAGATTATATGACGGGACAACTCTTCATGATTGATGGCGGGATGATCATGCAATAAGCATGCATAAACAAACGGAGAAAAACGATGATCATAGTAGCTGGAACACTTCAAATAGAGAAAGCAGATGCAAAATTATCTAAACCCCATATTCTGGAAGTAATGCGAAAAACAGCAAAAGAAAAGGGCTGCATCGTCTATCGTTTTTCTAAGGACCTTCAAACCGATGGCCTATTTCAGATTTATGAAGAATGGGAAACAGAGGCAGATCTAGACGCACATTCAAAAAGTTCACATATAGCAGCTTTCCTTGATGCTCTCTCAAAGATAAATATAATCTCTCGTGATTTGAAAAAATTTGAGGCAGCAAACATCCGGCCACTATGAGTGAATGACATCGCCTATTGGTAGGATCAAATAGTGTGCCTGATCAATCAATCAGTATCTTTTCCAATACGTTCGCTTCAACTTCAAGAACATAACATTCTACACAAAACATTACCTTCTCCCCTAGCCTATTGATTTAATTGAGCTACAGAAAGTGGTCGCTCTTTGGCTCATCTGACAACATAATATTTTGTGGCATTTGCCAACAAAAATCAGTGATGTTGCTGGATTGGGGATCAAATGAAGCAAGCCAAAGTTCTATCCGATAAACAGCTCAAGGCAGTCCTTGTTATATGTGAGAGCATGCAGAATGGATCACGCAATCGATTAGCTGTTTTGCTCTCACATTATGCTGGGCTTCGTGTTGGAGAAATAGCTACACTTAACTGGGGCGATGTTTTGGATCAAAACCACGTTCCGAAAGAAATATTCTATCTCCAAGCTGCCAATACCAAATCCAAAGAAGCACGTCAGGTTCATTTGAATGTGTTGCTGAGGAAAGAACTTGGTTTGTACTGGCAGGGACTGGATGAACACAGATCATTGGATTGGCCAATTATTGAATCTCAGCGCGGCGGCTTCTTTACTGCAAACACTTTGTGTCAGTTATTTGGAACAATTTATAACACCGCTGGAATTGATGATGCCACATCCCATAGTGGTCGTAGATGGTTTATTACCCAACTAGCTCATAAGGGCGTATCACCAAAAGTAATCATGGAACTGGCTGGTCACAAACATCTTGGCACTACTCAACGATATATCGATGTGAATGATGAGATGAAAAGCCAAGCCGTTGGATTATTGTAGCAGCGAGTAAATTTGATTGAAAACGCCATATTTTATTCAATGTTTTCAAGACGTAATTCCATGGAATTATTAAGCTGCTAGTTTAGTTTGTTTCCTGCAAAGCTAATTCAAATCAGCCCTGTGAGCGGGGAAGTTTTGTTAAGAACTTTCCTGAGAAAGTTTTAAACAAAATTTACTGGCAAATAACTGCTTTTGAGGAACCAAGTTGGATGATTTCATCCACTTGAACTTGGTTGGTTGGCATATAAATTATTTTCAAGATAATTGAAGAAAAATGCGTTTTTGGCGTTAATTAATCAAATTAGGCATTTCCACTTGATAAATAGAAGTGGAGTTACTTTTGGGGTTGTCCGTCTTCATGTGTGGGAGAACTTTAAATCACGCATTCTTTATATACTGGCTTTGCAGCGAGCAATCTCCCCCAAAAAGCCAAAGCTCTTGGGGGCCGACACTTGAGTCAATAAATGTTTGGAATTATTAGGAAGCTTAACTTTCGACAGTAATTGAAGCTTTCATGTTAGGGTGAACATTGCAGAAATATTCAATGTTACCAGCTTCGGTAAACTCGATAGATTGGCTTTCGCCTTTGCCCATTCGCCCCGTATCGAATGCGCCATTGTCGGCAGTGGCTGTGTGTGGCGCACCATCTTCGTTGGTAAACACAACGGTGTCTCCAACTTTGATTGCAAGACTAGCAGGTGAAAATTTGAAGCCCTTGATAGCAACAGCATGTTTTGTTGCATGTCCAGCTGCCAAAGCGCTCTTGGCAATGAGTGCAGCACCTAATGTTGCGGCAACGGTTTTACCAAATGTGCGGCGGGTCATTAATGTCATAATAGTTCTCCTGTTTGTATTGTTTGTTATAGGATAGCCTACTGCGAGGGGATTAAATTGGCCTAGTTTTCTAAGTGTCCTGCAGTTACAATTATCCGGCTCTATTTATGTTACGCATGAGCTTATGATTTTATTCATAAATAAAATTAATTTCTGCAAATATCGAATTCCCATAGACTGAGAACGGCCCCTATTGCTTCCTTAATATCTGGAGCATGCAGCAGAAAACGTTTACTGAAAGCGCCTTGGAAGTGCATTCGAAAAAACATCTAATCTGAACTATTAGACTGATTCATGCAGGGCGTTCAATTTTGAAAGTTTTGCGGTTTTTGGGCTAATTTTTCCATATCAATACGCAGCGGCTTCATGCTAATCACAATGCTTTTGCGTAAATGGAGGTGGCGTACTTTTCCCACAATAATACGCCCTTCCCCCTCAAACCCCATATTATTTAACAACTGAAATCCCATACTTACAGGTGAAGACAATATTCGCTTCATATTTTGTTCATGGGAGGTTTTGGAAAGAGTGGTATGGGAAAAAGGTATAGCATTTGGACACCAGTACAAAGATATAACTTGGGTGTGTTATGATCTGACTTCACAATTCAAAACCTAACGTTATTGTCATAGTTTAATTACCCTCTATAATGGTTCAATGAAATTTGATGTTTTGCACATTTTTTCTGGAGGGCGCGCCTTAGGGTCGCCTTACGGTAAGACACAAGAGTGGTGGCCACCGCCCTACACTTAATCCGCATTGACAAAATTTACACAACATCAAACGGATAGGTATCTCTATGACTGTATCGAAACTTACGGTCCGCACTGACACGCTTGTCGTGACTTGGACGGACGGAACTACAACACAATTTCCAACAATTTGGCTGCGCGACAATTGCCCCTCTGGTTTACATCCAAAAACCCACGAACGCATACTCGATTTATTGGCAATTGATGAAGCGCCAGTGCTGCTTTCTGCGGCGCTTGAAGAAAATACAGCTTTACTTGAATATGCAGACGGGCATAAAAGCCGCATGCCGATTTTTTTGATTACGGCGCATGGTCCAGGTCAACACGAGGCTGACGCAGGCGATGTTTTGGCGCAGCTTTGGCGCGCAGACCTCGGTGCTGAAAACATCTCGCGTCATGGGGCTGCACCTATCCTTTCGGATGATTTTGCACTGAAGAGCTGGATGCAAGACACCGCTGAATACGGCCTTACAATTATTAACCAGCTGCAAGACCGCAATGATGCTGGTGTCGAGGTCGCCGAACGGGTCGGGTTTTTGCGTACGACAAACTTTGGCACCACTTTTGAGGTTATCAATAAGCCTGATCCAAACAACCTCGCTTACACGTCGGTTGCCCTGCCGCTGCACACTGATCTGCCTAATCAAGAGGTGCCTCCAGGCTATCAATTCTTACATTGTTTGGCCAACGAGGCGACAGGTGGTGGATCGCTGTTTGCCGACGGGTTTGCAATGGCAGAAGACCTAAGAACCGAAGACCATGAGGCGTTTCGCCTGCTATGCGATGTCGCCATTCCTTTCTGTTTTCATGATGATAGCACGGATATCAGAGTTCACAGACCGGTCATCACGTTGGGATCAAAAGGCGAAGTCATCGAGATTCGCTATAACGCGCATCTGGCGGGAATTTTCGATATGCCTGCAGAAATTATGCCCATTTATTATCGCGCCTACCGCGCATACATGGCCAAAACGCGAGATCCAAAATACCGTCTTACTCTCAAATTAAAGGCAGGCGAGATGGTCGTCTTCGACAACAGACGTGTTTTACATGGCCGCGATTCTTTTGATCCATCCACTGGCTTTCGACATCTTCATGGGTGCTATGTCGATCGCGGCGAATTCTTTTCGCGTCTCCGGCTTTTGGCACGCGAGAACAGTATTGCTATTGCATCTTAGTTCCGAAACCAAATCAGGGCAGGTTATTCGATGCGGGATAACCTGTCTTTGTACGATTGATAATAATTCGTCATTCGATACCGTTACGACATTTATCAAAGACGATTCGGAGCAGAATTTCACCAGTCATTTTGTGACACTTAAGTCTTTGAAGTTGCAGACCTCAAAAAAATTATTGCAAAACCTTCGTTTTGTACCAATCATATTTAGAAAAAATCCGCTTCAGAATGTAACACTTCTCTTGTATTTAGTTACATTCGATTTGTGCAAAAGTAAAGACTTATGCACGATTTAGGCCTTTGAATTCACTGGGTTTTAAGAGGCGTGCATATGTTATAACTTATAAAGAAAACCGAGGTCGGCACTGCGGACATTCCAGACCTTAATTAAATCAATGATCATTTACTTGAGCTTGATCTCTCTATTGAGCATTTCGCCATGTTGAAGGTGACGTTCCAAAGTGTTTTCGAAATGCCCGACTGAAGGCTTCTTTCGACGTATAGCCTACCTGCTCTGAAATCGTTTCGATTGTTGAGCCAGAGTAACGCAACAACTTTGCGGAGCGGGTCAAGCGCCATTTTCTGAGGTAAGCTCCAGGTGCCTGTCTCATCACCTTCTCAAACAAGGCGACAAAGCTTGACCGCGACATGCAGCAAAGATCGGCCAACGCATCAATACTCCAGTCATATGCAGGGTCTTTGTGAATGGCCGTTATGGCACGACTTATTCGCTCGTCTCGCACACTCGCAAGCCATGCAGGGGACGTTTCTGCATCACGCTCCCAACGACGCAAAATCTGGACCAGTATTAGATCAAGAAGCCGTGACACCATCACATTTGCGCCGGGTTGTTTTCCGCGTGTTTCGTCGAGAATGATTTGGCAACTTATCTCCAGCCACTCAATAGGATTCTGTTTTAGATCACGGATCACTATGATCGGCGGTAGACCACTTAGGACGCTCTTAGCAAGGTCGCCATAAAAAGAGAAGCTGCCCCAAAAACATCGATTTTTGTTGCCCGTACCAAACTGACGCGCACTTGGGTTGCTCATTTGTTCAATAACAGTGTCGATGTGAATAGTTTCCCCACCTTCAACATATTGTACCTGATGCGCATGACCTTGCAAAAGAAGTGCCAATTGATTGGCACCAACCGAGACGGCTTCAGGCTCGCCTTCGATATGGATGGTAATTTCGCCATGTTCAACGATGTGAAGACAAGGGATCGCACTTGGAAAACTAATATTTCGTGGACCTTCGGGTGCGATGATCAACGCCCTTTCCCCGTGAACATGCACAATATCAGGGACCTCCGACAGGACATCACTACGTTGAGTAACCTCAACGGTCGACTGTTGATTTGACGAAACTGCTATGGATTCAGGTTTCTCTGTCATTCCGCAATCACTCCCCAATGGTTAGTTTACGTCAAAATCAGGACTATGAGTAGGAATAACATGACTGTAAAGCCAAATATCTCCGCGCGGGAAATTGCCGAAATACAAGCAGCCAACGCTAGCGAAAAACCTACCGTGGTTTTTATCCACGGTCTCTGGTTGTTGGCATCGTCTTGGCACAATTGGGTGGACCTGTTTGAGAAGGAGGGTTTTACGACAGTCACTGCAAATTGGCCGGGCGATCCGGAAACAGTGGCGCAGGCAAATGCTAACCCAGAGACGCTAGCCAAAAAATCAATCACCGAAGTTGCCGACCGATGCCAGACAATCATTGAACAGTTGGATACTAAACCAATCTTAGTCGGGCATTCTTTTGGTGGATTGATGGCGCAAATTTTGGCCGCCCGTGGACTGGCATTAAAGTCTGTGGCCATTTCTCCGGCCCCCTTTCGGGGTGTCTTGCCATTGCCCATTTCCACGCTCAAATCATCATGGCCAGTTTTATCCAACCCTGCAAATCGAAGACGGGCAATCGCATTAACTTACAAGCAATTTAGATATGGCTTTGCAAACGCTGTCCCCGAAGTGGAGGCCAAATCGCTGCACTCAACCTACCACGTGCCAGCGCCTTGCCTGCCCTTGTTCCAGGCAGCAACAGCAAACCTAAACCCATGGACTCAGGCAAAGGTGAATACTCAATTTGCGGGTCGCGGGCCACTGCTGATTATTGCTGCTGAGAAAGATCATACCGTGCCACTTTCAATTTCACATGCAAGCTTTCATTTGCAAAAAAGAAATAAGAGCGTCACCGAAATTGTTGAAATGCAGAACCGTGGCCATTCATTAGTCTTTGACGGTGGATGGGAATATGTTGCCAAAAAAGTCCTGGATTTCATATCTCACAACCCGAGCTGAAGGCGACAAACAGGACTGGGTAATTGCAAAATGTTATGATCTCGTCACGATTTTGAGAACATCAATTTCTATCAACTCAAAATTTTCTTGGAGATGGATCATTCTAGTATCCCCGCCCACAGAAAGGTTAGGTGTACCGCTTTGTTGCCAAAATCGCGAATGGTGCGCAATGCAAGAAGTCGTTACTATGGGCTCAATGCAGTCCTTAGGCGAATTTCATGGATAGCGGCAAGGCGGACCTAGCTGCCATGCGTCAATGTTAGATCAATGTCTGCATCTAACACGCATATGCTCATTGAATAATCCACGCTCAATAAAATGGATCAGTTATAATTGATCGACCACATCTTTTGCTGCCAACGCAGCGTTGTGCACCGACCCCCAATCATCACCAGATGTATAAGCTTCACCAGCAAAATACAGATGCGATCCGACTGAGGTGCCCAATTCACGAATGCGTTTCCAATTTTCATGATCGTGCACATATGCGCCGCCAATAAAGGGCTCGACCAGTCTTGGGTAATGATTTTGCGGAAACGTCGCGTTGCAGCACCATCAAAAATTTCATCAAGTTGTTCTAGAATTTGGCGGGTTACCGCGACTTCGGATTGTCCTGAATAGAGCTTCGCAGCGCTTCCCACGGCGAATACCCCCAATACATGACGTTGTGTATTCTGCCCATAAGCAGCATCGTAAAAACCATGTTGCCCAGCCGTATCCGGCCAGACTTTGATCTCAGTATAGGCTGGATAGAACGGTTCATCAAACTCCAGAAATGCCTTGTAACCGTCCCAGAATTTAGCCGTATTTATCGCTTTAGATTTACGCCAGGAGAGAGGAGGCGTGAAAGAAATCTGCCGTTCTTGCAGCATCTTCAAGGGAACTGTGATAATGACCGCATCGGCAACAAACTGTTCACCAGATCGAGATTGCACAATCGCACGCTGTCCTAATGTGTTAATTGCAGTCACAGGGTTTTGAAATTTAATTTGATCAATAACCGAGGGAACAATGTATTGGTCAAAGAAATCAAACCAGCTGGAATTGACGAATTTTCGGTCTGTATGTTCGCCTAAGTTTGTGCGAGTTAAGACGTCCCCATCCCAATATGCATTGATGTCGTCTGGCTTGTAACCCACCGTCTGCACTGAAACGTCCACGGATGAATTGGCGACGATTGTTTCAAACATCTGCGGTGATGAATGAAGCCATTCCGCCCCCATCGGTAGTGGGAAATCAGCGAAACCCACATTTCGCTTCATCCGCCCACCAAAGGTGGATGAAGCTTCCAATATCTTAAAATTTATACCGCGCTGCTGCAAACGATAACCCGCCGTCAATCCCGCCGCACCTGCCCCAATAACAATGACATTCCGTCTATTTTTTGCGTGAAGCACTTTTGATGAAGTGAATGTGCCGAGGCCAAGAAAAGTAGATATTGCCAAGAATTCCCTACGTATCATCTCTAGCCTCCAAATTGTTGTAACATCTTGTGAAAGGACAATTTACAATACCGTCAAAGGTTGAAATTTCAACCACGTTGTATATAGAGCAGCCATTCAGTCGGTGGCTCAGATGTTGTAAATTAGGGCTCACTGTAGCCATCTTCTGCATGATGCACCAGGGTCGACTATGCTGACAAAACGACAGGAATTTCAAAATTAATATGTGTCGATTTGCGGAGCATTATCAGCGATTTCGTAATAATCGGCCTTGTCTTTTACAAAAATATGCTTGCCCACTTGAAGGTTTGTTGGTAGATCTAGGCACCCAGCAGCTATTCCGATGCCTTCTTCGTCGTTCATACGATCAAATAAACTTGATCCGCAGCTTTTACAGAAGCCACGCTTTGCAAAATCTGATGAGCTATACCATTGAAGGCCGTCATCTTTGGTAAATTTTAATTTGTCATAAGCGGCATGTGTTGACGCCCATAAATGACCGCTGGTTCGACGACATTGACCACAATGACATATCGTCACCGTTTCTCTAACGGCTTCGATTTCAAAACTTACCGCGCCGCAATCACATCTGCCATTGATCATCTCGTCTCTCCTGTATCGCCTAATAGTATGCGTCGTGGCAGTCAAAGTCGAAAACTGTGTAAACGTCAAGTCAACAAAGAGCTCAGAGCAGCCATTAGCTGCAACACGTACCATGGTCATCTGAGCGGACAAAACAGCATTATCGCACCGCAGAAGGTTAAACATGGTTTAACCTAAAATATTTATGGAGCATGAGCTCAACAGGAAGCCGATATCACCACCTCGTCTGTTCTGGTATTTGCCAGAAGTGCTGTGCAGCCCAGAAAAAGATTAAAAGATCATCACAAACAAAGTGTAAATCAACATAATGATATAAGGATAAGCGTTACGCTTATTGATCAACAAATTTCCATATGACGGGGGTTACGTTAACGATGCTACCGTCAATAATGACCATCACATCCCCGTCCTGAATATTAACCTGCATCTTCATCGAGCGACTGGCCTGTTTTCCCAACTCG
>CAXBCW010000053.1:0-22689 GCA_963974325.1 uncultured Rhizobiaceae bacterium
AAGTGACTCGGATAAACAACTGAAATTAGGTCAATTCAGGCGTGGGAGTATAATTGACTTTTGTTATAAGATTTTGCCTCAACATCAACCATGACATGACCAGTATCTGTGAACTTAATAGCATTGCCCAATAGGTGTTGGTCACAATTTGGCGAATTCGCCCCATATCACCGAGCGCCATATTTGGCAGGTTTGGATCAAGACGCACTGCAAGTTCAATATCTTTTTCAGCGGCAGATGAGGACATCAACATCGCAACATCTTCAATAGCCTCGGAGATTAAAAATGGTGCGGGGTCCAACTCCATTTGTTTGGCATCTAGCTTGGAAAAATCCAAAATGTCATTAATAATGGTCAATAGCGCTGACCCAGATTTTAGAATAATGTCGGCAAACGTCTTTTGCTTCAAATCAAGGTCAGTTTTGGTCAAAAGCTCAGCCATGCCCATAACACCGTTCATTGGCGTCCGAATTTCGTGGCTCATATTTGCTAGGAATTCAGATTTTGCGCGATCAGAGCCTTCAGCATTTTTCTGCGCTTCGACAAGCTTGGTCACATCGGTAAATACGGCGACCGAAATGCCTAAATGTCCAACAGTAATATTTGACTTAACTGTCCGACCTGATGGTAACATTCGCTCAATGCTCGTTGTTTTAACAGTGCCGTTTTCTGCACCTTCTCGCGATGTGACTTTCTTGTAAACATCTTCAACCTTCATATTATCGGGATAATCGCCGCGCTCGCAACAAAAACGGATCATATCTCTTACATCACGGCCTTCGGTTAGCAATTCAGGCGGAATTTCCAATTGAGTTGACGTTGCGGGGTTTGTGTAGATGGTTTGCGCATCGGTATAAATCAATATGCCGTCATCGATATTGTTAAGCGCAAAGATCACTTTATCGAGCTGGTCGCGCTGGTTGCGAACGGCTGTTACATTACTGCCTGTTCCCCAATATCCTTTGAACTTATCGTTTTCATCGTAAATCGCAGCACCGCTAATCGAAAGCCATAAGACTTCCCCATTTTCACAAATGAAGGGATATTCAAAATTACGAAGACTTTCACGGTTTTCGAGCATTTGAAAATGACTATCGAAATCTACGCCATGTTGAATTCCATAATCTGATCGTGCCCTTTTTTTACCAATCCAATTATGAGCTTCTTGGCCCACAATGTCAGAAAAACCGTCGGAGATATGGACAAATCTGAGATCGGCATCCATCTCCCAAAACCAATCGCAACCTGTTGTTGCCATCGCTTCAAGACGGTCAGATTGTACTTTCAATTCTGCAAAGGTATGTTCAGCCTCACTTTTTGTGTTGGCTAGTTCCTGTTCGCGGGCCACCAAATCATTTATTTCAATGGCAATATCGCATAGTGCATTTGACGGCGTTTTATATTTGTAGATTTTGTGCCAGCCCGCTGAATCGAATTTGCGAATTGTTTCACCAATACTTTCAGCGCCTTGCAAAGCCATGCGTTCGGAAATAACGGCCTCTAGCTCTTCACCCTCAAAATGGGCTTTGGCTGCAGCACGCACAACATCAGAATGGTTTAAGGACCCTTTGAGGTCCTCATCGCCCTTATCGGCAAATAATGCGGAATGGAGTTTTTCAAATGGCTTGGACCAAGCCAAGAGCATGTCATCATCATCATAGACAGCAAAGGGCATAGGTGCAAATTCAACTGCCTCCATGAACACTCTATGTTCATGAATTATTTTAGCAATTTGATCTTTGTCTAATTCATTGTCTGACATGCTACACATACCTTTTTCTGTGAGGTAGTGTCAGTATTTATTGTAAATATTGTCTGAAGGGCACACTCGATTTGTAGTAAACCTGTGTCTGGTTACAGTTTTTAAGCTCAAAATTACGTAATTTAGTAACAAATAACTTACATAACTTTATTTGTAAGCCTAACAGCAAAATAGGTGCGAGCTGACTTACGCCAGCTCGCATTTGTATTAAGCAGCTTCTGCTTTGAATGTTAGGGACGCACCATTGAGACAATGGCGAAGACCTGTTGGCGCCGGGCCATCTTCAAAAATGTGACCAAAATGGCCTTCACAGCGGCGGCAATGAACCTCAGTTCGAGTAGAGAAGAATGAACGATCTTCTTTTGTGCGAACAGCATCATCGATATTGTCATAAAAACTTGGCCATCCAGTACCACTTTTAAACTTTGTTTCAGATGCATAGACAGGCAAATCACAACCAGCACAATGGAATGTTCCAGTGCGATTTTCTTGCAATAATGGATGCGTAAATGGACGTTCAGTTGCTTCATGGCGCAGGACTTTATACTGCATATCATCCAAGATGTTTGCCCATTCAGCGTCCGGCTTTACGATCTCATAGGTCATGTTTTCACCAGCCATTGGCGGGAATTCATTTTTTGCAGCTGTGGCAATTCCAGATCGGTCTAACAATACACCAGCACCAAGGCCGGTTGTGATTGTCAAAAATTTACGTCTGCTGAATGTTGTCTTACTCATTGTTAGCTCCTTTTGTCATCCATTTGTTCTGCCGTTTGGCTTGTTCAAAGGCTGACCTGTTTTGCGATATATACTGTAAACGTTTTACTCGCCTTAATAGTTTCGTTAAAGCCAATATGACAAAATCTGCGCTCAACTACCAATGAACTATGTGTGAGGTGAATGTGTGGTTTTGATTGAACCGCATGAAGAAGACGTGATGAGTTTTATTGAAAAGTGACGGATTTTCATGTATGATAAATCTTTCAAATACAGCGGTTTGCATATGAGATATGGGATTTCAATTCCAGTTTTTTGAACCCAATTTGCTCTTTATTGGAGGTCATATTCATTTCCAAAACATCATCCAATACGTCCCTTAAAAATGACCCAGCTGTTGGGTTGACGAGTTCAGATATATCGTTTGGTGGAACTCAACATCACAGGTTTTGTAATACTGATGAATTTGTTTTGTTTATCGATCAATATGACTGCCAATTTATCCAAGAGGCTGATTTGAAACCGATGAGTTTGGCCCAAGCTGTGGCACAATGCCAAGATACAACGGTCAAGATTATCCGAATGGACCAATCTAATTGGCGCGGTGAGGATGTCAGCGAAGAAATTGCACAGCAATGGCTTCATATTCACGAGCCAGAACCAGACACAACAGATAAGTTGCCCGATTTTGTACAAAGCACTGATGCATGGCAAGCCTATGTTGAAAGGCAGGAAAACGATCTTGATTATCATGCAAGTGAACCAACCCTTCGGCAAGATGCCCATATGGGGGCGTTTGAATTAGGACTTGGTAAATTCAGCAGGTAACAGGTCAAAAAGTTTGAGCAAAGACATGATATTTGAATTGGTATAGCTGAATAGGTATAGCCAATACAAAAAGGTCTATTTCCAATGAAATAGACCCTCAATGATGGTATTTTGATAAACAAAATCCATTGTCCAGCCTATTTTGACTGCGTTGAATATCATGTCTGTTGTGTTCTTATTGCTAAATATTGCAATCGGCAGACAGAAACCATCATTATATTATTGGTTTTTTGATAGTACAATTATTCAATACCCTATATGCGTGTATACTGATAGTCATAAATTATTACCTATTATCCAATATCCATAGCAAATTATTATACCCATATTATTCTGATATTATTTCATATTTGACTGATACATTTTTTTTCAATTTACGTGCTTTTATAGGGCAAAAATTCGCTTTTGGTGGCAGGATAAGTGCCAAAACGGCGCAAAACACACCGCAGAATGCAAATAAAACATCCATTTCCATGCCGAACTTGATTGCAAAACCAATCAGAATTGGTCCAAGGCCTTGCCCCAGCGAGATCAAAAAGAACGTCATGGCAAAGCCCATGGCAGGTGCCCATTTGAATATTCGAAGAGACCACATGCCCAAAAAGGCTGTGATGAGGATAAAGCCAAGCCCGAAGACTGCGGCAGAGATATAAATCGCTATATTATTGGTGGCGACCCACGGCAATGAACCAACTGCAATTGCAATGATAATCATCAAAATACAATAGGCAGCACGAAGGCCAATATAGCCAACCAAGTGACCAGCTGTAAATCCGAATATACCCGCCACGCCAAGCACAGTCCAAAACACAATGCGGATATTATCATTATTGCCGGCCTAATACAGCAGATCCACCGCAAAGGTCCAGTAGATCGCACAGGCCAAACCAAAGCAAAACGCCACGGCAAACAATGGCTGACCTTGTTCGGCGCGCAAAACCACAGAAAAACCAGCTTTCACGTTTTCCGGCTGATCGGTATCAACCGGCATGACTTGTCCCGTTTTATAATAGTTTTGCGTTACTTTCAAATTCCAAAACGCAATAATAAATGACATAGCCGCGAAGATAAAATAGGCCGTTCGCCAGTCAAACGTTGCAAACAAAACGATGGGTCCTGCCAGCGCAACGCCAAAACCTGTGCCGGAATTAATCCATGCATATGTTGTGTCTTGGCGCTCAACTGCGACCCGCCGAACGATGATTTCGGAAAAGGGTGGATAGGCAAACCCCGGAGATGCACCAGCAATAAAAACAGCCAATGCCAAGAGGTAGCCATTATCAGACACGGCAACCAAACCCATACCAATGGCAGCACATAAACCACCAATAAAAACTGGCATGCTGGGAGAAAATCTTTGCGATAGCCATCCAGCGGTTAAAGTGGCCACTAAAAAGCCAGTATAAGAGCCACCTGCGATCATTCCGATCACATCTAAACTCAGGCCCAATTCATTCGAAATTTGGGGAATAAACAGACCAAAACTATAACGTGCCAAACCAAATGTTGCAGCGACAATGGCAAGGCCAGCTATTATAAAGCCTCGTGTTTTGGCAAAATCTTGCATTTTGATTAATCTTTCTCTCTCCTCAAAATTTGAGGATTTGCCAAATAGGATTTATGGGACTGAATGAAGTTTGTAGGGCTGGCATTAACCAGCCCTCTCCCATATTTTTACTATCCAATGATATTCCTATTACGACTTTTTAGTCCCGAACAGAAATTTGGAACAACAAAGTTTGATCTTCGGTTAGCGTTTCCTCTACAATTTTAAAGTGATTATTGATTTTACGATACTCTTGATATTGCGAATAATCAAACTTCAAACAATAATTTGAAACAAAGAGCTTTCTTTGGCGGGTTTGATCCATAAACTCTTCACAGAAAATAGCAGTAAAGATGAAATCTCCTGAGGAGGTTTGTACAGGCAATAAGTAGAATCGACCAACAGATAGGGCACTGTTTTTATTTGCCTGCTCAAACGCAATACGAGAGAAACGTTGCATCATTGGGTTTCTGTAGAAGCTGGAAATGTTCGATGCACTTGCATTTCCAAACAACTGAACTTCCGATAAAAGATAATCGTCTTTGCGTGCAATATTTTTCAGCCAATTGGTGATCGTATAGGGATCATCATTGCCTTCTTGGAAACCCAACATGGTGATCAAAGCAGGCTCATCCGTGGCACCTAGATACGCGTCTAAGGAGAAATCTTCAAAAGATGCTGTGACAAAATCTACTGGAGTACCCTCCAATATCTCTTCAAAAATCGGCCTTAATGGCGCCTCAGAGGCTGGATTAATGTCGACTGAAATATAACGAGCAATTTTTACCCCATGCTCAAGTAATTTGTTTAAGATAAAACCGGTTTTGACAGGTTCTGGACCAAGCTCGACATAGATCAGGCCTTTTCCATTTAAACGATTTGCTATTTTTTGAACACTTTGATCCAGCGCATCTTTAAATGACACGCCTTGCCCATCAACGCGGCCCAAATCATCAAGTGATAAGCCCTGACGATTAAGCGAAGCCATAGCGTCAACGATTTCACCCAAATAATCGTGCGTTTCCATAGGGCGATCAGCATCATGATACTTAAACTTATTGCTTTGCGTGATGATCTGATTTGGCGCAAATTCAGTGTGTGAATAAAGAGCGCGTTTGACGTTCATTTCAAGCGTTTGATTCTCATCAATATCACGATACGCATCGTGATTATGTCTTACTAATACTTTATCACTCATATTCTCAATCCTCGGTTAAATTAACTTCCCGAAGAAAAGTAGGAGTAAGCAAAAGCAAGTAAAAATGCATATTTGCAGCAACCCATTACAGATTGTTATAGCGGCAAATTACTACACTCTATACGATTACATTTCTCATCTAAACCGGTTTTGACACGATATAAGTGAATAAGGGTGCAGTTAGAACGCCATTTTATTGAACAGGATATTGTGGACAACCATTTTATCTTTCTGATTTATGGCCTCAATATTGGAATATGGCCCCTGGAGCACACTGGAAATCCTTCGATAAGAGGACATAAAGTAGTAATTTCCTCATCATTCAGGTCGCTCTAAACTACTTATTTGTAAGCATGCGTGAACCAACATAAGGATCTTCAGCTTTAACCTTGAAGGCATTTATTTAAATTTCGATCAGAAAACCCACGAAAATTTACCAATTAGTCAGAAATTAGGGTTTTTGATCAGGAAAATGCAGACCGAATGAATTGCCATTGCTTACACTAAGATGTTATACTCGCATAAGTAAGGAGTTTAGGTTATGACAACTGGACGTTTGAGTATTGAATTGTTGGAAGCATTCGTGATGGTTGCCAAAACGGGCAATGTCACACAAGCAGGAACTTTGCTGAACAGAACGCAACCCTGCATAAGCACCCAGATTAAGCGCTTAGAAGAACGCGTTGGCAAACCGCTTATTGAGCGTAATTCGCGCACTATTCATCTGACACAGACTGGCCGAATCCTTCTTGAAAATGCTGAAAACATCCTGCAATGCTACGAAACTGCGCGTCTGCGCCTTTCCGTTCCAGAATTGACCGGTGAGCTACATGTCGGCCTGCCTGAATGGTTTGCCACCGATCGTCTGCAAAGCGTATTTTGTGACTTTGTTCGTGCGCATCCAAATGTGAAACTCGACATCACGATTGCCGATAGTGTTACCTTGCACGAACGGTTAACTGAGGGCGACATAAACCTTGCCATAGCGCTCTCGTCTCACCATCGTACAGAACCAGATAATTTTGTTGAGGAGCCATTGGTATGGGTTGCCAATCAACGTGAGCAAATTGGCGATGTTGTGCCATTGGTATTATTTGAAAAGCCCTGCCCGTTCCGGGAATGCGTATTTGAAACATTGCGCTCTGTTGGGCGTCATTGGCAAGAACGCATGGCCACATCATCGGTTACCGTTGCACAAGTTGCTGTCAGCTCAGGCGTTGGCGTATCTGCACTGCCTGCAGGTGCTGTGCTGCCAAATCATAAAGTATTGACTGAAGCCGATGGTTTTCCGCCAATGCCATCGGTTAATTTAGCGGTTTACACACCTTCGGAGGAGCCATCGCAAACGCTGGAATCATTCTCTGACCACCTCAATGAATTTTTGCGTGATAGTGTCAGCCAAAAATCAGCCTTATCTGGCAATAATAGTCTACAAAACACCGTGCGCAGCCCAAATAAGGTGAGCCATATTTCACACCAGAACGCGCTGGGCAGTCTTTTGGGTAATGGTAAAGTAAGCGATGGCCTACGCTCTGGGGAAACGCGGACACCTAATTAGACCTTAGTTCTATTTTGGCTACTTTTGATCAAATTTGATCAATTTTGACCTTGGGCCTTGATAAGGTTATCGCGCATTTTGCTGATGGTTTGTGTCAATGCATCCAGCTCTTCTGTCGGCAAGCCGGTATCGCGAACCACACATTTTGTGACGTTAGATTGATGCATACGCATTTGAAGACCTTTTTCAGTCAACTTAATATTGACTTGCCGCCCATCGTCCTCAGATTTTTGGCGTATAACAAGATTTTGAACCTCCAAACGCTGTAAGATTGGGGTCAGTGTGTTGGTCTGTGTCATTAATTTTTCACACAACATTCCCACACTCAAATCAGTATTACTTTCCCACAAAGCAGATAATGCTATATATTGCGGATAAGTTAGCCCAAGCAGCTTTAAATGCGGTTGATAGGCTTTGTTGATCGCTGTCGATGCAGAATAAAGCGCAAAACAGATCAAGTCCTCAATTGGATGCTCAATGTGTTGACCAATTCGCTGCTTTGGCAGATTTTTTGATTCGACCAAAACCGCGGATTCCATTGGTTTTTGCGCTGTTTTCACGATGGTTTTTTTTGGCATATCACCTACTATTGATTGACTATTGGCATACGACATTAATACATCTTCAGATTTTACTGTAAACGCGACTAACGTTTACGGACTAATTTTGTGCTTAATAAGCCAGTTTTTCTGCATAATTGCTTGATCAAATGGCCTTAATCAACATTTATTACAGCCCAGTCTAAGACATAGGACTTCAAGATAGTCCTATTATATCGCACGCGATAGAGTTGACACAAGTTCTTTTGTGAGGTTTATATCGTACACGACTTAAATCTGCTTAATCTTGGAGTAAAATATGACTTGGTTACCAACTTTGATCACGACATCGCCTGAAGAAGGATATGATCTTGCCATAAAACTTTCGCGTATGGGCGTGAAAAAGACCCAGCCGAATGAGCAAATACGTGCAAAATTGCGTCCAGTGTATGAAAATGATGCCGATAGTCTAACGGCGGCATCACAAGTGATCGCGACTAATTTCCAAACGGTGGCGGCTGCAAACAATTACTGGCGTTGAGTAGGCACGTTTAGGTGTCAGTCATTTTCCGTCCAATTAAGAGCGAAAACATCGATTTTCATATACAATTTTAGTCGTTTCGAGGCTCATGAGGCAACCTAAGAAAACCTCTCAGATTAGTTATTTCATCAAAGTGTCGCTCTCAACCATCATAAGTGCGCAACAATTCTAAAACCATTATTGTTTGATACTACCATAAGAGGAAATCGATTTAATCGACGGCACACCCTGTTCGTAACCACTCACCCATGCTAATTTTACCTATGGAATCAAGACTTGACATGGCGCGTATCCGCGCTGAAACGCCCGGTGTTTGGAAGAGTGTTTTTCTCTCCGCGTCTGGTGCTGCCCTTATGCCAGAACCTGTTATTGCAGCCATTGTTAATCACACAATGCTCGAGGCTAATCTTGGTGGCTATGAAGCGCAGGCCAAGCAATCTGCAAAGCTTGAGCAAGTTTATGGTTTGGTTGCAAGTCACATCAATGCAAAACCAAACGAAATAGCGCTGATGGAGAATGCCACAGTTGCTTGGGCGCATGCATTTTACGCGCTGCCATTGGCCAAAGGATCTCGCATTTTAACCTGTGAAGCGGAATATGCAGCCAATTATGTTGCTTTTCTTCAACGTGCAAAACGCGATGATTTAACCATTGATGTCATTCCATCGGATGAACACGGCACGCTTGATGTTGATGCCTTGGCAAAGATGATGGACAGTAATGTGTCGCTCATCGCCATTACTTGGGTGCCGACAAATGGAGGTCTGGTTAATCCTGCTGCTGCCGTTGGCAAAATTGCCAAACAACATAATGTGCCGTACTTGCTCGATGCCTGTCAGGCTGCGGGTCAGATGCGCATTGATGTTGAAGCGCTCAATTGTGATTTTCTATCTGCCACGGGCCGTAAATTTCTTCGCGGACCTCGCGGGACTGGCTTTTTGTATGTTCGAGAAAAATGGCTTGCGACAATAGAACCTGCCATGATCGATCATTATGGCGCACCTTGGGTATCCAAAGATCAATACGAGCTGCGTGATGATGCGCGCCGTTTTGAAACTTGGGAAAACTCATATGCACTGCGCGCAGGTCTTGGCGCTGCTATCACCTATGCGGACAATATCGGCATTGATGCCATTCAGGCACGTGTTAAAAATCTATCGACGACATGCCGGGACTTGTTAAGTGAAATTCCGCAATTGACCTTGCAAGATATTGGATCTGAGAAATGTGCGATCATCTCGTTTACACTCAAAGGCAAAGATCCGCTTAAAACTAAAAAGGCGATGGCTAAATTAGGGTTTACAATCTCAATATCCAACGTCTCATCAACACGCCTTGATTCAGAGCGCCGTGATTTACCTATGATGTCGCGCCTAGCACCGCATTATTACAACACAGAAGATGAGATCAAACGCTTTACAATGGCGCTTAAAAACTGGTTGCGATAAACAGGGGTATAAGTTTCGTATTGGTAACAATAATCGCAGCAAAAAGGCTATGTCTTTTTTGCAAAAACTGGCCATCTACGAGCACAGCTAAACTATCATATTCCTCATCCGCAATACTAACGCATTACTGCCTCTGATAAGCTTATACTTGCATATCACAATGAACTCATGTAACCGTTTACAGGATTTTGGTAGTTTCTTTTACCAAAGCTGCTGAACCATGAAATAACCACCTGCCGTCGTGATGACGTTGCTGGAAGGTTATCGTGTTCAATGTGTATCTGTTGATATTCAGTGAATAGGGACATTCCATTTTTATGTTTTTCTTGCCCTCGAAGTCTTCGAGAGCTTTTTGATCGGTTCAACTATGTTCAATTTAATTGCCACATCATTACAAGATCGACTGTTACGTATTGCGGTTTTGTGTGTCTTTCTTACAGGATTTGCACACTCGGCTATTTCGCCGTTTCTATCCATTATCGCCATTGAACACCTAGGCTTTAGTACGTTTGACTATGCGCTCATGCAGGTTTTTAGTGCTATTTTAAGCGTGGGTGCATCCATCACTATCGGGATTTTTACAGATCAAACAGGCCGATATCAGGACGTTTTGATTACCTCGATACTTGCGGGTATTGCAACAGGCGCAATCATGTATTTCCTACCCTCGCAACTGAGCTTTATCATCATGCTCACGGTCCTTGCACCCATTGCAGCTACTGGATTTAGCCAATATTTTGCTTTGGCGCATCTGGCCGCAAGTAGCAACAAGAAGCTCAACAAGGATTTTTCAACTTCATTTGTCCGCGCAGCTTATTCCAGCTCCTACGTTATCACACCTACAATTGTTGCAACGATTTTTGCCTCTGGTGCTGATATTTGGGTCATCTTGGCGTTTCGGCAATTGTCTCGATCATTGTGCTGGCGGTCGTCGTCACCTCTTGGCCAAAAGACGCCACACCAGAGCGGACAACAACATCGGGCATTGCATTTTTAAATGGATTGCGTAAACTTGCGACATTCTCAATTTTTATTCCAGTGATGTTGGTGGCCATTCTTTTGGGTATCAATTTGCTCTATTTCAATCTTTTGGGCTTGCTCGTTCTTAATAATTTTGGCGGAGTGGAAGCTGACATCGCCTTGTTTTCTGGTGGTGTTGCGCTAGTTGAAATCCCCATCATGTTATCGGGTGCCATTATATTGCGCTATATATCAAAATCATCCCTGCTCCTGATATCTAGCATTGTCTATGCAGGATTTTTATGGGGTCTTGGGTCTGCCACATCGATGGACCAAGTATGGTGGCTGATGCTGCCTGCTGGGTTGAGTGCTGGGTTTATTTTGACCGTTACGCTTGGTTTTGTGCAGGATCTAAAACCGAACAATTCAGGACTTGGGGGCTCACTTGTGTCTGTTGCTCATTTCACATCCAAACTTTGGATGGCAGCAATTTTTGCCACAGGCACGATGATTTCGGACTATGCAGGCACAGCATGGCTTGGTGCCGGTGTTGGTCTATTAGCTGCGGTGATCTTGTTTTTGATCACCAAAGATCAAGCAACTTCTCAACAAGCAACATCAGAGAATTAACATGCTATCTGTCTTTGTAAATTTCTGGAATGATCGGCTTTTACGCATCGCGTTTTTGTGCATTCTGATGATGGGGGCAGCCCTTGCCTCCATCGTCCCATTTCAATCTGTTATTGGTATCGAACAGCTTGGTTTCACCAGCACCCAATATGCGATTTTAATGATTATTGGTTCCATCATTGGCGTCACAGCATCGATAAGCGCAGGAATATATTGCGATCAAACGGGGTATTATAAACAAGTTCTCATTACCTGTATTATCACAGGTATTGTGGCTGGGTGTTTGATGTATTTTTTGCCATCAAAATTCAGTTTTATCATGTTTCATACATTACTAGCGCCTTTAGCATTTACCGCTTTTACGCAATATTTTGCCCTTGCCAGCCTATCTGCAGCACGCAATAAACATATCAATAAAGACTTCTCCATGTCGTTGATCAGAGCCAGCTTTGCCGGCTCATACGCACTCACCCCTCCGTTTTGGGCATTGCTGATTGCCAATGATGTTGAGCTTATCACGGTGTATGGGTTTATCGCATTGGTCCATGTGATCATATTGGTATTGGTATTTACCAATTGGCCGAGCAAAAACCAATCCGAACCTGAACAAAAATCTGGCATGAGCTTTTTGCAGGCTTTGAAAGAACTCACATCCAAATCGATACTTATGCGTTTGTTTTTGATCTCCCTGATGACGGGAACAAACGCGCTTTATAATATTATCTTAGGTCTTTTAATCCTCAATAATTTGGGCGGTTCAGAATCCGATGTCGGCTTTTTTGCAGGCGGTGTCGCACTAATGGAAGTGCCCATTATGCTAGGTAGCGCAATCATTTTGCGACATATGAGCCGGACCCAATTGATGTTTGTTGGCATGGTGATTTATGCTGGGTTTTTGATTGGTATATCCAGTTTTCAAACCCTTCAATATGCATGGTTCTTAATCATACCAGCGGGAATTGGCGCAGGGATTTTGCTATCCGTTCCGCTGTCCTATATCCAAGAGCTTAAATCCAATAGACCGGGCGCTAGCAGCGCATTGATATCGGTTAGCCAAGTGATGGCCATGGTCATTGCGTCCTTGATATTTGCCCTTGGTTCGTATTTTACAGATTATGCAGGCATTGCATGGATTGGGGCCACTCTTGGCTTGATTGCCAGTGCGCTGTTGTTGGTGTTAGATCGATATGCCAATGATAGATACACTAGAACAAGACGAGGCTAACCATGACAGATCTTAAACGCATCATGATTATTGGCCAGCCGGAATCTGGTAAATCAACGCTGGCACGAAAATTGGGGACAATCACAAATCTACCCGTTGTGCATATCGATCAAATACACATGCAATCAGGATGGATAGATCGAACCAAAGCGGAAAAAGACAAACTGTGTGCACAAGTTCACGCAGGCGATAAATGGATATTTGAAGGTGGACATTCGCGTACATGGACAGAGCGGATGGAACGCGCTGATATGATGATTGCACTTGATGTGCCTCTTAGTTTACGGGCATGGCAGTATTTTTGCGTGTGATCAGATATTACGGTAAATCACGACCCGACCTGCCCGTTGGCTGCCCCAAACGCTTTAATTGGGAGTTTACCGCATGGATATGGAATACCCGAAACGCAGGCCGTGCATTGATGCACAAAGCATTGCATAATGCCCCTGATGACACAATCAAAGTGCATCTCACCTCCCGCAAGGGCGTTAAAGAATTTGTCAAAGAATTCAACATCAAGCACGGCCATAAAACATCAACTTTATAAGCCTGTCACATTATCCGCATAATTCCCCCCTAAACACTCAACCTGTGTTAGAGAGACACAAATTTGTAACTTAATGAGGGGGATATCTCATGAAAAATAAACTCGCAGCCGAAGCATTCGGCACATTTTGGCTTGTCTTTGGTGGCTGTGGTAGCGCCGTCTTGGCGGCAGGTTTTCCTGAACTTGGTATTGGATTTGCCGGTGTATCGCTAGCTTTTGGTCTCACAGTTTTGACCATGGCTTATGCTGTTGGCGGAATTTCTGGCGGCCACTTTAACCCAGCGGTTTCGCTTGGTCTTGCTGTTGCTGGTAATTTTGAATGGAAAAACTTCGCGCCTTACGTCGTTGCACAAGTTGTCGGCGGTGCGCTTGGCGCATTGGTGCTTTATCTAATCGTGTCTGGTAAATCTGATTTTGCAGGCGTCGGTGGATTTGCATCCAATGGCTTTGGCGAACATTCACCAGGTGGCTTTTCTATGATGTCTGCATTGATTGCAGAAGTTGTTCTAACAGCCATGTTCTTGATCATCATATTGGGCGCAACGTCAAAACTTGCACCACAAGGTTTTGCACCTATCGCCATTGGCCTTGGTTTAACGTTGATCCACTTGATCTCAATTCCAGTGACCAATACATCGGTTAACCCTGCCCGCTCAACTGCGGTCGCATTATTTGCAGATGGCTGGGCACTTCAACAATTATGGCTCTTTTGGGCAGCACCATTGCTCGGCGCAGCAATCGGCGCCATCCTATGGAAAACGCTGTTGAATAACGACAAAGAAGCTTAAAGCTTACTCAGATAAAATGTGATTAAGGGGCTCTAATGGGGCCCTTTTTTTTGTGCACGACACCTTGGACTAAGCCAAACCGCGTTGAGCCTGCCATAGCAGTATTTTTGAATATAAGACGTGAAAACCCAATAATGCATGAAACATCATACCCATGCTGCCGTTTTGGTCTTTGGGTAGCACTGCTGAGCCAAAATATAGATTTGTTTGTTTAATCGTGCCGTCCGTATCCGCTTTGACGTGCTCAACCATAAGCCACGTCCGAATTTGGCCTTTACCAACTGCTAACAATAGTTGGTTTTCACTGCGCTCTTCGACCTGCCAGACGGCGAAATCATTGGATTTTCCTGACACAAAGTCTTTGACATCTTGTTCTGTTGTGGGCTTACCCAATGTCAATTTGATCAAAAACCGTTCCAATTTGAATACTGGAGATGAAAAGAACGATGTTGCAAAATCATCAAATGAAACGAAAGCTGGCACATCCGTTGTGAAACAATCCGTGTAACATCCTGTTGTGTTTGTATATTTTTGCAGCAGGCCAGTCTCAGGGATAGCGCATTTTTTGATCGAAAACATGAAGCTCGTTCCTTTGATGTATTGTCCCTATGACGTAACCTCAATATGGCTCCGCAGCAATTGGCGTTGTGTCGCATATTTTCGATTTCAACCCTCACTTTTCACATGAGATTTGATGCACTCAACAAACTTTAAATCTGGCACTATGCAGCCTTTCATCTGGGCCTATAGTCGAGCGCACTATGTTTGGAAATGATCTGAGGGATATTCTATGAAACGACCATTGGTTTTAGCGCTGTTTTTCCTTGCGATCTTTTTGCAATCTGGAACCTATGGGCTTACATTTTTGCTGCCAAAACTGTTTGCAGGCTATGGCGGCAATGAAAAAGACGTTGGCTATATGTTGGCCATTACGGCAATTGTGACGATGATTTCAGTGTATTATTCTGGCCATTTATCCGACCTTTTGGGCCGCATGATGACGCTTGGTATTTCTGGTTTTTCGATCACCATTGCACTGTTGTTATTTGCCAATGCTCAGTCGATTGGCGCGAGCATTGTGGCCGCATCCGCTCTGATTGGTTTTGGTTGGGGTATCATGTATACGCTTGGGCCTGTGGTGCTGACCCGTATTTCAACACCCCAAACGCGGGTGCAAATCTTCTCGCTTTATTCTGTGTTTTTAATGGCAGGCTTTGGTTTATCACCCGTCTTTGCCTCTGTGTTAGAAAGCTTTGGCTTTTCTATTCGCGACGCGTTCACATCTGTAGCGATTGCATGTGTTTTCAGCGGTGTGATCTTCATCTTTTTACGCGGCCCTATCAATAAAATTGCAACGACCAAAGCACCAGATAACCGTTCAAAACTGTCTATCACAGCTGTTAAAACGATCTTTGCCTCCCCGGGTTGGTTGCCTATTATCATGGTGATTTTGGGCGCGTCTGTTTTTGCTGGTATGAATAATTTCCAGACCAGTTTCGCCGCTGCAGAAGGGCTTAATTATCGTGATTTTTTCTTATATTACACGCTAACTGTAATTGCCTGTCGATTGATGTTGGCGAGGTTTTCGGGTGGAAAATCTGCCTATAAAACCATAGCTTTATTGCAAACACTTATGGCGGCAAGTGTGGTGTTGTTTATGTTTGTTGATGGCAGTCAACTCATCTACATATTGAGCGCTGTGCTGCTTGGTATCGGCTATGGCGCGTCATACCCAATCTTATCGGCCATGGCCGCCAATGATGCACCGGATGATCTTGTTCCGCAAACGCTGCAGCTCTTCTCACTCACCTATTTCATTGGCATTTTTGGTTTTCCGCTTGTGGCCGGAATATTGATTGTTGATTTCAGCATTTTAACATTGCTGATTGTGGTGACACTGTTGGCAATCATTGAAACCAGCATGGCCTATTTGCGGCATAAAAATAATACGCAAAAAAATAGCAACCAGAAAACATAATGTCTGCTGGCTGCTATCTCGTTATGTCATTGTCTTCAAAGTTTGGGGGCGATTTCAACAATGACAATCTGGGACAATTCTGGAAAAATCTGAATTGAATTAGTTCGTAACAACCACCGGGATCATCATTGGATCTTCGGTCCCAGTATCGAGTTTAAGTGATAAGAACATTGAACTCATATAAATATCAGGAACCATAATGGCCGACTCGCCTTTAAGGGTGAGGCTTTCGCCCGCTTGGAGAATTGTGTTGATCATTGCCAATTCCTCATTTTCAATTTTTAAACTGCCAAAGGAAATTGCGCTTTCGCTGTAATTTCCAATCGTCATTTCAAGCCAAGTATGGCCATCTTTATTTTTGGAGGTCACATCGGCTAAAATTTGTTGATGAATGGCATCTTCATGGGCAAAGGCTGGCGTTAGATTTGCTGCAGAATAGAAGGTGGATGCGGCTATTAAATTGGTGACCATAAGGCCAATTGCCAAATATTGCTTTTTGCTCATAATCCAACTCCCAAACTGTCTTTGTTTCATTGAGATGGAGTATGGTTCAAGATCTTGTGGAGAATTTGTAGTCAATGTGGAGAGAATGTGAAGAAGCTACAATTATGCGATTTATTTAACCATCATAAGCATAGCCAACACCGTAGACTGAGCGGATCAGCTCATCATCAATGGCAAAGGGTTTAAGCTTTTGACGCATGTTCTTGATGTGGCTATCGACTGTGCGGTCAAAAACCATCGCATCATCTGGAAATGCGAGTTCGAGCAATTGTGAACGAGAGAAAACTCGGCCTGGGCGCTTATATAAGATCGATAGAAGTTGAAATTCACGGCGCGTGAAATCAAGTAATTTGCCATCAAATGTCACCGCCCAATTTTCCGCGTTGAGCTCTAATCCTTTGGGGCCATCTTTATCTATCGCACTTGCCTGCTCAACTTTATGATTAGCTCGGCGTAATATTGCTTTGACACGCGCCACCACTTCACGCGGCGACCATGGTTTGCAAACATAATCATCGGCGCCAAGTTCCAACCCCAACAAGCGATCGATCTCTTCAACGCGGGCGGTTTCTAATATGATAGGCACATCGCTTTTGGCCCGTACTTCGCGGCAGATGGTGAGACCGTCTTTGCCGGGCAACATGACATCCAAAATCACCAAATCTGGCGCTTGGGATAAAATCTCTTCAACTGCGTTATGTCCTTCATTCAGGATTGTCACGCGCATATCATGTTGCATCAGATAGTCTTTTAAAACATCAGCTAAAGCTTCTTCATCTTCAACAATCATAATATGGTGTGTCATTGTCATTTCTCGCTTAACTGATTGAACTAACTTATTATTTTTATTATGTTTTTCAATATTACTCTTTGGCACGCATTAGGGGCAGTTGGATGACCATTGCAAGCCCACCCATTGGTGATTCCTCTGCCAAAATCGTACCATTGTGAGCTTCAACTATGAGCTTGCAAATCGCCAATCCCAGACCTGAACCACCGGTTTTTTTAACCCCTCTGGTGCGGGATGCATCTTCCCGATAAAACCGATCAAACAACTTGCCCATCGCTTCATCTGATGGTTTTGAATTGGAATCATCAACACGAATTGTCACCGCATCTTGTCCATTTAACTGGCTAGTTTTAGTCGAAATTTTGATGAAACTGGGGCTACTTGTGTAGTGCCGTGCATTGGTTAGAATATTATCCAACAATTGCCCAATCCGCATATGATCACACTCTGCCATGATTGGGTCTTTTAAATCTGTTTGCAGATCAAGGCCTGCCTCTTGGGTCAATCCGCTTGCTTTTTGCGCTGCTTGCGCTGCCATAACGGATATGTCTTCTGTGGTCCAAGTGGCAACCAACCGCCCTTCCCGTGCATGGGATAATTGGCTGATATCTTTAACCAATCCAGATAATCGTGTTACAGATTGATGCAATGTCGACAGGGTTTTCTCGTCCGGTTGTCGAATACCATCTTGCAAGGCTTCGATTTCAGCGCGCAACACAGCCAAGGGCGTTTGAAGCTCATGAGACGTGTCGGACATCCATTGACGTTCGGCCTTCTCATTGGCTTCTAATTGTTCAGCAAGCAAATTGAACTGCGCCACCAAATTGCCAAACTCGTCTTCACTAGTTTTTTGTAGGCGCAAATCATATTCGCCCAATGCCAAACGTTGCGTACCTGAAACTAGATGGTTCACTGGCCGCGTGAATTGACGCGCTAACAAATAGGCAGCAATGGCAGATAATAGCATTGCCAGAACAAGGGTAATTCCAAGGGATTTGATTTGATCGTTAAGGAAGATCTCAGTTGCGCCGTTTTGTCGGGCGTTTGCGCCCCCATTGTTTGCACCCCGATTGTTTGAACCAGGCTTTCGCAGAATGATATAGCCGATCAACTGATCATTCCCTGCCTCATCAAGAATTGTGATATCTCTAAGACCGCCGTCATCAAGATCAAATTCAGCGCCAAAAAGAAATGCTTTATCAGTATCTAAAACAGCAACGCGCTGACCAATTGAAAGCGGATCACGTACTGGTGCCCTAAGCTGCCCTTTGGCTCGTTGTTCCCCCTTTACGCGCGCTTGGCCATTAAGCTTAGGACGCGGTCTATTAATGCCACCTGGTGGAATTGCGTTTCGTACCAATGCATTAAATGCGCGTCGATTATTCTGGAAATCAGGCCAATTTGGTTGCGCAGGATCATAACGTTCGGCAAGGTCGATAATCACTTGATCAAAACGATCTAGCTCAGCTTGCAGGATATATTGAGTAAAACCTGCACGCATAATGAGCGTGATGAGAACTGAGATAAACACAATCACAACACCAACCGTCACAACGATTGCGATGAACAGTTTTTTGCCGATTGATAATTTTGACCAAATATTTTGCATGTCTTTATAGTGTTAGACAAATGTGAAGCTAGAATGAAGCTGGTTTGATGGAATTTGCCAGATTATCACTACTTTTTGCCCCATTTTACACATTCGCTCCATAGTTCCTGCAAATTGGCATCATGGTTGGTGGTCATATTAGACCTTATCAAAACGGCGATACCCCTTCGCTTTTTCAATAAGTCAAATTACGACAACGCCACACGGCAAGAGGAACCGATCATGACCACATCAACAAGAATAGCAGCTTTAGCTGCAACCGCCTTAACTGTTGGCGCTTTGTCAGCGCACACGACATCACAAGCAAATGCCGCATCAAATGTGGTCCTGATGACGGAAACAGATGGCCAGCGTTGTATCACATCAAATGGCATCCCCGATCATATAACGGGTACATTTCCAAATTCTGGCAATCCAAACAGCATCAAAACTCAAAACCAAAAGCTTTGCGTCACATCAACACCGACCAAAGGCTCTTCCGCCAAGGCCCTGCGCGGTACAACAGGCTTTGCGCTAAATGGTATTATCTTGCGCCCAGGTACCGCCGATTGGTATGATGGTTCATCATCTCGCGGACACTCACGCGATCGATCATCAGGATGGAACCTTGAAGGCATGGGCTCACGCGTTCAACTTGGCCTTGATCAAAACAACGCCCATGTGGATAATCGCGGTGTCTACCATTATCACGGACCGTCCTCCTCAATCCTCAAAGCGGCCCAAGGCACACTTATCGGCTATTCAGCAGATGGTCATGAGATCCATTATATGGGATCAAGTGCTAAATCTAGCTGGCAATTAAAATCAGGTACGCGCCCGCCGGCACCAGGTGGCGCTTATGATGGGAGCTATAATCAAGATTGGCAATATGTCGCAAGTTCTGGCAATTTGGACGAATGTAATGGCGGTCAAATGAATGGCAAATATGTCTATTTTGCAACAGACACATATCCGTTTTTCCCGCGCTGTGCCTATGGTGAAGTAAGCGCTGATTTTGCAGGCATTAAGGGCAATAACCAGCAAGGTAGCAAGAAACAAGGTGATAAGCAGCAAGCAGGCCAACGTCGTCGTCAGGGTCAAAAAGGCAACAATAGCCAACAAAACAACCAACAGGCAGAAACGCGCGGTAATAATCGTCCGCAAGGCAATAGACGCCGACCGCCAAAATTTGCCTTGGTCGCCTGCGAGACGAAATCCGTTGGGAATAGTTGTTCAATGACAACCAATCGCGGCAAACTCACCGGCCAATGCGTTATGACACCAAAACAACAAATGGCTTGTCGCCCTAACCGAACATAAAGTTTGAAGAAGATTGGGTCACATAAGCATAACATGGCATTTGCGGTTTGTTATCTGGAGTATGCAGCCCAATCTTCTTCATTATCTGGACCAAATGTGTTGAACGTCAATATTGATTTTCAGATAAATAGAAGCACTCATTGTGAAGAACTTTGAGTGTCTTTTTCATTCTTGATGTCACATTGTTGTTATATGCGCTTTTATGCTTGCAACCATTTCATGAATATGATTCACTTCGATCATAGGAGACAGTTACATGACGCAAACGCATCAAAATTCAAACTCTTCAAGAACAAAGACTTTAGCCATCAAAAATGAAGCTAAAAAGAACATGCTCGCCACATCAACACACATGTTGCTTATCACAAGCCTCATCGTGTTTGCCGGCATCACACTTGCCCAATTTGTGATCTAACGCCCGTTTTTTTTCAAAACATAATTCTGACAGACATACGGCCCAGCCCTTTGGAGGTTGGCTGATTTAATTCTTTACCATATCGGGATGAATCATCAGCATTTGCTTGCGCATTCATATCCAACGACCTAACTGATATTCATGTTCTCTTTATAGGCAATAATGATATGAATGAATTTATCCGCGACAATACCCCGTCCAGTGAAGCAATTATTGATCGCAAACTTGAGCTTCGTAATGCAACACTGCAGGATATTCCGCAAATTATTAAACTTGCGGCGCGAGTTTATCCCAAAATGGCGCCCTATACGGCCAGCCAAATCAAAGGTCTCATCCGCACCTTCTCCGATGGTCAATTTGTTGTTGCCTATGAGGGTGAGATCGTTGGTTTTGCCGCGACATTCATCACGCGTGAAAACCTAGCTTTTGAAGATCATACTTGGCAATCTATTACAGGTGGCGGTTATGGTGCGCGACATGCGCCATCGGGTGATTGGCTCTATGGGATGGAAGTCTGTGTGGATTCAACCCGTCGTCGCCTTCGCATTGGTAAGCGTTTGTATGAAGCGCGCAAAGGCCTGTGCCAATCCAAAGACCTTAAAGGCATTGCTTTTGCTGGCCGGATGCCAAACTTCAAAAAACGCCGCAAGCAATATCCTGATCCTCAGCTATATTTAGAAGCTGTCATTCAAAAAGAAATCAAAGATCCGGTGTTATCATTCCAAATCCGCGCTGGATTTGAGCCTATTCGCGCGTTGCAAAATTATGATCCTGACGACAGAGATTCAGGCGGTCACGCTGTTTTGATGACATGGCGCAATCCGTCATTTGATACATCTGAAAATGCCAATCCATCATTCCGTCTTGATCCAGTATCTGTGCGTGTCACCACGGTTCAGCTACAAGCACGCGCGGTTAAAACGCGTGATGAATTTTATCAAACGATTGAAAACTTCATTGATTCCGCATCAGATTACAAAAGTGATTTTGTGGTCTTTCCAGAGCTCTTTACGCTACAAATGCTAGCAGCTGAGCATAAAAAGATTGCGCCAGATGTGGCGATAGAAATCTTATCAACCTTTACCGATGAGTTTGTTGAGAAAATGCGCGGCTTTGCCATCTCCTATAATATCAATATTATTGGTGGCTCTCACCCCACGCGCACAGAGGATGGCGACATACAAAATGTGGCTTACGTCTTTAAACGCGATGGCGAGGTTCACAGCCAAGAAAAGCTGCACCCAACACCTGATGAACGCTATTGGTGGAACATTAAAGGTGGCGACCGAATTGAAACCATCGACACCGATTGTGGCCCAATTGGCATTTTGATTTGTTATGATTCCGAATTCCCAGAGCTTGCCCGTCGATTGGTCGATCAGGGCGCAAAAATTCTGTTTGTACCGTTCTGTACAGATACCCGCCAAGGTTATTTGCGGGTGCGCTATTGCTGCCAAGCCAGAGCTGTGGAAAACCAATGTTATGTTGTGACCTCAGGCAATGTGGGCAATTTGCCAGAAGTTGAAAACATGGATCTGCAATATGCGCAATCTGCGATTTTCACCCCTTGCGATTATCCCTTTGCACGCGATGGCATTGCGGCGGAGACATCTGAAAATGTGGAAATGGTGGCCGTTGCAGATTTAAATCTGACCACGCTCAACTGGGCGCGACACGAAGGATCTGTGCGCAATTTGCGTGATCGCCGGTTCGATCTCTATCGCACTGTGTGGCAAGAACCAAAAGACCTTGACTAGGGTCAGGACTCGTTAAATCCACCATATGATGATAGCGGCGATGCAAATTG
>CAXBCW010000054.1:0-22599 GCA_963974325.1 uncultured Rhizobiaceae bacterium
TCAATGATTGAAATGCTAAAGCCCGGCGGCAAAATTGGCGTGATTGATGATCCGGGTCAAATAGATGTGAGCTTGATGAAGCCAAAGTCAATTTCATTCCATTGGGAGTTTATGTTTGGCCGTCCAATGTTCCAGACTGATGACATGATTGAGCAAGCCAACCTATTGGACGAAGTTGCGGGTTTGGTGGATGCTGGAAAAGTACAAACAACGATGATGAAAGACTTTGGGCCACTGAATGCGGACAATTTAAATGCGGCATTGGTATATCAAGCTGGCGGCACTGCAATCGGCAAATGCGTATTAACAAACTAATTTTTGCTCATTAAATTTAAAAAGGCACCATGCTTGAATGCGCATGGTGCCTTTTTTGTTTTTATTATGTGAAATCACGCAGCCTCTGCCAAAAGGTCAGACCATTCTGGATGCCGACAAAATTGTGCCGCTGCATAACGGCATTTTGGAATGATTTTAACGCCATCAGCGCGAAAATCGATAACAGACGCCTCAACCAATTTTGCAGCTAATCCAGCGCCGCGATGTTGGGTTGGAACACTCACATGACTGATGGTGACAACGTTGTCTTTGTTTTTGGCAAAAATGAGTGCTGCAACTGAACCATCATCAAAATAATGCACAAAACGACCGCTTAAGCCTGTTTCTTCACGCTTGATTTCCATGATTCTCTCCCAAGATTTCGAAAAATAACATGATCTATTTAGAATGGTAGAATAAAAATTCAATAGAATTTGTTCACAAATATCAAGTTTATAAAATTATAGTATTTTATACTATTGGTCATATGTTTTCAGGAATTAAATTTCTTTAAATCTGTATTTGCTAAATTCAAAGGGTGTGTTCTGTTTGGCAATACTCGCCTTTGGTGTTTGATTAATAATCTCTATGGTTGTTTTTCTGAAGAGGTGTTTTATGGCAGAACAATATTCCGATCATGAGTGGGCTATCATTAATGACCTACTCGAAAGTAATCCGGCACTATTTGGTCTGCCTGAAAGGCGAGAAAAATCCATCATTATGGCATCTTGGAACATCCGCAAATTTGGTAAAGAGGATGGCCATAGTGAACATGCTCGAAAATTCTATGCACGGTTTGCTCAAAATTGCGATTTCATAGCCGTTCAAGAAATTATGACCGATATGTTCTCCATGCGCGACCTATGTCGGCGGATGAATGAGCTTGTTCCTGATGCTGACTATAAGATTTTAGCCAGCGATGTCACAGGCAAAGCACCGGGCAAACGTGGCAATGCCGAACGTCTTGGCTTCATCTATGACAGGCGTAAAATTGAACATACCGAATTTGCGTCCGATATTTCATTCGACCGTTCTGAAGTTATCAAAAACGTCAACAAATCCATTGCCGTCTTGCGCGATAAGGTCATTGAGGAAACCTCAGGGGATGGCATTATGGCCCAAGCCAAATCAGTCTTCGGTAAGCTTTTGGATTTCACAGGTTTTGAATCTGCGAAAATGAAAGATTTTGTCGACTTCATCCGCGCACCACATTTTGCCACTTTCAAAGTGCTGGGCGATGAGGCCAGTTATGACATCTCAATTGTCAATGCGCATATTCTCTATGGCAATGCAAAAGCCCGCGAAAAAGAATTCCTAGCCATGTTGGAATGGGTGTTTTTGGTGGCAGGGCGAAATGCCGATATCGCGATGATGATGGGTGATTTCAATTTGGATTTTGGTAAAGATAACCAATTCCGACGCAATGCGATCAAAGCGTTTTTAAAAGAAGTGAATGTGACGCGCTCCCAGCAAATCCAAACCAATTTTCCGTTTATGGATGCCCATCTGGAGTTTGGCGAGTTTAAAACAAACTCTCGCGAGAAAGAGACCTTTGATCACATCGCCTATATCCACCAAGATCCACGATTACCGTTAGATATACATAACCAATTTGCAGGGCAGGCGGGGCCGGATAATTATGATTACGGCATGTTCAATTTCGTCAAATTAATCCGCCAAGCCGGACTTATCGCTCAAGATGAAAATAGCAAAGAAGATTTCACCAAGTTTGAACATGATGTCAGCGATCATATGCCAATATGGGTGCGGATGCCGGTGCCCCATAAAGGCCAAAGAGAGCTGAAATCTTAAAAGTACTGTTAAGCTGCAACAGCACTTTTTGTTAACTCATGATGAGCGCGTTTTGAGATCATAATCACGCCGACAACCAACACAGCACCACCAATATTGGCTGACAGGTTTAATGGCCAAAAAGCACCAAGCGCCCCCAATAGCAACATTGGATAAGCCCAGATTTTAATCGGGCCTTCTGCATAGTTTTGGACGACTGAATTGAAGGCATAAATACCAAACAATGCAAAGAACCCAATCTGCATCACCTCGACCAAATTACCAGATATCAGCGGTGTATAAGCAAACATCAGTGGCACGATATAAAGCCCTTTGGCGATCTTCCAAGCTTGGAAACCTGTTGCCATAGGTTTGGACCCTGCAATACCTGCGGCGGCAAATGCAGCCAAACACACTGGCGGGGTGACATTACTATCTTGGCTGAGCCAGAAAATGATCAAATGAGCTGTCAGCAAAAACACAGTTTGAATTTCTGGATCAATCAACAATGGACGCAATGTAATGGCCACTTCAAAGGGGATAGATGCCATCAACTCAGCCGCATCCTTGGGGGATAACCCTTGGGCAATATTGGCAACATGGGGGCTATCGACCAATGCAAACATTGCTGTTTTCATAGGATCGGTGATGCCCGTCACCAATTGATCCAAAATCAACCCATCAGCCATGATACCCGCCAATGCTGGTGCGGTTAAAATCGCCAAAATGATGTAGGCGGCAGTAACTGGAAGACCCATGCCGAGCACTAACGAAGCAAGCGCAATCAATAAGATCGCAAAGACCAATGAGCCTTGCGACCATTGTGCAATCATCAATGAGAAACCATTGCCCACACCCGATGTGACAATCGCATTGTTCATAATGCCAATCACCACCAGCAATATACCAGTCATGATGGACGAGCGAATACCGATCAACAAAGCTTCTGTGATCAGTTTATGATCCATTAAAACAGGTTTAAACCGCTCGCTGCGAATAATCTTAGATGAAATCCACGTTCCCCAAGACACAAGTACCAAAACCGCAATCGCCCATGAGGCTGCATAGCTTGGTGTGACGCCTGATAGCAATAATGTGATCATAACTGTCAGCGGAATAATGAACGTCAGGCCACCCGATACAAGCTTGCCATAATCGATTTTCAAATCAATGCCGCTACCCACGTCATATTTAACAGCTTCAATGCGCACAATAAAGGCGACAGATAGGAAGTATAAAATGGCTGGAACAATGGAAACTGTGACAATGGTTGAATAGGGAATGGCGGTATAGCTTGCCATCACAAATGCACCTGCACCCATGATAGGTGGCATGAGTTGTCCACCAGTGGAGGCCGCAGCCTCAACACCTGCGGCAAATTTTGCGCGGAACCCATTGGATTTCATCAACGGGATAGTGATCACACCTGTTGATGCAGTGTTTGCAATGGCAGACCCTGAAATTGTACCCGTTAACGCCGATGATATAACCGCAACAAAAGCTGCACCACCGCGAATGCGGCCTGCAACGAGCTTGGAAAGTTCAATCACAAAATCACTTGCGCCAGAGGCAACTAAAAAGCCACCAAAGATCATAAACAGCGTAATATTTGTCGATGAAATACTGGCTAAAATACCAAACATACCTTCATCATTAAACATTGTACGGAACATAACATCGTTAAGCGGCAGCGAGGCTGCTCGGAAGACACCCGGAAGGTAGGACCCCAAAAACAAGATATAGGCCAATGACAAAATGACCAAAATAGGTATAACCCAGCCAGATATCCGGCGCGCCAAATCAATGCTGGCAAAAATCAATATGAAACCTGCAGCCCAGTCAACAATGGTAAACTGCCAAGATTGTCCGGTTACAGCTAAGGTGCGTTCGTAAAGACCGTCTTCGGCCCCCGCAACCCATAATGCTGAGCTTGCAACGATGATCCCATAAGTAAGATCAAAAACCAGTGCGTATTTTTGACCCACATTTTGGCCAAAAGGGCTATGAATAACGCTGGCAAGAAAAGCAAAGCCAGCAAAGTGAATTGCGTTTTGCCACATGCCGGGCTCGACAAAATAAACATTGGTAAGAATGTGCCAAATACCAAACAACACAGCGAAAGTTGCAACGATAAAGCCGATTTTGCTTTTGCCTGCACCTTCAAGTGTCAGCCAAGTATCGCGATAATTTGAAACATTATCTTGGTCCGCAATTGATGACGTGTTCATAATGAATGCCCTTTAACAGTATGAAATAGTAACGCTTATGAAAACGGGCAGCTCCGCAAATGCCAAGCTGCCCGTCATATAGTCTTACATATTACAAGGTTAAGTCTATTTAGACATCAAATGAGCAGGAACTTCCAAACCCATTTCTTTGTAATAGCGCGCAGCACCAGGGTGAAGCGGAACAGGAAGACCTGCCACTGCTTTTTCAACTGCCATTGCTTTTGTTGCAGGGTGAATAGCTTGCAAGAAACCTAGGTTTTCATACATTGTTTTTGTCAAAAGATAGACATGCTCTTCATCAACACTATCATTCACAGCCAAGAAGTTTGGTTGTGCGATTGTTGAAATATCTGCTGCTTGACCAGGATATGTGCCAGCTGCAATTGTGTATGGTACCCAAAGATTACGTCCACCATCCATCATTGCAAGTTGATCAGCAGTTACGTTCAAAATTGAGAACTTGCCTTCGTTAGCAGCCATCAATTTTGTGATCGCACCTGTTGGTGGACCTGATGGAATGCCAGCGCCAACAGCTTGACCATTGGCCATTGCATCTGTTGTTGGACCGTAACCTGCATATACAAGTTCAAAATCTGTATCGATATCAAGACCAAGGCCAGCCATCAAAACTTTGTTAGAACCAAGTGTTCCAGAATTTTGCTTGCCCATGCCCATAGACATGCCCTTAAGAGCTTTTAGATCATCAACAGTGCCCGTTGCCGCTTTTTCAGCTGCAATAACAAACTGCTCAACATTTTGCCAAAGCATTGTGACTGAACGAAGGTTTGTTTGTGCGTCTGAAATTGGTCCAGTGCCTGTTGCTGCATAGGAGCCGTACAAACCTTGCAAAATAGCAAAATCAGCAGTGCCTGCACCAAGTGCTTGAACGTTTGCGCCTGAACCTGCAGAATTAACAGCGGTAAGGCTGAATTTTTCTTTAGGAAGCAGTTTGATTTTAGACAGCGTAGAAATCGCTGTGCCCACTGGGTGATATGTACCACCTGTTGAGGCTGTGTTTAGCACGTAGTCTGTTGACTGTGCTTGTGCAAATTGTGTGGAAAGCGCAATGACTGCGCCGGCGGCAATAGCCGTAATTTTTTTCATGATATTCCTCCAGAATAGTGCCTTTCCCTAAGGCATGACACAAATAAGCAAGTCTGGTGATTGATAACAATGAAGAAAATTGCCTATTTGCTCCTATTTGCCCTGCGGATTTCCGCAGGGTTAGTTAAGTGCGTGATTATTTCAGTGCATCTTCTTTATTAAGGCCAAGTTTCACGATTTTTTCGTTCAGCGTTCTGCGACCAATACCTAAGGCTTCAGCAACGGCATCCATCTTCCCATTATGAGCGCTCAGAGCTTTTGCAATCAATTGACGTTCAAAAGCTGCAACGGCGCTGCGCAACGTTTCTGGCACATCATCAAAATCACCATCCATCGATATCGAGCTTGCAACAGACCCTCCGCCGCGACGAGCCGCCAAGACCCTGCGTTCGCAGACACTGCGTAACTCGCGCACATTCCCAGGCCAATCATAGGCCATTAAAGCTGCAATATCTTCTGATGTGGTTTCAGGCTCTGCAATCTCATAGGTATTGGCAAGCATTGCGATGAAATGAGCATAAAGCAGCGGAATATCATCGCGACGATCACGCAAAGCGGGAAGGGACAGAACAACATTGTTGAGGCGAAAATATAAGTCTTCGCGAAATGTTTTATCTGCAATCTGTCCTTCAAGTTGTTCATTACCCGCAGATACAATACGAAAGTCAGATCGTTTGATTTCAGATGTGCCAACAGGGGTAAATTCTTTTGTGTCGATCACGCGCAAAAGCTTGGCTTGCATTTCTTGCGGGATTGCGCCCAGCTCATCAATGAATACCGTGCCGCCATGGGCGCGTTCTAAATATCCCATCGACCCGTCTGAATTACCAAACAATGTCTCTTCAAATTGAGACAGCGGAATGGCAGCGCAATTGAGTGGAATAAAAGGAGCCGCAGCGCGTGTTCCCAAATCATGCAATGCGCGCGCAACAAGCTCTTTGCCAGTTCCAGTTTCACCCAATAACATAACGTTGATAGGGCTATCGGCCAGATCCACAACTTCGGTGCGAAGCAATTGGATTTGGTTTGTTTCACCCAGCAAAATTCGACTGAGGCCAGATAAGTCTGATAATCGTGCTTTGAGCCGGCTTTCATTGCGCGATAACCGGTTCATGTTGGCTGCGTTTTCGAGCAATTTGAGCAAACGACGCGGATCAAATGGCTTTTCCAAAAAACTATATGCACCAGATTGTATCGCATTCACCGCCATTTGAATGTCACCATGGGCTGACATGAGAACGAGCGGAATATCTGCATATTCAGAATTTAAATGTTTGAGCGCATGTAAAAGCTCAAGGCCCGTGGTTCCGGGCATGCGCACATCTGACAAGATCACATCAAATTGGCTCATTTGTAACTTTGCCACAACATGATCAGCTTTTGATAAAACCTCAGTGTCAAACCCAGCACTTGATAGCAAATGCTTGAGGCTATCGCGCATTTCGCGATCATCATCGATAACTAATATTTTATGTTTTATGTCCAAGGTTTTCTACTCGTATCATCTGGTTTATGAAATGCTAATTGGCAGAGATACAATGAGCTCTGCACCGCTTTGAACATTGTCTGTTGCTGCGATATTATTGGCTTCTAATATCCCATTATGCTCTTTTATAATGGCAGCGGTAATGGATAGTCCAAGCCCCATACCATCGCCCGATGCTCGTGTTGTATGAAACGGTTCCTGCAATTTATTCACATCACGATTACCAAATCCTGCGCCTGTGTCCCGCACAATAATTTGTGCGAGATCTTGGTCCTTACGAACTGTGATTTCAAGCTTCTTATTGTCTTCATCAGACATTGCAGCAATGCTATTTGTCATCAAATTCACAAGCACTTGTTCAAGCCGATGGCGATGGCCTTTAACAATCAACCTGTCAGAACAAAGATCCATATCAACTTTGATTTTGGCAGAAATTAAGTCATGCTCCACAAGGTCCATGGCGCCTTTTACAACGTCTTGCAAAGCTGTGTCCTGCCAGGTTTCCGTATCGCCAGTGAAGGCGGGTTTGGTGAAAAACCGCAACTGCTTGGTGATGTTTTCCATCCGGTCAATCACCTTGTTGAGCTTGCCAAGTGTCGACATAGATGTGATTTCACCGCCGATTTCTGCCGCTGCCAAATGATTGCGCAAAGCTGAAATTGGTTGTCCTAATTCATGGGTCACAGAGGCTGATAATTGTCCCAATGCGGCGAGCTTACTTGAGCGAGATAATTCTTCTTGGGCGCTTTGTAATTCAGTGTTCGTTGTGATCAATTGGGCTCGATCTGATTGGGATATGTCAAGCGCTGTTCGGATACGGACTGACCGCATGAAAGTTGCAAAAACCAAAAGGATAGCAAGAACACCGCCAAAGACCGTTGTTGCGGTGATCGCTCGTTCATAAAGCCGAGTTTCGCTCAAAAAATAATGAACTGTCCACGATAGGCGTTCGATTGGCTCGCTTGCATAAATGTAGTTTTGATCATCAAGACGGGCAGCTTGGGTGCCGCTGAGTTGCCAATTGAGTGGCGCAAGATCTTGATTGCCAAATTGCTGGTTAGATATGATCAGTTGTAGCTCATCTGCACTTAAGTTTGAGAGCGTTTGATAAAGCCAATTTGCTTGGGATGAAAGGATGGTCACGCCATTTTCATTGGAGACTAAAACATTTTCTCCGCCTTGTTCCCAAACATCTTGCAGCTCGCTCATATCGAGTTTAATGGCAATCACGCCAGTTAGTTTTTGATTTTTATAAACGGGTTCAGAAACAAAATATCCCGGTCGTCCCGTTGTTGCGCCAAGACCAAAAAACTCACCACGCTTGCCGCGCAAAGCTGATTGGAAATAGGGTCGAAAACCGTAGTTTTGACCGACAAAACTTTTAACTGCTTTATAGTTAGATGAGGCTAAAACTTCACCAGTTAAATCCATAAAGTAGATGGCTTCTAATTCGGCAATACTTGCAAATTCTGCAAGCCGAATACTCAAACTATCACTTCCAGAACCGGTATTACTGCGAGCCTGATTGATAACGGCAGGGTCGCGTGCCAGCACAAATGGCAAATATTGAAACCGCTCTAACGTATCATTGAGCGAACGCTTATACAGTGTCAAACGAGATTGAGCTTCTTCGGTTTCAACGACACGAAAATAGGAGAGGGAGACAAAAAACAAGGCGATGGTTGTGATGATCGCAACAGAGACCAGAATAATGCTTACACGCTTGCGCGGGCCTCGCTCTAGCTCAGGCGAGCTAACGGCAAGAGCCTCTGTTTTATGAGGTTTTTTTGCCTCAGGCGTGTTTGGACCGCTCCAATTCATGTGATGTATCATGTCCTCCAAATACAGAAACCTGTGTTGTCGTTAAACAACACAGATCAAGGTCTATTGTAAAGAGAGACGGTCTTAGGTCAGAAAAATCTATTGCGGAAATCCGCAGATCATCAGCTGGCAAATGGTGATCTTATTGAACAACACTCACACCTGCGCGGAAACCGCCCCAGTGACGACCTTCAAAAAAGATGGGTGCCGATAGATCTTTCATCAAAGTAAACTTACCTCCGCCCATGTCACGGCGATAGGTTTGCATCAGGAACGGTTTGGTGTTCTGGCCAGCCGATAACCCTGTGCGATCACTAAAGATGCGACGATTCCGACAATTGGCAGCATTCCACGTTGGATCGTTGCCTTGTGGTTTTGAGTAAATCTTATTGTGCGTCGGAAGATAACCATTTCGGTCTATCGCAACACAAAAGACCACACGCTCATGTCTGGCTAAAAACTCTTCTTGAAGTTCAGTCAAAGCAGCATCAGTGAAATCAATAAACCTTGTCATCATTTGCTGCGGATCAGAATGGGCGATAGGGCGGTAATTCTCATCAAACAGATCGCTTTGTGACAGATGCTTATTGCGAACAGCATTGGTAAAAATTTCAGAAATTTCGTTGGCATAATGCATGCATTCACGAATGAGCGGTGTGTCTTCGGTTTCAACGCCGCTTTCTTCAAGCAGTAGCACCATATCTTCGGTAAAGGAAACAAGGGAATTAAAGCGGCCTGTTGTGGCCTGCAATTGTTCAAAATTGGTTTTGGAAGAATGATCAATATCGCGTAGATCGGTCAAAACACGAACACATGCTTCATTATTGGCTGCAAGTGGATCGGCCATGTCAGAAACAGATGTCACCAGATTATCAACCTCTTCACTAAAGGCACGAAACTTTTTAAACTCATCTTCGGTCTGTTTTGATCGGCCAAGAGCAGCTGTTGCAACTTGATGGCTCTTCTGGCTTTTTTCCAACAAGAGACCAATAGTCTTTTCAAGCGAACCAAGGCGGCGAATAATATTTGCAGATACAGTCGCAGTTTCGTTTGAAAGCTCGCTGACGGATTCAGCAACAACACCAAAACCTTTACCCGCAGAACCTGCATGAGCTGCCATAACGCCAGCATTGATAGCCAACATACGTGTTTGGGTAGATATTCTTTGGATGGATTCCGAATAGGATTGAACTTGTTGAAGTTCAGATTTTATCTCACCAAAAGCGTTAATATTTTCTGTTGTCGCCGTGGACATAAGCTGAATGTCATCAGATGACACAGAAAAGATGTTTTCAATCGCGGTTGTCGCTGTTGCCAAACCTTCATGCACATGACTTGCACGATCGATTGTATCCGTTGCGACTTGGCTAATGGTTTGGTTTCTATTCTCCAACGCCTCAACCGAGTCTAGTAATTGCGTTAATGAGGCAACTTGGTGCGTTAGTTTTCCCGTGACTTCTCCAACAGTACCAGATGTATCGGCAATATTGACCGCCAAAGTACTGATGCGTTGCGAAATGTGAGAAAACGCAGATGATAGAGCTGCCAGCTGCTCATCTTTGTTGGGTTCATCATGATTAGGTTGATCATCGCTAAGCTGATCAAGATGTATGTCGGCAGGATATTCTGTTTGACACGCGTGCATGAGGAACTCGATTTTGTCCGCAAACATGATGTTCAATATTTGCGCCCGCAAGGGGACATGAAATGGGTTTAATTGTTATAACATTTAGAAATATATGGTGAAGAAGTCCTTAAGAATGATTGTGCAATATCAAGGTATGGATTCTATTTTTTTGAGTAAAAACAAATAAAAGTAATAAAAATCGTGCGGTTTTATGAGCGTTTTCCGCAAAAAGACATGAGATCACGAAAATTATAGTGATTTTCCCCAATATCTTGACAAGTCCTGCAACCCTTCCTATTTAAGGTTAGAAGGGCCATCCAGCCCCTGCCGCTCGTGGGTTTTCCTATGGTGAAGTTTGGATGAAATAATCAACTGACTTTCGATTTTCGAAGGGGCGGTTGGCAATACGAGCACCGACCAAGTACTCCGTTATGAAAATAGGAAAGAGAAGATTGATGACCAATCATCATTATACAATCGACGAGTTGAAAACTGAGGCAAAAGCACTCAGGCGCACATTGGCACAAGAAGGCCATGTGATTTCCCATAGCAAGTCGCTTGAAACTTTAGCTGTTCAAATGGGCTACAAAGACTGGAATACGCTTTTTGCAAGCGCTGGAAATCAAATGGGATTGCCGTTTGGTTTGGGAGACCCTGTGAAAGGGGTCTATCTTGGTCAGCCTTTTGAAGGGGAAATCATTGGCCTTGAACTCAAACGTGGGCAGCATCGATATGGTGTGACCGTCAAGTTTGATGTGCCAGTGGATGTGGTGAAGTTTGAAGGTATGTCAAATTTCAGATCTCGGATACATGCCGTGATCGATAATCACGGTGTTAGCCTTGATAAAACATCCGACGGCCAGCCACATTTGCGCATTGCAGCCTAGCCAAATCTAAACGCGTAAATATGCGCTGATAAAAATGGTTTTCCCAATATATGTCTAAGTTGGGGGAACCAGATCCTATGAGATCAGTTGTTGATCCATGTCCGTCATGGTCTCAACATTAAAATGAGAACAACCATCTTCACCCATATAAACCTGTCCACTTGCAACCATCTTAAGTGCACGCAGATAAAGTTGATGCTCAATCTTTAAAACCCGAGTGGACAAAGTATCTATCGTGTCATTTGGTGCGATGGGAACCACAGCTTGGCTGATAATCGGACCTTCGTCCATGCCTTCGGTAACAAAGTGAACACTGCAGCCATGAACACGGCATCCCGCATTAATCGCACGTTTATGAGTGTCTAATCCCGGAAACAGCGGTAAAAGCGATGGATGGATATTGATCAATTTGCGGGCCCATTGCTCAATAAAGTTCCCAGATAAGATACGCATAAAGCCAGCAAGACAGACAAAATCAAGTTTTGCTTCATCAAGAGCTGTAAGGATTGCCGCTTCATGATCGGCTTTACTGGTATAATCAGAACTTGCAATCGCGATGGACTGAATACCCATCGTCTTGGCGCGGTCCAAACCCTTGGCATCCTTCTTGTCGGAAATCACCAACACAATCTCGGCAGGATAATCAGCAGCCATGGACGCTTTTGCCAACTGCTCCATGTTCGAGCCAGAACCAGATATCAAAACACCAATGCGTTTTTTGATCATTATAAAGCCAATTGCCCTTGATAGATCACGCCATTATGGCCCGAATTGGATGTCTCGCCACGCGCAACAACATGACCAAGTTTAATAACTGTTTCGCCAGCTTCCTCAAGCGCTGCAATCACGTCAGCTTGATCATTATCTGCAACAGCCACAATCATGCCAATGCCGCAGTTAAAAGTGCGCAACATTTCGTTGGGTGCAACGCCGCCAGTTTTTGAAAGCCAAGAGAACACAGGCGGTGGGGTGATCGCAGATAAATCAACTTGTGCTGCCAAGTGGTCTGGCAAAACACGCGGTATATTTTCCGGAAAGCCGCCGCCGGTAATATGCGCCATTGCTTTGATGGCACCGGTTTTGCGGATAGCTGCCAATAGCGGTTTGACGTATAGTTTTGTTGGCTCAAGTAAACTCTCGCCAAGTGTTTTGGCCGTTGCACCCGTATCATACGGGGCAGGGTCTTTATAAGAAAGTCCGCTCATCTCAACGATCTTTCGCACAAGCGAAAATCCGTTTGAATGAACACCAGATGAGGCAAGACCTAACAGAACATCGCCTTGTTTTAATTCAGAACTTGGCAAAAGCTGATCGCGTTCACATGCGCCAACTGCAAATCCTGCAAGATCGTAATCATCACCATGATACATGCCCGGCATTTCTGCGGTTTCGCCACCGATCAAAGCACAGCCCGACTGGATACAGCCTTCAGCAATACCCGCAACAATTGCAACGCCTTGTTCTGTGTTAAGTTTTCCTGTGGCAAAATAATCTAAGAAGAAGAGTGGCTCAGCACCCTGAACAATCAGATCGTTCACGCACATAGCAACAAGATCAATACCAACGGTGTTGTGAACACCAGCTTCAATCGCAACTCGTAATTTGGTGCCAACACCGTCATTTGCTGCAATCAGCAAAGGGTCTTTAAAGCCAGCAGCTTTGAGATCAAAAATCCCACCAAAGCCGCCGATTATGCCATCAGCGCCGGGGCGGCGCGTGGATTTAACAAGAGGTTTAATCTGGTTCACCAGCTCATTGCCAGCGTCGATATCGACACCTGCATCGCTATAAGTGAGGCCATTTTTTTTGTCTGTCACGAGAGCTCTCCATATCGTTGACTTGAGAGTTGACTTGGGACCCGTATCAGATCACCAAAATAGAACCTTGTGGGTGGATAAAGTACGTAGGTGTCAAATCGCATGCAAAGCGACCAAGTGCAAGGGTGCAAAGTCTATATTCAGTACTCTTTTATCACCGTGATTAATTAACTCGAATTGCAAGATGTCGGGGCGAGGGCTTAAAGACAACGTTAACCCTCATGGGGGATGATGAAATCGTGAATTTGTAAACCTGAGTAAGTAGGTTCTTGATTAATTTAAAGTGGAAATTTGCTAGATTACGTGTGAAAACACGATCGAATACCAACCGGTTATGGTTGCGCTATCTGCTTGGTTTATCGCTAATTTTTGCTGTTTTGCTCGTCACTCATCAAAGTTCATTATCGGTTATTGAAGCAGGTAAGCACCATGCTCGTGTCATTAATCTGAGCGGTCAACAGCGAACCCTAAGTCAGCAAATTCTGTTTGTATCAGACCGTTATTATTCAAACCAGAATACTGCCGACTATGCCGAGTTAACACGGCTCGTTAATCGTTTTTATAAACTACATAAGCAATTGTCTGAAAAAAGTAGCATTTCAGAAGAGCTACGAACTTTATATTTTGGCTCAGACACGACGCAACGTCTTGATGCCGATGCGCGAAAATTCATGGCCAAAGCTCTTATTATTTTGTCCGGGTCAATTGATAGCAAGAAAAGTATCCACGCATTCAGATATATCCAAGATTTTGCACCAAATATTCTGCTTGAGAAATTAGATCTTGCTGTTAGATATTTTGAAGTGGCTGCAAAGAAGGATGTTGAAAATTTACAACTTATCCAAAACGTATCTTTGCTGGTGGCAGCTTGCTTGTTGGTGTTGGAATTTATGTTTATCTTTTGGCCGGCACAACTTTCTGTTACGCGTTCAATTACAAAATTAGAACGTCACAAACAATCTTTGCGCAGTGCGCGAGGCGCATTGGCGGCAAAAAATACTGAACTAAATCAATCCTATGAGAAAATGGAACACGCAGCTTTGCACGATGCTTTGACCGGACTTAGTAATCGGCGGTATCTCGAGCAAGAGCTGGGCGAGCGCATTACGAAATTCTCTAAATCAAATGGCATGATGGCTGTGTTCCATATTGATTTGGACCACTTTAAAATCGTCAATGATACGCTTGGCCATGCAGCTGGCGATCATATTTTGCGAAAAACTGCCGATATTTTCCGTGCAAATGCCCGTGGCAGCGACTTTATCTCAAGAGTTGGCGGCGATGAATTCGTGATTATTACTGATGATCACATGAAAGAAGACATCGCGACAGACATTGCAAAACGAATTTTAAAAGAGTTTGAACAGCCGATTATGTTTGAAGGCGAAAGCTTGAGTGTTGGCGTCAGCATCGGTATTGATGTGTTCTGTCCACAAGATAAAATTGGCGAAAATTGCGTCAGTCAAATCCTGACCCACGCCGATGTTGCGCTTTATTTGGCAAAAGAAAATGGCCGAAACCGTTTTGAAGTCTTCACAAATGAGCATTATCTGTCATTTATCAAGCAGGGTGCAAAACAATAGAACTTTCCTGATATATTCTATTGTACTTTATTAAAAATCTATTTGAATAAAATGTCTGGCTGCTCAAACACTCTTTGCAGTCTTGTCACAATTTATATATATGGTTTTTAAGCGCATGATCTAAAGGTCAGCTCTAAGTGCTGGTTCTTAGATAATTGCATGTTTAGTTCGTTTGATTTTCTTATTTTACGCACCATATAAAGAGCTAAGCGCTCGCCTAGACCAAACGCTCGCCTAGAGATGAACCAAAACAATAACCAAGACATTAAAACTGAGGATCCGAAATGGGTACAGATTTAACAGCAAAGACAATACGCCAACAGGCTGTGTTCTGGGGCATATCGCTTTTGATTTTTGTGTTGTTTCTGTTCATGTTTAGCTCAATCTTACTGCCCTTTGTTGTCGCAATGGCTTTGGCCTATTTTCTAGACCCTGTTGCTGATAAGTTAGAAAAATGGGGCTTTTCTAGGCTTTGGGCGACGATTGCGATTTTGTTTGTGTTTGTCATGGTGTTCATCTTGGCATTGATGATTATCATTCCTGTTCTTGTCTCCCAAGCATCTGAATTTATTGCAAGATTGCCAAGTCTTGTCGCGCGTCTTCAAGAGCTTTTGACAGCAGAAAACAATCTATTACCTGATTGGATTAGTGATCAGCTTGCTACGATAAAAGAAGGCTTCTCTGGCGCTCTTGCCGAAGGCGCAGGTTTTATCTCGCAGCTTTTCCAGCAAATTTGGAATTCAGGCAAAGCGCTGGTTGATATCGCCTCTTTGTTTGTCATCACACCGGTTGTTGCATTTTACTTGCTTTTGGATTGGGATGATATGGTCGCTAAAGTTGATAGCTGGATCCCGCGCGACCATGTTAGCACCGTTCGCGAGCTTGCTGGCAAAATGGATTACGCCATTGCCGGCTTTGTGCGTGGTCAGGGCAGTCTATGCATCATCTTAGGCGTGTTTTATGCGCTGTCTCTATCTCTTGCAGGGCTAAATTTTGGCCTATTGATCGGCTTGTTTGCAGGCCTCATTAGTTTCATTCCTTATGTCGGTTCGATGGTTGGCCTCATTCTGTCAGTCGGTGTAGCTGTTGTTCAGTTCTGGCCAGATTATGCAATGATATCAATCATTGTTGTCATCTTTGCTATCGGCCAATTCTTTGAGGGTAATATTTTGCAGCCAAAACTTGTGGGTGAGCGTATTGGGCTACATCCTGTGTGGTTGATGTTTGCATTATTGGCGTTTGCCGCCTTGTTTGGCTTTGTGGGTATGTTGATTGCTGTGCCAGCGGCAGCAGCTGTTGCTGTGCTTGTTCGGTTTGCCATCGAGCGTTATTTGGAGAGTGATCTTTATATTGGCAAAGGCGACGATGATGGCAGTTCCAAAAAAGACGACGCTAAAGACAAAGCTTAACGCTGCGCATTAGCCCCATAAATTCCAGAAGATATTTTGGTTTATATAAGCCAATGGTTATGATAGTGAGACATGAAAGTGTCTTAATGACTAAGAGTGCCCTGATTTGAGCAGCAAACACCTACCACAAATACCACTAAGCTTTGATGTTGATCCGTCCAGCGGACGCGATGACTTGATCATGGCGCAGTCTATTGATGCAGCGATATCTATCGTTGATCTTTGGCCAGGTTGGGTGTCGCCAATTGTGATTTTGGCGGGGCCGGCAGGTTCGGGCAAATCCCATATTGCCAGCATTTGGCAGCAAAGATCAGGCGCTCACAAAATCAATGTAGATATCCTGCTCGATGACATTGTTGCAAAAGTTGGGCAAGGGCCGATCCTGTTTGAAGATGTTGATCGGTTGATTGAAACAGGCGCACTTGATGAAACAAAGCTGTTTCATATTCTCAATAGCGTTAAAGAAGCCCAATCAAGCCTGTTGATGACAGCCAGATCATGGCCCGCATCATGGCGTGTTGAACTGCCAGATTTAGCATCACGTATTAAAGCTGCAACAATTGTTGAAATTGGTGAGCCAGATGAGCTTTTATTGACTCAAGTCATGTTTAAATTATTTGCCGATCGGCAAGTCGAAATTGATGAGAAAATCGTCAATTATCTGGTTATGCGTATGGAGCGATCTTTGGCTGTTGCACAGCAAATTGTCGAGCGTATGGACCATCTGGCTCTGTCGCGAAAAGTCGCTATTAATCGCTCGATTGCGTCTGAAGTTCTAACAGAATTAGAGACAGCACAAGCTGTGCTCTAAGCTTGGCTAAATGCCGGTAAAAGCCCCTATTTTCAGTCTTTTGTCATCAAGTTGTCATATTGTATTGTTAACCAAAATACCAAAAGAAGCTGGGCTTTGCTGGTAATGTTCCATCGATTTCACTAAAGTCATATCATGGGCAAAAAATTGCATAATAATACAAGTCACAAATCGCAAAAAGTAGACGAGAAGTGGTTCGACAAAACGAGCCGTTTTGTTAATCGTGAGTTTTCATGGTTGCAGTTTAATCACCGCGTTTTAGAAGAATCTCACAACACTGCACATCCATTGCTTGAGCGCTTGCGTTTCTTGTCGATCTCAGCTGCCAATCTGGATGAATTCTTTATGGTGCGTGTTGCTGGTCTTGAAGGGCAGGTACGTGAAAACATTCATGTGCCGTCGCCAGATGGCCTCACAGCCCAAGAACAGCTTGATAGCATCTTCTCGGTCACGTGCGAGCTGCAAAACAGCCAGCATGCATCGTTCATCGAATTACGAAAATTACTCAAGCACGAAAATATTGCAATCATTCGTCCGCCAAAGCTGACTGATGACGAACGCAAATGGCTCGAGCACAGGTTTTTGGAAACAATCTTTCCTGTTCTAACTCCGCTCGCCATTGATCCTGCTCATCCATTTCCCTTCATTCCAAATCTTGGATTTTCCATGTGTTTGCGTCTGGTGCGCAAAACAGATCAAGAGCAATTAATTGCTCTTTTACGTCTTCCAATAGCTCTGCAAAGGTTTATCCGCCTTCCAACCGAAGATGGAAAAATCCGCTTTATTACGCTTGAAGATGTTGTCAGCCAGTTTATCACACGCCTTTTCCCAGGTTATGATGTTCAAGGCTCAGGCACATTCCGTATTATTCGCGATAGTGATATTGAAGTCGAAGAAGAAGCCGAAGATTTAGTGCGCTATTATGAAAGTGCGCTTAAACGTCGCCGCCGTGGATCTGTGATTCGAGTTGAATTTGACGATGAAATGCCGCAATATTTGCGTGAATTTGTTGTGCACGAACTCGATGTGCCCGAAAATCATGTGGCGATTTTGGGTGGTCTTGTTGCGCTCAATACAATTTCGGAACTGACCAAAGTTGCACGTCCTGATTTGCTGTTTACCGATTATAACGCACGTTTTCCAGAACGTGTGCGCGAACATGCAGGCGATTGCTTTGCCGCCATTCGCGAAAAAGACCTCATTATTCACCACCCCTATGAAAGCTTTGACGTTGTGGTGCAGTTCCTGCGCCAAGCAGCATTGGACCCTGACGTCTTGGCGATTAAACAAACGCTCTATCGCACATCCAACAATAGCCCCATTGTGCGGGCGTTGATGGATGCGGCAGAGATGGGTAAATCTGTAACAGCGCTTGTCGAGCTTAAAGCAAGATTTGACGAAGAAGCCAATATTCGTTGGGCTCGCGATCTTGAGCGTGCCGGCGTGCAGGTGGTGTTTGGATTTGTTGAGCTTAAAACCCACGCCAAAATGTCGCTCGTGGTACGCCGCGAAGAGGGCAAGCGAACGTCTTATTGCCATTTGGGAACAGGAAATTACCATCCCATTACAGCTAAGGTATATACAGATCTGTCCTACTTTACCTGCGACCGTCAGATCGGCAATGATGTGGGCCAAGTGTTTAACTACATTACAGGGTATGGCGAACCTGAAGGCGTTACGACCTTGGCTGTTAGCCCCCGCACCATGCGCCCGACGATTTTGCGCCATATCGACCAAGAGATTGAAAACGCCCATGCTGGCAAGCCAGCTGCAATTTGGGCCAAGCTCAATTCGCTCGTTGATCCTGATATTATCGATGCATTCTACCGTGCCAGTCAGCAAGGTGTTGAAATTGATCTCGTTATTCGCGGCATTTGTTGCCTGCGTCCGCAAATTCCGGGCCTGTCAGATCGTATCCGCATCAAATCAATTGTTGGACGTTTCTTAGAACATAGCCGCATCATTTGCTTTGCAAATGGCAAGGGAATGCCATCATCCGATTCGATCATTTATTTCGGTTCAGCAGATTTCATGCCGCGCAATTTAGATAGGCGCGTTGAGACTTTTGTATCGATTACGAACGAAACTGTGCATGAGCAGGTGCTTTCTCAGATTATGCTCGCAAATTTGATTGACAACCAACAGAGTTATGAAATTCTTGCAGATGGTACTTCCAAACGTATGGAAGTTCAAAAGGGAGAGGAACCTTTTAATGCTCAGGAATACTTTATGACCAATCCAAGTTTATCCGGTCGTGGAGATGCGCTCAAGTCGAGTGCACCAAAACGTATCGCGAGTATCCTAGCTGAGCGTAGCAAAGTTTAGCCGCCCAGTATGGTTGAATCAGAAGCTCAAGGGCGCTTGCCCGGCATCCGGCCCATTGCCGTTGTCGATATCGGCTCAAACTCAGTCCGCCTTGTGATCTATGAAGGTCTCATGCGGTCCCCAACAATATTGTTCAACGAAAAGGCACTTTGTGGCCTTGGTCGCGGTCTGGCAAATTCGGGTCAAATGGATCCGGAAGGCGTTGAACGTGCGATCCGTGTGCTCAAACGTTTTCGCGTTTTAGCAGCTCAAGCTGGCGCCACAAAAGTGCATGTGCTGGCAACCGCTGCCGCACGCGATGCCACCAATGGACCAGAGTTCATTTCCCGAGCCGAAGAAGCCATTGGCGTTGAGCTGAATGTTTTGACAGGCAAGCAAGAAGCAAAGTATGCAGCATATGGCATTGTCTCAGGCGTCTATGCGCCCGATGGAATTGTCGGCGATTTGGGCGGTGGTTCGCTTGAGTTGATTGATCTGAAAGGTGATGAGCTGCGCAATGGTGTCACGCTTCCTTTGGGTGGTATTCGCTTGCAAGAAGAGGTCGATGGCGATCTTGATAAAGCCAGACAACACGTCGAAGATCATCTTGAAAAAACCAAGCTTTTGGCTGAGGGAAAAGGCCGTACATTTTATGCCGTTGGCGGCACGTGGCGGTCGATTGCAAAGCTTCATATGGAAGCGACCAATTACCCTTTGCACATGATGCAAGGTTATGAAATTGAATATGACGAGATGATGGATTTTCTCGATAGTGTTGTATCGATCGATGAATTTGAGAAAGAAACACTCAAAGCTGTCTCCAAAAACCGTCGGATATTATTGCCGTTTGGCGCAGTGACTTTGCAAGAAGTTTTACGCCGAATGAAGCCAGAAAAAATCGTCTTCTCAGCGCTCGGTGTGCGGGAAGGATTTCTGTATTCTTTGCTCGATGAAGAGGCTGCAAAAGCCGATCCTTTGATTGAAGGCGCACGCGAATTATCCATCCTTCGGGCACGTTCACCAGCTCACGCGCAAGAGCTTGCAGAATGGACAGGAAAGATGTTTCCGGTCTTTGGCGTTAAAGAAAACCCCAATGGAAAACGATATCGAATTGCCGCCTGTTTGCTGGCTGATATTAGCTGGCGTGCCCATCCAGATTATCGCGGATTACAAGCACTTAACATTATTTCAAATGGCGCATTTTTATCCGTCAGCCATCCAGGTCGAGCCTATATTGCGCTGACCACATACTATAGATATGAAGGCTTGCGAGATAGCGGCGTGTCTAAAAACCTAGCCGAAATCGCAACCGATAAATACATCTTCCGGTCAAAGTTATTGGGTGCAATATTACGGGTCCTATACCTGTTCTCCGCATCCATGTCGGGTCTTATCCCGAGGATAAAGTTTGAGCGTGTCGATGGGGATGATGAGTATGATTTCTATCTTATTGTGCCTGAAGACTTACGCGACTTTGTTGGCGAAAGATTAGCTGGTCGCTTAGGGCATTTGGAAAAACTGCTAGACAAAAAGATCTTCGTCAAAATCGGTGAGTGATATGAACACTCTGTATTTATTCAGAAATACCGGATAGGGCAGGGGACATAGAGCACACTGTCACAGCGTGCATCCGTTCGTAAGTACGCTGTTACCGAAGATAGGCTGGTAAATGTCAATTTTGTGATTCAATTGAATCCCTTGCACCAAAAACCTCATGTAGAGAATCATCAAGCTCATCTGGATGGTCGCAAGTTTTGTTAAGTGTTTGGTGAGCGCAAGCGTTGGCGAAAACGCGCAGATAGCCGCAGATACCCATTGCCAAAAGACGAGTCTTTTGAATCCCTTAGCGCAAGGTCTTAATAACAGAACATAAGCACTTAAAGTGCTTTGAACGATCACAAATTTTAAGATTATTCCTCCCAAAAAGGTCATTATTATAAGTGCTTAGCGCATTCAGCTTTTATTAGAAATAACAGGTGCAAAATAGGGTGGTTTGGTAAACAAAAAGTTAATCGCAGTAAAATTTGGAATTTATTTTTGAGGTGGGTTTTATGTTTGTGAATTGGGGATAGATGTGGAAAGTAAGTGATAATTCTCATAAAACTTTGTAGTGTGCCTTGTAGATGTTCGCGTAATGTGTAGCTATGAAGTAGATTCGAATTTGCGGATCTTTTACAAGGTCTGAGAATACGAATGACAGAAGATGATAGCGATAGAATTCCAGACATTGATGAGATCGATAGCCGAGAAAAGCTTGAAGCTTATTTGCTTGATAAGCCTCTGGATTGGTCTCGGCAAATCTCGCTGAGAGTTGCTTTGCGCGTGTTCCCATTCGTATTGGATGAATTCTCAATTTAACAAGTCCATCGCAATTTATGTGTCCAGTCGTGGCGTGCGCTTTTTATATCATCTTTTGCTGACAAGATTTCAGATATTAGCATGAGGATCTCTGCCCGCGCTGCGGCTAAGGCCACCGATGCTGCCCGCGCTGATGCTCGTGTAACTAATGCCACCACCACATCCAGCTTTGCTGCTCCAAGAGCAGCCTCTATAGCCGCTACCGCTAGCGCTTACATACCTGCTGCCAACGCTGTCACCAATGCTGCTAAGGCCGCCGCCAAATCTGCTGATGCAGTAGCGAGAACGAACCCTTCCACTTGGATAAGTATCCGTGATGATTTATATGACTTAAAAGTGGTTGGTGATATTGTGCATCACAGGCTTTTTGATACGGAAAATCTACCAAGTGTACTTGCGATAAAGCTGAGTGATTTTAATAATCATGCACATGCCACAAACCCCAATTGGATTATCATATCGCATTGGTACCAAACACTTCTAAATTCCAATATGTCGAAAACTCCTTGGGGTGAGTTGGGTAGTAAAATGGATATGGAGATCGCGATTGAGGATGACGAATTTTGGGATCGTGATCCTGATGTTGTTATTGATGAAATTGCTGAGATTGTTGGGTGGAATGAAAATCAAAACATTCCCCAAACGGAAACTGCTTTAGAGCAACTTAGTCAATTCGCTAGCCCACAAATAGGGTTTGATGAGCAAAACCGGCTCCACCCTAATCCGAACTCAGAATATGATGCTCCCATAATTGATGAGGATCTTGTTAATCTGCCGCAAGTGCAAGTCGCTGCAGCAGACATGCTACGTAAACAAGTGCCAAAAAATGCGCCCTTGATCATTAAGGATGCCCTCAAAGCCTATCGCGATCATTTGGAGCAAAGAGGTGCTCAACCTATTCTAGGAATATTAGTTCAGTTTGCAGATGCGGTACTAGCTGAATATAAGGGCTCGGAGGGTCATCTCTGGGGTGATGGTCTTGCATCATTGTTTGCAAGTTTTGAAGCTAGGGTCAGGACTCGTTAAATCCACCATATGATGATAGCGGCGATGCAAAT
>CAXBCW010000055.1:0-22415 GCA_963974325.1 uncultured Rhizobiaceae bacterium
TTTGACTGATAACGAAGATATTGCAGAAGATATTTGGAAACTATCACCTGCAAAAATGGCTGTTAAGTTGTCAAAGCTTTCAATTGAATTAGGTAAAAAACCTGTTATGTGGGGTTCGGCACTGGTTGGATTTGGTCAATATCATTATAAATATGGCAGTGGTCGTGAAGGCGATTGGCCAATTGCTGCGTTTTCACCTCGCAAAGCCAACTTGTCGCTACATTTAATGGGGTGCTATGATGGTGGCGGTTTTGATGGGCAAAAGCTATTGCTTGATCAGCTTGGAAAGCACAAAATGGGGGCTTCCTGCCTTTATATCAACAAACTTAGTGATATAGATATGAGCATACTTGAACATATTATTGCAGGTTCTTTGAAAGTCATGCGATTGAAATATCGTTGATTAATTGAACTTGCTTAGTTACATCAAGATTGTGGCTGTCGTCACGAATTTGCATTTGTTGTAAATTCGATCATTTTAAGAGGAGCATTGAAATGGCAAAATTACTGCGTATTGCTGTTATGGCTTTTGTAATGGCTGGAGCTGTACCGATTATTGGGCAAGTTATTGGCAAAGCTACTGGACAAATCAGTGGGGTGGCGTTTGCGCAAAACCTGCCACTAGATAAACTCAATCGAGACTTTAATCCAAGTCCACCTTTGCCAATCATTCAGGTTCAGGCTGTTGATCCGTCTGTGCGTATTAGCCAGTTAGAAGAACAGGTTCGTCAACTTACAGGTCGGCTTGAAGAGCTTGGGTTTCAGATGTTGCAAATGCAAGAACAAATCCGCCAGATGCAACAAGACAATGAATTTCGGTTTAATGATTTAGAAAATGCCAAAAGCACAGATCAATCAAATGCCGCGCCAAAAGTATCTCGACCAAGTCAAAATGAAACGGCGCAAGTGACCATTGGTGATGCGCAGTTTGATAGTGAAGGCAATCTTATTGGAGGTGGTTCTTCAAATTCTGGAGCGGCTGAACTTTATAAAACTGGATATGGTTTTGTGTTGTCGGGCGATTACGGGCAAGCTGTGACGACGTTTGAAGCCTATCTTGATCAGTACCCATCAGAACAGCAAGCATCGGATGCACAGTTCTGGCTTGGCGAATCTTTATATTCGCAAGGTGAATACAAAGATGCCGCAAGAGCTTTTTTGAATGGTTACAACAATTACCCTGACGCAAATAAAGCGCCGGATACTTTGCTTAAATTAGGAATGTCACTCTTTGCGTTAGATAATCAAGAAACTGCATGTGCGACCTATGACGAAGTTTTGTCAAAGTATCCGGCGGCATCCAAAGCAATTCAGGACAAGGTTGCAAGTGAGCAATCTCGTGCCCAATGTTAATCGCGATTTAGTCCAACTCTCCAAAAGCTTTTTGCAAAATCTATCTTCTGGTCCACTTGCCATTGCCGTGTCAGGCGGTAGTGATTCACTCGGACTTTTATTGTGTTTGATCAAGGCTAACGCAGGTGCGCGTCCCTTGATTTGTCTTACGGTTGATCATCAATTGCGTGTGGCCGCAAAAGATGAAGCTAAGTTTGTGGCAGCTCTTTGTGCAAAGCATGATGTTCTGCATGAAACGCTGCAGTGGGAAGGTGATAAACCCAAATCAGGTGTGCAAGATGCTGCACGTCAAGAACGCTATCGGCTGATGTTGCAAGCCTGTCACAGGTATGGGGCAATTGGCTTGGTCACAGGCCATACGCTTAATGACCAAATTGAAACGCTTGTCATGAGATCAAAACGCGATAGGGAACAGCAAGGGCTTGGCATGTCTGGCATGGCGCCAATGACTTTGATCTCTCATATACCATCATCAAGTTCTGTTTGGTTGATGCGGCCGTTTTTAAGAATTGAGCGGCAGGCCATCCAAGATTTTCTTGTCTTAGATCATCAGGAATGGGTCACAGATCCATCCAATGAAGATATGGCTTATGAAAGAGTTCGAACGCGCTTGTCAAAGCCGCACTCACTCAATGATTTTGATCAGGATTATATTGATCATAAGGCAGAATATCGTCGCGACATTGCAAATCGCGTGGCTGGTTATTTGAAGCAGAACGTAAGCGCTTTAGATGATGGGGTTGCGCAAATTCAGCAGGTTGAATATGATTTACCAATTCTTGTACGAGCAATGGAAGCGGTTATCAGCACAATTGGTGGGCGAGGGCGCAGCCTTGGGGTTGAACAGAGATCCCAACTACAGGTATTTTTACTACAGGATGTTACTAAACGTATTTCCATGGGTCGGACGTTGATCGATCGAAAAAACGCAATATTGACGATCAGACGTGAGGATAGAGACATCCCGATTGAGCATATTGAACCCAATTCGGTAAGTTTATGGGATGGTCGGTTCTTTGTGAAAAATTTGGATGCGCGACGCACACTTATTGTCGCAGGCGATAAAGACAGCCCAGGTCTGTTGCCAAAATTTAAATGGCAGACAGATGGAAAGGTCACAGACGATGTGATTTTACCGATGAATGACAAATTCATCCAGATTACGCGCTATATCAATAAGTTTGACGGATTTTTATCTTCATTTGATTTGAAGTTGGCACATGAAGTTGCGTTAAAATTTAAAAATCAACGCTATTTATTGCCGCCAATAGATGAAAAATATTTCTCTGACATGAATTTGTGAGTAATTTTTAGCCGTGATTTGCAAACTTGTGCCGCACCCGTCTTGGCAACGGGCATTAAGCTCCCTATATGATGGTATCTAAAGGCACAATTGGGTGCCGTAATTGTATCCGGGAATAGAGATGAACCCTAATTTTCGTAATTTTGCCCTTTGGGCGATTATCGCGCTTTTACTGATTGCGCTGTTTAATATGTTTCAGACTTCTGATGATAGCGCGAGTGGGCAAAAAATTGCTTATTCCCAGTTCTTGCAGAATGTTGATGCTGGACGTGTGAGTGAAGTCACAATTGCTGGCGATCAAATTTATGGAACCTACAGCGACACATCCGCTAAGTTTCAAACATATTCCCCAGGTGACAACGATCTTGTCAAACGTTTGGAATCAAATAACGTATCCATTTCCGCTCAACCGGAATCTGATGGATCAAGTGGCTTTTTAGGTTACTTTATCTCTTGGTTGCCAATTCTTGTTATTTTGGGTGTGTGGATTTTCTTCATGCGTCAAATGCAAGGCGGCTCTCGCGGTGCGATGGGTTTTGGAAAATCAAAAGCTAAGCTTTTAAATGAAACACAAGGTAAGATCACATTTGAAGATGTTGCCGGTGTTGAAGAAGCTAAAGAAGATCTTGAAGAGATCGTTGATTTCTTGCGCGACCCACAAAAATACCAACGCCTAGGCGGACGTATTCCTCGTGGTGTGCTTCTTGTGGGCCCTCCTGGTACTGGTAAAACACTTCTAGCGCGTTCTGTTGCGGGTGAAGCCAATGTTCCATTCTATACAATTTCAGGTTCTGACTTTGTTGAAATGTTTGTGGGTGTTGGTGCATCTCGTGTGCGCGATATGTTCGAGCAAGCTAAGAAAAATTCTCCATGTATCATCTTTATCGATGAGATCGATGCTGTGGGCCGTCATCGTGGTGCAGGCCTTGGTGGTGGTAATGATGAGCGTGAGCAAACATTGAACCAGTTATTGGTTGAAATGGATGGCTTTGAAGCCAATGAAAGCGTGATTTTGATTGCGGCGACCAACCGCCCAGACGTTCTCGATCCAGCCTTGCTGCGTCCGGGCCGTTTTGACCGTCAAGTTGTTGTGCCAAATCCTGATCTAAATGGTCGTGAGCAGATCTTGAAAGTTCACGTTCGTAATGTGCCATTAGCGCCAAATGTTGATCTTAAAGTGATCGCACGTGGTACGCCGGGATTTTCTGGTGCTGACTTGATGAACCTTGTCAACGAATCTGCGCTTCTTGCCGCGCGTCGTCATAAACGACTTGTGACAATGGCAGAATTTGAAGATGCAAAAGATAAGGTCATGATGGGCGCTGAACGTCGTTCGACAGCTATGACGGATGATGAGAAGAAACTAACAGCTTATCACGAAGCTGGACATGCTATTATGGCGCTTAATGTGCCCGCAGCTGATCCTGTTCACAAAGCTACGATCATTCCGCGTGGCCGTGCCTTGGGTATGGTGATGCAATTGCCAGAAGCTGATCGTTATTCCATGAGTTATAAATGGATGACATCTCGTCTTGCGATTATGATGGGTGGTCGTGTGGCTGAAGAAGTCACATTCGGTAAAGAAAACATCACATCTGGTGCATCATCTGATATCGAGCAAGCCACAAAGCTTGCGCGTGCAATGGTCACACAATGGGGCTTTTCTGATGAACTTGGTCAAGTTGCTTATGGTGAAAACCAGCAGGAAGTTTTCCTAGGGCATTCAGTGGCGCAGTCTAAAAACTTGTCTGAAGATACGGCTCGTAAGATTGATGCGGAAGTTCTTCGTCTGATTGAAGAAGCAACAGCTACAGCGCATAAGGTTTTGAAAACCAAGAAAAAGGGCTTCATCGCGATTGCTGAAGGTCTTTTGGAATATGAAACTTTAAGTGGCGCTGAAATCGCGGCTATCTTGCGCGGTGAAACACCTGCTCAAGATTTGGGTGATGATTCAATGCCAAGTCGTGGAAGTTCTGTTCCGTCAGCTGGCGCAAAGAAAACAGATGATCAAGCGTCTGAAGATAAAAAACCGGTTGCTAAAAAGCCTGCGGCGAAGAAGCCTGCTGCTAAAAAACCTGCGCCTAAAAAAGATGATGACAAAAAGGACGGCAATGAGCCCGATCCAAGTTCTGATCCAGAATAATCTTCACATTAACTATAGTTGAATTGATTTAGGGCCTTCGGGCCCTTTTTCATATTTTTAACTCAATTTCATTATTAAAGCGGTATAGATTTTTAAACGGATGAAATTTGGGGTTTACTATGAGCAGGCGTTATTTCGGTACAGACGGTATTAGAGGCAAATCAAACACACCACCAATGACGGCTGAATTGGCCATGAAGGTTGGTTTGGCTGTTGGTAATCTTTATCGCCGTGGCGACCACCGTCATCGTGTTGTGATTGGTAAAGATACCCGTTTGTCAGGCTATATGATTGAAAACGCGCTTGTTGCTGGTTTCACATCTGCTGGTTTGGACGTTTTGTTGTTGGGTCCAATTCCAACGCCCGGTGTTGCGATGTTAACCCGATCAATGCGCGCTGATATTGGCGTCATGATTTCTGCGTCCCATAATGCTTATCAAGACAATGGCATCAAGCTGTTTGGCCCTGATGGGTTCAAACTATCGGATGAAATTGAATCTCGCATTGAAGATTTGATCGATGCTGATGGCCAAACTTTGTTGGCTGCCCCTGATGATATTGGACGTGCCAAACGTGTTGATGGTGATATTTATCGTTATATTGAATTCGTCAAACGCACCTTGCCGCGCGGCTCGCGCGATCTGACGGGCCTTCGTGTTGTGATCGATTGTGCAAATGGCGCAGCCTATAAAGTTGCTCCTTCTGTTTTGTGGGAAATGGGCGCAGAAGTTATTACCATGGGCAATAAGCCCAATGGCACAAACATCAATCTCAATTGTGGCTCGACGCACCCTGAAGCTTTGATTAAAAAAGTACACGAAACCCGTGCCGATGTTGGCATCGCATTGGATGGTGATGCAGATCGTTTGTTAATCGTTGATGAAAAAGGTGTTGTGGTTGATGGTGATCAATTAATGACGCTGATTGCGGAATCTTGGTCCAATGATGGTCGCCTGCAGGGTGGCGGTGTTGTCGCAACGGTGATGTCCAACCTTGGTATGGAACGTCATCTTGAGAGCAAAAACCTCACACTTGCGCGGACAAAGGTCGGCGATCGTTATGTGGTTGAACATATGCGCGCTCATGGATTTAATCTAGGTGGTGAACAATCAGGTCATATTGTGATGACTGATTTTGCGACCACCGGTGATGGGCTCGTGGCTGCATTGCAAATCTTGTCCTATGCGCAAAAGCTTGATCGTCCAATAAGCGAAATTACCAAATGTTTTGAGCCTGTGCCGCAATTGCTTAAAAACGTTCGCTTTTCAGGTGCATCTCCTTTGAAGAAGAATCATGTTAAAGCAGCTATTAAAGATGCAGAGGCTGAGTTGAGCACCTCAGGCCGTCTTGTTATTCGCGCTTCCGGTACTGAACCGCTCATCCGTGTCATGGCGGAAGGTGATGATGCAAGCCAAGTTGAAAAAATAGTCGATGGTCTCATTGATGTCATTTCAAAAGAAAACGGTTAAGTCAGAATTCCATTTTTATCTGCTCGCTAAAGTTGATTAATTTATTGTTTACCAATTATTTTAATCAATTCGGTGTGCAGTTAGCGACCCGTTAACCTTTATAATTCATTATCGAGATAGAATTTACGTGAGCTTGGCTCGTATGCGTAACTCGAATTGCGGGTGATTTGCCTGATCGATATATGGAGTTATTGATGAAAAAATTAGTTTTAACGGCGGCAAGTCTTAGTATTGCTGCAACATTATCTGCGCATGCTGCTGATATTAGCACGCCGCCGATGATTTATGATCAACCTGTTGCTGAACAACCTCACTACGGTGAAATGAAATCAGCCGGCGGTTGGTATCTACGTGGCGATTTGGGTGCCAGTTGGAATAGCTTGCGTGGTATTGATTATGCTGTGAATGGTGGTTCAAACGTTTTCGTATCTCAAAAGCTTAAATCCAACTTTTCATTTGGGGCAGGTGTTGGTTATCAAGTTACCAAAAGACTTCGTTCTGATCTAACGCTCGATTATCTAACTAAATCTGATTTCACTGGTTCAACTGTTGGAGATTGTGCTGCAGCGGCAGGTACTGGTCCAGATTGTACGTCTAGAGATATTGCCTCGTTCTCTGCTTGGAGCTTGCTTGCAAATACATATGTTGATTTGTTCACTTATGGACGGGTAACAGGTTATGTTGGTGCTGGTCTTGGTGCTTCATATGTAAATTGGGGTGATCTATCCAACACAGCTTGCGAAACTGCCTTATTGACCAATTGTGATGCGACAGTCGTTCATGGCGGTTCATCTGGTTGGCGTGCAACAGCTGCTTTGATGGCTGGTAGTTCTGTTAAAATTACCTGTGCTTTGAGCGCTGATGTTGGTTATCGTTATCGTTATATTGCTGGGGGTCGTATGTTCCAACTGGCATATGGTGCTGGCCCTGGTTATGCAGAAGCAATCCACTCTCATGAAGGTAAAGCAGGTCTTCGCTATTCATTCGGAGGCTGTGCAGAGCATGAAACTCCGGCTTATTTGACGCCACAATTGCCGCCAGTTTACAAATAGGCTGCGACTTATAAATTTGAAAAAAGCGCTGGATTGTTCTGGCGCTTTTTTTGTTTTAAGTGAGAAATATCCGTGGTTTAGCGGTTTTGGCTTTGTTTTAAACCCATTTTTATAGCTAACAAAAAGAAAAGGTTCGTAGTTAACGGAGACTTAACCTGTTGAAGGGATATTGGGCTCAGGAACAACACCCTTTTGGGTATTTTTAAATAGAGAGATAGACCATGCAAACTAAACTTAAACTTTCGGCACTTGCTGCTACATTATGTTTTGGTATCTCATCCCCATCCTTTGCCGCTGATCTTGATAGCATTATATCACTTCCCTCTGCTCCAACAATTAAACCTGTTGAAGTTGGGAACGGTTGGTATTTGCGTGGTGATATTGGTTATACAGCCAAATTAAAAAGCGGATCTAATAGCTTCAACACGTATTCTGCTGCCAATGGTTATCGTGCAGGAATTGTGTCAGGTCAAAATTATAAAGACCATGTTTCAGGTGGTTTGGGTGTTGGTTACAAATTGAATGATCTTTTACGTGTTGATGGTACGCTTGATATCATTCGCGGCAACTATACCGGTTCAGGCACAGGCTTAGAGCCTTGTGTTGGCGGACCTGCAAATACAACATGTTCATACACAAGTTCTGCGAAATATTCTAACTACATGGCTATGGCAAATGCCTATATCGACCTTGGAACAGTATCAGGGTTCACACCTTATGTTGGTGCAGGTGTTGGTTTGACACGCGTTAATTGGGGCACAACAACTGCGCTTGGTACTTGCGTTAATGGAGGCGGTGTTTGCGGAGCAACAGCCATTGCGTCATCGTCGCATGCGGGAAAACCTAACTGGCGCAGAACATGGGCTTTGATGAGTGGTGTTAGTTATGATATTTCTGACAAAATGAAACTAGACCTTGGTTATAGATATTCTCGGATCGATGGTGGTGATGCCTTTTCTTATGACACAGCCTCGACGACTGCAGGCGCATTGGGTTCGCAAGGTCGCGATGGTGGTCTTGATCGACACGAAATTCGTGCAGGTCTTCGCGTAAGCACTTGGTAAGACCCATTTCAGAATTTATCTGACATCAATAGATCATGATTTAAGGCGGGCTTTGCTCGCCTTTTTTATTTAAGCTGTGAATTTACAAAAGCTTTATATTCTTTTCTTGACATTTATTCCTTCTAGCCGTAATTTCGCAAGTGGGACACCCTTCCCCAACGAAGGGCAACTATCTGGAAGGATAGCTAAATGACAGCTATAAAGAAACCGGACACCCGTCCGGACAATGCCCGTTTTTCGTCTGGTCCTTGTGCCAAACGCCCGGGTTGGACTGCACACGCTTTAGATGACGCGCCGTTGGGTCGTTCTCATCGTGCCAAAGTTGGCAAAGCAAAACTTCAAGAATCCATTGATCTTACGCGCACTGTTTTAAATGTGCCTGAAGGCTATCGCATTGGTATCGTTCCTGCATCAGACACTGGTGCGGTTGAAATGGCATTGTGGTCTATGCTTGGCGCTTGTGGCGTTGATATGGTTGCATGGGAAAGCTTTGGCGCTGGTTGGGTCACAGATGTGGTCAAACAGCTTAAGCTTGAAAATGCTAGAATGATCACTGCACCTTATGGTGAGTTACCTGATCTCTCTTCGTTAGATTTCAATAATGATGTTGTTTTCACATGGAACGGAACGACATCTGGCGTTCGTGTTCCCAATGCAGATTTCATTCCTGCTGATCGTCAAGGATTGACGATTTGTGATGCGACCTCTGCTGCATTTGCTCAGGATTTAGATTTTTCTAAACTAGATGTTGTGACATTTTCTTGGCAAAAAGTGCTCGGAGGCGAGGGCGGTCACGGTGTGATCATTTTATCACCACGGGCAGTTGAACGGTTAGAAACCTATTCCCCACCATGGCCATTGCCAAAGATCTTCCGCTTAACAAAAGGCGGAAAATTAATTGAAGGCATCTTCACTGGTGCAACAATTAATACGCCTTCAATGCTTTGTGTTGAAGATTATCTGGATGCGCTTAAATGGGCGCAATCGGTTGGCGGTCTTGACGGGCTTATGGCGCGTGCTGATGCCAATGCAAAAGTCATTTATGATTTTGTTGATAGCTCAAGCTGGCTAAGCAATTTGGCAATTGATCCGCAAACCCGTTCGAATACGTCGGTTTGCCTTACAATTACCGATCCTGATATTGCAGCGCTTGATGCGGATGCACAGGCTGCATTTGCCAAATCGATTGTGAGCCTCCTTGATAAGGAAGCCGTTGCGTTTGACATCGGTGCTTATCGCGATGCGCCATCTGGTTTGCGTATTTGGGCTGGCGCTACGATTGAAACATCCGACCTTGTGGCTCTTATGCCTTGGCTCGAATGGGCGTTCCAAACTCAAAAAGCTAGTTTAACTGCATAGTTTTATTTTGCGGCACTTGGTGTGCCGCAACCACCCTTTTTCAAATTTAAAAATGGAGGCCTGAAATGGCACCTCGTGTACTCGTATCTGATAAACTCTCTGAAACTGCCGTGCAAATTTTTCGTGATCGCGGAATTGATGTCGCCTTTATGCCTGAAATTGGCAAAGACAAAGAGAAACTAGCTGAAATTATTGGCCAATATGATGGCTTGGCCATTCGTTCGGCAACAAAAGCAACTGAAAAACTCATTGATGCTGCAACCAATCTTAAAGTGATTGGTCGTGCTGGTATTGGTGTCGATAATGTTGATATTCCTGCTGCGTCTCGTCGTGGTATTATTGTGATGAACACACCATTTGGTAATTCTATCACAACGGCAGAACATGCAATTGCGATGATCTTTGCGATTGCCCGCCAATTGCCGGCAGCTGATACTTCAACACAAGCTGGTAAATGGGAGAAGTCCAAATTTATGGGCGTTGAAATTACTGGCAAAACATTGGGTGTTGTCGGTTGTGGTAATATCGGTTCGATTGTAGCAACGCGCGGTATTGGTCTGAAAATGCGTGTGATCGCCTATGATCCATTCCTATCACCAGAGCGCGCTGAAAAACTAGGTGTTGAAAAAGTGGAGCTTGATGAGCTGCTCTCTCGTTCAGATTTCATAACTTTGCATGTTCCAATGACAGATAAAACGCGCGGTATTATCAATGCTGAAGCGATTGCAAAAATGAAAAAAGGCGTTCGTATCGTCAATTGTGCCCGTGGTGGTTTGGTGATTGAGGCTGATTTGGCTGATGCGATTAAATCAGGTCATGTCGCTGGTGCTGGTTTTGATGTATTTGAAGTTGAGCCTGCAACAGATAGCCCATTGTTTGGTTTGCCAAATGTTGTCTGCACACCGCATTTGGGTGCTTCGACATCAGAGGCACAAGAAAATGTTGCGCTTCAAGTTGCAGAACAAATGTCAGACTATTTGCTTAAAGGTGCTGTGACGAACGCGATCAACATGCCTTCAATTTCGGCCGAAGAAGCACCGCGTCTAAAACCGTTTGTCACACTTGCAGATGTGCTTGGTGGCTTTGTTGGTCAGGTGACTGAAAGCGCGATTAAAGAAGTTGAAATTCTTTATGAAGGTTCAACAGCTGAAATGAACACTAAAGCGCTGACAAGTGCTGTTCTTGCCGGTTTGATCAGAACCCAAGTTGCTGATGTTAACATGGTGTCTGCGCCGATTATGGTCAAAGAACGTGGTATTGTGTTGTCTGAAATCAAGCGCGATAAATCAGGTGTGTTTGATGGCTATATTAAGTTAACCGTGAAAACTGAGAACAATACGCGCTCTGTTGCAGGAACTTGTTTTGCCGATGGCAAACCACGGTTTATTCAGATTAAGGGTATTAACCTTGATGCTGAAGTTGGTTGCAATATGGTTTATACAACAAATGCTGATGCACCGGGTATTATTGGTCTTTTGGGGACTGTATTTGGTGATGCTGGCGTTAATATTGCGAACTTCCAATTGGGCCGAAATAAAGCTGGTGGTGATGCCATTGCGTTGCTTTATGTGGATGCACCAGTTGCAGATAATGTGCTTGATTTGGTGCGTGCGAATAAGGAAATTCAGTCTGCCAAGCCGCTTGTGTTTAATGTAGACTAGAAACAAGTCACAATAGGTGCTGCAAAAACAGTGCTGATAGAACATTATACCCGCCTAAACGTGTATTTTAGCCAATATAGTTGGTTATAAGACAATCCAAGGCTCGATTTATAGCCCGCATTTCTCTATAGAGATGCGGGTTTGTTTTTTTTGGCGCAATGCCATTTTTTAAGAGGTCAATATGACAAATGTAGTAGTTGTCGGTTCCCAATGGGGTGACGAAGGTAAAGGTAAGATTGTTGATTGGTTGTCAGAGCGCGCTGATGTTGTCGTGCGTTTCCAAGGTGGCCACAATGCTGGCCATACTCTGGTAATTGATGGCACAAGCTATAAGCTGTCATTACTTCCATCTGGCGTAGTTCGCCCTGGTAAACTTGCCGTCATTGGTAATGGTGTTGTGATCGATCCTCATGCACTTGTTGCAGAGATTGGGCGCTTGGCAAAACAGGGTGTTGTTGTGACGCCTGAAACTTTGCGTATTGCAGATAATGCGACTTTGATTTTGTCCTTGCACCGCGAACTAGATGCGCTTCGTGAAGATGCCGCAAGCACTGGTACGAAAATCGGAACGACACGACGCGGCATTGGTCCTGCCTATGAAGATAAGGTCGGTCGCCGCTCTATTCGTGTGATGGATCTTGTTAATACAGAAACACTTCCTGCAAAAGTTGAACGTCTTTTGACGCACCATAACGCGCTTCGTCGTGGTCTTGGTCAGCCGGAATTTTCTGTCGATACAATGATTGATGAACTGATGGAAGTTCGTGATCAAATTTTGCCATATAGAGAATCTGTTTGGTTATTGCTGGATCAAAAACGTCGTGCAGGTAAACGCATTTTGTTTGAAGGTGCACAAGGCACGCTTCTAGATATTGATCATGGCACATATCCGTTTGTGACCTCATCCAACACAATTGCTGGTCAAGCATCTGCCGGTAGTGGCATGGGTCCTGGTTCGCTTGGTTATATTTTGGGCATCACTAAAGCCTACACAACACGTGTCGGTGAGGGGCCTTTCCCAACTGAGCTTGATGATGAAAACGGACAACGTTTGGGCGAACGTGGTCATGAATTTGGCACTGTTACCGGTCGTAAGCGTCGTTGTGGTTGGTTTGATGCAGCGCTTGTGCGTCAATCAGTTGCCGTGAATGGCATTACAGGTATTGCGCTGACCAAGCTTGATGTTTTGGATGGTTTTGCAGAGCTTAAGATTTGCGTTGGTTATGAACTTGACGGTGAGCGTGTTGATTATCTTCCTGCAAGCCAAGGTGCGCAAGCACGGGTTAAGCCTATATATGAAGTGATGGAAGGTTGGAATGAGACAACTGTTGGTGCACGAAGCTGGGCAGAATTGCCAGCACAAGCGATCAAATATGTTCGCCGTGTAGAAGAGCTTATCGGTGCGCCGGTCGCAATGTTATCCACAAGTCCTGAGCGGGAAGACACAATACTTGTGACGGACCCTTTTGAAGACTAGAGTTGTATAAATCATATTAAGGCCAGACCTTGGCCTTAATATTACATCGTGTCCGAATTTACGGGGTTTAAAATGGCGGATTTTACTGGAGTTATAAGGCGAGCAGTTGAAGGACTGGCGACGAATACGCCAGAGGCGCGCCAAAAAGTCTATGATCGTGCACGCCAAACTGTCGAGCGGCAATTGCTTGCTATGCCCAGTGCTGCAGGCACAACGCTGCTTGAAACCCAAATGGCCAAAATCGATGTTGCTATCATCGAGATCGAAAATGATTATGCTGATGGTGGGTCAGTTAGCGAACAGCCGCCAATTACAGACGCTTCAATACCTGTTAAACCTTCCGAGCCGCCTGAAGTTGTTGAAGACATTATAAAAAATGACGCGCGACGGACACCGTTTTCTGTATCGGAAGAAGAGAGTTTGGATGCTTCGCCTGTCACGCAGGATCGTGCTGAAGAGGTGGTTTCAGATGATGTTGCGCCGCACGTAACTAACCCATTTGAGACAAAAACTAGTGTTGATACGGGTGAGCAGCTTATGGACAAGCTCACGGATAAATTCCCTCCAGCGTTTGACAGAAATATTGACAATGATGCTCCATCGGCAGCCGAACAGGCCATCAATTCGGAATTAGAAATTCCAAAAGTTGATGTTCCTGAAGTTTCCGAAGTTGAAATTAGAGAGGAGAATCCAAATATAGATGCCGACACTGCTGCAAGCGCGCCCGCTATTTTTGGATCAACTGTTTCCTCGCCCGATATAGGTGTGCAGGATACAGCCAAAAAAATCGCTGATGAAGTGTCTGCGAAAGTTGACGGTGGTTTTCAAACGCGTTCAAGTCAGATTGAACCTGCTGATTTAACCGATGATAGCATTATTGAACAAGCTGTCGGCGAGTTAAAGTCGAGCTTGGAAACTGGTAACAACGATCTTGATCAGGTTATTGAAAATCATGATGACAGCTTTGGATTTGGCGCTGAAGCTTTGCCCGAAGTCATTGTTAAAGAGCCGAAAAAATCACCGATTGTGATTATTATTGCACTTGTGCTTATTTTAATAGCTGCTGGTGCTTACGGATTTTGGCGTGTTGGAACCACAGGCATACAAGATATGTATGCGTCTACTGTGACCAAAATTGGAAGTGTGTTTGAAAGCACAGATACGCCCAATGATGTGGTGACACCGCCTGTTGCGAACGAAGAAGATACCACGGATCAATCTGGTTCTGATACATCACAAACAGATGTTGCAGCTGTTGGTGACGAAGGTAAATTTACCCAACGTTTAAACTCAGATGGTTCTGAGATTGATGAAGGCCCAGCTTCTGATCTGATTGATGGTTTGCCCGGACAAGAAGGTCAATCTGTAACGGCCCAAAGTGATGGTCAAAATGGCACGCCTGTTGTTGGAGAGCCGACTGAACTTGCTACATCAACCGAGACCGATACAGCTTTACAAAATGCTGGTGATGGATCTGCAATTATTGAAAAGATGTTGTTTTATGAAACAAGCTTAGGGCTTGAGCAACAAGCAAAATATGATGGCAGTGTTGTATGGTCAGAAGAAACTGAAGCCGATGCATCAGCATCTAGACCCTATATTAAAGCTGAAATACAGGTCCCTGATCGCGATCTTTCTGTTGTTGTTACTATCAAGCTCAATGGCGACAATACGCTTCCTGTGAGCCATTTGATTGATATTAATTTTGAATTGCCTGAAGGGTTTGAAGGTGGTGAAATTGAGCAAATCAATGAAGTGATGTTCAAAAACACAGAAGAAGATCCTGGCGATCGTTTGGCTGCAATCTCTGCCAAAATTGGTCCGGCATTCTTTGTTGTTGGATTAGAGAATGATGATCCTCAGATTGTTGCGACTAACCTTCAATTGATTAGTCAGCGCAATTGGATTGATATTCCGATTTCCTACACCAATGGCAGAAAAGCGCTGATAACCTTGGATAAAGGCGCCAGCGGAAATGCTATCTTCAACAAGGTTTTGGCGGCATGGGAACGTAACCCAGCTCAATAGACAAACATTAATCAATGCACGAATAGGAGTTCTAGATGGCTGACCATGGATATGAGGCTGGACGGCTTAATCTCCCTTTTGTGGGTATTTCGACGTTTGGCAAAAACAGATATATTGAAAACTGGGATAATATCGAGGCTGATGTTGCCGTCCTAGGCGCGCCGTATGATTTTGGTACCCAATGGCGTGCAGGCGCTCGCTTTGGGCCAAGAGCTATTCGTGAAGCTTCGACATTGTTTTCATTCGGTCATGGCGGTGCATATGATCATGAAGATGATGTGACTTATTTGCCTGCAGATAAAGTGACCATTGTTGATATTGGCGATGCTGATATTATTCACACAGACACCATGCAAAGTCATAAAAACATTGAATATGGCGTGCGCAAAATCCTAGATGCAGGCGCATTGCCGGTTGTTTTGGGTGGTGATCATTCGATAAATATTCCATGCATTAACGCGTTTTCCGATCAGGAACCTGTTCATTTAGTGCAGATTGATGCGCATTTGGATTTTGTTGATGAGCGCCATGGTGTCAAATACGGACATGGTAATCCAATGCGCCGTGCCGCTGAAAAAGATTACGTATCTGGGCTTAGTCAGATCGGCATTCGAAATGTTTCCTCAACCGCAAAAGAAGGTTATGAAGATGCCCGTTCGATGGGGTCTGATATTTTGTCGGTTCGCGGATTTCGAAAACTCGGTGTTGAGGGTGTGTTGGCGCGGATACCAAAAGGTGTTCGCTATTATGTGACCATCGATATTGATGGGTTTGATCCATCCATTGCGCCTGGTACAGGCACACCTAGTCATGGTGGATTTTTGTATTATGAAGTTTTGGAATTGCTTGACGGTTTGGCAAAGCAGGGAACAATTGTGGGGATGGATTTGGTTGAAGTTGCACCAGATTACGATCACACCGGATCAACCGCTGTTCTTGCAGCTCAAATTTTGATGAATACAATTGGAAGGATCATGCACTACAGGTAGCGCATGATCTTTTTGGTTTAAGCAGATTCTGTATCGACAGTCACAAGAGCTTGTTTGGCTTCAAGGGCTGATTTGCGAACGGCTGCTTGCACTTTCTCAAATGCTCGAACTTCAATTTGACGAACCCGTTCACGAGAGATCGAGAATTCACCTGAAAGTTCTTCAAGTGTCAAAGGATCTTCGCTCAAGCGGCGTGCTTTGAAAATACGTTGCTCACGCTCGTTTAAAACACTAATCGCATCGGTTAACATATCACGGCGCGTTTCAAGCTGATCTTGCTCAACAAGCATATCTTCTTGGTTCTGCGTTTCGTCAACAAGCCAATCTTGCCATTGTCCCGTCTCGCCTTCACCGGCTCTGATTGGGGCATTTAAAGATGCATCACCGCTCAAACGCTGGTTCATGGAGATCACGTCTTTTTCAGGCACTTTTAGCTGACGAGCAATCTCTTCAACCTGACCTGGGTTCAGATCACGATCATCAATGGCCTGAATACGGCTTTTGACTTTGCGCAAGTTGAAGAATAAACGTTTTTGATTAGCTGTTGTTCCCATTTTAACAAGGGACCATGAGCGCAAAATATATTCCTGAATAGAGGCTTTGATCCACCACATTGCATAGGTGGCCAATCGGAAACCGCGCTCAGGATCAAATTTTTTCACAGCTTGCATCAAACCAACATTACCTTCGGACACAACTTCGCCGATTGGCAAGCCGTAGCCTCGGTAACCCATGGCAATTTTAGCAACCAAACGCAGGTGACTTGTGACCATACGCTGTGCAGCGTCGCGGTCATCATGTTCTTCATAGCGTTTTGCAAGCATGTATTCTTCTTGAGGTTCAAGCATTGGAAAACGCCTGATCTCTGCAAGGTAACGATCCAATCCGGCTTTACCAGATGTAATCGATGGTAATGTTTTCTGGGCCATAAAGCACCCTCCTATTATCTCAACTTCCATTGTGGCAAGCTGTAAGCAACATTATCTGCTGTTGCTCTTTGTAATAGATAATTATGGCATAAGCTTGTTTCAAGCCTTTTAATTCACAACTCCGTGATCAACGCTTGTTTCTTGCTCATAAATATCAGTTTTTATATTTGCTCAAAAGCAGTTACCAGCTGTTGCATATCAAGAGGCATCTCAGTTTCAAAGCGCTTTACCTCACCTGTTACTGGGTGTTCAAATTGAAGCAACCAAGCATGTAGTGCTTGTCGTGGAAAGTTTTTCACTGTGGCTTGATGAGGTTCTGGAATTTTATTGGCTTTGGTTTTAAAGGATGCACCATAGGTGTGATCGCCCACAAGAGGGTGTGAGATATGGGCCATGTGTACCCGTATTTGGTGGGTTCGTCCTGTTTCTAACCGACATTCGACAAGTGATGCTAATGCGGTTGAATCATCTTGTAATCCAAAGCTATTTTGTAATGTGTAATGGGTGACAGCATGTTTGGCATCTGGCGCGCCAGAGGGGCGTACAGCGCGTTTTAGTCTATCGTTAGATCGGCCAAGATGGGTGGCGATTTTGCTATTTCGAACATTGGGTGTGCCCCAAACAATTGCAAGATAAGCACGTTCTAAAACGCCTGTTTTCCCATGATCTGCAAATTGGGCTGACAAGTGACGGTGTGCATTATCGTTTTTAGCTACCACCATTACGCCGCTGGTGTCTTTGTCCAATCTGTGAACAATCCCGGGGCGTTTGACACCACCAATACCAGACAATGTATCGCCGCAATGATGGATCAATGCATTGACGAGTGTGCCTGTGCCGTTGCCAGCACCTGGATGTACAACAAGACCTGCAGGTTTGTTGACCACAATTAAATGTTCATCTTCAAACACAATGTTGAGCGCAATATCTTCACCTTGCGGGTCGGCAGCGGCTAAATCAGGAATGCGAACTTTGACTTCCATGTCAGGCTGCATTTTCTTTTTAGGTTCATGAACTTCGATATCGTTGATACAGACTGCACCTTCTTCGATTAATCCTTTGATACGGTTTCTGGAGAAATCAGGGGCCATAAGTTTGGATAACCAAACATCTAGGCGGCCAGAAGCGTCTTCGTCTGCAATGAACACTTTCAAATTTGGTTCAGCTTCGGTAAAGGATATCTCGGGTGTCAATTTTTCTTCCAATTTGGGCTAACTAATGCAAAATCATGATCTAGATAATAATAATGATGACAAACCACTTGATCCAGCAATGGAAAAAGTACGAGTTAAGATGGTTCGCCTTTTAGGGGTCTCACTTGGCGTCATGTTCATTGGTATTATTGCTGTGCTGATAGGCGTTGTCTACAAAATACGCAATAGCGGCAGTGAAGAAGTGGTGATGGAAAAAGCTCAAACGAGCGCCATTATCAATTTTGCTGAAAATTTAGATGTTGTGCTGCCAATTGGGTTCAATGTGCAGGGATTTAATTTGGATGGATCACGAGGCGCCGTGCGCGGTGTTGGGTCTGATGGTGTTCAACGCGTTCTGATCGTTGATCTGACCAGTGGCGAGATCTTGTCAACAATTGTCTTGCGGAAATAACGCGCATTGGTCGTTGTAAATGGAACATGATGACCAACTCAAATCAGACCGCCTGTTGCGCATAGTTGATGCCAGCGATGATCGAATTTCTGAGTTTTTTAATATCCGTGAGCGTGATTTAACACGTCATTCAGGGCAGTTTATTGCTGAAGGAAAAGTTGTTCTTCAGCATTTAATCGGTGCAATGGACAAGGGTTTAAACTTTTCAATCGGTAAAGTCTTGGTGCTGGAAAACAGGTTGTCCGGCCTTTTGCCGCTTCTTGCACGAATGCCCGAGCATATTCCCATCTTTGTTGCGGATCGCAATATTTTAGATGAGATTGCGGGCTTTCCCATGCATCGTGGTGTTTTGGCACTTGGCCAATATGATACGGCAAAAAAACCTATTGCGGTAAAAGATGCTGAAAATCAATTGGTCCTTGTTGCATCAGGAATTTCAAATCACGATAATTTGGGATCTATCTTTCGCAATGCAGCCGCCTTTGGGGTTGATCGTATTGTGTTGGATAAAACATGTTGTCATCCGCTGTATCGAAAATCGATCAGAGTGTCCGTTGGGTCTGTTTTAACAGTGCCATTTGAAATGGGCCTGTCGCTTGAAGCGATTGTGGGTGAATTGAAAGACGAAGGTTTTGGGCTTTATGGTCTGTCGCCCAATGGGCAGGTCATGATTGATGACGTTGTACCAAATATGAAAAGCGCGTTGATGCTTGGGACAGAAGGTGAGGGCTTGCCTGTTACCATTCTGTCTGATGTTACGAGCATGAAGATACCGCAGGCTGAAGGCTTGGATAGTTTAAATGTCGCAACGGCTAGTGGTATCGCACTTTGGCAATTTTCGCGGTCTATGAAGCGCGTATGATCTCAAATAAATGTAGTTTATGCGGGTGGGGTGTTTGTTTTTTCCAAACGACGCACCGAACGATCTGCAAGGCTTGGTTTTGCATTCGTCCCTGATAGCGAGATTTTATGGTCGCCCAAAATCATATGAATGAGCGATGTCTCACCTTCGCGAGCTGCGGTTAGATCAATCATCATCGCTGCGATCTCAGAGAGTTCACGTCGATAGTTTCCATCATCAGCTGGCGAGCTATTCTTATTCAGGTCTTCCACAAGAGCATTATGACGACCACGTAATTTTTCAACACGTTCAGCGATTTCACTTGCTGATAATGCGCGTTTTATAGTTGTTGTATCTATCGGTGCAGTGTCAGCCTTATTGTTGGTTTTTACATCTGCTTGTTTTGCAGTGCTGACGTTTGGTTTGCGAACTGGGACAGGGGTAGGAGCGCCGGTAAACTGGGTCAATTGTTTTTCGACTTTAAGCAAGCGACGCTCGAGTGCACGGCGATCAGTTTCACTTGCACGGAGCGAGCGTTTCAGTTCTGTGGATTCTGATTTGACAGAATTCATACGTTCTTTAATTCGTTTAATCTCAGAAGATTTTTGTTCCAAAGTCTGTTCGCGATTGGCAAGCTTTATCGTTGTTGTGTTCAGCTTCTTATCAAGTTCATTTGCACGTTCTTGTTCTTGACCCAATTCAATTTGGAGTTTTTGGGCGCGACCTTCAATTTCCGTTTGGTGATTACGGATTTTCTTGTGCTCTGAGCGGAGGGCATCAATGGTCGAGCGCAAGTTCTCAGATTCTGTGTCTTTGCTTGCCAGATCAATTTTAAGCGCGCCAACGTCTGTTGATAGGCGATTGGCTCGATCGATCAGAGAGGTGATCTGTTTTTCTTTTTCAAGATTGTTATCTTGTGCTGCTTTTAGTGTCGCTTGGGTTTTTTCAAGCTTGCCTTCTTCAACGCGGAGGTTGGAGCGCAGTTGGCCACTTTCAAGCTTTAAATCATCAACATGGGTGCGCAATTGCTCGTTTTGACTGCGCATTTTTACAATAGTGCTGGAAAGGCGGGATGATCCGACTTTTTCTTCGGTCAGCATTTCGCGTTCTTTGCGAAGTTCAACAGAAATTCGAGCACTTTGCGCAGCAAAGGCAGCGCGTTCCATGTCTTTGGCAGCTTTGATCTCGGCAGCATTAAGGGGAACCGTGGACCGCATGCGACGTTCGGTTAATTTGACGACACGTCTATAAATTGCAGGCGCAACAATAAGGCCGAGCAAAGCGGCGACAAGAAAACCTAATGCAACAAATAAAATAAGCTCAATCAAAAGAGCACCAAATCCACATTGTTCAAGACAGTTTCATAAATAAAACAAGTCTGGTCATTAAACATAGTGAAACGGTGTGAGCAAGCCTAGATTTCAAATAATCTGCATATGATTGGCAAATCTTATCATCTGCAAAAATGGATGCAGATGATACAAAAACCTATCAATAGTTGGGTAAAATTTGGAATGTGCTCAAATTTAAAAACCCTAGAATGGGTTCCAAGTTGGTTTTGGTGTTACTTTGAGATAGCCAACATTAACACCTAAGCGTGCACCAACGCCTGTGCGAATCGGGACCAATAAAACGTCCTGTCGACGCAGAACGGTCATGCCAAGACCTGCAACAACAAAGGCTGAACCACTCACACCACCAAAGCGGCCGTATATGCTTTGGACATTTGGCAAGTTGTATACCAACATCATTGTGCGAGATCCTTCGCCGCCATAATCAAAGCCGATAGAAGGGCCTTGCCAGAATGTGCTGTGTTGGCCAACGTTTTTTGTATAAAGCACGCCTTCGCCATAGGTGAGGCCACCGACAAATGCACCCGATGCTTCTTGGCCCAAAACATATCCATTTGGCTGGCCGTAGCTCTTGAAAATGCTTTCCGTTAGTTTTGCCAATGCGCCGGATGTTGATCCAAAAAAGCCGTGTCCTGCATCCACAATCTCTTGAGCGCTATAATAAGTTTGGTTGGTATCTTGCGCGACACTGGCTTGAGAGAGTGCTGGAAGAATAAGAAACACGACACACAGTAATTTGCCGATACGGGATTTCAACGCATTCAGATGTCTCATTAAATTCTCCATTTGGTCTATTTATGGGGTTCAATTTGTTTTTTGCCCATTTTTTGGTGTTGAGCGCATTTTCTCTCAATCATGTTAATAAGCGGTTTACCAATTAAGGTTTCATTATGGCTAAGTTGTGAATCTATGTAATATCTCAATTAATCTAGTGATTTGGTTTTTGTAAAATCATATGAGTTGCTTACATTTGCGTTTCTTCTTTTATTCTGAACTATATTTCGGCGATGAACGCCATCGGAGCTAACTATGCCAAAAAATCCAAACCTTACTCTCGCCGGCCATGATCTGGCTGCTTTGCTATGTAGTCGTGTGTGTCATGATATCATTTCGCCTGTTGGCGCGATCAACAATGGTTTGGAGCTATTGGATGAAGGTGGAGCTGATGAAGACGCCATGGACCTTATTCGTTCAAGTGCGCTGAATGCATCGGTTCGACTAAAATTTGCCCGTCTTGCTTTTGGTGCCTCTGGTTCTATTGGTGCATCGATTGATACTGGCGAAGCAGAACGCGCTATATTAGATTTTGTTGCGACGGATGGTAAAACCGTTATCAACTGGCATGGCGCGCGCGCCATTATCCCAAAGAACAATGTCAAACTTTTGATGAATTTGTTTTTGATCGCCTTCAGCGCGATCCCACGTGGTGGTGAGATTGATATCTTCTTGGAAGATTTGGAAACAGCGCCGCATTTTAGATTGGTGTCACGGGGTAAAATGTTGCGTGTCCCACCGAAATATTTGGAATTGCTATCTGGTAAAGCTGAAGAAGCTATCGATGCACATGCGGTGCAGCCATATTATACGATCTTGCTTGCTGATGAAGCCGGTCTGGAACTTAAAACGGTTATGAATGCAGACGATGTGGTATTTACGGCCCGATCTGCATAAGTCTATTTTTTTAAACTTACCGTTATTAAGACGCTGAACATTAAATTGTTCGGCGTCTTTTTTGTTTTATTGATACTCCCACGCCTGAATTGACCTAATTTCAGTTGTTTATCCGAGTC
>CAXBCW010000056.1:0-22385 GCA_963974325.1 uncultured Rhizobiaceae bacterium
TTATTCAGCAAAACGCCCGCAACTATCGCGTAGCGATTTAGTGCAGGAGCCCATAGCAGACTAGCCTGTTGTGTTGTATTTTGAATTACACACGACCGTAGCAATCGTCGGTCTCGGCCCTTCGCCGCCGTTCGTCGCCACCATCGATCGCTGCAGAGCGGCCCGTCAGACCGGACATTCGCTGTAACTGTATAATCAAGGGATTGTTCAACTCACATTTCGCGAACAAGGCGTACATTAGCTGCGACTGCGCCAATGTGCGATTGGCTACAACTCAACTATGCGCATGGGTTGAGTAATTAATATTCGCCATATAGGTTGGTCGGTAGACTGCTAACTGATCCCCATGAAGATTGAAAATGAGATGAGCAATAACGAAAATGCTTTTAGAAAGGCACAGCGACTTGCCTTAGATGCAAAGCGGACGGCAAGTGGATATCTAAAAGAACACAAAGTGGGCAAGAATATATCTGAATACGGCCAAAAGGCGCATCAAGTTTTTTCACAAAAGTATCAGGAGTTAGATTTGGATCGCGCAGTCCAGCCCGTGTTGAAGACCGCGATAAAGACACAGGAATTTATCACTGAAACTGCGGCAACAGTGGATGCTAAACTTGATCTCAGTGAAAAAGTTAAAGGTGCTAATAGAGCCTTGGATCAAGGTTTCATTGAACCCGCCAAAGGCTATCTGAATGATACAGGGGTTTCGTCTATAGTTCAGCAGTTCGGGCGATCCTCCATCGATCAGTATGGTTTCGCCCGTGAGGCGATCAAACCCTATTTTTCACCTGAAAATGGGCGAGAGCTCTTGGAAAACACCCATCGAGAGCTCACGGCCATAACAGCATGCGTATTGCAGATCAGCTATAACGAGGCTGGGGACTGGCAAGCTAAACTTGGGCGGGCCGTTTCCGTAAAATTTGCAGCAGCTGCAGGCACGTTCTCTCTATTTGGACTGGTAAGTACTTTTGGCACCGCAGGCACCGGTGCGGCTATTGCTGGCTTATCTGGGGCGGCTGCCAATAGTGCAACTCTTGCTGCTATTGGAGGCGCTGTCGGTGGAGGGATGGCGGCTGGGGCGATGGTATTGTCCGGTTTTGGTTTATTGCTGGGTGTAGGGGCGTACAAGCTGCTATCCTCGACTGCGCGTGACTATGAGACCCTAAATGATGTCGATAAGCGCATTGTGAATACGGCAAGTCTTTTGGCCGCAGCGATAAAAGAGAAATTGGGGAAGAAAGATGTTGTGCTCACAGCAGATGAGGCCAGCCAATTTCTACAGACGCTGCAGCCATTTCAGCGTTTTTTGGAAGAAAATCAAGATGATGTTTGTTCTAGGTTGGATATGAAAAATACCATCTCATATCGCCATCATGCTATCACCGATTTCAAACTTGTTGCAATCAGAGATTTCAAAATATTTAAACAAAGACAGTCAGCATTGAGCGCTGAGGGAATTATCGGTGGTGTTTTTTACGGATTGCTATCACATACCGCATTGGATGGCACACCGGAACAAGTCCTGGTTCTTGAAGCATTACGGCGTTCTGATGGCGACTTGGCGAACGCTTCTGAGGCTGAACTCTCAGAGTATCTTCATGCATTTAGTCCGCAGCAAACGCTCTTCCAGTGTGCCGCTATGCAATTCGAACATATGATTGTTATAGTCGTAAAAGTAAATCGAGTGCCCCTCCCCATCGACGCGGGATCGGCCTTCTCTGACTTCCAATCCGAGTGACTGAATGCGCCGTAACCTATCGTCGTATTAGTCGGGGTCATCTTGAACGCTATGTGGTTGTAAGTCTTTTCAGGTAGGGGTTCGCCTTCCATTGCTAAACCCCAGACACCGCAGTTCTCAAAAAAACCGCTCCTTGGACAGCGAGAAGGTATTTTCGCTGCTGTCATAGATTTTCGGTTTATCAAGTAAAATTTTGGGCTAACTAACCCTAACTGCACTGGCCGTTAGCGTACTAGTAGCGTATTACCACACAGTACGCCTGTCTTAAAAGCCTGCAAATTATTGATTTAATTACATTTATTTAACGAGCAATGGTGCGGGCACCGGGACTCGAACCCGGACAGCCTAGGGCCGAGGGATTTTAAGTCCCTTGCGTCTACCAATTCCGCCATGCCCGCAACATGAGATGTGCCTACACGAACCAGCCACAATCAATCAAGCCCTTTTTCGCATTCTTGTTCATTTTCATCAGGACTTTATAACTTATACTGATCCACAGCATATTTAAGTGGTCTATCAAGTGTTCGAATCTCTTTATTCAAAGATCTGTGTAAGTGATTCATTTGAATCAACAATCCAAACCTTTGCTTTTCTTATAAATCGATAAATTGCAGTAATATTATCCAAACGCGCGATGTTCAAAGCTCATTATTTAATGTATCAAAATTCAAACAACAGGACATCTTATGAGCGATACAAAAGTTACAGCGGCAGCGCTTGCCATTGGCGATGAATTATTATCGGGCAGAACACGCGATAAAAACATTAGCCATCTAGCACACACCCTCACCTCCATTGGCGTGACCTTGCAAGAAGTTCGCATCGTGCAGGATGAAGAGGACGAAATCGTTGCGGCACTTAATGCCCTTCGACAAAAATATGATTATGTCTTCACCTCTGGCGGCATTGGCCCCACTCATGATGATATAACAGCGGAAGCTATTTCCAAGGCATTTGATTTACCCTGCATATATGAAGACAAAGCCATGCAGCTTTTATCCGCCCATTATGCTTCCAAAGATTTAGAATTTACCGATGCACGCAAACGCATGGCGCGGATGCCACAAGGCGCAACACATATTGATAACCCAGTTTCAAAAGCACCTGGCTTTAATATTGGCAATGTATATGTCATGGCTGGCGTTCCCAAAGTATTTGAAGCCATGTTAAGCAATGTCGTTCCAACGCTGAAAACAGGTCAAAAACTGATTTCAAAATCAATTGCCTGTCAACATGGTGAAGGCGTGATTGGGACATTGTTATCAAACATTCAAAAAGAAAACCCACATGTCAGCATTGGCTCCTATCCAATCTTTGGCGATGATGGCAGTTTTTCAACCGAACTGATTATCCGTGGAATAGACCCTGTAGCACTTGAAAAAGCAGCTCAAGACGTAGAAACTATGTTGACAGATTTGGGATAAATTAAAGCTGCGTATGTTACTTTAGAATACGATAAACAATACGGGTGTTTTCACACTCATATATAGCGCTAAAAAAATGAGGCCATTATGAAACCTTCTGAAAAGTTTTTTCCTGTCTCTTGGGACCAGTTTCACCGCGATGCACGCGCCCTTGCTTGGCGCATTGCCGGACAAGACACAAAATATGAGGGTATCATTTGCATCACCCGTGGTGGATTGGTGCCAGCGGCCATTATCTGCCGTGAGCTGAACATCAGAATGATCGAAACCGTTTGTATTGCATCCTACCATGATTACAAAAACCAAGGTGAGATGGAAGTTCTTAAAGAGATCGCACCTGAGATGAGAAAGAACGATGGGCAGAACATGCTCATCATTGATGATCTGACCGATACTGGCAAAACAGCAGGTATTGTCCGAGCGATGTTACCAAAGGCTCATTTTGCGACAGTTTACGCAAAACCCAAAGGCCGCCCTCTTGTGGATACGTTCATTACAGAAGTTAGCCAAGACACTTGGATCGTCTTCCCTTGGGATATGGGTGTCAGCTACCAAGAGCCAATTGCAAGCGGTGGTTAGTTTTTACCCATATTAATCAGACCATATATAAGAGCCAGATTTAATATCCGGCTTTTTCTTTGGGCAGTCTGTTTTTTAACTGAACTGGTCAAACCGCATCCTAATACAAAACCCAGTCAACGGTTTTTTTCAATAAATCATAAAAAAAGCATTCCTAAAACTAGATGTGGATAACATCCCTTTAACAAAAAAATAATTCTCATATAGAAAGTCTTATTTTTTAAACAAACAACATCTTTTCACGTCCTGTTTTGACTATTAACCACTTTCAAATACACCAAGCGTGTCACATTTGGGTGACACAATTATCTCATCAACAAGATGACGAGTTCTAAAGCCCTAGAGAATCAGTCTTTTTGAAAAGTCAAAATGTTTTTCCTAAAAAAAGATAAATTTGTCCCCATTATTCACAGACCCTACATACTAGATATCGTGGGTGAAATATTGGTTTGAACTAGCCCTTGACGATTGGTCCCGAGTCGCGCCTTATAAAAACACGTTGCGGCGGCAATGAGCTGGGGGGTATTTATACCAGCGCTTTCCAAGGTTTATTGAGTTTGAGCAGCCTTTTGGGCATATGGCTTTTGCGTCTCAAATTTTTGGGGGAAATTCGAAAATAGTTCTGATTTTTCGATATTTTCAATTTACATATTAATGTTTTGTTAATACTACATCTTGTAGCTTACAAATCAGCAAACACTACATGCTGTTTATTCTTTATCGGATATGCGGTATACTAATCGAGGTTTCAGCGACCACGGCATGCTATTTCTATGTCGTAAGGGCGCTAAACCACTGGGGCAATACGGGTTGAACTTAACAAAGACGTAATTCGACCAACAACCTAAAGGAACAATAAGTCATGCGCATCGAACGCTGCTTTACTAAAGACGGACAAGACGCTTATTCAGATATAGAATTTCGCAAGGCAACAAGCGAAATTAAAAACCCAAATGGTTCAATCGTTTTCCGTTTGGAAAACATCGATGTGCCAACACAATTCAGTCAAGTAGCAGCTGACATTCTTGCGCAGAAATATTTCCGTAAAGCCGGTGTTCCCGCCGCTTTGAAAAAAGTTGAAGAAAATGATGTGCCATCATGGCTTTGGCGCTCTGTTGCCGATGAAGCAGCACTTGCAGCTCTTCCTGAAGACGAACGCTATGGCTCTGAGATTGATGCTCGCCAAGTGTTTGACCGTCTTTCTGGTACATGGGCTTATTGGGGTTGGAAAGGTGGATACTTCGACAGCGAAGAAGATGCACTGAACTTCCGCAATGAACTTGCCTATATGCTTGCCACACAGCGTGTTGCGCCAAACTCTCCACAATGGTTCAACACAGGTTTACATTGGGCCTATGGTATCGATGGTCCTAGCCAAGGACATTTTTATGTTGACCCATTCACAGTCAAGCTTGTAAAATCAAAAACATCTTACGAGCACCCACAACCACATGCGTGCTTTATCCAGTCCGTTGAAGATGATTTGGTAAATGAAGGCGGCATCATGGACCTTTGGGTTCGCGAAGCGCGTTTGTTCAAATATGGTTCAGGTACAGGGTCTAACTTCTCTCACCTTCGCGGTGAAGGCGAAAGCCTATCGGGTGGTGGTAAATCATCTGGCCTTATGAGCTTCTTGCGCATTGGTGATAGAGCCGCTGGCGCCATTAAATCTGGCGGTACGACACGCCGAGCTGCCAAAATGGTTGTTGTTGATATCGATCACCCAGATATCGAGCAATATATCTCTTGGAAAGTGAACGAAGAGCAAAAAGTTGCAGCTCTTGTCACGGGTTCAAAAATTGTCAACCAACACCTAACACTGATCATGAAAGCTTGCATCAATTGCGAAGCCGATAATGATGCGTGTTTTGACCCAAAACAGAACCCTGCCCTTAAGCGCGAAATTAAAGCTGCGAAAAAGAACTTGGTTCCTGAAAACTACGTCAAACGTGTGATCCAATTTGCTCAGCAAGGTTACACAGACATCGAATTTAAAACCTACGATACAGACTGGGATTCAGAAGCCTATCTGACGGTTGCTGGGCAAAACTCAAATAACTCTGTGTCCATCAAAGACGATTTCCTTCGCGCTGTTGAAAATGATAGCGATTGGGAATTAACGGGTCGCCGTGATGGCAAAGTTATGAAAACGCTGAAAGCGCGTGATCTTTGGGAATCAATTGGTTATGCAGCTTGGGCATCTGCCGATCCAGGTCTTCACTATAATACAACAATGAACGATTGGCACACTTGCCCAGAAGAAGGTTCGATCCGCGCATCTAATCCTTGTTCTGAATATATGTTCTTGGATGATACAGCTTGTAACCTTGCCTCTATCAACCTGTTGCGTTTTAAAGATATGGAAACAGGCAATCTCAACATTGGTGATTTTGAACATGCGACACGTTTGTGGACCATGGTTTTGGAAGTCTCAGTGATGATGGCTCAGTTCCCATCCCGCCAAATTGCAGAACGTTCATACAAATACCGCACACTTGGTCTTGGCTTTGCCAATATTGGTGGCTTGTTGATGACAAGTGGTATTCCATACGATTCAGATGAAGGCCGCGCAATTTGCGGATCGATCACTGCGATCATGACCGGTGTATCCTATGCAACATCAGCTGAAATGGCTGGCGAGCTTGGTCCATTCCCGGGCTATAAACCAAATGCAAAAAGCATGTTGCGCGTTATTCGCAATCACCGCTTGGCAGCCCATGGTCATTCAGAAGGTTATTCAGAGCTATCAGTTAATCCGGTTCCGCTTGTTCACACAGATTGCAAAGACCAAGACTTGGTTAAACATGCAACAGCTGCATGGGATCTTGCGCTTGAGCTTGGCGAAAAGCATGGTTACAGAAACGCCCAAGCTACTGTGATTGCACCAACAGGTACAATCGGCTTGGTTATGGATTGCGATACAACAGGTATCGAGCCAGACTTTGCGCTTGTTAAGTTCAAGAAGCTTGCCGGTGGTGGTTACTTTAAAATCATAAACCGCGCAGTTCCTGCATCCCTTCGCACACTAGGCTATTCAGAAAGCCAGATCGCTGAGATCGAAGCTTATGCTGTGGGGCATGGTAATTTGAACCAAGCACCGGGCGTTAACCCAGGTTCCCTTCGTTCAAAAGGCTTCAGCGAAGAGCAAGTTGCAAAACTCAATGCTAGTCTTGAAAGCGCATTTGATATCAAATTCGTGTTCAACAAATGGACATTAGGCGAAGAGTTCTGCAAAGACACACTTGGTCTGACTGATGAGCAACTTGATGACATCTCATTTGATCTTTTGGCTGCAATCGGCTTTGACAAAAAAGAAATCGAAGCTGCCAACATCCACATCTGTGGTGCAATGACACTTGAACAAGCGCCATTCTTGAAAGATGAGCATTTGCCAGTGTTTGATTGTGCAAATCCTTGCGGTAAAATCGGCAAGCGTTACCTGTCAGTTGATAGCCACATCCGGATGATGGCTGCAGCTCAGCCGTTTATCTCTGGTGCTATTTCAAAAACAATCAACATGCCAAATGAAGCAACCGTTGATGATTGTAAGAGTGCTTACATGCTCTCTTGGAAACTCGCGCTTAAAGCCAATGCGCTGTATCGTGATGGATCAAAACTATCTCAACCACTCAATGCATCACTGATTGCTGATGACGAAGATGAAGATGCAGTCGATGCATTTATCGAAGCACCAGCAGCAGCGCAAGCTGTTAAGATCACTGAGAAAATCGTTGAGCGCATTGTTGAACGTGTTTCACGTCAGCAAGAAAAACTACCAGGTCGTCGTAAAGGCTATACTCAAAAAGCAAAAGTTGGCGGTCACACTGTCTTCTTGCGCACCGGCGAATATAATGACGGTCGTTTGGGCGAAATCTTCCTTGATATGAACAAAGAAGGCTCAACCCTTCGTGCATTGATCAATAACTTTGCGATCTCTGTATCTCTTGGCCTTCAATATGGTGTGCCATTAGAAGAATATGTCGATGCGTTTGTGTTCACAAAATTCGAGCCAGCGGGCATTATCCAAGGCAATGATGCGATTAAAAACGCAACATCAATTCTTGATTATGTCTTCCGCGAACTCGCTGTGTCCTATCTTGATCGTCACGATCTGGCCCATGTTGACCAATCTGTGTTTGCATCCACCCCAATGGGCAAAAGCATTCAAGATGGAACAGCAGAAGCCGTGTCCAAGGGCCTCACCCGCGGATCAAAACTGTCGATCATCAACAAAGACCCTGTGGGATCATCAACAGGTGCAAATGTAACAGCCATAGCATCAGGCACAATGGCAACCGCTGTCGTTGCATCTAATGCAGTTGCTGAAATGTTTGAAGAAGCATCAGCGTTCAAACGTGATTATGCCGAAACAGACGAAAGCTTAAAAACTGAAGCCGAATCTGAAGTGATTGCCCAAAAGGTAAAAGCTGCAGCAACAGGCCTATCAGCTGATGTAGAACGCAAAAAGATCGAAGCAGATCGCCGCGTGAAAGCAATGATGCAAGGCTATACAGGCGACATGTGTACAGAATGCTCAAACTTCACAATGGTCCGCAACGGCACCTGCCTAAAATGCGACACCTGCGGAAGCACAAGCGGCTGTAGTTAAGCTACCTAGCAGACTGAAATAAAATGGCCCTCTCAGATTTATTTGTGGGGGCTTTTTATTGGGAAATAGGAAACTAGTAAAAAGTAATTCTGTGTTGACTTTTCTAAAATCTTAACATCAAGATATGGATGACGAACTGGCCGATCAACTAGAAGTTACCCCAACAGTATTCATCTCTTATTCTTGGGATAATGATGAACATAAAGACCGGGTAAGAGAGCTTGCTGAAAGTTTAATTCTTAACAGGGTTAATGTTATTCGTGATATTTGGCACGTGACACCAGGTGAAAGCCTTAGTCATTTTATGTAGGATGCAGTCCAAAGGAGTGATTTCATTCTGATAATTTGCACACCAAAATACGCAACAAAATCAAATAACCGAACCGAAAGAGTCGGTTATGAACAACAAATAATCTCAGGCAAAATCATGGGAGGTTTAGAACGGAAAAAAATCATCCCTATAGTTAGAGAGGGTTCATTTCATACAGGGCACAACTGCGCACTTCCAAGCGATTGTTCTGGAATTAGGGCATTATATTTCTCCAATAATGACAAAGAAAAAGTATGATAAACCTACAAATGTTACTTAGAGCCATATTTAGACAACCATTATACTCACCTCCTCCTTTGGGAAAAAAACCAATTTTCTCAAAATTAGATGAAACCGAAAACTCAGAATTGAGACTACCTGACGTTGAGCTTGACGGATACTCATTAGAAAGTGGGATTGTGTCAAATCAAAAGTATCCTGATACTTTTCATATCCCAAGCCCCCTACAAAGGAATTCACTAGAATCAAGCGACATTGTAAAACTTCATTTTAAAATATCACGCACTCGGAGTCTTGAAGACATAGAAGGCGAACGAATGTGGGTAAAATCAATATCACGTCGAGGCCCATATTACATAGGTGAACTCGATAACGACCCTATAGCGAGAAATGAAGACAACTCCCCCCTTAAATTTGGAGACCAAATCATTTTTCTCCCAGAACACGTTATTGCTATATATTCAGAAGATGAATAAACCAAATAAATTGATTTAGAAGTAATACAAATCAAAGGTGTCAAGTAGTTCAGGTTACCACAATCAAACGCAAATTCAACGCCTCAACACCCCGCACTGATAGGCCACGTTTATAATCAACATGATCACCTACCAGCTGGATATCTTTAAATTCCCGCAGCAGTGTTTCGAAAATCACTTTCATATTCAGCCGTGCGATATTGTTGCCCAAACATAGATGTGCACCTAGCCCAAAGGCTAGATGGCGGTTTGGGGTTCGGTGGATATCGAATTGATCTGGGTTTTCGAATTTAAGTGGATCACGGTTTGCCGCGCCATATAGCAGCCCGAATGTTGTACCTTTTTGATATTTAAAATCACCCAATGTGCCCGCCTCTAAAGCATGGCGATGGAAGAATGGCAGTGGTGGCTCGAAGCGGAACATTTCTTGGATCGCACCCGGGATAAGGCTCGGGTCAGCCCGCATTTCAACCATTGCATCAGGATGTTTTAACAGCGTATGCATACCGCTCCCCAACACATCAATGGTCGAGCCATGCCCTGCCATCAAAATCAACATACATGTCGAGATGAATTCATCTTCGGTATAGAGCCCGTTTGTCTCATCAACAATCATCTTGGAAATCAGATCATCTTGGGGGTTACGTGCGCGCTCAGATTTAAGCTCAGTTAAAAATTCAAAGAACTCACGCGTGGCTGTTTCAGCAATCTGCTTTTTTGCGTCACTGCGATCCACATCAAAAAACTGCACCACTTGCTCCGACCATAATCTGAGCTGGGGGCAATGCTCTTCTGGTACGCCCAAAAGTTTTCCAATCACATATCCCGGCACATGGGCTGCAAAATCTTCAATAAATTCAAACCTATCGTGGTCTTTCAACTGGGCAATCAATCGGTCAACAAAGGTTTGCACCATAGGCTCTAATGTTGACACCGAACGGGTTGTGAACTCGCCAAAGATCTGTTTGCGCAATCTACGGTGAATATCGCCATCACTGTCCAGCAGGCTAAATTGAACCACCCGCTCGTGATAAGGCATATCATGCCAATTAGCCCGCTTTTGCCGCTCGCGCGCTTCAGCCTCAGTTTCCAACCCTTCTAATGAGCGCACCATTTTCGGATTGGTCGCAATTGCAAACACATCTTCATAACGCGATAAAAGCCACATATCCTGCTCAGCAAAATAAACCGGTTCTGAGCGTTCACGCATCTCTTTATAGACCTGATAGGGATTTTCAGAAAACTCTATTGATCGAGGGTCAAACTTAAAGGAAGGTGGCGTATATTGAGGATGAGACATAAGAACCGTTTTTAAAAAATCATGTTAAAGAACTAGGCTAGTGTTGATCAGTAATTATGTAAACTGATTATGAAACAATAACACCGGCGCCAAGCTTGCGGATTTCCTTATCGAACCACTTGAGAACGCATTTAAGTTCCTGACCTATAGCGGGACAGAATGCGCCCTATCCTACGGTGTTGGAAGGTAATAATTATCGGTTTTTAGCGACTTAGAACACTCAAAGTGAGAAATCTATTCTGCACGAACAACAGGCTCGCCACGTTCGGCCAATGCCGCAAGATCAGCGGGCTTAAGCTCAACTGATTCACCACAGCCACAGGCAGATGTTTGGTTTGGATTGTTAAACACAAAGCCAGAACGCAATGTTGTGACTTCAAAATCCATCTGCGTGCCAAGCAAAAACAATGTCGCTTCTGGCGCAACAAACACTGTCACACCATCGCGCTCAACTTTATCATCAGCGGGATTAGTTTCGACAGCCAAATCAACGGTATATTCCATACCGGCGCAACCACCTTTTTTAATGCCAACACGAATGCCAACCGGATTTTGATCCGACATAGAGGTGATATTACGAACCCGCTCAATGGCGGCATCTGTCAATGTTAGAACTTCAAAGCCCATCTGGCTCTCCTAAATAATCAGGTTCAAGGCCTGATATTTGATCTGAAATCGTCAAGTCTTCTAAATGTAGTCACGCAGGTCTTAACAAACAACCCCACACATAACAGGATTAATACCAACCAACGGCAATTTGTGCTTCTTCAGACATCCGATCCGGCGTCCAAGGCGGATCAAAGGTCATGGACACTTCAACACCAGCCACACCTTCAACCGAACTCACAGCATTCTCAACCCAGCCCGGCATTTCACCCGCAACAGGGCAACCAGGTGCCGTCAATGTCATCTCAACTTTGACCATGCGATCATCTTCAATATCAACGCGATAAATCAAACCGATTTCATAAATGTCTGATGGAATTTCCGGATCGTAAACCGTTTTAAGCGCAGCAACAATGTCGTCGGTCATCCGCGCAAGCTCTTCACGCGGAATATCGGTCGCAGAATGAGTGCTTTTGGCTTCATTCGGGCCAGCTGGCTCAACGTCTGTATTTTGAGTGTCTTCGCTCATAATGGGCTCCAAGTTCAATCTATTCAAAAAATGTACGGGCTTTATCAAGCGCTATCACCAGCGCATCGACTTCTTGCCGCGTATTATACATGCCAAAACTTGCCCGACATGTCGATGTTACACCAAAACGCTTGAGCAATGGCTGAGCACAATGGGTACCTGCTCGAACAGCCACACCAGATCTGTCGATCACCATTGAAATATCATGGGCGTGAACGCCTTTAATTTCAAATGAAATAATCGCGCCCTTATCAGGGGCATTACCCAAAATTCGCAGCGAATTAATGCTGCTCATTTGTTCATTGGCATAGGATAGTAAATCAGCTTCGTGTGCCGCAATTTTATCACGTCCTGCTTCGTCCATATAATCAAGCGCAGCACCAAGGCCAATCGCTTGAGCAATCGGAGGAGTGCCCGCTTCAAACCGGTGCGGCGGATCATTATAGGTCACGCCATCTTCGGTCACCTCAGCAATCATCTCACCACCACCCATAAACGGGCGCATAGCTTTTAGACGATCCATTTTGCCATAGAGCACACCAATGCCAGATGGGCCATAAAGCTTGTGACCTGTCATGACAAACCAATCACAATCCAAGTCTTGCACATCAACAGGCATATGAACCGCACTTTGTGATCCATCCACCAACACAGCAATACCGCGCTCTTTGGCAATTTTACAAATCTCTTTGACCGGAATAACAGTCCCAATCGCATTCGACATCTGCGTGATGGCAATCAGTTTTGTACGATCTGTGAGGCACGCAATAAAATCGTCAAGGTGGAAGACACCTTCATCATCCACCGGTGCCCAAACAATTTTGGCACCATTGCGTTCACGAACAAAATGCCAAGGTACAATGTTTGAGTGATGCTCAAGAATGGAAATGACAATCTCATCGCCCTCACCCAGCTCCAACATACCATGGCCATAAGCGACCGTATTGATCGCCTCTGTTGAGGATTTAGTGAAGATGATATTATCCGCTGATGGTGCGTTTAAAAAACTACGTACTTTTTCACGCGCACCTTCAAAGGCATCCGTTGCTGCATTTGACATAAAATGCAGACCACGGTGAACATTGGCATATTCATTTTCATAGACATGAGTAATGGCGTCGATAACGGCCTTCGGCTTTTGTGCCGATGCGCCATTATCAAGATAAACCAAAGGTTTTCCGTAGACTTCTTTACTCAGAATAGGGAAATCCTTGCGGATTTTCGCCACATCATATCCATTTAGATCAGCCATTTTTGTTTAACCAGTCTCTAATAATACCTTCAAGAGCTTCAACAACAGCTTCATCGTCAAACTCTTCAACAACTTCAGCAACAAAGCCCTTCACCAACAAACCGCGCGCTGTTTTTTCAGTCACGCCACGGGCCATAAGATAGAACAATTGTGCAGGATCGATATCCGTAACCGTCGCGCCATGGGCACAGATCACGTCATCGGCAAAGATTTCAAGCTCAGGTTTTGCAGAAAAATCAGCATCATCTGACAACAACAACGTGTTGCAAGCCATTTGCGCATCAGTTTTCTGAGCGATCTGAGCCACTTTAATCTGACCTTGGAACACACCCTTGGCATTATCGTAAAGAACATTACGGAATGTTTCATCAGAATTTGTGTTCGGTTGGTTATGACCAAGTTTAAGTGTCACATCCGTATGGGTATCACCTGCAAGCAAGTTCACACCGCGAAGGGTCAGATTGGTGTCTGATCCATCAACTTTGGCAATGATCTCTTGACGCACGACCTTACCGCCGGCATTAACAACATAAAGTTCAAGCTCACAATTTGCAGCAAGATCAATATTGATCTGACCCAAATGTGTATCGCTTGCGCCTTGGCATTGAACAATGATCCAACGAGCATGGGCACCTTCTTCAAGCTTCAAATTCACCACAGATGTCACAAGTGATTGTGCATCCGACACTGAAATATGACGCTCGATGATTGTGGCCTTAGAATTGGCTGCAAATGTCACAGGAAGACGAGAATGCATCTGGCCTTCTGATTGGGCAAACTGCAATTCAACCAATTCTTTAACGTCAGCATCTTCTGCAATTTTGATCGCAAGACCATCTTTTACAAACGCACTGTTAAATTGGCCAATCGCATCATCAAATGTTGTTTCTGCAAACACAGCATCAACGGTATCATTTTCCAATTGCTCTGAGAATTTTTCTATCTCAATGCCCTTTGGCAAGGATGGAATAGAAGCAACTTTGCCATTTAAAATACTGACAAGTTTACTGCCTGCGACAAGCGTTGCAACAGCATCAGCATTATCACTATTTGATAATGCTGGGATGTTTTGCAACAATTTGCGAAGATCAGTGTAGTGCCAAGCTTCAACACGGCGTGTTGGCAAGCCTTTATCCATTAGCGCTGCAAAATTGCAATCTCGACCGGATACAACAGCAGTTGATCCAGGTAAGCTACCAAGGCTGTTTGAAAACTGCTCAATGAGCGCTTCTTCAGCCGCTGTCTTTATAATTTTATTCTGAACGTTCATCAGAAATCTCCTAAAATGTAATCAATTTGCTCATTCAAACAGGATGAATTAAGCAGCAGCTTCAATCACATTTGCGTAGCCGTTTTCTTCAAGCTCAACAGCAAGTGATTTATCGCCAGATTTGATCACGCGACCTTTGTAAAGAACATGCACGCTATCTGGCACAATGTGCTCTAGCAGACGCTGATAGTGCGTGATTACAACAACAGCACGTTTTGGATCACGCAGCGCGTTTACACCGTCAGACACAATTTTAAGCGCATCAATATCAAGGCCCGAATCTGTCTCATCCAACACACAAAGCTGTGGTGCAAGAAGTTTCATTTGCAAAATTTCAGCACGTTTTTTCTCGCCACCAGAAAAGCCAACATTCAAAGGACGTTTGAGCATTGCCATGTCGATTTGTAGATCGCTGGCAGCTTCTTTAACCTTGCGGATAAAATCAGGGATCGAAAGGGCTTCTTCACCGCGCGCTTTACGCTGCTCGTTCATCGCAACTTTCAAAAATTCCATTGTTGCAACGCCTGGGATTTCAACAGGATATTGGAACGCCAAGAAAATGCCGCTTGCTGAACGCTCGGCCGGGTCCATTTCAAGAACTGATGAGCCATTGTACAAGATATCGCCTGATGTCACTTCATAGTCACTACGACCAGCAAGGATATAAGACAAAGTTGATTTACCAGACCCATTAGGGCCCATGATTGCAGCAACTTCACCAGCGGCAACGTTTAAGTTTAGGCCACGAATAATTTCAGTATCTGTGCCTGCGATTTTCGCGTGTAGGTCTCTAATTTCTAACATGTATTCATCCGTAATTCTGCGAGCGTTCAATATCGTCGTGTTGTGACAAAAACTCGCTTTGTATCATTATTAATCTAATAGCCGATCATGCTAAGCCCGAAGCCGCGCATGAAAGGAAATAGGCTTGCAGCTAAAATGCCAACGATTGCGCCGATAACGAGGCGCATTTTGCGCCCGCCAAATGATGGAGAAAATGCTGAAAGCACTCCACAAATTGCCGCGTACCAAACAACCGTTAGGCCATCCATTAGCCAACGCTCCCCTCAAGTGAGATACCAATTAATTTTTGCGCTTCAACCGCAAATTCCATTGGCAATTCTTGAATAACTTCTTTCACAAAACCATTGACGATCAGCGCAATGGCCTCTTCCTCCGGTATTCCGCGAGCCAAACAATAGAACAATTGATCATCGGAGATTTTCGAAGTCGTTGCTTCATGCTCAAATTGAGCAGATGAATTCTTCGCTTCGATATATGGCACGGTGTGCGCACCACATTGATCACCGATCAACAAGCTATCACATTGGGTAAAGTTGCGCGCGTTAGATGCTTTGCGATGTGCAGAGACTTGACCACGATAGGTATTTTGCGAAAATCCAGCTGAAATCCCTTTTGAGATAATACGGCTAGATGTGTTTTTGCCCAAATGGATCATCTTGGTACCAGAATCAACTTGCTGATGCCCATTGGAAACCGCAATTGAGTAAAACTCACCGCGAGAGCCATCACCACGAAGGATGCAAGATGGGTATTTCCAAGTAATGGCAGAACCAGTTTCAACTTGTGTCCAAGAAATCTTAGAATTCTTACCCCGACAATCGCCACGTTTGGTTACGAAGTTATAGATACCGCCCTTGCCGTCTTTATCGCCAGGATACCAGTTTTGAACCGTTGAATACTTGATCTCAGCTTCATCCATTGTGATCAATTCAACAACAGCTGCGTGCAGTTGGTTTTCATCACGTTGAGGCGCAGTACAACCCTCAAGGTAGGAAACATAAGAGCCTTCTTCGGCAATGATCAATGTACGTTCGAACTGACCTGTATTTTCTTCGTTAATACGGAAGTAAGTTGAAAGCTCCATCGGGCATCGAACACCCTTTGGTACGTAAACAAATGAGCCATCAGTAAATACGGCGCAGTTGAGCGTCGCATAATAGTTATCTGTAACAGGAACCACCGTACCGAGATACTTTTGAACCAATTCAGGATATTCGCGAATTGCTTCTGAAATCGACATGAAGATCACGCCAGCTTTCATAAGCTCTTCTTTGAACGTTGTCACAACTGATACACTATCAAACACAACATCAACCGCGATTTTACGCTGCTGAACACCTGCAAGCACTTCTTGCTCGCGAAGCGGAATGCCAAGCTTTTCATAGGTACGCAAAAGTTCAGGATCAACATCATCAATCGTCATTGGGCCAGTTTGCCCTTTAGGCGCGGCATAATAATAGATGTCGTTAAAATCGATTTTTGGATAATTAACGCGAGCCCAATTTGGCTCTTCCATCGTCAACCAGCGCTCGTAAGCCGCCAAACGCCAATCTAGCATCCATTGTGGCTCTTCCTTTTTAGCAGAAATGAAACGAATAATGTCTTCACTTAAGCCTTTAGGCGCTTTGTCGACTTCAATCTCTGTTGAAAAACCGTATTTATATTGATCGACATCAATCTGTCGAACCTGATCAATTGTTTCCTGCACAGCTGGCATGAAATGCTCCTTATTTCCCGTCGATTTACTTCAACAGGCATCAATAGTTTAAAGACCACTATGTGACATAATTCTCTTACATGTCACATAGTGGTTTTGGTGGTGATTTCCACCCTAATTTATCGTTACTCACTGCAAAACTTGGATTAAGCAGCAACGCCATCGTCGTTTTGTGGCTTTCGAATTTGTTTTATTCGACGCAAATTTATCTTTTCAAACGCTTTGAGGAAACTTGCCAAATCCTCATCACTTGTCTCTACCCCAATGCTAACGCGGAGCGCACCAATATTTGCGTCAGTCCCCATCGCCACAAGCACATGGCTTTCGCCGACCTTGCCCGATGAACAAGCAGATCCAGATGAAGCGGCCACACCCTCCATGTCAAAAGCGATCTGCAACGTCTCAGATTTCATGCCCGGCAATGTGAAACATACTGTATTAGGTATACGCTCAACAGCCCCGCCATGGATCACCAAATCTGAGGTTATTTCAAACATTTGCGCTTCAAGATCATCGCGCTTTTGACCAAGAGCAAGACTATGGGCCAAATTCTCATGCGCTTGAACACAAGCGGCACCAAACCCAGCTATTCCAATGATATTTTCTGTTCCCGCACGATGGCCTTTTTCATGTCCGCCGCCATTGATCAACGGTTCAGGCATTAAGACCTCACCGCGAGACACAATGGCACCAACACCTTTTGGACCACCAATTTTATGCGCCGACATAAAGGTAAAGTCAGCACCAATATCCTCAATATCATAGGGAATTTTGCCAAACGCTTGTACAGCATCAATCACGGTAATCGCTTTATGCGTTTGTGCAATTTTGATTGCCTTGGCAATGGGCTGGATAACACCTGTTTCATTATTCACAGCTTGCAGCGCCAACATAGCGAGACCAAGCGTATCATCATGATTGACAAGTTCAGCTTCAAGGGCCGCCAAATCAATTAAGCCATTAACGTCGGTTGGTAAGATCACGATATCATCTTTATCAAACCGTCCACCGGATAAAACACAAGGATGCTCGACAGCAGAGATATACAATTTTGATATTTTAAGCGCAGAACGTCCCATTTTATAATTGGGCGTTAATAGGTGAGAAGCAGCTTCTGTGGCGCCAGATGTGAATGTGACATGAGCACTTTGGCCACCAGATAATTGTGCAACCTGATCACGTGCTAAATTAACAATTCTGCGGGCTTTTTGGCCTTCTTGGTGCACAGATGACGGATTCCCCAATTCGCTCATGGCCGAAATCATAACGCCTTGTGCACGCCCAAGTAATGGCGCGGTAGCATTATAATCCATGTATATCCGCAAATTCATCCCTAAAACCATCCTTTTTGCGACCAAATTTACGATAGTGACGTTTATGCTTGAATTTTAAACCCTGCATGTCCTATGAAGCGTCGACTATTTTTAAAAAGTTATCCAACATTTTGTTGAGTCTACTTTTGAATAATTCTAAACTAGGTTCTAAATCGACTGGTAGCCCTCGTCAAGGCTCAAGCGAATAGAATCGATGGGAAACACACGTGAAAATTCACGATTTTTCTCGTTCATAAAGATAATGGAGTAAAAATGCCTGAGGTGATTTTTAATGGGCCATGTGGCCGCCTTGAAGGACGTTATCAACCTGGTCCGGATAAAAACGCACCTATTGCTATTATCTTGCACCCCCACCCCCAATTTGGCGGCACAATGAACAATAAGATCGTTTATGATCTGTTTTACATGTTCAAAGCTCGCGGCTTTACGACTTTGCGATTTAACTTTCGCGGAATTGGCCGTAGCCAAGGCGCGTTTGATCATGGTGCAGGCGAATTGTCGGATGCGGCAGCAGCGCTAGATTGGATCCAAACGCTTCACCCTGATTCAAAAAACTGTTGGGTTGCTGGCTATTCATTTGGATCATGGATCGGCATGCAATTGTTGATGCGTCGTCCCGAGATCGAAGGCTTTATGTCTATCGCACCTCAGCCAAACACCTATGACTTCTCATTCCTTGCACCCTGCCCGTCATCTGGCTTGATTATTCATGGTGATGAGGATCGTGTTGCACCGGAAAAAGACGTTCAAGTCTTGGTCGACAAATTGCGCACGCAAAAAGGCATTTTAATCACACACCAAACAATGCTGGGTGCAAATCACTTCTTTACCAGTAAAGAAGATGCTGTGATTGCTGAATGTGCTGAATATTTGGATCGACGTTTAAACGGCGAACTCATTCCAGAGCCACGCCCATCAAAACGCCTAAGATAAGCAATATACCTGCTTAAAGAACATCAAGGCCAAAGCCCCGCATCAGTTGGGCTTTGGCAAAACTAACATTTCCCACACCATTCCCAATTCTGCCAGATGTGAACAGCGCCAAATCAGGTTCATGGCGCTCTAACGCTGCGCTGTTTTGATCCAACAAATGATCAGTGCGATCAAGCAGACTAATGGCATGCCGCGCAATCGCCTCTGCCGGATCTAACCAATCCACTGGCCATGGCGAAAGCTGGCGGAACCTGTTGACTAAAAACGGGTAATGGGTACACGCCAACACAACGATATCGGTCCGTTTTCCATCTTTTTCTAAAAAGCACTCGTCTACTATTGGCGACAATTGCTGATCATCAACCTTATCCCCACCCATATAGGCCTCTGATAGCCCTGCAAGGTCCTCTGACCCCACCAAACGCACATGACACTGCGCAGCAAAGGATTGTATCAAATCTCGCGTATAGGCTCGTTTGACGGTTCCAGGCGTTGCCAAAACCGAAATCAGGCCTGAATGCGTACGCTCAGCAGCAGGTTTAATGGCTGGTACGGTGCCAACAAATTTGATCTCTGGGAAGGCTTTGCGCAATGCGGGCATAACCAAGGTGGACGCGGTATTGCACGCAATGATCACCAATTCTGGTCGATATTGCTCAATCAACTGACCCATCAGACTAACAATATGATCTTCAAGCTGCGCTTCTTGCCAAGACCCATAAGGAAACGCTTTATCATCTGCCACATAGATAAACTGACGTTCTGGCACCAAAACACGCGCCTGTCGCAATACGGTCAAGCCGCCAATGCCACTATCAAACAGTAATACAGGTGCAAGCGCATTATGAGGCATATTTAGACTTCACCATCATCAGTATTCAAGGCATCAGAATTTATTTCATCTCCGCCAAGCCCAGGACCAGACTTTCCTTTGGGTGCAGATCGCGAAAATCGATCTAATGAGGACACAACGCCTCGCAGAAAATGCAATTCTTCTTCTGAAAACCCAGGACGGGTTAATGCAGCTCTTAAATTATCAACCATTGCCGGCTTCTTTTTCTCAGAGCGAAAGTAACCTCGAGCATCCAATGCACCCTCTAGCTGATCAAACAGACCATGAAGCTGGGCTTTGGGTGCCTCTTCAAAGCTCCGAAGCTCGTGGGGAATATCAGTTTCATTTTCTTGGCCAGATTTCAGCCATTCATAGGACATCAACAACACAGCTTGCGCAATATTCAGCGACGCAAAGGCCGGATTGACGGGAAAGGTCACCAATTCATCGGCCAAACCAACCTCATCATTTCGCAAGCCAATGCGTTCGCGTCCAAACAGAATGCAAACCTTTTGACCTTTTTCAAATCGTGAGCGTAACTCTCGTGATGCAGATACAGGCCCCTGCACTGGCTTATGTCCATCACGTTCGCGAGCTGTTGTTGCAAACACATAATTCATGTCGGCAATAGCATCAGTGAGCGTTTCAAACACCACAGCGCCATCGATAATATGGTCAGCTTTGGCCGCAGCAGACGATGCTTTTTCGCTTGGCCACCCATCACGCGGCGCAACAAGGCGTAATTCAGCAAGACCAAAATTTGCCATGGCGCGCGCAACCATACCGATATTCTCACCCAATTGAGGTTCGACCAATATGATCGTTGGACCCTCGGTCAACATTACACGCTTACTATCTGAGCCGGCCATTTTAATCCCAATACTACACAATTATGTGCATGTGCTGTTACACATTTACGCTCCAAATAAAAGTAATATGAGGTTACAAAACCTGATAAACCGCATTATTTACACCTTAAACTTAAGTCTACGGGGGAACATTGCCCCGTGCGATTGCCTTGCGGCGATTGCTTTGCTAAGAGGGCGCATCTTCACATATCTGTTTTTATAACAGCAAAGATTACTTCCAGAACAAAGGTCCTGAATATGGCGAAAATTAAGGTTGAAAATCCAGTCGTGGAACTTGATGGCGATGAGATGACACGTATCATCTGGCACTTCATCAAAGAAAAACTGATTCATCCCTATCTTGATATTGATTTAAAATATTACGATTTGGGTATGGAAGCCCGTGACGCAACAGACGATCAGATCACAGTTGATGCTGCAAATGCTATCCAGGAACATGGTGTTGGCGTAAAATGCGCAACAATCACTCCTGATGAAGCGCGCGTTGAAGAGTTTGATCTTAAAAGAATGTATCGTTCTCCAAATGGTACTATTCGTAACATTTTGGGCGGCGTTATTTTCCGCGAGCCTATCATTTGTAAAAACGTACCACGTTTGGTTCCAGGATGGACGAAACCAGTGATCGTTGGTCGTCATGCTTATGGTGATCAGTATCGCGCAACAGACTTCAAATTCCCTGGTAAGGGTAAAGTGACAATGAAATTTGTCGGTGAAGATGGTACTGAACAAGAATACGACATCTTTGATGCGCCTTCTGCAGGTATTGCAATGGGCATGTATAACTTGGACAAATCTATCGAAGATTTCGCCCGCGCATCCATGAACTACGGTCTACAGCGTCAAGTTCCTGTGTATCTTTCAACAAAAAATACAATTTTGAAAGTTTATGACGGACGCTTTAAAGACATCTTTGAAGAAGTCTACCAAGCCGAATTTAAAGAAAAATTCGCAGAAGCAAACATCACTTATGAGCACCGTTTGATCGATGACATGGTTGCATCTAACCTTAAATGGTCTGGTGGTTATGTTTGGGCTTGTAAGAACTATGATGGTGATGTGCAGTCAGATACTGTTGCGCAAGGCTTTGGTTCATTAGGTTTGATGACATCCGTTCTTATGTCCCCAGATGGCCGTACTGTTGAAGCGGAAGCTGCACACGGTACTGTGACACGTCACTATCGTCAGCACCAAAAAGGTGAAGAGACATCAACCAACTCAATCGCATCCATCTTTGCTTGGACACGTGGCCTTGCGCACCGTGCGAAACTTGATGACAATGCTGAGCTTGCAAAATTCTCTGATACTTTGGAAAAAGTATGTGTTGATACGGTTGAATCTGGTTTCATGACCAAAGATTTGGCGCTTCTCATCGGTCCTGATCAGCCTTGGTTGTCAACAACTGGCTTCCTAGACAAGATCGACGAAAACCTACAAAAAGCAATGGCATAAGAGCCAGTTTAATAAGCTTATAAAAAAACCCGCTGATATCTCTATCAGCGGGTTTTTTGTTTGATCGTTTAAAGAACTTAGATCAATGCTTTAGCAGCAGCCAATGCATCATCA
>CAXBCW010000057.1:0-22254 GCA_963974325.1 uncultured Rhizobiaceae bacterium
TCATAAATTAGGCATCTTGGGAATCCCTGCTTTTAATAGGTCCTGACCCTAGTCATTGTTGAAAGCTGACGAGGAATTTAAAAGCCCCGTCAGGTAGGTCAAAAGACGAATTTGCTCGCATACAAAGCCATCTGTCTAGGTTTGTTTAGCAGGGTATTTGTAACTTGCTGATCGTTATCTCATCGTTTGAGAGGGCGATAAATTCACCTTCTTTGATCGCGGTCCAATTGGCTTTAGAGCCATCGAGCGGTTCTGACGCCAAGGCATTGCCGCATGATGTCAGTTCGCCGGATGAATAGAGCGTTGGGCTTTTTTTATCACTGGAGCAGCGAAATCCATAAACTTTATGTCCGTCTGAAAATACAGCGGTGATGCGGTTTGGCTGTTTGATATCAGTTTGAGCGGAGGTGATTTGCGTTATGGTTTTTTCAATCGCCAATTTTGGGTTTTCATTTAATCCATTGGTGAGTGCCAGAAGGAAGAACAATTCTGAGTCTGTAGTACCGCGTTTGTGGGCATAAAGTTCATCAGATAATGTAGCTTCCAGCCCGCGCCGAATATGTGCAAAATCTGCAATCTGGCCATTATGCATGAACGACCATTTGCCAAATGAAAATGGATGGCAATTGGATCTGGATGTTTCGCCAAAGGTTGATGCTCTGACATGGGCCAAAAACAACCGTGATTTTGTCATGCGGCAGATAGAGTTCAAATTTCCATCGGACCATGCAGGAAGCACATCGCGATAGACCCCAGGTTCTGCTTCATCTGAATACCAAGCGATACCAAAGCCATCACCATTAACGGCAAGCTTTGCTTCGTTGGCCTGTTGGCTTTGTTGCAGAAGGGAATGCTTTGGCAAAATGACAATGCGTTCCAATGGAATGTCGGGTCCTAAATAGGCAGCTAGTCGGCACATGTTATATGGGGTGTTCCTTGTTGGTGTTCCCAATTATGACATGATGGGCGATAGATTTCTTCTCAAAAATATAAATTGTTACCCTTCCTTTGAGATAAATAACCCAGAAAAGCCCAAGATGTAAAAGTAAGATCTCAAAGCTGGGTAGGATTAAGGTTCTCCGCCTTCATTTTTGACTTTGATCCATTCAATATTGTTTTTGTAAAACTCGGTTTGTGTGAACTTTTCTGCGATATCATCTGGCATGCGAATGAGAACGTCGTTGAGATGTGTTTTTGGATCAAGAGGGATGACATTATCAATCTTGGATGTAATCATTCCGCCAGCAGCCGTGTTGTTATTCTCCGGATCAATAAGGATAAATGAGCCTGTTTCTCTATTATCACTATAGCTATCAAAAACAGCATTTGAGGAGAATTGGAGTTCTACTTTTTGCAATTGAGTTCGCATTTAATTTGTCATCTGTGTTCCATTGGCTGGTTTGTAAATCGAGCACGCTTTTGATTATGATTTTGACCTTTTGGCGGCGGTTATTTGATTTGAGCCAGTAGGTTTTTGTAACATCCAAGCCATGATCAGCTAACACAATGAGCTTTGCATCAAATTGTTCTGATACCAGAGGATGCGCACCCATTGAAACGATCATGTCGCCGCGAGAAATATCAACCTGACGATCTAGAACAAGCGTCACCGCATCACCCGTGACACCAGCATTTCGAATGAGATCAAAGGTTACGATCTTTTTAATATTCGCGACTTCGCCCGATGGTAAAATGATCACGCTGTCACCGGGTTTGATGGCGCCACCTGCAATGGTTCCTTGATATCCGCGAAAGCTCTCATCTGGTCGGCAAACCCGCTGAACAGGAAAGCGAAATCCAACCGAATTGGGCGCTCGTTTTGCAGCAAGTTCAAGCGTTTGGAGAAGTGTTTTTCCTTGATACCATGGCATGTTTTGAGGTGCCGCTATAGCTACATTTTCGCCTTTGATGGCCGATGTTGGAATTGCAATTACTGATTGGAACCCAAGGGGTTTGGAGAAGGCTTCAAATGCCTCAACGATAGTGTTGTATTGATCTTGGTTATAGTCGACTAGATCAATTTTATTAATCACAAGAACAATTTGGGTAATGCCCATCAAGGAAACGATTGTTGCGTGCCGCCGCGTTTGTTCTAAAATGCCCGCTCTTGCATCGATCAATAAAACGGCAAGATCTGCGGTTGAGGCACCTGTTGCCATGTTGCGGGTATATTGTTGATGGCCGGGTGTATCGGCCACAATGAAGGATCGGTTGTTGGTGGCAAAATATCGATAGGCGACATCAATGGTGATGCCTTGCTCGCGTTCGGCTTGAAGGCCATCAAGCAGGTTTGCAAAGTCGGGTAAATTCAAGCCGTCATTGTGACCTGAACCTTGGGGCATTGTGCCTTCAACTTGGTCATCAAATACCGCTTTTGTATCCCATAACAGACGGCCGATGAGGGTTGATTTTCCATCGTCAACACTGCCGCAGGTTATAAATCTGAGCGGTGTTGTGTCTTTGGTTACGTTTTGAGCCCAAGTCTGCGCGTTGGTTTGCTGTCCAGCTGACGGCAATTTCTCGATGTCTTGTGTGGGTGCGGTATGCATCAAAAATAACCTTCTCGTTTTTTCATTTCCATGGAACCTGCTTTGTCGCGATCAATTGCGCGCCCTTGCCGTTCGGAAACAGTTGCTGTTTGAATTTCATCGATAATCGCATCTAAGCTATTTGCATTTGAGCGAATGGCCCCTGTGAGCGGGAAGCAACCCAAAGTTCTAAAGCGGAGTTCTGCCCGTTGACGTTTTTCACCCGGTAGTAATTCCAACCGTTCATCTTCGGCTAAAATTATCATCTCGTTGCGCTCAACAAAGCTTCTCTCTTTGGAGAAATAAAGCGGTACGAGTGGAATGTTCTCAGCTTTTATGTAATTCCAAATATCGGTAATCCCCCCATTATTAGTGGGGTCGGCTAGTAGAATTACGCAGCCATTTTAAGTTTCATAGCAGGTGTTATACCACCAATGGCCATATTGGGCCGATCATTATTATAAGTCCAGAGCCAATTTGTAGCCTGCTCCTGAGCCTCCTCTATGGTTTCAAAAATGTTTTGATCAAGCAATTCATGCCTGACCGTGCGATTGTAACGTTCGATATAGGCGTTTTGTTGGGGCTTGCCAGGCTGGATGTATTGTATGTAAACGCCCAGTTTTTTAGCCCACGCCATAAGCTTGCCACTGACATATTCTGGGCCATTATCAACTCGAATAATATTCGGTTTTCCCCGCCATTCAATGATCCTGTTCAAGCTGCGCACCACTCGCTCCGCAGGTAGTGAGAAGTCGACCTCAATGCATAATCCCTCCCGGTTAAAGTCATCCAATACGTTCAAAGTACGTACACTGCGCCCATCGGCCAACTGATCTGCCATGAAATCCATTGACCAGGTATGATTAGGCATCTCTGGTACTGCCAGCGTGTCTGGCTTGTCTCGTTTTAATCGTTTACGAGGTTTTATCCGCAAGTTTAGCTCTAATTTGCAATAGATGCGATACACGCGTTTGTGGTTCCAGCCAAAACTCTTGACGTTGCGTAGATATAAAAAGCATAGGCCAAAGTCCCAAGTCCGGCGATTATCAGTCAGCTTCACAAGCCATATTGCGATCTCAGCATTCTCATCACTTAGTTTGCACTCGTAACGATAGCAGCTTTGACTGATCTGGAATGTGCGGCAAGCTAAGGCAATGCTGACACCACGGCTGGCGACCGCGCTCAAGGCCATCTCCTTCCTTCGGGATGGCCGTGTTATTTTTTTTCGAGTACTTCCTTCAGCAAATCATTCTGCATACTCATTTCAGCATACATCCGTTTTAATCGGCGATTTTCCTCAGCCAGTGCCTTCATGTCGGACATCATCGAAGCGTCCATCCCGCCAAACTTTGCCCGCCATTTGTAAAAACTGGCCGTACTCATACCGTGCTCACGGCACAACTCAGAGACAGGAACCCCATTCTCTGCCTGCCGTAGTATACCCATAATCTGTGCGTCGCTATATCGTGCTTTTTTCATTCAAAATCTCCTCAGATATTATGCCAAGAAAATTCTACTTATCAAAACTACTAATTTTAGGGGGGATTACCTATCTATTTCGGTCCAATTTGATAAGGGGAATGCGCGGACACTTTCGCCTTTGAAAATATCGCCATTATATATCGACCAAAGTTCTGGCCTTTGATTGCGCGGATCCCAATTATGGTTTTCTGTGCGGAAAGAGTAAATTCTCTCCTTTGCGCGAGAGGCTTCTTCATCGCGGCGTGCGCCACCGAATGCGGCATCAAAACCACCTTTGTCGAGTGCTGTTTTAAGAGCGTCGGTTTTCATAATGTCGGTATATCGAGGATTGTTAAACGGTGTGATGTTTTCGATATCGCCGCGTGGATTGGTGTAGCTGATGAGATCAAGATCAAACTCGCTGATGACCTGATCGCGAAATTTTATCATGTCTTTAAACTTCCAGCCCGTATCAATATGCAGAAGTGGAAATGGAATTTTTCCAGGATAAAACGCTTTTCTCGCAAGGTGCAAAAGAACAGATGAATCCTTGCCCACGGAATAAAGCATTACAGGATTTGTAAATTCAGCGACAACCTCGCGAAAGATATAAATCGCCTCGTTCTCGAGTGCTTTTAGATGGGGATCAAGTGGTAGTTTTTGTTGGTTTTCGGTCATAAGGGATGCCATTAATTGAGTATGTGTTGATTGGTCAGCGCTAGCCTTTGGCCGCATGAAGGCCACATTCGCGGGCTTGTTCATTTTCCCACCACCAGCGGCCTGCGCGTTCGTCTTCGCCGGGTTTTAAGGCTCGCGTACACGGCTCACACCCAATGGATGGATATCCGCTTGCGTGTAGCGCGTTAATGGGTATGTCCAGCTCATCGACAAGCTTTAAGAGTTCAACGCGATCTAGATCTGCCAATGGATTAAACTTAAACTGGGTTTTACCGTCTTGATGCTCGCAAAATGGAACAGTTTTTCGATTGTTGGATTGCTCACGGCGCAAGCCCTTTATCCATGCATCGGATCCACTTATGGCGCGTGCAAGTGGTTCCAATTTACGAATATTGCAGCAGGCATGGCGGGCTTGGATAGATTCATAAAAACCGTTCAAACCGCGCTGTTTAATGTATTTTTCTAACGTATGATTTTCAGGATAAAATTCATGAATTTCAATACCGTAATGTGCCTTGGTCTGGGTTAACAATTGGAGCGTTTGTGGAAAGAGGCGTCCTGTTTGTAGCGTGACGATTTTAATCGCTATTTTGTGCGTTGCGATGAAGTGGGTGATCAGTTGATCTTCAATGCCAAGGCTTGTGGTAAATACAGGGTTTACTGTTTCTTGTGCAATCAGTTCAAGCCGTTCATGCAGGTTTAGTGCAGCCATTTTTTGGTCAAGATCAAAGCTGTTTGCGATAGGGGATATCATTTTGGACCTATTAGTCAGTGAATATTGGCCCTATCATAGGTGGGGTGATTTTGGCTTGAAAGAAATAGTAATCTAAAACTTACCCAATCTTGGTATTCTTGTTCTCGCAACCAGCTGTCCATCCAGTTGGAATAATCTACTTGTCGAGATATTTGCTTCAAATTGGATTTGGTTATAGCAATTCGTAATTGCCAGTTTCGTCAAAGATTGCTATGAGCTGAGTTATGATTTTCAATTTTGACAAAACTTTGCGTAACATTGTCCTTTTGACGGACCACAAACGCCTGCCAAACCGGTTTCACGCTGGTTTCTTTGCGACTTTGTCACGTGGCTAACTGAGCTTGGATCTTAGTTCAAACTCGTTCTGCCAAACACCACTTTACTTTTAAGGATAAAATTATGACAGCTCCACGCACAATGTATGACAAAATCTGGGATGACCATGTTGTTGACACTCAAGAAGATGGCACATGCCTTTTATATATCGATCGTCACCTTGTGCATGAAGTGACAAGCCCACAAGCCTTTGAAGGTTTGCGCATGACAGGCCGCAAAGTTCGTGCGCCGGAGAAAACACTTGCTGTTGTCGATCACAATGTTCCAACAACAAAAGATCGTTATCAAGGTATCAAGAACGAAGAGAGCCGTATTCAGGTTGAAGCTTTGGCAAATAACTCTGCTGAATTTGGTGTTGATTATTTTAACGAGCATGATGTGCGCCAAGGTATTGTGCATGTTGTTGGTCCAGAGCAAGGCTTTACGCTTCCTGGTACAACAATTGTCTGTGGCGATAGTCACACATCGACCCATGGTGCCTTTGGTGCTTTGGCCCACGGTATTGGCACATCGGAAGTTGAGCATGTGTTGGCCACTCAAACGCTGATCCAGAAAAAAGCTAAAAACATGCTTGTGCGTGTTGATGGTGTATTGCCCGCTGGTGTGACGGCTAAAGATATTATTTTGGCAATCATTGGCGAAATCGGAACTGCTGGCGGTACGGGTTACGTGATTGAATTTGCAGGCGAAGCGATCCGTGCATTGTCAATGGAAGGTCGTATGACTGTTTGCAACATGACAATTGAAGGCGGCGCGCGCGCAGGTCTTATTGCGCCTGATGAAAAAACATACGAATATTTTGACGGTAAACCAATGGCACCAAAGGGTGCTGATTGGGATGAGGCCAAAGCCTATTGGGAAAAACTATCATCTGATGAAGGCGCTCACTACGATAAAACAATCGTGCTTGATGCAGCAAACCTTCCACCGATCGTATCTTGGGGCTCATCGCCGGAAGATGTGATTTCAGTTGAAGGCGTTGTGCCAAATCCTGACGATATTGAAGATGAAAACAAACGCAAATCTAAATGGCGTGCGCTTGAATATATGGGCCTAAAACCCAACACACCGATCACAGACATTACGATTGATCGCGTGTTTATCGGCTCTTGCACCAATGGCCGTATTGAAGATTTCCGTGAAGTTGCAAAAGTTGTTGCTGGCAAAAAAGTAGCCGACAGCGTGTCTGCGATGATTGTACCGGGTTCTGGTTTGGTTAAAGCTATGGCCGAAAAAGAAGGTTTGGACAAAATCTTCCTTGAAGCTGGTTTTGAATGGCGTGAGCCTGGTTGTTCTATGTGCTTGGCGATGAATGATGATCGCCTCAAACCACATGAGCGTTGTGCATCCACATCTAACCGTAACTTTGAAGGCCGTCAGGGCTTTAAAGGTCGCACGCATCTTGTGTCACCTTCTATGGCGGCAGCGGCCGCAATTGCGGGTCACTTTGTAGATATCCGCACGTTTTCGTAAGGTGCGACGATAGATTTCTCTTTGATTAAAGAGATGAAATTTTGAGAACCGGGCTTCAATCGAGGTCCGGTTTTTTTATTGAGTAATTTGGGGCGGTATGTGCCTCTAAGGCTTTTTTGCCAAAAGCACAGACAGATGCAAAAAGGCTAATGCAGCAATGGCTGGCACTGTTTGAATAAACAGCGTTTTTGTGGTGATTGTCATCGCGCCGAAGATTCCTGCCACGGCGACAAATAACAAAAAGCATGTCGCAACATTTGTTTGCCATTCCTGATCTTTGATTTTCAAAGCCCAAGCAAGTCCTGCTGCTAAAAACCCATTATAAATACCCTGATTTGCCGCCATCGGTATTGTTGGCTCAAACAAGTCTAGAGGCAACACCGAGAAGATCTCAGGGCCTTTGCTAGTCCAAGCAAATATTTCAAACCAAGCAATATAGACATGCAGCAATGCAATGAGAGCTGTGATCGTTAAGGCAATAAGTCTCATAAATTCGTCTCCGGTTTGGGTGATAGACTAAACCATCATCCAATTGTGATCCAGCAATTGAATCTATTTAATTGTAGCCCTGCAGAATGCGCGATATTTTTGACGTGCATTTGAGTGGATGGCAAAATGAAAGATGAGTAAACAGACATAAGTGATTTCTTGAAAAGGTTGAGGCCAAGTGTTTAGCTTGGCCTCGATACAATTTTACTTCTTAGCTACATGCCAAACGCCGCCGACGCCGCCGACGCCGCCGACGCCGTTGCCGGTTGTGTCGCCTTGTTCGGTGTCGCCAATCCATGTGTAGAGGGGTTGGCCTTTTTGGGCCCATTGGAATGTTCCATCATTGCGTTTGACGACGGTTAGGTTGCCTTCGTTTTCGGAAGATGCTTTTGCCGGCATTGGTGGTCAGTTGGTTGCGCATTGATCATAGCAGTTTGATGTGTTTGGCGCATCTTTATCGAATGTGTAAAGGGTCAAGCCTGCTGCATTTGTCAAAACTGTTCCGACATCTGTGTCAGCGCTTTTGATGGCTTTGGCTGAATGGCCGCCAGCCGTGGCTAAGCCGCTTGTTAGAACAAGAGCTGATAGTGTGAATGTGCGGATGATGCTGGGTGCAAGGTTTTTAAGTGTCATGATTGTCTCCGATATAAGTGCCTGCATTTTTGCTGGCTTCATGACAATTACGCATCGGAGACTGATTTTATTCCATGAGATTGCAAATAAAATGGAATTTCGTATTTTTATATCAGTTTAATCAAATTCTGGAACCTCGCCCAGTCTTGCAAAAAACTCTGGTTCGCCATATTCGCCAGCTTCGTCGTCAACGGTAAGCCTGTAGGCATCAACACCAACATGGTCTGTGCTTTTGTCATGAATGCGTTGTGCACGTCTGAGCGCATCGGCTTCAGATGGAACTTCTTTTGTTTCCGTGATCACCAGCTTGGCAGGCGATCTACCTTTTTTCTGTGTCCAACCATAGGTTTGAACGATGTAACGGGTTTCTTCCGCCATGATTTTGCGCTCGCTGTTGTGTCTGTTGAGGTTATGCCAAGGTTAGCGGTTTAAATGGGTCCGGTCACCTAGCAAATTTAGGAATCTAAAAACAAAAAAACGGCGAAGCTAGGCTCCGCCGTTTTATTTAGTTTAAAAACAAGATCTAGCTCAACCATAAGATTGGAAGCTGCGGTCTTGCTTTAGAAAATTAAGAAGCTGAAATTGTGCTAACAGCAGTTTTACCGCTGCGTGAATCGATTTCAGTTTCGAAAGAAACTTTTTGACCGTCAGAAAGCGTTGAAATGCCAGCGCGTTCTAGAGCAGTTGCGTGAACAAACACGTCTTGCTGACCATCGTCAGGTTGAATGAAGCCAAAACCTTTTTGGCTGTTATAAAATTTTACTGTTCCAGTAGTCATTGAAAATACCTTTCATCAATGATTATAATTAATTGGACATATGATATCACATGTCCAAGGCTTGTCCGATAAATGTAGAAAAACTTGAAAATTGCGCAGCCACTTAAAGTGGGCGAGGAAAACAAGGCGTTCGTCAAAACTCGATGATTGTGGGATATACACTAATTGTGGACATAGCAAGGCAAATATCAGTATTTGACCATTCTTAGCAAAAATATGATGCAAACAAAGGCTGAGTGTTGCTTCTCAGCCTTTATTTCTGCTTGGGTTACTATTTGGGATCTTTATAAATGTCTCAAAATAAAGCGATTAAAACTGAAATTTCTCTAATGATACCAATTCTGGCTCCCCACCACGGGCGCCGGAACCAACCGCAATCCACATTGCATTGTCATAAACAAGCGCATTTGTGCCATGACGCTGTTCATTTAAATGACTATGGGTCGACCAATTGCCTGTCTTTGGGTCAAAAACTTGCGTTTCTGTATAGGCTTCTGGTCTGCCCGTCTCGCCACCTGCATAATATATTTTGCCATCAATAATGCCCATGCCACCAGCCGCTGTTGGAATTGGGATTGGTTGATCACATGTTGACCAAGTACTTGTAGCAAAATCATAGCAATCAACTTCAGAAATAACGGCCGTGAAAACATCATCATAATTTGTGCGATTGTGTCGGCCTGTTTCGCGGCCTGCAAGAAAGTATAATTTGTTATCGACAATGGCAGCGGGTGCATGATCGCGCTTGTGCAATGTGTCCGGCAAGATTTGCCATTCGCCTGTTGCGGGATTGATCCGATCAAACCAACTTTGGGTGCCAGAGTGATGGCCATCAATAATACCGCCAACAACATAAATCCAACCATCGGTATGGAGTGCGCAACCTGCGCCGCCGCGTCGACGCGCTTGTGGGATTTCTGGGCCTTCTTTCCAGGTATCTGTGGCTGGGTAATATATATAGACCGTTTTGAGCGGGACTTCGCGCGGAAATTCACCCGTCATTGTTCCAAGCAGCCAGATTTCATCACCGATGATCACTGGTTGGAAATGATGAATTTCCATTGGCGGAGGGCTGGCATTTGTCCAAGTGTTGGTTTTTGGATCATAAATATTGGTTGGCTGGATGCGTCTGCCGCCAAATACATAGAATTTGCCTCCAAATTCGGCAAAGCCATTTTCATGGCGTGCATTTGGTGCGCCGTTTGTTTTTATTAAATCCCAATTTTTCATGCTCATCATCCGTTTTCTTCTTTTGAATAGACGATATATCGCATCGGTTTTACTAAAATTAATAAAAACTCGGCATTGTTGCTAACAATGACGAAACCTTAACCGATTTTATTTAACTTAACATCTTTGCGTTGAGCCTTTGAACTGCTAAACACCACATTAATGATACAGCCTTGTTTTACCTCAGCGAAAAATTATCAACGGCCAGTTTTTGTGTCGATTGGTGGTATATTCGCCACAGACCTAACCTAAGGGGGCCTTGATTTATGGGCAATACACCTCAAAGTCGGCCATTATCGCCGCATATTTCCATTTATAAACCAATACCAACTATGGTGATGTCAATCATACATCGAATCACCGGTGCTGCGCTTTATTTTGGAACGATGCTGGTTGCATGGTGGTTGATTGCGGCAGCTTCAGGGGAAGCTTATTTCGATTACGTCAACTCAATCTTCGGCTCTATTTTAGGTCGTCTCGTGTTGTTTGGTTACACATGGGCACTTATTCACCACATGTTAGGTGGCATTCGCCACTTCGTGTGGGATATGGGTAAAGGTTTTGACAAAGACGTTACAACTAAAATGGCATGGGCAACATTAGCTGGCTCCATCGTGCTGACAATCCTTGTTTGGATTGCTGGCTATGCAGCACGGATGTAGGGGATAGATTATGACATCTCAAAATTTTAGAACACCATTGAGTAAAGTGCGTGGCCTTGGTTCTGCCAAGGAAGGTACGGATCACTTTTGGCGTCAACGCGTCACAGCATTGGCCAATGTTCCATTGTTGATTTTCTTTGTGGTCTTTTTGATCATGTATAACGGGTCTTCTTATGCTGAAGTTACAGGCGCATTGAGCAATCCGCTCATTGCTGTGCTGTTTGGTCTCGTTGTTCTGTCTGGCGTTATCCATATGAAACTTGGTATGCAAGTTATCATAGAAGATTACGTACATGGCGAGGGAATGAAAATTACGCTTTTATTGCTCAATACATTCTTCGCTATTCTCATTGGTGCCTTGTCACTATTTGCAATTTTAAAACTTGGTTTTGGGGGCTAATATTATGACAGCTTCAACGGATGCGCAGCAAAATTTGCAGGGCGAATACGAATATGTTGATCACGCTTATGACGTGATTGTTGTTGGTGCGGGTGGCGCAGGTTTGCGTGCAACACTTGGCATGGCAGAGCAGGGGTTTAAAACCGCCTGTATTTCAAAAGTTTTCCCAACACGCTCGCACACAGTTGCAGCGCAAGGCGGGATTGCGGCAAGTTTGGTCAATATGACACCAGATTGCTGGCAATGGCATATGTATGACACCGTTAAGGGCTCCGATTGGCTCGGCGATGTGGATGCAATGCAGTATTTAACAATGGAAGCGCCCAAAGCTGTTTATGAGCTTGAGCATTATGGTGTGCCTTTTTCTCGTAATGAAGAAGGTAAGATTTACCAGCGCCCATTCGGCGGCCATATGCAAAACTATGGTGAAGGCCCTCCGGTTCAGCGCACATGTGCGGCAGCGGATAGAACAGGTCATGCGATCCTGCACACGCTTTATGGTCAATCTTTAAAGCATAATGCGGAATTCTTTATTGAGTATTTCGCGCTTGATCTGATCATGGAAGAAGACGGTCGTTGCACAGGCGTTGTTGCTTGGAACCTAGATGATGGTAAAATTCACCGCTTCTCAGCCAAAATGGTTGTTTTGGCAACAGGTGGTTATGGCCGTGCCTATTTCTCCGCAACATCTGCCCATACTTGTACTGGCGATGGTGGCGGCATGGTTGCACGTGCTGGGCTTCCTTTGCAGGACATGGAATTTGTTCAATTCCACCCAACCGGCATTTATGGTTCGGGTACATTGATTACTGAAGGTGCTCGCGGCGAGGGTGGCTATTTGGTGAACTCTGAAGGCGAGCGCTTTATGGAGCGTTATGCGCCATCGGCTAAAGATCTTGCATCCCGCGATGTGGTCTCACGTTGCATGACATTGGAAATTCGCGAAGGTCGCGGTGTGGGTAAAGATAAAGATCATATCTTCTTGCATCTTGATCACTTGGACCCTGATGTTTTGGTGGAACGTTTGCCGGGTATTTCAGAATCTGCGAAAATCTTTGCTGATGTGGACGTGACGCAAGCGCCAATTCCGGTGCTTCCAACTGTTCACTATAATATGGGCGGTATTCCAACCAATTATTGGGGTGAAGTTTTGAACCCTAAATTGGGCTCTCCTGATGCTGTGTCTCCTGGTCTTATGGCTGTGGGTGAAGCTGGTTGTGCATCTGTTCATGGTGCAAACCGTTTGGGTTCAAACTCATTGATCGATCTTGTGGTCTTTGGCAGAGCTGCTGCCATTCGTGCCGCTGAAGTGGTTGATAAAGATGTTGCGATCCCAACCTTGAACACCTCTGCCTGTGATAAAATCATGGAGCGCTTTGATGGTATACGTTTCTCTAAAGGGTCAACGCCAACGGCGGTTCTTCGTGAGAAAATGCAACGTGCTATGCAGGATGATGCTGCGGTATTTAGAACCCAAGAATCACTTGAATCAGGCTGCAAACGTATTTCTGCAATCTGGGGCGAGATGAAAGATATCAAAGTGACAGACACATCTATGATCTGGAACTCTGATCTTGTCGAAACACTTGAGCTTGGTAATTTAATGGCCAATGCGATCACAACGGTTTATGGCGCGGAAGCCCGTAAAGAAAGCCGTGGTGCCCATGCTCGTGAAGATTACACTGATGGTGAATATTCTGGCCGTGATGATGTCAATTGGCGCAAGCACACATTGTCTTGGATCGATGAAGAGGGCAATGTAACGCTTGATTATCGTCCTGTGCACACAGAACTCATCGCCGAAGGGATCGATCTTGAAAAGATCGCGCCTAAAGCAAGGGTTTACTAGTTTATGATAAATACTGCAGCGAGATATTTTAACAAAATACTTGAGGCTTATGTGAGCCTTCATGTTGGTCAGGTTAAAAACCCGCTATCCGCAACATGCGGCGCTGAATAAAGGAATTGGAATATGGTTGAACTTACTCTTCCAAAAAATTCGACAGTTAATAAAGGCAAGACTTGGCCTAAGCCTGATGGCGCGACGAATACGCGCGAATATAAGGTTTATCGCTGGAGCCCAGACGATAGCGACAATCCATGCGTAGACACATTCCATGTTGACGTGGATGATTGTGGCCCGATGGTTTTGGATGGCTTGTTGTATATCAAAAACAAGATCGACCCGACTTTGACATTTCGCCGGTCATGCCGCGAAGGTATTTGCGGATCGTGCGCGATGAATATTGATGGCACAAATTCATTGGCTTGTACCAAAGGTATGAGCGAAGTGAATGGGTCTGTGAAAATCTATCCATTGCCGCATTTGCCGGTTGTGAAAGATTTGGTTCCGGATTTGAGCAATTTCTATGCGCAGCACCGTTCTATTGAGCCATGGCTCCAAACTGTGTCGCCACAACCTGCGACCGAGTGGAAGCAATCTCACGAAGATCGTGCAAAGCTTGATGGTCTTTATGAGTGTATCTTGTGCGCCTGCTGTTCAACATCGTGCCCAAGTTATTGGTGGAATGGTGATCGCTATTTAGGCCCTGCGGTTCTTTTGCAGGCTTACAGATGGTTGATTGATTCCCGCGATGAAGCAACTGGCGAGCGTTTGGATAATTTAGAAGATCCATTCCGTTTGTATCGTTGTCATACGATCATGAATTGCGCGCAGACTTGTCCGAAAGGCCTTAACCCTGCCAAGGCAATTGCTGAAATCAAAAAGATGATGGTAGAACGCCGCGTTTAGGCGTTTTACATTTTATTTTTGGTCAGCGTCTAAGTTTGGACCAATTTTACCTTATTTTTAACCATATTGCTGTTTTATAACGGACGAAAGCCGTGCGTTATTGTTTTATATCGTGAATTTATTCGGCGATAAGGAGTTTTATTATGCGTTTGACCCATGTTATAATAGCCGTTGCTGTGCTTGCCGTTTTATCAGGTTGCCAGAGAACGACCTATAATGGTTTGTCATCTCCAGGCGTTCAGCCTTTGGCCCAACCTCAGCCACTTCAACCGGCACCTGTTGGCGGTGTTCAAGCCAGTGATTTGGCAAGCCCAACCTCAGGGGCAAATGCTTTTCCAACTGCGCCACAAGTGGCCACACAAGATGTCACGCAATTGGCAGCCAATTCGCAGGATGTCACCAAAGAAGAGTTGATCGGACGATGGACGCTTAATTCTGGTGGTGCCACATGTGATATCTTCTTGTCACTGACCAAGTGGACTGGCGGATATCGTGCTGCATCGCGTGGATGTTCAGATGGCGCAGCGTTAATCTCGGCATGGGATGTTCAGGGCAAGCAAGTTGTTCTGGCAGATAGTGCAGGGACAAGAGTTGCCCGTTTGTATAAGTCTGCAAATGAGCGATACAATGGATCAACAACTGGCGGTCAATCCGTCAGCATGAGCCGTTAATTTCCTAAAAACACTCAAACATCAGGATTGCAGAATCTATGCCTCAAACAGAGATGTCAACGGTTTCTGCATCCTATGAGCTCGGTATAAAATCAGGGGATATTACGCCTGATACAGCTCAAAGACCTATTGTTAAAGCACTGGATGCTGTTCTTCGATATGCCAGCACAAAGCGTGTTGCGTCAAAATCAAGTGCATTGGGTTGGCTATTTGCCAAGCGGCAAAAAACTGAAATCCCTGTAAAAGGCCTTTATATCCATGGTTCTGTTGGTCGTGGCAAAACCATGTTGATGGATAAGTTTTACGATTTGGTGCCTGCCAAGCGAAAACGTCGTATTCACTTTAATGATTTTATGGCCGATGTTCACAATCGTATCCATGCTCATCGTCAAAAATTCCAAGCTGGCGAAACATCAGAGAAAGATCCGATACCGCCTGTAGCATCGGCGCTTTATGAAGATGCTTGGATTTTATGTTTTGATGAGTTTTCTGTCACCGATATCACCGATGCGATGATCTTATCTCGGTTGTTCGAGCAGCTATTTGCCAAAGGCTGCATTTTGGTTGCGACATCCAATGTTGAGCCGCAAAATCTTTACAAGCATGGTTTGAGCCGTGAGTTATTTTTGCCATTCATTGGGCTTTTGCAAACCCATGTTGATATTTTAAGCTTAGATTCCCCAACAGATTATCGATTGGAAAAAACCAATCAATTACCTGTTTACCTCACGCCTTTAGGGGACGAGGCTGATCGTGTTTTGGATGAGGCTTGGCTTCATCTCACCGCGGGTAAGACAATTGTGACCGATGAGGTGATTGAAGTTAAAGGTCGGAAAGTCCCAGTGCCGCAAACTGCTGGTGATAGCGCGCGATTTAGCTTTGATGATCTGTGTACAAAGCCACTTGGTGCATCAGATTACATTGCGGTGGCAAAACGCTATCACACCATTATTTTGGATCATGTGCCGCAATTGGGCAATCACAAGCGAAATGAATCAAAGCGCTTTATTACGCTGATTGATACGCTTTATGACCGCAAAATCCGCCTGTTTGTATCCGCAGCATTACCTGCTGATGAGCTATATGATGGTGTGCGAGGCACAGAAGCATTTGAGTTTGCAAGGACTGCATCGCGGCTGTTTGAGATGCAAAGTGAAGACTATTTGGAATCAACTGCTGGAAAAGCAGAAATTTAACCTTGCGCGAGGTTTAATTTCAATCGATTTATTTGACGTTTACGTAAGAATAAATGATTGTAAGTTACTGTTTTTATTAATATTAAAAATTGACTTGCCTTTATTTTATAAGGATTCTATCTCTTTGGGCAACTCTTCCAGGCTTTTTTAAATTGGTATGCTTGTGACCAAGCTTAAAATATGCAGCCAACATACAGATTAACGCGAAGAACCACGTATGAATGTGTGACTTGTAACAGCGTTAGATTAAACTGCCTTGATCAATTAGGGGTCAGGCAAATCAATATCGGAGATACCTTCAATGGCACGTAAAAAAATTGCACTTATCGGCGCAGGCATGATCGGCGGAACGCTCGCTCACTTGGCTTCTATGAAAGAACTTGGCGATGTCGTCCTGTTCGACATTTCAGAAGGAACACCACAAGGTAAAGCGCTTGATCTTGCAGAATCTTCCCCAGTCGATGGTTTTGATTCACACCTATCTGGCGCTAATAGCTATGAAGCGATTGCTGATGCGGATGTTTGCATTGTAACAGCCGGTGTTGCGCGCAAGCCAGGCATGAGCCGTGATGATCTATTGGGTATCAATCTTAAAGTGATGGAGCAAGTTGGCGCAGGTATTGCAAAATACGCACCAAACGCATTTGTTATATGTATCACAAACCCGCTTGATGCGATGGTTTGGGCTTTGCAAAAATTCTCTGGTCTACCGAAAAACAAAGTTGTCGGCATGGCGGGTGTTCTTGATGGCGCACGCTTCCAGTATTTCTTGTCAGAAGAATTTAAAGTATCCGTGAAAGACGTATCAGCATTCGTGCTTGGTGGTCATGGAGATACAATGGTTCCGCTTGCACGTTATTCAACAGTTGGCGGCATTCCATTGCCTGACCTTGTTGATATGGGTTGGACAACAAAAGAACGCCTAGAAGACATTATTCAGCGCACACGCGATGGCGGTGCTGAAATTGTTGGCCTTTTGAAAACAGGTTCCGCTTATTATGCACCAGCGGCATCTGGTATCAAAATGGCTGAAGCTTATTTGAAAGATCAAAAACGCGTTATTCCATGTGCAGCTTACTTGTCTGGTCAGTATGGCGTTAAAGATCTTTATGTTGGCGTACCAACAGTGATCGGTGCTGAAGGTGTCGAGCGTATTATCGAGATTGATTTGAATAAGAGTGAACAAGCGGCGTTTGACGCATCTGTTGCATCGGTCGTTGGCCTTTGTGAAACATGTGCTGAAATTGCTCCCAACCTTAAATAATTTTTCCAAAACAGGAACGAATTTTTATGAATATTCATGAATACCAAGCCAAGGCTCTATTGAAGTCTTTTGGTGCGCCCGTTGCAGAAGGTGTGCCAATTTTAACTAAAGACGATGTAGAAGCGGCGATTGATGCTCTGCCTGGTCCGCTTTATGTGGTCAAAAGCCAAATCCACGCAGGTGGACGCGGTAAAGGCAAGTTTAAAGAACTTGGCCCTGATGCAAAAGGCGGCGTTCGTCTTGCATTTGATGCTGATGAAGTTCGCTCTCACGTCAATGAAATGTTTGGCAACACGCTTGTCACCAAACAAACTGGCCCTGCAGGCAAACAAGTCAATCGTCTTTATCTTGAAGATGGTGCTGATATCGAACGCGAACTTTATTGCTCGCTTTTGATTGACCGTACTGTTGGCCAAGTTGCTTTTGTTGTGTCTACAGAAGGTGGCATGGACATTGAAGCTGTTGCTGAAGAGACACCTGAGAAAATCATCACGGTTCCGATTGATCCAGACCATGGTGTCACGGCTGCAAACATTGCCAGCATTAATGCTGCTTTGGAGCTTACTGGTGAAGCTGCATCAGATGGTGAAACATTATTCCCGATCCTTTATAATGCCTTTGTTGAAAAAGACATGGCATTGCTCGAGATCAATCCATTGATCGTGATGAAAGATGGTCGTCTTCGTGTGTTGGATGCTAAAATGTCATTTGATGGCAATGCAGTTTTCCGTCATGAAGATATTCAATTGCTACGTGATCTGACTGAAGAAGACGCAAAAGAGATTGAAGCATCTAAATATGATCTGGCTTATGTTGCCCTTGATGGTGATATTGGTTGCATGGTCAATGGTGCTGGCCTTGCAATGGCGACGATGGATATCATCAAGCTATACGGTGCAGAGCCTGCAAACTTCTTGGATGTTGGTGGCGGAGCGACAACTGAAAAAGTAACAGCTGCCTTTAAAATCATTACATCTGATCCGAATGTTAAAGGCATTTTGGTCAATATCTTCGGTGGCATCATGAAATGTGATGTGATTGCGGAAGGTGTTGTGACAGCCGTTAAAGAAGTCGGACTTAAAGTGCCACTTGTTGTGCGCCTTGAAGGTACAAATGTTGAAGCTGGTAAGAAAATTATCAATGAATCAGATGTCGATGTGATCGCCGCTGATGACCTTGATGATGCAGCTCAGAAAATCGTTAAAGCGGTGAAGGGATAATTAGATGTCAATTTTAATTAACAAAGACACCAAAGTCCTCGTTCAAGGCTTAACGGGTAAAACCGGAACATTCCACACCGAACAAGCTTTGGGTTACCACGGCACGAAAATGGTCGGCGGTATTCACCCGAAAAAAGGTGGATCTGTTTGGACAAGCCAAGATGGAACTGAACTACCGATCTTTGCATCTGTAGCTGAAGGTAAAGCTGCAACGGGTGCAAATGCATCTGTTGTTTATGTTCCACCCGCGGGCGCGGGCGCCGCTATCATCGAGGCTATCGATGCTGGTATTCCATTGATCATCTGTATCACAGAAGGCATTCCAGTGTCTGATATGGTCAAGGTTAAAGCCCGTTTGGACAAATCAAGCTCACGTCTTATCGGTCCTAACTGCCCAGGTGTTATGACCCCTGATGAATGTAAAATTGGCATTATGCCAGGCAACATTTTCAAAAAGGGTTCTGTTGGCATCCTATCTCGTTCAGGCACACTGACCTATGAAGCTGTATTCCAAACAACCAATGAAGGCCTTGGCCAGAGTTCGGCTGTTGGTATTGGTGGCGATCCAGTTAAAGGAACCGAATTTATCGACATGCTCGATTTGTATTTGGATGATCCTGAGACTGAAAGCATCATCATGATTGGTGAAATTGGCGGTTCAGCGGAAGAAGAAGCGTCTGAATGGTTGATCGAACAAGCAAAACTTGGCCGTAAAAAACCAATGGTTGGCTTTATCGCTGGCCGTACGGCACCTCCAGGACGCACAATGGGCCACGCTGGCGCTGTGATTTCCGGTGGTAAAGGTGGCGCAGACGATAAAATTAAAGCCATGGAAGCTGCGGGCATTACCGTTTCTCCATCGCCTGCTCAGCTTGGCAAAACGCTTGTTAAAGTTTTGAACGGCTAGTTAAAATTTGAGGTCGGCGAGCCTTTGGTTTGCCGATCTTACATGACGGGTTTGGAGGTCTCGGGACATGTCTTCCAAACGTTGAAGCTAAACTTGTTGGGTATAGATCTGATGATCTAACTCAGCTTCAGATTGGGGACGGGGACACGACCCGTTTATGGAAAACATGGCACGCCAAGAAGCCAATGAATTCTTTCAACAGACATCCTTTTTGGATGGTACAAACGCAGCTTATATCGAAGATATGTATGCGCGTTACTTAGATAGCCCAAATTCGGTTCCGGTCGAATGGCAATCATTTTTCGCAGAATTAGGTGACGACCCCGAAAGCATTCGTAAGTCTGCAGCTGGCGCATCATGGGCAAAGCCAAATTGGCCGCATCAGCCCGATGACGAACTTGTCTCTGCGCTTGATGGTGATTGGGGTAGTGTTGAAAAACACGTTGAGGATAAATTAAAATCCAAAGCAACAGCCAAAGGCGTTGCGCCGGATCAATCTGAGATCGAACGCGCAGCACGCGATAGTGTTCGCGCCATTATGATGATCCGCGCTTATCGTATGCGTGGGCATTTACATGCAGATCTTGATCCGCTTGGCATTGCGAAAAAACAAGAAGATTATCAGGAATTGTCACCTGAATCTTATGGTTTTACCAAAGAAGATTTCGACCGCAAGATTTTCATCGATCATGTCCTTGGTCTTGAATATGCCACCATTCCTGAAATGATTGATATTCTTCAGCGTACCTATTGTTCCACAATGGGCGTTGAATTTATGCATATTTCCAACCCTGAAGAAAAATCATGGTTGCAGCAGCGCATTGAAGGTCCCGATAAAGGCGTTGAATTTACCAGCAATGGTAAAAAAGCAATTTTGCAAAAGCTGATCGAAGCTGAAGGCTTTGAGAAGTTTATTGATGTTAAATATAAAGGCACAAAACGTTTTGGTCTTGATGGTGCTGAATCGCTTATTCCGGCGCTTGAGCAAATCATCAAACGTGGCGGCTCAATGGGTCTTAAAGAGATCGTGTTTGGCATGGCTCACCGTGGCCGTCTGAATGTATTGTCTCAAGTGATGGGCAAACCGCACCGTGCGATTTTCCACGAATTTAAAGGTGGTTCATTCACCCCTGAAGAAGTTGAAGGTTCTGGTGATGTGAAATATCACTTGGGTGCATCTTCTGATCGCGAATTTGATGGTAATAAAGTTCACTTGTCACTGACTGCAAATCCATCTCACCTTGAGATTGTTAATCCTGTTGTGATGGGTAAAGCACGCGCCAAACAAGATATTTTGGGCAAAGCCGATGGCGAGATTGTTCCGCTGTCATAGCGCGTTAAAGTTATGCCGCTTTTGTTGCATGGTGATGCTGCCTTTGCTGGCCAGGGTGTGATTGCAGAAATTTTGGGTCTTTCTGGTTTGCGCGGACACCGTGTTGCTGGAACGGTTCACTTTATCATTAATAACCAAATTGGCTTTACGACCAATCCTGCATTTTCTCGTTCATCGCCTTATCCATCTGATGTGGCGAAAATGATTGAAGCTCCGATTTTTCATGTCAATGGTGATGATCCCGAAGCTGTGGTTTACGCTGCGAAAATTGCTACGGAATATCGTTCAAAATTCTATAAGCCTGTTGTGATTGACATGTTCTGTTATCGCCGATTTGGCCACAATGAGGGCGATGAGCCTTCGTTTACACAGCCAAAAATGTACAAAAACATTCGTGCGCACAAAACAACTGTTGATCTTTATGGTGCGCGTTTGGTCAAAGAAGGTGTTCTATCACAAGCAGAGCTTGATGGTATGATTGCTGATTGGCGTGCCAAACTTGAAATCGAATTTGAAGCGGGCCAAGCCTATAAACCAAACAAAGCCGATTGGCTTGATGGTCAGTGGTCGGGTCTTTCAACAGCCAATAATGCTGATGAACAACGCCGCGGAAAAACTGCGGTTCCTGCCAAGATACTTCGTGATATTGGTCAGAAATTATCGACCATTCCTGAGGGTTTCCAAGCGCATAAAACAATTCAACGTTTCATGAAAAACCGCGCTAAAATGATCGAAACTGGTGAAGGTATCGACTGGGCAATGGGCGAAGCGCTTGCGTTTGGGTCCATGGTTCATGATGGTGCGCGTGTTCGTTTATCCGGTCAGGATTGCGAACGTGGGACATTCTCCCAACGTCATTCAGTGCTGTATGATCAAGAGACCGAAGATCGTTTCATTCCGCTTGCAAACCTGTCTTCTTCACAAGGGCCCTATGAAGTTATCAACTCCATGTTGTCTGAAGAAGCGGTGCTTGGATTTGAATATGGTTATTCACTTGCCCAACCCAATGCATTGACATTGTGGGAAGCGCAATTTGGTGATTTTGCCAATGGTGCTCAAGTGTTGTTTGACCAGTTTATCTCATCTGGTGAGCGCAAATGGCTTCGTATGTCGGGTCTTGTGTGTCTTCTGCCGCATGGCTATGAAGGTCAAGGGCCTGAGCATTCATCGGCGCGTTTAGAACGTTTCTTGCAGCTATGTGCTGAAGACAATATGCAAGTCGCAAACTGCACGACACCTGCAAACTATTTCCACATTTTGCGTCGTCAGCTCAATCGTGATTTCCGTAAGCCACTTATTTTGATGACACCGAAATCATTGCTTCGTCATAAACGTGCAACATCTGCATTCTCAGAACTTACGGGTGAATCAACGTTCCACCGTTTGTTGTGGGATGATGCTGAGATGCTTAAAGACGCGCCAATTCAGTTGCAAAAAGATAGCAAAATCCGCCGTGTGGTGATGTGTTCTGGTAAGGTTTATTACGACC
>CAXBCW010000058.1:0-22051 GCA_963974325.1 uncultured Rhizobiaceae bacterium
AAGCCACAATCTGCGCTCGCAAGTTTTTGGTATTATTTCAGCGAAAACAGAGGTGCTGTTATTGGCCTTTTGGTTTTCCTATTCGTTATCTTCATTGCTATTTTTGCAGAATTTGTTGCCCCGCACAGCCCTATTGAACAATATCGGGATGCATTTTTGGTACCACCCGTTTGGCAAGAAGGTGGTAGTTGGAGCTATATTTTAGGCACTGATGCTGTTGGCAGAGATATGCTATCTCGCCTTATCCATGGCAGCCGTTATTCGCTGTTTGTTGGCGTTATTGTTGTCACGGGTGCTGTTTCTGTTGGCGTTACCACAGGATTGATTGTTGGTTATGTTGGCGGTGTTACCGATACACTTGTGATGCGCGTGATGGATATTATCCTAGCGTTTCCAAGTCTTTTGTTAGCGCTTGTTCTTGTTGCTATTTTAGGACCCAGTCTGACCAACGCGATTATCGCTATCGCCATTGTTCAGCAACCACATTATGTACGCCTCACACGAGCTTCTGTTATGAGTGAAAAGGGCAAAGACTATGTGACCGCAGCACGACTTGCAGGTGTCGGCCCTATCCGGTTGATGTTTGTTACAATCTTGCCAAATTGCATGGCACCATTGATCGTCCAAGCAGCTCTATCGTTCTCGACCGCCATTTTGGATGCAGCAGCGCTCGGGTTTTTGGGAATGGGTGCGCAACCACCAACACCCGAATGGGGGACTATGCTTGCCGAAGCCCGTGAATTTATCTTGCGCGCTTGGTGGGTTGTTACCTTCCCGGGGCTTGCGATTTTGATCACAGTTCTAGCGATTAACTTGATGGGTGATGGCTTGCGTGATGCTCTTGATCCTAAGTTAAAGAGGTCATAATGGCGCTATTAAACATTGAAAACCTTAGTGTAGATTTCGCCACATCGGGCGGCACGTTTCGTGCGGTGGATGCTTTGTCTTTAACAGTCGCACAAAAAAATATTTTGGCCATTGTTGGCGAATCTGGTTCTGGAAAATCTGTGGCAATGATGGCTGTTATGGGCCTATTGCCTTGGACGGCCAATGTGACCGCGGATAGATTGAGCTTTAATAATATTGATCTTTTGGGCCTGACGCCGCGCCAAAGAAAAAGCGTTATCGGCAAAGACATTGCGATGATCTTTCAAGAACCGATGTCGAGCCTTAATCCATGCTTTACTGTTGGGTTCCAACTTGGCGAAGCCTTGCGGGTTCATTTGGGTATGTCTCGTAAAGAACGTAAAAAACGCAGCATCGAATTGCTTGAACTTGTGGGCATTCCAGCGCCTGAAAAGCGCTTAAGTGCATTTCCCCATCAATTATCTGGTGGCATGAGCCAACGCGTGATGATCGCAATGGCGATATCTTGTAATCCAAAACTATTGATTGCCGATGAACCCACCACCGCGCTTGATGTGACTATTCAAGCTCAGATTTTGGATCTGTTAGTTTCCTTACAAAAAGAGACCAGCATGGGCTTGGTTTTGATCACCCATGATATGGGTGTTGTGGCGGAAACTGCTGATCGCGTGGTCGTGCAATATGCAGGCCAAAAGGCTGAAGAGCAAAACGTGATGGATCTGTTTGCAAATCCGCACCACCCCTATACCGCAGCTTTGTTGGCCGCCCTTCCGGAACGTGCGACATCGCGAGCCTTGCCGTCTATTCCGGGTGTTGTTCCTGGTCAATTTGATCGCCCGAAGGGATGTTTATTTTCCCCGCGATGCGCCCATGTTACCGAGCGTTGTAAATCTGAAAAACCAGATCGCGCATCAGCTGATCTTGGCTCGGCCCTTTGCCATACCCCACTGATCGACGGTGTTGTCTCAAATTTTGAGGACGCATCATCATGAGTGAGATTGTCCTAAGAGCAAACGACCTTAAAAAACACTATTCAGTTGGTGGTGGATTGTTCCGTCAGCCTTCCATTGTCAAAGCACTTGATGGGGTTAGTTTTGAACTCGAGCGAAATAAAACATTAGCCGTTGTTGGCGAGTCTGGATGTGGAAAATCGACACTGGCGCAACTCGTTACGATGATCCAACCACCCACTTCTGGCAACTTAAATATAAATGATATCGATGTGGCAGATGCCTCTGATGAGGTTCGTAAATCATTACGGCCAAAAGTTCAGATTGTTTTTCAAAACCCTTACGGTTCGTTAAATCCACGTCAAAAAATTGGTAGTGCTTTGATTGAGCCTTTATCTATGAACACAAAGCTTCCGCATAAAGAAAAAGCAGACCGCGCCAAAGATATGATGGCGGCAGTTGGATTACGCCCTGAACATTTTGATCGTTACCCACACATGTTTTCGGGTGGGCAAAGACAACGGATCGCGATTGCGCGCGCTTTGATGCTGGAGCCAGAAATCTTGGTTTTGGATGAGCCAGTATCGGCACTAGATGTATCTATTCAGGCACAAGTTTTAAACGTACTTGATGAGCTTCAAGCCAAGTTTAATCTGGCATATTTGTTTATCTCCCATGATTTGTCTGTGGTTAAACATATCGCAGATGATGTGATGGTGATGTATTTGGGTAAGGCTGTTGAAAAAGCCTCGCGAGAAGAGCTGTTTAGCAACCCAAGTCATCCTTACACACGCGCACTTTTATCGGCGACACCAATCCCTGATCCAACAGTTAAAAAGACTCGTGAGATCTTAAAAGGCGAATTGCCGTCACCGATTGATCCACCAAGTGGCTGCGCATTTCATCCGCGTTGTCCGAAAGTTTTTGATAGATGTCGTACTGAAGCACCCGCGCTTAAAGGTAATAAGGACACGCATGCATTGGCGTGTCATTTGCAGGATTAACTAGCAAATACGCTATTGCTGAATGATGGAGACTTCGGTGAGTTTTGTCCGTGCGATTGTGCGGATGAGATCTGCAATTTCTGAAAATAATGACGCATGCACAGAACGCTTGCGCCATGTCAGGCCGATTTGCCTGTATAGATTTGGTGTCTTTAAGTTGAGAACCGCAATCTCTCCGCGATCACCAATTTCTGATCTGACATATAAAGCAGGCAAAAATGCCAACCCTGCCCCCATGCCGACCATTAATCTTAATGTATCTAAGCTTGTGCCCTCATAATCGCGCAAGACTGTAGCGTTAAAATCGTCGCATAATTGTTGCACTTGATCATGCAGATGATGACCTCTTTCGATTGCCAAGACTTGTTGTCCAGCAAGATCGCTACGCTCCAGATTTTCCTTGGATGCCAGTGGATGATCTGGGGCAGATACAATTTGTAATGGCTCGCGGAATAGGCTTTCTACATGCAGATCTGAAAAGCTAATCGGCAGCGGTGATATGACAAGATCTAGGCTACCGGCTTGCAATTCTAGCTGCAAATCTTTTGGTTTTCCCTCTTGCACATAGAGTTTCAAATTGGGATATTTTGCGTGAAGATCTGGCACGATATGAGGCAATAAATAGGGGCCTAACGTTGGCGGTACACCCAATCTGATTTTGCCATGAAACCCATGTTGAGATGAGGCGGCTAAATCCGTTATGTCTTGCACATCAGATAATATGCGCCCTGCTCTTTCGGAAATTTCCCGACCTAGCGGCGTGAGTGCCACTTGCGACGATCCACGCTCCACCAAGGGTGCATTTAGTCGTTTTTCCAATTCTTGGATTTGACTGCTCAAAGTGGGCTGGGTCACATTCATGCGTTCTGCTGCACGTCTGAAATGTAACTCTTGCGACAAAGCGACCAAATAAGACAATTGTTTTAAAGTGGGCATGGAGGACCTTTATGGGCTGTAGATTTACAGCAGTCTTGAACTTTGCAGATATTGTGCAACGCGATTAACAAATATGTCATCTATATTTAACAATCGATTTGATAATTATCAATAGATAATATCTATCAACGTCACATGATAAATGAATTGGATTTTAAATCCACTAACCGTCATAAGCTGCGGTGTTCGTTATTTTACACTCGGAGCACAATCGTGATAATTTCCAAACCACATTCACCCAAAAACAGAATAATTTTCTCAAGCCCAAGACATACGACCTATGTTCTCCGACAAAGTTGTGCACCTAAAAACTCAATTGGTCATCAACTTATATAAAGTCTAAATCTTATGGAAACTCTTCTATCCCCCGTCGTCCTGTTTTTTGCACTGGGCGCATTGGCTGCTTTTGCGCGGTCCGATCTTGCGATCCCCGAACCATTATCGAAATCTTTGTCACTCTATTTGATGTGCGCTATCGGCCTTAAAGGCGGCATACTTGTCGCCGATAATGGCTTTAGTGTTGATCTGTTCCTAGCTGCCGGTGCCGGCCTTCTGCTTGCATGCCTCATTCCTGTGGGCGCGTTCTTTGTTCTTCGCAGTTTTGGAAAACTTGATGTCACCAACGCTGCCGCCATTGCCGCCCATTATGGTTCAGTGAGTGTGGTGACCTTTATTGCAGGCAATCAAATTCTGACAGATAGCGGCATGCCGCCTGCAGGTTTCATGATTGCGGTTCTTGCGCTGATGGAAACACCTGCCATTATTGTGGGCCTATATCTTGCGCGGCGTGACCCGAATGTAAAAGTGCAATCTGACGGTAGCCTCATGCGGGAAACATTATTAAACGGGGCCGTCGTTCTGCTCACCGGTAGTTTTATTATCGGTCTTATCATTGGCAAAGATGGGTTTGAGCCTATTGCTCCTGTGTTCCAAGTTGGCTTTACGGGTCTTCTTTGCTTGTTCTTGCTCGATATGGGCCTATTGGCTGCGCGTCGTTTGCGTCATGCCAAAGGGCTTACAGCGCGGCTGGTGTTCCTTGGGGTGTTATTCCCAATGATCAACGGTACAATCGGTGTTGTTTTGGGTACGCTTCTTGGCTTGGATGTCGGCACGACGGTGGCACTTGCGATCCTTGCAGCCAGCGCGTCCTATATCGCGGTTCCAGCAGCCATGCGGATGGCGTTACCAAAAGCTGATGCTGGTTTATATCTAACAATGTCATTGGCAATCACGTTCCCATTCAATATCATCTTGGGAATTCCGCTTTATACTTTCCTAGCTAACTTGATGGTGTGATCATGGTCTTAACAATCAAACAAAAGAAAATTGAAATCATTGTCGACGCGCCTTTGTTTCGGCGGGTGCGGGATCTTGCGGCAGTTATTGGCATTAAAGCCTACACATTCCAGCCCATATCAGGTGGTGATGGTAAAAATGGACGCTGGCTTGATGATCAAGTCACAGGTGGTGCTGGAAGCAAGATTACCTTCACTGTGGTTGTCGGGAAAGATGATGCTGATCGCTTGCTCTCTAGCTTAGAGCAATTGATTGATGAGCTAGGTCTCATGGTGCTGATATCAGATGTTGAAGTTATGCAATCTAAATAGCTCACAATGACAAGTTAAATGAGATTCAGGGAGCTTCGGTTCCCTTTTTCTTTGGCAACTCTCATGAAAATAACACTTTCAAACTCTGGTAAGCCTGTCTGAATATTTTGAACTGCGTAGACGCAATCTTGCAAGCTGCGTTCAACTTCTGATCCATGTATCCTTGGAAATAAGGCGTTCCTGTTTGCCTGAACAGCAGATAATTGATATGCTAAATTTAATACTGGAAGCACAATCTGTTCTGCCAGATCCTGATGTTGAAAATTAAAAATGATGGGTATAATATGAGCATGCAAGACCTTTGGTTTGACCCAAAAAATTGTTTTATTGGCGGTAAATGGCTCGCGTCTCAATCCGGCCAATCCATCGATTTGAAAAACCCATCAAATGGCGAGGTCCTTTGTGCCATTGCACGCGGGTCTGCTGACGACATCGATCATGCTGTTAGTGCAGCCCGAAACGCATTGACGGGCAATTGGGGTAAAATGACTGCGCCAGAGCGTGGGCGTATTTTATTTCGCATGGGTCAAATCGTGTTAGAAAACACCGAAACTCTTGCCAAAATTGAAGCGATGGATGTTGGTAAACCGCTTAAACAAGCGCGGGCGGATGTGATTGCGCTTGCTCGTTATCTTGAGTTTTATGGCGGTGCGGTTGATAAAATACATGGCTCAACCATTCCCTATCTGGAGGGATACACGGTCTATACGTTGCGCGAACCACACGGTGTCACAGGCCACATTATCCCGTGGAATTATCCTATGCAAATCATTGGACGTTCCGTTGGCGCATCATTGGCTATGGGCAATGCGTGTGTTTTAAAACCTGCAGAAGAAGCCTGTTTAACCGCGCTTGCATTTGCAGACATTGCCAAACAAGCAGGCCTTCCTGCAGGCGCGTTAAACGTTGTTTCTGGTCTTGGCATTGAAGCGGGAGCGGCTCTGACAGAGCATGATGGCATTGATCATATTTCGTTCACGGGTTCGGTTGGCGTTGGTAGACTTATTCAAACGGCTGCAGCACAAAACATTACTCCCGTCACCTTGGAACTTGGCGGCAAGTCGCCTCAACTGGTTTTTGATGATGCAGATGTCGAAGCTGCGCTTCCGTTTTTGGTCAATGCAGGTATTCAAAATGCGGGGCAGACATGTTCAGCCTCATCGAGAATTTTGGTTCACACAAGCCGGTATGATGAAGTCGTTTCAAAAATGGTAGTACGTTATAGCGCATTAAAAGTAGGTCCCGCGATTGATGATTTAGATGTTGGACCACTGGTTTCCAAACGACAAAAAGATATTGTTGAGAGCTTCTTGAACAAGGGGTCTGATTTGGAAATTGCGGCCCAAGGTCAGATCGTATCTAATGCACCATCGGGCGGCGCATATGTTGCGCCAACGCTTTTCACCAATGCAAATCCAGACCACATTTTAGCGCAGGAGGAGATTTTTGGTCCTGTGCAAGTCATCATTCCGTTTGATGATGAAGCGCAAGCTGTCAAAATTGCCAATGGCACCAAATTTGGACTTGTAGCATCTGTGTGGAGTGCCAATGGCGCACGACAAATGCGGCTTGCGAAAAAACTTCGTGCTGGACAGGTTTTCATCAATAATTACGGTGCAGGTGGCGGTGTTGAATTGCCATTTGGCGGCTCGGGCCTTTCTGGTCACGGACGAGAAAAAGGGTTTGAAGCCCTATACGGTTTTTCAAAACTCAAAACAGTAGCAGCATATCACGGATAGGAATTTGCACATGCGATTAGAAGGTAAGACCGCCATTGTCACCGGTGGTGCATCAGGATTTGGCGCTGGGATAGTTCGTAAATTTGCAAGCGAAGGCGCCAAGGTTATGATCGCTGATCTGAATATCGATCTTGCGAACACTCTGGCTTTTGAGCTCGGCGATCATGTCCACGCGCTCAAAACCAACGTCACCAATCGTACTGATATAAAAGCGTTGGCAGAAGCCACAATTGAAGCTTTTGGTCAAATTGATATTTTGATCAATAATGCTGGCACAACTCACCTACCCGCTCTCATCGACGAGGTGAGTGAAGATGATTTTGACAAGGTTTTTGCGGTCAATTGCAAATCTGTTTTTCTCACAGCACAAGAGATTATTCCGCATATGAGAACACGCGGGTCTGGCGCTGTTTTGAATGTTGCATCAACGGCAGCTGTTAGTCCGCGCCCGCGTTTGAGCTGGTATAATGCCTCCAAAGGCTGGCTGACAACAGCGACAAAAAGCATGGCCATTGAGCTTGCGCCATCTGGCGTTCGTGTGAATGCGATCAACCCCGTTGCAGGTGATACACCATTGTTGAAAATGTTTATGGGCGAAGACACGCCCGAGGTTCGCGCCAAGTTTTTATCCACCATTCCCATAGGCCGTTTTTCCACCCCTGAAGACATGGGCAATGCCGCTTGTTATTTGTGTTCTGATGAGGCCAGCATGGTCACGGGTGTGTGCATGGAAGTTGATGGCGGTCGGTGTATCTAGTTCTGCTTTGACGAAATGAGACCACCAATTGGGATGATTTCACGAGACCCAGGGTGATAGGGGTCTCCGTCCCAGTCACCCAGCCATTTTTCAACTTTCAGGCCTGCCTCGATCATCATATCTGCGATATCTGTTTGTGAGGGATAACAAATCTTTTCTTGCGCTGACATGACCTCTGAGGTTTTCAAAACGCGGTAGCTATTTGTGTAGATCAGGATGTGATTTGATGTATCATAAGTCGATTCATTCCACGCTTCCATCTCGCCGTGCTCAGGATGCAAAAATTCGCGTAACGTTTGTGACTTTATGCGCTCCTTGGATTGAGGGAAACTCGGATTTCGACTATCAAAAATAAACTGCCCTCCTTGGTTTAAATGCGCTGCAATTGTCATCAAAACCTGAAGCTGGTCTTCTTTTGTTAAGAAAACTTGGAACGCATGGCCACTTAAAATCACACAATCAAACCTCTGACCAAGACGAATATTGCGCGCATCGCCTTCCACCCATGAAATATTTTGGGTCTTGATTTGATCAGCTGCAATGTCGAGCATCGCTTTGGCTGGATCTACCGCAACGACATTTATACGGTCGGAAAACAAGGATGCAAGCGTACCTGTACCACATCCCAAATCGAGAATGCTATTGGCTTTTTCTGTCCATTGAACACAATAGGCGTAGTCTTGGCGCGTCGTTTGGTTCACATTGTAAAACTGAGCCAAAGATGGGTCCGAATAAAGATCACTTAGTTTTGTTTCGACTAAAATAACTCCTCTTCCAAATCATCACTCATCATCAAAAATCATCGCACTGGATAGGAATAGCCAAGTCACCAGAGCTGTTCAATCAGCCAATATGTGCTAGTCTATATTTAATTTTATAGTGATAGAAATGGATGTCAAATGTCATTTAGCTACGATGATTTTGTTGCGGCTGCCCGTGTTGCCGCTTGTGCAGAAAACCCGAATGATGCCGTTAAAAGCCTACTTGCAACCACGCTCGCTGATACTGAATTAAAAGCATCTGGACTACCTCATCATGATGAAGATGAAATTTTATTGTTTGAAGATGAGACCGTCTCAATATGGTCTTGTCAGTTTGACCCCAAATTTGTAATGCCACCACATGAGCACAAAATGCATGTGCATATTGGCGTGGTTTCAGGTTATGAGAAAAACATCATGTTCCGCCGTGATGATAATAAGTTGACGCATATAAAGACTAAAATTGTGAATCCCGGTGAGATCCTGTCCATCGGACCTGATGGCCTGCATGCCGTCAGCGCAAGTGGTAGCGATCACAGTCATGCATTACATGTGTATCTAGGCCCGTTGACCAAGGTCAAACGTGACTTGTTTGATTGGACAACAGGAGCCGTTGTCGATTTCACGATGGATAATTTTAATGCGATGAAACGCGCACCGAATGAGCTGCCTGACTATTGAAAACGACCTATAAATTCAAAGCATTCTAAGCTTGCGGAGGTCTTGTCTCCTGCATATCAGTCCGCATGCTAAATTCTGACAGCCAGTTACTCAGCTTGGGACAAGCGTTTCGCCATTCTTTTGTATAGCGAAAATCCAAATATTCTAATGCACAGGCAAGTACTATTTGTTCCAAGTTAACGTTTTTTGAATGCGTAATATCGGCAAAACTTTCTAATTTGGCAACGCAACGGTTCATGCGTTGTTTTAATTTATCAAGCTTTACTTGGTTTTGTGCATCTTCAGGCAAAACGGTTTCCATGCGGTATTGAAGACAAGCGTCCGACATGCCCAACGCCAGAGAAATTCGGGTAGTTTCTTGGAAGTCTGTCTTTTCGTTTGGTTGATTGGCAAGATGTTCAAAAAACGAAAAGATTGTACGACTGTCGTATATTGCTTCGTCTTTTTCGGTCACCAATGTTGGAATTTGGCGTAGTGGATTGAATGGATCAATGAATTCTGCACTATAAATATCAATGGATTTATAGGTAAATTCAACATCCAAAAAATCGCCATAGATTTTTGTCATACGAGCAAATGGGGATGTCGCACCACCATATAATATTGGTAAAACTTGCTGTGAATTCATGATCTACTTTCTTTCATTCTGCATCAATTTTCGTGCCGATAGTGTGGCCCAAACGGCCGCTGCGACAATTAAGATTGCACCAAAAATAAAGCTCATCGTTGGGATTTCATCAAAGAAGATATAACCAACACCTGTACTTAAAACGAGGCTTAAATATCCTAAAATAGCTAGAAAACCTGCCTCGCCCCATTTATGAGCCCGCAAAAAATAAAATTGTGCCGATTGGGCAAACACGCCAATTGCCAATAAAATAGGTAGATCATCCAGATTGATGGATGTCCATGACCAAATAGCAAATGGCAGCGTTAAAATCGCTAGCCCACAGGTGTAAAACGTCATCATTACAACGGTTGGTGCATCTGATAATTTGCGCGTGACGATGATTGCAGATGTACCAAAAATTACGGTCAAAAAGAGCGCAGGCAACCCCCAAGTAAAGACCAATTCGCTTGGCTCTAAAGCAATGATCACACCAACAAATCCCAAGCTTGCGGCGATCCATCTTTTACCTGAAATAAACTCTCGCAATATCAATGCTGCCATGACCATCATGACCAAAGGTCGGGTGAAATTGATGGCGGTGAATAAAGCAAACGGCAGACGCGCAATTGCAAAGAAACTTGTGGTGAGCGTCAATGTTGAAAGCACGACCCGAAGCAGGTGTAAATCAGGACGTTTGACGCCAATAAATGCGTGTGGTTGGCGCAAAATCCATGGAAGCATCATGAGGGCACCAATCAGCGCACATAAAAACACCAGCTGCCATGCGCTATAATCTAAACCAATCGATTTGACGATGGTGAGCGCCCAAATATTCAAACTCATATCTGCGATAAGCCACCCGCCACCGAATAAATTTCTGGGGTTGTCTTGCATGTTAGCTCAGTAAGTTTGCCATAAGATTGAAAGCACCGGGAGTGAGTTTTTCCATCTGATGATGTAGGATAAGTGATGTATGAATGTGTTGACCTTTGCCAATATTCGCAACCAGCATCGAGCCTAATAACGGTTGTTCTTCTGGATCATGCATCGATAATAAAGGAGTATAGCTCGCGTCCCATTCCATGGCAAAATACAGCCCTCGCTCTTTGTGCCATCCAGCCCAGTCCTCAGTGCCAATCACATTTGGCTCATGAAAAATGGTATGGTTTGGTTCTAAAACGCTGACATCAGCATTTTCATCAGTAACGCGCCAACGCAAGGATGGCTGCCCGATAACCAATCGTTTTGGCGGCACGCTATCGGGTGCCCAATCATCCCATGGACGGTGATAAAGTGTCAGTAAATGGCCACCATTATTGCACCATGAATGGAGACGCGGCATTTGCTCCAATAGGCCTTTGCAGAACTTCATTGCAAAAATACCGATGACAATTGTGTCATATTTCTCTAATGCTTGATCGCTCTGTAAATCAGCGTCAGACAAAGCTGTCACATCCATTCCCATTTGAGCCAACCAATGATGAACGCGGTCATTACCGCCGCCAATATAACCAATTTTTGTCTTTGGCAATTTGGTATCTATCACGCGAACAACAACTGTTGCGGGGCGTGCCAATGCCCGCGGCGCTATATGTGGGTAGTTAATTTGGGTGATGCTTTGCGCCTGTGCACCATCTAATGTGAGGGACAGCTCATATAGGCCAGCACTTACATTTTGAGGTGCTGTCACATTAAACCCCGTATCTGATGCATCGACCGCCCAATTTTGTGGCGCAATCAAGTCTGGCTGCGCATTTATTGATGCAAGCCCGTCTGTTGTGACCTCGATGGTTCGTCTTTGATCATTCATATTGATAATGTCGACAGCGGGACTGACAGAGGCTGATTTTGACGGGACCACATTGGGCTGAACGTCCAAACGAGCTGCTGATTTGGCTATTATCCCATGAAAACTCATCTCAATATTCAAGCACGGAGCCGTTGGCGTATCAGGTAGGTAAACCGTCGGATATGGATCACTCACATCTGCGTTTTTATCAATTTTGATCTTGCCAGAAACATAATGCCAATCCTTTGGAAGATCGGGGGTGACCGTGATATTATTGGCCACGCCATTTCGCACTTCAATGGTAAGCTCGGTCATATCATCAGGATGTAGAATATCGGATGCTGTACGGCCAATAACTTCAACACGGCTTGCGATTTGGATGAGGCGCGAAATTTGCGTTTCTTTGCGGGTTAATTTGTGCAAAATGTCTGATTTGGCATTGTCAGGACATTGCGCAATTGCATCTTGAAGTGAAGACAAAGCCGAACATGCATGCTTTAAAATATCAGCATTAATCGGAAAAGCTGCGCGTGCTGCATCCATCAACGCTTGTGTTTTTTTAAGTTTGTCAGATATTTCTGGCACCTCAAGATCTGCAAGGGTCAGAGGCAAGCCGGAAGATAATGCGATATCAGGACCTTCAACGCGGGTATCAGCCAGATGAAGCGGGAAGTTACGTTCTGTTCCCGCGGCCACCCAACGGCCCATGGCTTGTGTTAAATGAAAGGCTCGAGACTGCTGGCCAATCCGTTCAAAACTCCAACCACTTGCGGGTTCAATTCCATCTGATGAAATGGTCAATGTGGCAGGCGGCGGTGGCAAATCATCATCATAGGCTTGGCCCGCGCCTGACCATGCTGGTAGGTACATTTTTTTAACTTGCCATGGCGCCAATGTACTTTCGGTAAAGCTTGGATCTGCGGCCAAATCCATGACCAAATGTGCCGCTTCCGTCATCGCTCGGTGGTGTCCATGTTGGCCTGGAATATCCAAGAATGTTGGGCAGATAATATCAGGGCGTTCCATGCGAATAATATCGACAAAACGCTTCATGGTGCGGGCTTTGCCCCATTTACCAAGTGTTTCAACACCTGATTTTGAAAACCCAAAATCAAACAAACTATCGTCTGGCGTTTCGGAATGCCAATACATGCGCAGGTTCAACACATCGCAGGCGCGTTCCATCTCTGCTGTGCGTAGCACACCCAATGCTTGACTGGTTTCGCGGCCGATATCATTTTGCCCACCTTCACCGCGCGTTGAACATGCATAGCTAATATCTACGCCGTCACGAAAGGTCATTGCCGCCAACATGGCTGATGTTTCATCGTCAGGATGAGCACCTGTATTCATGAATGAGATAATTGTCTGAAGCGGTGTCAAAGCGCGCCATAGCTGCAATACATGTGGGGTTAATCGTTCATTTGCAATACGGGTTTGGTCTGTAAGAGGCATGGTGTCTCCGTTTGCCTTTTGCGGCTTAATATTGATATTTTACGCGCTCAATTTTGGATGCCTATTGCACCAATGTGAACTGCGGCGAGTAGGTTTGATTTAAGATAAGAGCCGCCGCGCCAAGGGTCGCCGTTAGCCGGCTTGAGGCCCCTGTTCGCACACGTGGGTGCACAGCATCGGGGCGATTTGATACCGATAGCTCTGGTAGAACAACTGTTTTGGCCAAATGATCGAACATATCTTTGGGCATTGCACCACCTAAAATTATGGTCTGGGGATCAAAGATATTTTCAATAATCTGAACGGCATGCGATAGTGCAAGACTGGCTGTTTCCAACCACTCGATCAATTGCGGGTCGTTCTTTTGGAAAAGCGCTTCCAAGCTTTCATAATCGATGGCTCCATGACCACTTTTTGCCATGTGACGCTGAACTGACAGGCGACTTAAAACACTTTCAAGAGACGCCATAGTGCCTTTTACGGGCACTGAAATATGACCGATTTCGCCTGCATTACCAAAGGCACCTGGTACAAGATGACCGCGACTGACCAAGCCCAAACCAACACCTGTTCCAAAATAAAGATATGCATAGCTAGATAGGCCTTGTGCAACGCCTGTGATGCGCTCGGCCATTGCAGCGGCATTTGCATCATTGCTAACCATAACAGGAAGACCCAAAGCCTCTTCAAACAGATGCTTGGGATCAACCGAACCCCATTGTGGTAAATCAGAACCAAGGCCTGCCAATCCTGTTTTGCCGAAAGGTCCAGGCATAACAATGCCCGCGCCAAGCAGTTTGTTCTTTGCTGCCGGAACGTGTGCAATTGCTTGATCACAAAGTTCGACAACGTGTTTGACCACAAACTCAGGTCTGGCATCATCTAGGGTTAAACGATGAGTGAACACAGATGTGCCTTGCATATCTAAAAGCGCGGCAAAAACCGCATCAGGACGAATCTCGACCCCGAACGCATAACCACCCTCAGGATTAATGCCATATTGAACCGCAGGTAATCCACGCCCGCCAACACGTATCCCTTTTTCATGTAGCAAACCATCATCGATTAAATCTGCAATAATATTGCTGACCGCTTGGGTTGAAAGGCTCAGACTGCGCGCAAGTTCTGCCCGTCCCATAACGCCAGCATTATGAATATAGCCCATGACGGCCCTGCGATTACTGGATCGCGAGCGCTCTGCATTGCTGCCTTTTGAGGGGTAAATTGTGGTCATATAAAATAATTAACTCAACCCAGTTGATAATTCAAGTGAATTGAGTAATGATATAAGTAAGACAGTTAATAGTTATATCAAGCTCGCCTGATCTCAATGGATAGGCGCTTAAACTGGGAGAATTATTATGATGAAAAGTATTAAAACTTTAGCCTTAGCGGGTCTTACCTCGTCAATGGCACTGCTCGCAAGCACAAGTGCTCAGGCTGTTGAAATTGAATATTGGCAATATTTCTTTGATGCGCGCGTTGATGCAATGGAACAGTTGATTGAGGGCTTTGAAGCTGAAAACCCTGACATTACAGTGAAAATGACGCATTTCCCGTATTCTGATTATCGCACAAAAGTCTCTGCCGCTATCCCTGCGGGCGAAGGTCCTGATGTTGTTCAATTGTTCTATGGCTGGCTTAATGATTACCGAAATGCAAAACTCATCCAACCGCTCCCTGAAAAAGATTTCCCTGCAGCGATGGTCGACAAAGAATTTTTCCCAATGGTTCAAGCCATGAAAGTTGATGGGCAATATTATGCGCTTCCAACTGCTGTTCGCTCATTGGCATTGTTTTACAATAAACGTTTATTTGAAGAAGCAGGCATTGAAAACCCACCTGCAACACTTGATGAAATGGTTGAAACAGCCAAGAAGATTGCGAAAAAAGATGGCGCTGGCAATTTAACCACTGTTGGCATTACAACTGGCATGAATGCTCAGGATCACCATTGGTGGCGTGAAGTGCTTGTTCGTCAGTTCGGTGGCGAGCCGTATAAAGATGATTATAAGCAGGTCAATTATAACAATGAAGCTGGCCTGAAGGCGCTCGATTTTTATACATCATTAGAGAAAAAGCATGGTGTCACAGCATTTGGCTTTATGGATGAACCGCAAGCAGCGTTTAAAGCTGGGCGCGCAGGAATGCACATTGATGGTTCATTCCGGATTGGGTCTTTGAACAAAATTCGTGGCCTTAAGTGGGGTGTTGCTGAACTTCCTGCCGGTCCTGATGGAATTCAATCGAACTATTCATCTTATTGGGTAAATGCGATTACCACAAAAGCCGAAGGCGAGCGTTATGATGCTTCTGTGAAGTTCATGAAGTACATTACATCAGACAATGCCATGCAAGTTTGGCTTGATGTTGTGGGTGAGCTTCCAGCCAAACCAAGTGTTGGCCTGACAGATAAAAATGCAAATGATGAAGTGTTTGGTCCGTTTATTCGCGGTTTGGCTTATGCCAATACAACCAAGTTTGTAAATGAAAGCTCTCAGCGTCAGGTCCTTATGGATATGGTCTCACGTTCTGATCTTGAAGGACAATCTGCAACTGATAGTCTTGCCGTTGCGGCAGAGCAAGAGCAGAAAATCTTGACTGAATACTACTCAAAATAATACAGCTCTTGGTGCATTTTAACCCAGTGTACCAAGGCTTTTACGGCTCACATACCTTTTCATTTCTCCTGGGGGGAGTGTGAGCCGCTTTTCCCAAATTCACTTTTAACTGACACCTCAAAGGACGCATGTGATGTCGCTCTACCGGAATCTTTCTATTCGGCAAAAACAGATTGTTTGGGCATGGATGTTTCTTGCCATCCCTGTTTTGTTTTATGTTGTGATTAGATTTTACCCAACCGGTAATGCTGTTCTAATTTCATTCCAAAACTGGAACCTTTTAGGGTCTCGCACATGGGCAGGTTTTGAGAATTATGAAAAATTACTCGCCGATCCCGTCTTTTGGAAAGTGTTCAAAAACACATTCATTTATCTTCTTTTAGGCACACCCATTTCACTAGTTGTCTCGTTTGTCATTGCCTATCATCTTGATAAATTACGTTTCATGCATGGCTTTTTGCGCATGCTGTATTTTCTACCCTTTATGACAAGTGCTGTTGCTATGGCATGGGTTTGGCGCTGGTTCTACCAAGCTGTTCCCATCGGTTTATTCAATAATATTCTAGCTGGTTTTGGTATTGCCCAGATTGATTTTTTAAACTCAACAACCAACGCGCTACCGGCTGTGTTAGCGCCTGCTGTTTGGGCAGGTCTTGGTTTTCAGATTATTATCTTCATGGCTGGTATCCGTGCAATCCCCACCACGTATTATGAAGCTGCGCGGATTGATGGTGTGGGCTGGTGGACCATTTTGACTCAGATTACCATTCCATTATTAAGGCCAACTATTGTCTTCATTGTGGTTTTCTCTTCTATCGGTTTCCTTCGTATTTTTGATCACGTGTTTAATATGACAACCAACAATCCCGGTGGTCCATTAAATGCCACCAAACCTTTGGTGTTGATGATTTATGATACCGCGTTTAATGGTTTCGACATGGGGTACGCATCTGCGCAAACCGTCGTGCTATTTGTTATTTTATTGTTTGTCAGCCTCATTCAGCTGCGCCTTTTGAGGACTAAATAATATGGCTGATGTTGATACAATCCGCCCAACAAGCGCTGCATTGCTGGATACAAAACCCGTGAGCAAACCCAAAAATATGGGTCAGATCATCCGTTGGCTTTTGTTGTTTTTTGGTGGCATCGTGATGATCATGCCAATCGTCTATATGATTTCAACATCACTGAAATGGCCGCATGAAGTTTACAATGTAAATCTTATTCCTGATGAGCCAACGCTCGATAATTACAAATATGTTCTCGAAGACGGCCGCTTTTATGTGTGGTTTATCAATTCAAGCATCATTGCGACTTTGACAACAATATCCAATCTTCTATTTGATAGCTTGGTTGGTTACACATTGTGCAAGTTTAAGTTTCCCGGACGCAATCTTGTCTTCATCGCTATTTTATCAACCTTGATGATTCCAACGGAAATGTTGGTTATTCCTTGGTATCTTATGAGCCAAGAATTTGGATGGTTGGATAGTTATTGGGGTATTATGTTCCCTGGCTTGATGACAGGTTTTGGCACATTTTTGATGAAACAATTCTTTGAATCCGTACCTGACGACTTTATCGAAGCGGCAAGAATTGATGGTCTTAACGAGCTGCAAATTTGGTGGACGGTGGCTATGCCTTTGGTCAAGCCTGCGCTTGCGGCACTTGCGATCTTTGTGTTCTTGGGCAATTGGACAGCGTTCTTGTGGCCGCTTATCGTCACAAATTCAGTTGAAATGTACACAATCCCTGTTGGACTTTCAGGCTTTGGCGATGAAGTTGATGTTGCATGGGAGTTGATCATGACGGGCGCTGCAATTTCTACGATCCCGACACTTGTAGTATTTTTAATCTTCCAACGCTTTATTATTCGCGGCGTTGTTATGGCGGGGCTTAAAGGATGATTGATAGTTCAAAATTCCCAGATCCAACTTACAAAAAAACAGTTCTTGCCCCTTTGTTTGAAGGCGTCAAAACCCATTACGCCCACCATATGGCAACGATCAATCGTGCCCATTTGGTAATGTTGGTCAAAACTAGTATTTTGACATCTGATCAAGGGCAAAAACTGGCCCAAGCTCTCAGAACTATTGAGACCAAAACAGATATATCATCTCTTTGCTATACCGGAGAGCATGAGGATTACTTCTTCTTGGTGGAAGCTGGTTTGCGTGAGTTACTGGGTGATTTGGGTGGCGCATTACATACCGCTCGCTCACGCAATGATATGGATCATACGCTATTTAAGATGGCCCTTCGCACACGCGCAGAAACGCTTCTATCTCAAGTCTTGGCGCTGACTGATAATTTGATTGCAAAAGCTGATAAAGAATCCGGCACTTTGATTGTTGCCTACACCCATGGCCAACCTGCGCAACCAACGACATTTGGTCATTATCTTGGCGCTATTATTGAGGTTTTAAATCGCGATGCTGTGCGATTAGATGCAGCCATCAATGATCTTGGTCACTGCCCAATGGGAGCCGCTGCAATTACCACGTCAGGCTTTCCGATTGATCGCGATCAGATGGCAGATTTACTTGGTTTTGATGGCCCTTTGGTCAATTCATATGGCTGTATTGCAAGTGTTGATTATATCACGGGGTTTTATTCTGCGATTAAACTGATATTCGTTCATCTGGGACGGGTTGTGCAGGACTTGGCATTTTGGTCAGCGTTTGAAGTTGGGCAATTATATGTGCCAAACGCACTTGTTCAGGTCAGCTCGATCATGCCGCAAAAGCGCAATCCTGTGCCAATTGAGCATATGCGCCACCTTGCCTCTGTAACCGCTGGGCGTTGCGATACCATTGTGAACACAATGCACAACACGCCATTTACCGACATGAATGATAGTGAAGGTGAAGTTCAACAAGCGGGTTATTCTGCATTTGAAAGTGGCGGCCGTGTTCTTGAACTTCTTGCGCAATTCTTGCCCGCCTGTTCGATTAATGCGGAGGCGGTTCAACGCAACACAGATGCCGCATGTATCACAATAACTGAGCTGGCTGATACGCTAGTGAGAGATGAGGGTTTAACCTTTAAACAAGCCCATGAAATTGCCAGCGCGACAGCCAAACACGTCATTTCACACAACAGTCCTTTGGGCGAAGGCTATTCAGCGTTTAGCCAAGCTTTTGAACACGAAGAAGGCCGCAAACCAAATCTTGATGAACCAAGTTTCCGCATCACAGTATCGGCGGAAAACTTTGTTACAAAACGAGATCGTATCGGCGGCCCTGCGCCATCTGCAATGGCCAAAGCCCTTGCAACATATTTAGAACAATCTGCACAATTACATACACAACAAGATCAACGATTGTTAAAGCGCAAAGATGCACAGGTGCATCTTGATCAAGCTTTTACATCTTTGATGGAGAGCTAAATTGGCCAATCTATCTTTAAAAAATCTCACCAAGGCTTATGGCAAAACTGAAGTTGTCCATGGCATAAATCTTGACGTTATCGATGGCGAATTCTTGGTCTTTGTTGGTCCCTCTGGTTGCGGAAAATCAACAACGCTAAGAATGATTGCTGGGCTTGAAGAAATTACAGCAGGCAGCATTCATATCAGCGATAGAGAAGTTAATAATTTGGAACCCAAAGAACGCAACATTGCGATGGTATTCCAAAATTATGCGATTTACCCGCACATGTCGGTTAAGAAAAACATCGCTTTTGGACTTCGCTCTTCAAAGGCATCCAAAGCAGATAAAGAAGCCCGCATTCGCGAAGTTGCTGGCATTTTGGACATGACTGAACTACTCGAACGGTGCCCTAACGAGCTATCTGGTGGTCAACGCCAACGCGTTGCGATCGGCCGGGCGATGGTTCGTGATCCTGCTGTCTTTTTGTTCGATGAACCGCTTTCAAATCTTGATGCTCAATTGCGCACACAAATGCGCCTCGAGATTAAAAAACTTCACCAACGGGTGGGTAGCACCATTATTTTTGTCACCCACGATCAGGTTGAAGCCATGACATTGGCCGATAGGATTGTGATCATGAAGGGTGGTCATATTCAACAAGTTGGAACACCCGCTCAAGTTTACCATGAACCTGCCAACACATTTGTTGCCCAGTTTATCGGCGCACCATCCATGAATATGCTGGAGGGTAAAGTGGTTGATGGTTCTATTCAGCTTGCGTCTGGCAAAACTCTTCCTTGGGCCAGCAGCACGATAAACGGAAACGATGTTTTGCTTGGTATTCGACCGGATGATTTGGTTCTTGAAAGCGACAATCCGATTATCGAAGGTAAAGTGAGTGTGCGCGAACCTCTTGGGCCAGAAACACTTATTTATGTCGATACAGCCCATGGTGAAATCATTGCAAAGGCTGATGGTCGAACGCCACCTGAAATAGGTGAGACCGTTTTTTTAGGTGCTGCAAAAGAAAACATGCATTTGTTTGATTTAGCGACAGGAGTTGCGCTCACGTGAACCAAAACGTTAACACAAAACCAGTTTTATGCGCCGGCAGAGTTTACTGTGATCTGGTCTTTACAGATGTGCCAAGATTACCAACATTGGGCACAGAAACCTTTGCGGGCGGGATCGGTATTCATGCAGGCGGTGGCGCCTTTATCACCGCTGCAACATTAAGTGCATTGGGCCAAACTTCATCACTTTTATCGATTTTGCCGGCAGCACCCTTTGATGCATTGGTCACCAAAGAACTGATCGCAAACAATGTGAACATTCAACATTGTGTTCCAGCGCCCCAAGGTGATGATCCGCAGATCACGGTGGCGATTGCATCGGGTATAGACCGTGCTTTTATCAGCCGTCGCGTTAACTCGGCAATACCTGTAATTTCTGATGGGAATATTTGTAAATATAGCCATCTTCATATTGGCGAAATTCGCACACTTAAAGAACATCCCGAACTGCCGCGTCAAGCCCATGCTGCAGGTCTTACGATCTCGCTTGATTGTGGATGGGACGATGAGCTGATGGCCGATCCTTCAGGACTTAAAGAGCTGATCGCCAGTGTTGATATTTTCCTACCCAATGAGGTGGAAGCAGACCAGCTATTAAAGGCAGGCATTTCGATGACAACAGCACCTTTGACCGTGATCAAATGCGGCGAAAAAGGTGCCGTTTTACAAACGCGAACTGAGACTATTACTGTGCCCACAACACGTGTTGATGTTATTGATGCAACGGGTGCTGGAGACGCATTTAACGGTGGTTTCATTTTTGAATGGTTGCGCGATACACCACTTGCAAAATGCTTGGAGGTTGGTAATGCATGCGGTGCGTCAGCTGTTCAAGGCGTGGGTGGCACAGGCGGCCTTGCATCATTGTGTGAGATATCAGCGCCTCAACTCGATCCAATATCTGCATTAATGGCAAAAAAAACATATCGTTGAATCAAAGCCAAAAGATCTCTTCCAAGCTTATTAAATTGTAATGGGTTGATTAAACTTATGAAAGTTAGACTGTCAGCAATATGCCTGACTTTTCATGCTGCTCTAATACTGCTTTTGATCCACCAGAACATTATGCCGTTTGGATTTTATCTGGTATTAAACCCCCAACTCCACAAGATATTGCGATCTCCTTATATGGCTGAACTTTTTTCTCTCACGCTGATCGAACAATTGGGTTGGCCGACGATATGTCTAATTTGCTTTGTCGCGCTGGTAACCTCCTCGATACATGGCGCAACGGGCGTTGCAGGTGGGTTTTTGCTATCTGCATTTATTGCACCAATCATCGGGGTCAAACCGATTGTTCCTGTGATAAGTGTTGCGCTTCTGATCAGTCATACGACCAGGGTCTTGTTAAATTCGCGTAATTTTGATCTTAAGGCGTTTTTATATATTACAATCCCCGCAGTGCCCTGCATTGTTGGAATTGAGCTACTCTATGGAAAAATGTCGGCAACTACGATTGCTATTTTTTTGGGATTTGTCATCCTATCCTCCATTCCTCTGCGCCATTGGGCCAAATCGAAGCAGATCAAGGTGGGTAAACGAGGGCTCAATTCTGTCGGTGTTGTTTATGGAAGCCTATCTGGCGCATCCATTGGCCCTGGCATGCTACTCGTGCCGTTCTTGCTTGGTTATGGTTTAACCAAAGAGGCATTTGTGGCAACACTCGCTGCCATCGCATTGGTCACAAATGTTGCCCGTGTTTCCATATTTGGCACCACAGATTTGCTCACCGATGGCTATCTGATGTTGGGCATTTTAATTGGCCTGATCACCATTGGACCTGTCACGGTTTAATGCCGCTCCCAGTTCTCACTTAAGCAGCTATTTGTT
>CAXBCW010000059.1:0-21876 GCA_963974325.1 uncultured Rhizobiaceae bacterium
CCTGGACGAGCCAACCTCGGTGCTTACACCTTCAGAAGCGCAAGAGGTTTTGGGGCATGTGCGTGGGCTAACGCAAGCTGGAGAGATCTCGGTTCTTATGATTACGCACAAATTCAGGGAAGTGTCTGAATTTGCTGACGATTTAACTGTATTACGCCGTGGTAAATTAGCTGGAAGTGGTTCGGTCAGTGATTTTACCCACGATCAGATGGCCGGTATGATGATGGGTACAGAACCAGATAAAAAAACCATGGGTAGACGTGGCGAAGTTGGTGATATTGTTTTGGAATTATCCCATGCAAAAGCTACAAGTCGAACCGGTTTAAAACCCATTGAGATTGAGCACTTGCAGGTCAGCGCTGGTGAAATTGTCGGTATTGCTGGTGTGTCTGGCAATGGTCAAACGGAGTTGATGGAAATTCTATCAGGTCAAAGGAAGCTCTCCGAAGGACGATTGAGCGTGCATGGTAAAACCTATGCAGCAACGCGTGAAGAGGCGAAGGAGTATCGTATTCGGTATTTACCTGAAGAGCCGCTTCGCAATGCCTGTACGCCGCGTATGAGTGTTGCAGAAAATATGGCGTTTCGTATTTATGATGAAGGTGAAAATGGGGAGTCTCGCTTTTGGATGAATAAGCAACAAGTTAAAGAGAATGCTCTTAGGCTTATCGCTGATTTTAATGTGAAAACTGTTTCCACTGAAAGCCCAATTTCATCCTTGTCAGGCGGCAATGTTCAACGGGCGGTTCTCGCAAGAGAGCTGACGGGGGATGTGGATTTATTAATCGTCTCTAACCCCTGTTTTGGGCTTGATTTTTCAGCTGTATCAGCAATTCGAGAACGTATTATTACAGCTCGGAACAGCGGTGTTGCTATCTTGTTGATATCAGAAGATTTAGACGAAATTTTAGAGCTATCTGATCGAATTTTGGTGATGTCTGAGGGACAAATAAATTACGAAACGTTGATCAGTTCAGCCAATGTTGCTGAAATTGGTCACTATATGGCAGGGCATCATTGATAAGCCTGGAAAAGGCGCATTTATACCAATTAATTGGCCGATATATTGAAAGAAAACGGCATTTGGGCTAATTAAATAAGCGTGGCACTTACAAGTAATGCCATGGTTATAATGATTGGATTAGACAGCACTAAAGTTTTTGACGAGCGTTTGCGTGATTTGGTCAGCAAACCGGGCAGAGGCGACAGGTAATGTGCGGCCACGCCTCTGTCCCAAATAAAGGAATCCATCGTTGATATCCGATGATCGAATTGGTTTGTTCACCAAATTATCTTCGAGACCATTGTGCGGTAGGCCGATGGGAATTTGAAAAGTGATTGCCTGTTCATTCAGGACATATTTTTTGAGAAAATCAAAGGAGTTGGATTCAATTGTTGGTTCCAAGGTGTGAATTTGCATGCAAATTCACAGCGCTGGGGTCTGTGGTGTCTCCCTTGTTGTTTAATGTGCTGTTACGGTCCTACGGTTTTGCTGGCGAGATGAATGGGTTAGCGCTTTGTTTGGTATTCATCACCCCCATTACCTATGCCTTTTTAGCCAAATCGAATACTAAAATTCAACTTTTGGTTGATGTTAAGGGCGACGTTGACAGTCCGCATCGATTGTTAATTATCAAGCTTTGGATCAGTTATGGAACGGCGGTCGCGGCTGGGTTGATTGCGATAGGCCACGCAACAGGTATTGCCCGTGCAAATGAATTGAGCGATTGGTGGGTGTTATTGGCGCCGGTCATTATTGCTTCATTTAACATGATTGGCAGTTTAATTGGTGGGACGCTCGCCGACAAACTGCCCATACGGTACGTTCTGGTCTTAATTCCTGCATTTTCCTGTGCTGCTTTGTTTATGCTAGCTGTTTTTGAAGGTGCATAGTTAGTGATGTTTGACTTAGCGATTGTAGGGTTTTGTTACGGCGCGACGATTGCTGCCTATCCAGCGGTTGTCAGCGTCATATTTGGTTCAGCACATGGCGTAAAAATTTATGGCCGAATTTTTACAGCTTGGGGTATTGCAGGTCTGGTCGGACCAATTCTTGCCGGATTTTTGTATCAGTTTTCTGGAAACTACCAGTTTACTCTTATAATTGCTGGGTGCGCTAGCTTAGTCTTGTTGGACATTGCCAACGACAAGAGTTGCAACGTCGAACTAACCAAATCTCTTCTCTATTGAGAGGCTAAGAATGAAATACTGGCAAATGTTATAAAGATGCCGCTCCATTGCACGATATTGATTTTTTCCTTGAGGAAAATCCAAGCAATGAGAACGGTGATCAGGCCAAATATAGCGCTTGCAGCAGATGCATATTCTGCATTTGGATAAATTCCAGCAGCCAGCACAACGCCAAGGGCGATAGCGTCTAGCATTCCAATAAGAAACAATATGGCCCATTGGCGTGGCGCAAGTTTAAGCTTTGTCTGGGGTGCTTTCATTCGTGTGTAAAGATATATCACAGCCATGATGAGTGTCGCGGTGAGGCGGGTGACAAACCCACCCATGATAGGATCTCCGTTAGAGCTGACTTCCTGGCCAAGAGCAAACGTGAACGCAAAACCAAATATCGCAACCACACACCAGCTCATCAGTTTGATAAAACTATAGTCCAGCGCTTGATCATCTTGCTGCCGGGCCACAAGGGCGATGCCTGCGACCAAAACCAAAACCGCCAACCATTGTGCAATCGTAATGTCTTTGCCCAATATCGCTGCGATCCCAAAAGCAACGACGGCAAATGTTCCAATAATGGGCGCCACGATCCGCACCGGACCTTTTGCAAAGGCGTTATAATGACCAATCAGCGCAATGGAAAAACAAACACCGGCTGCAATACTCAAGGTGGTGTCATCTGTGTTTAACTTGCCAAGTCCACCAAAAATGAGAGCAATTATCAGCCATACAAAGCCGCCGAAAACCAAAACAAAGAACATGCTTTGAACGATGCCAATTGTCCGGCTGACATATCGCACCAATATATCATGGATACCCCATGCAACAGCTGCAATGAGACCTAGGACTAATGCATTCAAATCTCTCTCCGTTCGATGTTTTTTGAATTAGAATGGGTTCAATAAAACATTCACCTAACAAATAACCTAATTATCTATCAAGCAAACACATTATCTTGTCGAAATATGATTTAAAACTTGCCTCATGGTTAAACTAAAAGTATTCCTATTGATAAATATTATTTCCGCTCATGCAATATTTAAAATGAGCAAGCCTATGGGAGTTGGTGAAATATGGGAGTGATTTACCCTGATATTGTGGCAGGACCGCCGCGTCCGAGCCAAATTATTGAACCTAGCATTTTTTCAATGCCGCCGGGAACAGAACGCTATACTGTTTTGGGGGCAGGCGCTGTTCTGATCCCCGTTGAGCAAGGCGACCGCATATCGATCACCAATGATGAAGGTGGGCAAATCTGCGAATTCGTTGCGGTTGATAATAAAGGCACAATCGATGCAAACATAGTTGGCGAACAAGCCAATTGTAGCGTCGAAGGCCTTAAAAACCTTCTCAATAATTCCGACCAAACCTTACGCGGTTTGAGCATGGGGCTGGATTCGCGGCACATTGATCTCGCAAAAGCTGGCGGAATGAGCTTCTTTTCAGATCAAGCACCGGCGGGCGAACAGGTAGACTTGTCGGTTTCTCGCGATGGTGTGGTCATTATCAGCGCGCCGATTTATGCAACAAATTGTGCCATGGATGCCCAAGCCCAAAATACCGCAACACCGCTCACTGTCATGGTCAAGCGCGCTATCATTAAATCTCATGCCAAATTTGAACTACCAGATCCGCTGGCAGATCCAATTGACGATATTCGCGTTCACACATGTACGGCCGAAGCTTTCTTTGTAAAGGCTGGCGATTATATCCAGATTTTGGATGTTGATGGTCGTCAGTGCACCGATTTTGAATGCTTTTCTGCCCGAAAACTTGATAAAGGTATTGAGCATGCTTTGGATGTTACAACCACACGAACATTGATGGGCCATGCCTATCCGATGCCCGGTTTGCACGCCAAATATTATGATCAAGAAATGTTACCTTTGGTCGAAGTCGTGCAAGATACTTGTGGTCGTCATGATGCTTTTGCACTGGCATGTTCTGCAAAATATTACGATGATATTGGCTATCCTGGGCATGCAAATTGCTCAGAAAATTTCAATGGTGCATTGTCAAAATTTGGGGTGAATGGGCGTCCGGGCTGGATGGCAATCAACTTCTTTTTTAACACTTTTTTAGATGAGCATGGCGTGATGTATTCAGACGAACCTTGGTCTCGACCGGGTGATTATGTCCTACTGCGTGCATTGACCGATCTGGTTTGTGTTTCATCTGCTTGTCCAGATGATACAACTGCTGCCAATGGTTGGAACCCAACAGACATTCACGTTCGCACTTATTCTGGCGTTGAAAAATTTCAACGCGCCGTCGCTATTCGCACAACACCAAATTCGGAACCTGTCATGACAAAACAAACTGGCTTTCATGAAAGCTTTGCAAAACACACCCGCAATTTTGTGGAATATAAAGGCTATTGGTTGGCAAACTGTTTTGCAGAGGCAGGTCCCATTGAAGAATATTGGGCATGTCGTGAAAAAGCGGTGATCATGGATCTATCGCCATTGCGCAAATTTGAAATTACAGGGCCCGATAGTGAAGCTTTGTGTCAGTATATTTTCACACGAAATGTAAAAACGCTTGCCATTGGCGGCGTTGTTTACACGGCCATGTGTTATGAACATGGTGGCATGATAGATGACGGAACATTGTTCCGTCTTGGCAAAGATAACTTCCGCTGGATTGGTGGCGATGATTATGGCGGGGTGTGGATGCGCGAAGTCGCAGAAAAGCTAGGCCTTAAAGTGCTCATTCGCACATCAACAGATCAGTTGCACAATGTCGCTGTTCAAGGTCCTGAAAGCCGTGCGCTTTTGGAAAAAATAGTTTGGACCGCTCCACATAATCCTGAATTTATGCAACTTGGTTGGTTCCGGTTTTCACCAGCACGTTTAAACAATGAAAACGGAACGCCGTTCGTTATTTCAAGAACGGGTTATACAGGCGAATTAGGTTATGAAGTGATGTGCCACCCTAAAGATTGCGCTGAAATATTCGATGCGATTTGGAATGTTGGCCAGGACCACGGCCTCAAACCAATGGGTCTAGAGGCGCTCGATATGGTGCGCATTGAGGCTGGGCTTATCTTTGCAGGTTATGATTTTTCAGATCAAACCGATCCATTTGAAGCTGGCATTGGTTTTACTGTTCCGCTTAAATCAAAAACGGATGATTTTATTGGCCGCGACGCTCTTATTCGCCGTAAAGAAACACCATCGCGTAAATTGGTGGGGCTTGATATTGATAGTAATGTTGAAGTTTCCCACGGCGATTGTGTTCATATTGGACGTGCTCAAATTGGCGAAGTGACCTCATCAATGCGCTCTCCAATGTTGAAAAAGAATATAGCACTTGCGCGGATAGATGTGGCACATTGTGAGGTTGGAACAGACCTTGAAATTGGTAAGCTCGATGGGCACCAAAAACGCATTCCAGCAACCATCGTTCCATTTGCTCATTATGATCCAAAAAAGGAACGCCCGCGTTCATGATCTCATGAAGTTCGCGCTGTTAGTTACATAATGCCTAATCGCTTTCATAACTGATGTGGACAGCGTTCGGGCTGAATAGTGCGCGCAGTTGAGATTGTTACGCTGTTGAGTGGCAAATCCTGTTCTTTTAACAATAGATTAATTGAAGAGAATGGGTTTAAAAACCTATACTAATCCCAAGGCCGCGCGTCTTTCTTTGGCCCATGTGCTGATGACGTGATCAACAGCTAAGCCGATAAAGGCAACACAAAGTCCAAGCATCAATCCATTTCCGATACCATTTTTGTCAGACAGGGCTTTGAGGATATATTGCCCCAAATCTTCTGTTCCAATCATCGCGCCAATAATAACCATAAATAGTGCAAACACTACAGTCTGATTGATACCAAGCATGATATGCGGCATGGCAAGCGGTAGTTCGATGGATGTAAGCCTTTGCCACCGATTGACACCAGACATTGCGCCAGCATCAAGCAAAGCCTCTGGGACGTTGCGAAGGCCTTCAACGGTGTATCTAACTGCTGGAATGGTCGCATAAATGACAACCGCGATCAAAACGGATGTATCGGTTACGCCAAACAACATGATAACCGGAATAAGATAGATAAATGATGGGAATGTCTGGAACGTATCGCAAACAATCAACGCTGATTTAGAAGCCCGTGAATTTTGCGCACACAATATGCCAATAGTCGTACCTATGATGACAGACACAACAACACCAAACGTTGTCATATAAGCTGTAATCAACGCCCGATCCCACCATTCTGTCAACGCAATAAACAACAAGAACGCACCGACGGTCAACGCTGAGCGAATGCCACCAACAATATAACCAATACCCATTGTCAGGAGGAACGTGGCGGCAACAGGCATACTCAGATAAGCGTTTTTCATTGGAATGAGAATATTGACGATGAGGCCTGTATTAAACACTTGCAGGCCAGAATACCAATTATCAACCATCCAATCGACACCCGATTGCCAAAATAGTTCAGTTGTGATGCCCTTGTTATGGGGAATGAGATAGAAATAGTTGATCCCATCTTTAAAGATCACAGACCCAACTAGAGCCAGAAGAATTCCACCGATCAATATCGCCAATACAATTAGCCCATATTTATGGCGTTCAATAAAACTAGAACTCGCAAAGTAATCAATCTGTTTGTTGGCCCAACCCAAAGAGAGCTTATCCAATGTAATGGCAATCAGTACAATGCAGATACCAAGCTCCAAGGCTTGACCGATACGAAGCTGGTTGAGGGATAAAAGCAGGTTATATCCAAGCCCTTTAGCGCCAATAAAAGAGGCAATAACAGCCATAGCCAAACATTGCATAATCACTTGGTTCACACCGACCAAAATATTGTGACGTGCGCTTGGGACCATAACTTTGAACATCAATTGGAATTTACTACAGCCATTCATCATCCCAGCTTCAGCAACTTCAGGCGATACGCCTTTAAGGCCCAATAAAGTGAGGCGGATCATTGGTGGTGTTGCAAAGATAACGGTCGCAATGGCGCCTGCATGATCGCCTACACCAAAAAACACAGTGACTGGAACAAGATAAGAAAAATGCGGCATGGTTTGTGCAACATTTAACAAAGGCATAAGTGTAGCTTCAGCGCGCGCACTTTTAAACGCCCATATACCAAACGCAATTCCCAAAACCACGGATATTGGAGCTGCAACAAGCACAAAGGACAAGGTTTCCATCGCCGGTTCCCATTGGCCAAACACCACAATATAACCAAGCGCAAACACAACAAGCAGTGCCAAACGAATACCATTTAATGCATAGCCAAGAACAACAGCTGAGCCAATGACCACTGTCCAAGGAAGACCCGGCCAAACAGCCCATTCGTTTTCATCGATAAAGTCCCAGCTGGTAAAGGCCACAATGGTTTTCACACCCCCCAAAAGGACTTCACGAATAAGCTCAATACTGAACAAAACAGATCTAGAAACCGAACGCGTGATTTCTTTTAAAAGTGCTGTTTCTTCATAATCATCAATGTCAGCATTATAGACATCAATGTTAAACCAATCGAACATCAAATATTCGACAGAATCGTTCAAAACAGCAGGAAAACCACCGATTAACGCAGGCAACCGCCATAAAATATTTGTCTCTGATGGTTCAATAGCAAAGCAAAGCGCGAAAAACAGACACAACAAAATTGCGAATTGAATTGGTTTGGATTGATTGATGTTCTGCATCATATCGGAAACGGCCTCTATATTCGCGTAGGTTACTTTGGTGCATCTTTGCCGAAGAGAACTGTGATGATGGTATCTCTATTCAAAACGCCGACAATTTGGTCTTTATCATCCACCACCGGAACTGATTTGGTGTCGTTCAAAACAGCTTCTGCAATTGTTTCGATCACCGCATCTTTGGAAATGCGCAAATCACTCAGCTTATCTTTTTCTCCAAGTGGTTCCATGATACTTTCGCATTTGAGAACTTTCTCTCGCGGAACGTTATTGGTAAATTTCGCCACATATTCGGTTGCCGGATTAAGCACAATATTGGCCGGTGTATCAATTTGCTCAATAACGCCATCTTTCATAATCGCAATTCGGTCAGCCAAACGTAAGGCTTCGTCAAAATCATGTGTTACGAATAGGATCGTTTTGTTGAGCATGGATTGTAGGCGCAAAAATTCGTCCTGCATTTCGCGGCGAATAAGCGGATCAAGCGCAGAAAACGGCTCATCAAGAAACCAAATATCTGGCTCTACTGCTAAGGATCGCGCAATGCCAACGCGTTGTTGTTGTCCGCCTGATAATTGTCTTGGATAATAATTTTCGCGGCCTGTTAAGCTCACAAGTTCGATCATAGCTGCCGCACGATCAATACTGTCCTTGGTGCTCATACCTTTGACTTGCAAAGGGAACGCAATGTTTTCCAAAACTGTTTTATGCGGCAAAAGCGCAAAGCTCTGGAATACCATGCCCATTTTGTTGCGACGTAGCTCCATAAGCTGTTTTTGGTTCATCCCAAGAAGGTCTTCACCATCAATAAAAATTTTACCAGATGTTGTATCTGTCAGACGTGAAATGCAGCGTAAAAGGGTTGATTTCCCTGAACCAGAAAGTCCCATAACAACGAGCATTTCGCCTTTGTTAACTTCAAACGAGGCAGAGTTTACACCAAAAATACAGCCCGCCGCTTTGAATTTTTCAACATTTATGTCGCCATTTGCTTGGGCCACAAGAGCTTCAGCTTCACCACCAAAAATTTTATAAACAGATTCACATTTAATAACAGGTTCTGGGGTCGAAGGTGCCTTGCTCATTCATTCGTCCTAACGGGGCTTCAATGTAACGAAAACCTCCCCCCATTTTAGCCTAAGGGGAGAGGTTTATAGATATGATGGCGAAGCTTAAAGTTAAGTCTAATAGTATGTCGCCATCAAAATACGATTACTGAGTGAAAGGCATCCAAACATCTTTGTTGTCTGCAAGCCATTTCGTAGCCGCATCTTCATGGCTCAGTTTATCTATGTCAACAAGAGCTGCCATTTGGCCAATCTGCGTAGTTGTGAACGAGATTTTCGTGTAAGTTGTGTAAGCTTTAGGATGAGTTTTTGGGAACTGGTAGTTCGCAGCTTTTTTCATCCAGCCTTTTGGTGATCCGCAAGCGCCATCACCACCATCAACTTTACGACAACCATCATAAAACTCTGGGAATTCGATGAATACAAAACCATCGGCATCTGTAAAGTTTGGTGTCCAGTTAAACGTGATAATGCCACGGCCTTCTTTTTTTGCAGAAGAAAGTTCTGCCCATATAGCATCCGCACCGCCAGCAAATTTAACAGTATACTGATCACTAAGACCAAGCGCTTCAATACGCTCTGGCATTAGATCGCCGTGCCAGCTTTGCGGGCCTTCAAGCCAACGGCCTTTGCCGCCAGAATCGGCTGTTGCAAAAACTTCTTGGCAATCTTTCAAAGCTTCCCATGCAGGAAGGCCAGGACATAGATTGTCGTCGATAACGTATTTTGGAACACCCATTTCTTCCAATGTTGCAGCAGCATGCGTACCCGCATCAATAACGCCGCCTTTTTCCATTGCATTGTAGAATGATTTACCGAAAGTCGACTGCCAAACTTCGTGAGAAATTGTTACATCACCATTGCGGATAGCTTCATAAACAGCTTGCGCATCTGATGGTACATATTCAACATTATTGCCCAATGTTTCAAAAATACCACCAATAACATGCGCCATAACCACTTGGCTTGACCAGTTATGTGTTGGAATTTTAATTGGCTTTTTTGAATCCGCAGCAAAAGATGGTGCGGCAAACGCAAGTGCTGCCCCTATAATGGCGGATGTCGCCAATAGTTTTAATTTTGTCATTTTTCTCTCCCAGATTAGCGACCGAGTTTATGCGCCTGTAGGGTCAGTCGCAGACAAATGTTTCCCCACAAGAATTTTATTATACTGAAGTGAATATCAATTTGGGCTGTTTAGCAAATGAATTCTTGCCTAAAACGATGTTTTTGCTTCATTTCTCACGTTTTTTACCCATTCAAGTAATTGTTAAATATCTAATGTGTTGTCTTTCTCCCATTGAGAGAAATGGCTGGTGAATAAATTCCACTCTTGATGCTTTAATTTCAAATAGGCTGATGAAAATTCCTTGCCCATTGCTTCCTTTAAACCTTCATCTTTATCGTATTCACGCAAAGCATCTAAGAGGTTCAATGGAAGGCGAGGGGCACCTTTTACCTTGTGACCTTCTGCATACATATCAATGTCATATCGTTTTCCAGGGTCTGCTTGCGTGCGAACACCATCAAGGCCAGCGGCAATAATAACCGACTGCAACAAGTATGGGTTTGCAGCGCCATCTGGTAGACGAAGTTCAAAGCGACCGGGGCCCGGAACACGAACCATGTGCGTGCGGTTATTACCCGTCCAAGTTACTGAGTTTGGCGCCCAAGTTGCGCCTGACATTGTGCGTGGTGCATTGATGCGTTTGTATGAGTTAACCGTTGGGTTGGTGATCGCAGCCAAGGCAGATGCATGCTTCATGATGCCGCCCAAGAACGTGCGGCCACGGGCTGATAGACCAAGCTCCATATCATCATCCGCAAAGACATTAGTTTTACCGTCATTATCCCACACCGAGATATGCGCGTGGCAACCATTGCCCGTCAGACCTTCAATTGGCTTGGGCATAAAGGTCGCGCGAAGCCCATGTTTTTCAGCCACAGATTTGGTCATGAACTTAAAGAAAGAATGCTTGTCAGCAGTGCTTAATGCATCATCAAACTCCCAATTCATTTCAAACTGGCCATTGGCATCTTCATGATCGTTTTGATAAGGACCCCAACCAAGTTCCAACATGTAATCACAAATCTCAGCAATCACATCATACCGGCGCATGACAGCTTGCTGGTCGTAACAAGGCTTTTCTGCGGTATCGTAAATATCAGAAATCTGCGAGCCATCTGGTTGAAGCAAAAAGAACTCGGCTTCGATGCCTGTTTTGACCCGCATACCTTCGTGAGCTGCTTCTTTCACCAGACGATTAAGCACATTGCGCGGTGCTTGGGCAACAAGCTCACCCTCCATAACGCAGTTTCCTGCAACCCATGCCACGTCTTTTTTCCACGGGAGTTGGATCACAGATGATGGATCTGGAATCGCAAGCATGTCCGGGTGGGCAGGGGTCATATCAAGATATGTTGCAAATCCGGCAAAGCCTGCACCGTCTTTTTGCATGCCCGCAATGGCTTGCGCTGGAACCAATTTTGCCCGTTGTCCACCAAACAAATCGGTAAAAGAAATCATGAAATATTTTACGCCGTTTTCTTTAGCGAATTTGGAAAGGTCTGTGACCATTTTTTACTCCCTCCAAGGAATATTTTATTAGTATTTATCTCTTCCGGGCACCCAATTCGTCCCTGCCAAAGGCACACCTGACATTGCAGATGCCTCAACAGTAAGGGCACATAAATCTTCTGGTTCCAAATTATGGACGTGATTTTTACCACATGCGCGTGCAATTGTTTGCGCTTCTAATGTCATAACTTTAAGGTAATTGGATAATCTACGGCCACCCTCAATGGGATCAAAGCGCGCCATAAGCTCAGGATCTTGCGTGGTAATACCCGCTGGGTCTTTGCCTTCATGCCAGTCATCATAAGCACCAGCTGTTGTGCCAAGGGCGTTATATTCTGCTTCCCACTGGGGATGATTATCACCAAGCGCAATCAAGGCTGCTGTTCCAATAGAAACCGCATCTGCGCCCAGTGCCAATGCTTTGGCAACATCTGCTCCGGTACGAATACCGCCAGAGACAACAAGCTGAACCTCGCGGTGCATACCCATGTCTTGTAAGGCTTGAACAGCGGGGCGAATGCAAGCAAGCGTTGGCTGTCCAACATGCTCAATAAACACATCTTGTGTGGCAGCTGTTCCGCCTTGCATACCATCTAATACAACAACATCAGCACCGGCTTTAACGGCAAGTGTTGTGTCAAAATAAGGACGTGCACCACCAATTTTTATATAGATCGGTGTTTGCCAATTGGTGATCTCACGCAATTCCAAAATCTTAATCTCAAGATCATCAGGTCCTGTCCAATCTGGATGGCGGCACGATGAGCGTTGATCAATACCCATAGGCAGATTGCGCATCTGCGCCACACGGTCAGAAATCTTTTGACCAAGCAACATGCCGCCGCCGCCGGGTTTTGCGCCTTGGCCAACCACAATTTCAATCGCATCAGCGCGGCGTATGTCGTCTGGGTTCATGCCATAACGAGAGGGTAGATATTGATAGACAAGCTTATCAGAATGCCCACGTTCTTCCTCAGTCATACCGCCATCACCTGTGGTGGTGGACGTCCCTGCAGATGTTGCCCCTCGGCCGAGCGCTTCTTTTGCAGGGCCAGACAAAGCACCAAAACTCATGCCGGCAATGGTGATCGGTATAGCAAGTTCAATCGGCTTTTTCGCAAACCGTGTACCAAGAACCACTTTTGTATCGCATTTTTCACGATACCCTTCCAAAGGATAGCGAGATATCGATGCGCCTAAGAAGAGCAGGTCGTCAAAATGTGGTACCTTGCGTTTTGCGCCACCACCGCGGATATCATAAATTCCAGTGGCAGCAGCACGCCTTATCTCAGCATTCACAGGATCCGAAAAAGTTGCAGATTTTATCGGAAGGGTTTGAGGTATACCGTTTTTATCATTGTTCATATCGGTCATCGTCTTTCACTCAATACGCTGATGCGTTGTCGATGTTGAAATTGTAGAGCTGGCGCGCAGAGCCATAGCGGGTGAACTCCTCTGGTTTTGCATCAGCCCCAGAGCTTTCCAAAAGATCGGCTAAAATTTCTAAATGTTCAGAGCGCATTTCTTTTTGAATGCAGTCAGCACCAAGGCTTTTGACAGATCCGCGAACAAATAACAGCGCTTCGTAAAGGGAATCGCCAAGTGCATCGCCAGCATCACCTAAAACAACCAAATTGCCCGATTGCGCCATAAAGGCCGACATGTGGCCAATATTGCCATGGACAACAATATCGATGCCTTTCATCGAAATGCCACAGCGAGATGAAGCATTGCCCTTGATAACCAACAAGCCGCCTTGACCCGTTGCTCCGGCATATTGGCTGGCATCACCATCAATAACGACCGTGCCTGACATCATATTTTCTGCAACACCTGGACCGGCTGACCCTTTGATGTTGATAGTTGCCTGCTTGTTCATGCCGCCACAATAATAGCCTGTGGAGCCTTTGACTGTGACTTCAATCGGTGCATCCAATCCAACAGCTATCGCATGAGAGCCTTTTGGATTGATGATTTCCCAATTGGTTTGGTTGGTGTCCTGACTTTGCGCATGTAAAGATGAATTTAACGCGCGTAGGCCTTGGGCCTCAAGATCAAAAATTTGCATCTGATACCCTCTTAATGTTTCCAAAAATAGACTGTTGCTGGCTCAGGTTCCCAAACCTTAGCGTCTTCAATACCGGGCAAGTTCACAAGCGCGCGGTATTCAGAACCAAAGGCAACATATTGATCAGTCTCTGCCATCACAGCAGGCTTGCAGGCGATGGGATCGCGCACGACACCAAAGCCATCTTTGGTACCAACAACGAATGTGAAAAAGCCATCAAGATCATCCAATCCCGACGTGAGAGCTTGCCCCAGATCGCTGCCATTATTCATTTTATAGGTCAGATACGCGGCAGCTACTTCTGAGTCGTTTTCAGTTTCAAATGTAATACCTTCGCGCTGTAATTTACGGCGTAAGCTGTTGTGGTTTGACAATGAGCCATTGTGAACCAAACATTGATCACTGCCTGTGGAAAACGGATGAGCACCCATTGTTGTCACGGCAGATTCTGTTGCCATTCTGGTGTGGCCAATACCATGAGTTCCACCCATTTGATTAATTTCAAAACGACGAGCTACATCTTTGGGAAGTCCAACTTCTTTATATATTTCAATCGTATCACCGGCACTCATAATGCGAACATTTGCACGAAGCTCGGTGAGTGCATCACGCAGCTTTGTCACATCTTTATCTGCCGCTTCAATAACCGCATGAGTATCTTTGATGCGAATAGAAGCAGTGACACCTGTTGCCTTTTTGAGCGCATTGCCTAGATCGGCAAAATCGATATCGGGCGTATCTGATTGAATAGTGAGTTTACTATTTTTATCATTATCTTTGCCATAAATGGCGATGCCCGCACTATCTGGCCCACGATCGGTCATGGTGACAAGCATGTCACTCAGCATTGAACCCAAGTTTGGTTCAAGCGATTTATCTTTGAGGAAAAGTCCGACAATCCCACACATATTATTCTACTCCAATTGGACCTATATTCTGTGTTTAACATTAGATACTTTTTTATATAATTCAACTGGTAAGAAATAAATTTTCCTGTGAGAGAATAAAAAAATGGACAAACCTGTTGATAGTTTGTCCATTCTCGATTTTTCAATCTGTTGTAATCGGTTCAGTACCGATCAATTGATTTTTGAGCCTCTTTGGCATCGAAGTTTTTTTCAATATCTTTAAGCTCACGTGATTCTGCGCGGGCTTGGATAATGTGAAACCCAATCCAAAATACTACTCCGAAAAAGACAAGAATGCCTTCTGTTCCCTGAAAGGGGTAGATTGCGCCAACGTCTTTGAGGTCGACAGCCCAAGATTCTATTCCATTAGTAGACATAGATATTCTCCTTTCTATTGTTGTGCAGCAAGTGCTTTTTCAGCTGCGATGACATCATCAACCGATGCTTGATAGGCTTGTTCACTATGGTGATCGAGGCCTTGCAATTCTGCTTTTGCAGGAATGCGCAATATATCCATTTTGGCCATGATCTTTGAGACAACAAATGCTGGCAAAAAGCCAAGGACAAAGAACATGATAATCGCACCGGCAAGCTGACCCAACGGACTGATTGTTGCGTAGCCCTCATATGGCGACGACGGTTGACCCCAAAGCATGAAGCCGGCAATGCAAACTCCGATAAAGCCCGCATAACCATGCACAGCTACCGCGCCAACGGCATCATCGATTTTGAACTTACGCTCAACCCAATAGTGAAGTTTGTATGCGCAGAATGTTCCAATACCAGCGACAAACATCGCCTGGATTGGATGGTATAGATCGTTACCGGCAGATGCTGTGATGATACCTGCAAGGCCGCCAGAATAGGTCCAGAATGCATCGCCTTTTGAAACAACATAAGCAACGATAAGACCGCCCGACAATGACATTAAGAAGTTAAACGTAATCGCACCCAAAGTTGTTGGTGCAAGATAAATATTCGTTGCAGTCCATGTTTCACCCGTGATCAGACCACCAATAGCTTGAGGCGAAATGGCAGGAACATTGCACGCTGCATAAAAGCCCCAAAAGCCCGTATAAATCATAAACAGACCAATCGTGACCAACCACGGATTATGTGGTGGGATGTCGCGCGGGGTGCCGTCTTTTGCAAACTTGCCCAAACGTGGCCCAAGCACAACCAATATACCCAAAGCATAACCGCCAGCAATCGCATGGATCACACCAGATGCATAAGCATCGTGATACCCCAAGACTTTAACCATCCAGCCATTTGCGTGCCATCCCCATGACGCATCAATGATCCAGAACACCGATCCAATAAGAACCGCATGAACCCAAAATGCTGTGGACCGAATACGTTCAATCACAGATCCAGATACAATTGATGCAGCTGTCCAAGAGAACAACAAGAATGCTGCCCAGAACACACCAGTGATGCGATCGCCCAAATGTGTTGCCATCGTTTCAGAGGTGGCAGCATTGGCAGAAGCGTCAACTAAGCCGCCCGTAATTCCCGGTCCATTTGGAAAGGCCCAATAGATCCACCAGCCAAAAAAGAAGAAGGTTATCGTGACTAAAGGAATCAACATCGTGTTCTTCATAAGCGTATGCATATGGTTTCGCCTTCGACTAGCGCCAACCTCATACATGCAGAATCCCACATGAATCATGAACATGAACACAACGGTAACCCAGTAATAAAACTCGGTAAATACCGTTGTTAGTGCGTCAATATTGTTTCCCATTTTTTGTCCCCTCTCAAGGTTTTTGTCTAAAAATCTGTTAAAAACTATACTCACAGTAAAAAAACTTTCTTTAGAGGTTGCCTTTGAAACCTAGTTTCTGTCAAGATGTAGTTACAATTTTAGGAAACCGCTGTGGATGAGCGGTGTAGGGAGAACAATAATATGACGACATCTTGGCGGTTTTCGGCTCTTTCAAGTCGACACAGAGCGATGGGTTCAACATTAGAAGACTGGAGCGGAATGGGAACCGCATGGACTTACGATAAGGATCAGGAAGAGGAATATCTAGCAATCCGCACGAAAGCTGGATTTATGGATGTTTCGGGCTTAAAAAAAGTTCACATCATTGGCCCCCATGCAAGCCATGTAATCGATAAAGCAACGACCAGATATGCGGATAAAATCAAGCCAGGTCGGTCTTCTTATGCTTGCATGCTCAATGATGACGGCAAATTTGTTGATGATTGCGTGATTTATCGCATGGGTCCAAACAGCTATATGGTGGTTCATGGTTCTGGTCAGGGCCACGAGCAATTGACCATGGCAGCAGCTGGCCGCGATGTTACAGTACGCTTTGACGATAATCTGCATGACATTTCGCTACAAGGGCCGCTTGCCGTGGATTTTTTGCAAGATCATGTTCCCGGTATTCGTGATCTGGCTTATTTTTCTCACATGCACACAATGTTGTTTGACAAGCCAGTGACGATTTCGCGGACAGGTTATACAGGCGAACGCGGTTATGAGATTTTCTGTCGTGGACAAGATGCGCCTGACATCTGGGATACACTTGTGAGAGAAGGTAAGGGCATGGGCATTATCCCAACGCGCTTTACAACACTCGATTGGCTGCGCGCTGAAAGTTATCTGTTGTTCTTCCCTTACGATAATTCGGACATGTATCCGTTTGAAAATGAAAAACATGGCGATACATTGTGGGAATTGGGTTTAGATTTTACTGTGTCCAAAGGCAAAACAGGCTTCCGCGGTGCTGAAGAGCATTACAGATTGCAGGGCAAAGAACGCTTTAAAATTTACGGAATTAAGCTGGAAGGCACAGAGCCTGCAGAAGAGGGCGCAGCCCTGATGCATGATGGTAAACAGGTTGGTGTGGCCACAATTGGCATGTACTCATCCTTGAACAACCACAATGTTGGCATCGCTCGAATGCCTGTTGAATGTGCAATAGAAGGCACCAAACTTCAGGTGAAAAATAGCACTGGTCTTATTGATTGTATCGCCCATCCAATGCCGTTTTACGACATTGATAAAAAGCGCCGTACAGCAAAAGGTTAGAAATAATTGGTAGCTCGATATATTGAGCTACCTTTTTACACCCAAAAATCAGGAATAGCATTCACATGCCAAAAACTATTTTTGAACCGTCCATTTTAAGCAGACCCGTTTATGATGAGTTAGAAATTAAGGTCGGAAAGACCCATTTACTGATAGCTGAAGCTGAAGGTGCAGAGGCGATCATTGATCTATGCTCAAAAGCAGATCAGTCCTTTTTAGATGCAGCGCACATTATTTATATTCCCAAACATTGGGGCAATGAATTCAATACAGCGCTCGAAACACTTGGCGCTAAACAAGTCTATATTGGGCCAACTTATGAGGCATCTGTAGCGAGAATTCGCCGTGTATTAGCGGCCTCAAGCAATGGCTTGCAGATTTATCTAGCTGGTACAGAAGGCCTGATTGGTCTTGCCATGCGCGAAGCGATGGATCTTGGATATCCCTACAATGCCATTCAAACAGAACATCGCGGCTCCAAAGCGCGGCGCATGCAATGTGTGCACTGCAAAGGCATAACCGAAGACGTGACAACCGATCCATTTGAGTGCTCCCATTGTGGACTAAGCTTATTTGTCAGAGACCATTATTCAAGACGCTTAGCTGCTTTCCAAGGGGTGTGTGTGGATGCCGAAGATCCGGGCAATGTTCCTGATAAAGTGGAGATTGTATAATGAGTTCAGGAACCCAAAAAATAGCTGTTAAAATCAGCGACATTGTTCACGTCAACGAGCTTGTGACACGCTTTGAATTTGAACGAGCAGACGGCGAAAACTTCCCACCTTTCTCTGGTGGTGCCCATACTGTGGTGGAAATGGATGATGATGGCATAAGACGTTTAAATCCTTATTCCTTGATGAGTAATCCAAATGATTTGTCGCGCTATGCCATCTCTGTTCGGAGAGATGATATTGGTCGCGGTGGGTCGCTGTTCATGCATAAAAAAACGCATATTGGTATGGATATGATCCTCAGTAATCCGGTGAACTTGTTCTCACTTGATCTGCGAGCACGCAAACATTTGATGATTGCAGGCGGTATTGGTATTACCCCATTTTTAGCCCAAACAGAGCAGCTGTCATCAACAGGTGGATCATTTGAACTGCACTATTCAATTCGATCCGAAAAAGTTGGCTCCTATACCGATGAACTTAAAACGCGATACCCAAATAATGTTCATATCTATCGCAATGATGCTGATGAAAAGATCGAAATAGTACGCTTATTAGACGGACAACCGCTTGGCACCCACCTATATATCTGTGGCCCCAAGGGTATGATTGAATGGGTGCGTGGTGAAGCCAAAATAGCTGGATGGCCTGATCAAACGATTCATTTTGAAGAGTTTTTGGCGCCAGAGCCTGGCGAGCCATTTGAGGTTACGCTTCAAGCCTCTGGTGAAACGATACAAGTTGGACGCCAACAAAGCTTACTGGAAGCCATTGAAACCGCTGGCGTCGATGCGCCATATCTTTGTCGTGGCGGTGCTTGCGGCCAGTGTGAAACCGCTGTGATGAGCTTTGACGGCAAATTTTGCCACAATGATCACTGGTTAGATGACGACGAGAAAGCATCAGGCAAAAAAATTATGCCGTGTGTATCACGTTTTGTGGGCAAGTCCCTTGTTCTTGATCGATAGGAAATAAAATGAATATTGTGTTCAATGATGAAACCTTCCGTGGTGATTATACCTTTAAGAATTCGCCCGAAGCGATAAAAAGATTTCCATTTCCATTTGATAAAGATAGCTACATGTATGCCGTCAATATGGAACCGCACAAGCCTGTACGCAAGGGGAGTGTTTTTGACAATTCTTTCGATGTTGACGAGCACTATGTTGCGGAGATAAAAGATCGTGCAATGGTGCTAGATGACGATCCTTTGCGGTGCCAATCATTGCCCCATATGGAACTTGCCGGCTGGGACCTGCTTGAGTTGATCATGGTCGAAAAAGCCAAGGATTATCCCGAATTATTCTCCCTAACTAGAAATGGCAATGCATGGCATTGGGTCAATAAACCATTGGGAATAGATGATCATTTTACATTCATGGATGCAACCACTTTGCCTTATGGGCCGATGGAATATATCACACGTCAAACACAAGGGGATTTTTGCCTGCTTGATCAGCGTGAAGAAAATCTTTGGATGGATGCAGGTATAGTGACAACCCAAGCTGATTGGTCGCTTGATTTTGATATCGGTATGAACTTTTTTGAGTGGCATGCACCTGTTCCTTTGGCACATGAAAAGGGCATCTTTGTCCGCGCGCTCAAGTTCTTATTAAATATTCAACAAGGTGCACCTGCAAGGCGTTTGAACTGGACAATGACAGTCAACCCATTGCTCGATACAAGCCCAGAAAATTATCATAAATGGGGCATTCAAAAGACCTCGCTAACACCTAAAAATGTGGGCAATAAACAGCATTTGCGCGTTGAGCTTCAGACGTTCTTCCGTCTACCAAGATCGAATGCGTTGGTGTTCCCAATTCGATGTTATCTTATCAAGCTTGAAGAGCTAGTTATGTTTCCAAAATGGGCGCGCCGTTTTCACAGGGTAATTCGGGATCTGCCCGTTGAGCTTGCAACATATAAAGGCTTTATCGATAACCGCCCAATGATTTTGGACTATCTATCGCAATATGATGATGGAGCAGAAACATCACCAGGTATTTGGCCAGAAGATGATTAGTCCTGCGGGTATGATATAATTGATAGGTATTTCGCTGGAAGCTTGATGTGCTTTTTTGGTCCATGGGGAGCATCGGCATCAAAGAAGAAACTATCACCTTCTTTAAGGTGGTAAGTTTTGTCACCATGACGATATTCAACCTCACCCTCGAGCATATAGATAAATTCCATGCCATCATGCTGAAAATCAGGAAAAACATCTGACTCTTCGGTCAATGTGATCAGATATGGTTCAACAATGACCCCAGTGGTATTGGCACCTAAATGGCCAAGCAAATTATATTGATGCCCAGCCCGAGTTCCGCGTCTATCCGCAGAAATGCCCGTTCCAGCTTGAACATGCACAGCTTGGCGCTGTTCTTCAAAGCCTTTAAAAAATGAAGTCAATGGAACGCTGAGCGCATTGGCAAGCGTTTGCAAAGTCGTCAGGGAAGGTGAGGTCACACCATTTTCAATTTTGGACAACATGCTAACGGATAGGCCTGTATCTTTGGCAAGTTCAGCACCCGTTTTGCCCGCTTGTTTTCTAAAGTTTCGAACAGCACGGCCAATCGCTATTTCCAAAACCTTTTCTTGATTTTTATCGGTTTTATGCGGATTTTGAGAAAGAGCAGGGCCATTATGACCGTTATTATCACCTTCATTTTTCGGGCTCATAATTATTAATTCTTTCTAATAAACTTTTGCACTTGTAAAAACTTGAAGGGTTTTTTAAAAAAACATCCCTTAGCATCATATTCTAACAAATTTAGTATGGCTCTGACTAGAAGAAATAATTTTTTGTTATCCTTTGTCACTTTACCTGTTCTTGCGTCTCATCATCTGCAATGCAACCCATTATGCTGACCTAAATACTTCATTATCCATTCCGAAAACATATTTATGAACAGTGTTCATAAATATGTTTTAATGTTGAACAGTGTTCATATTAGGAGAAAATAATGTTTAAACAAATGACAACCCTCTTTAGGGGAGCCTTATCCCAGTCGAGTGAAGACTTTTCGGATAAGCACGCTTTATTGCTTTTAAAGCAGCAACTCAGAGACTGTGCTCACGTTGTTTCTGAATCAAGACAGGCCGTCGCTATTGCCATTGCGCAAAACGAACAGGAAGCAAACCAGCATAAGCAAGTAAAGCGTAAAATTACTGAGCTGGAAGTAAGAGCGGTGGCTGCGATCGAGAAAAACGAGATGGAACTGGCCACAGAAGCTGCTGAGACAATTTCTATTCTTGAAGCTGAGAGAGACATCTCCGCAAAAGCACAAGACCAATTTAATTCAGAAATCACGCGTTTGAAAAACATCGTTCACACTGCGGAGAAAAAACTCAAAGAGCTACAGCGAGGGCAAAGATTAGCCGCAGCGACAGACAAAACGCAAAGAATTCGAGCCGCTCACCCTGCAAGTACATTGGCAAATTTCAAAGATGCCGAGGAAACGCTTCTCCGCCTACAACAGCGCCAGCAGCAAATTGATACAACGGCCAAAGTCGTCTCTGAAATGGAAGGAGAGGGTGCGACAGCGCACCTTATCGATAAGTTATCTGAGGCGGGTTGTGGCAAGCCACCCACGTCTTCAACCCAAGACGTTTTAGAGCGTTTGAAAAATTAAATGAGATCGCCGGAGCAATAATCCACCAATGAATCGGCGCATTTGTAGCGTTG
>CAXBCW010000060.1:0-20901 GCA_963974325.1 uncultured Rhizobiaceae bacterium
TCAGCGCAAGATTTTGATGGTTGGCCTCACGGATCATGATCGCATGCCGTATTTGATCTTCCATAGGAACGGTCAGTAAATATGGCTCATACTGCAAAGTGAGATAGTTTTCTCGATCAGCTTCATCCCAGCCAGCTAGAGCTTCCTCTAAATCATGGCGTGCTTTTTCAACCCGGTGGCTGCGCGATGTCTCTGAGAATCCGCTAGAATGTAGCAATTCAGTTTCATAATAAAGCGTGCGGAGCAATTGGCCTTTCCAACCATTCCAAACGCCTGGGCCAACCGCAGATATATCGCAAACAGTGAGCACCAATAACATCCGCAAGCGGCCCAATGACTGGGTGCAATTTGCAAAGTCTTTGATGGTTTTCCGGTCGTTCAAATCACGTGATTGCGCCACAGTCGACATGGTCAAATGTTCTTTGATCAACCAGCTGACCATGCGGGTTTGCGACGGTGAAAGTCCTAGACGAGGGCACAGTTTTTTAGCTACCAATGCGCCAGCGATAGAATGATCTTCGGGGCGGCCTTTGGCAATATCGTGAATAAACACTGCCACGTAAAGCGCGGTGCGATCACTGAGTTTTGGCATAAGTTCGTTGGCAAGCGGATGCTCGTCTTCCAACAAGCCTTTGTCGATATCGCTCAATATGCCAACAGAACGGATGAGATGCTCATCAACAGTAAAGTGGTGATACATATTAAACTGCATCATCGAGACAATCTTGCCAAACTCAGGAATAAATTTCCCCAAGACCCCCGCTTCATTCATCCGGTGAAGATTGGTGCGAGGCGAATTGCGGGATGATAAAACTGATAGGAAAAGACGGTTTGCTTCCGCATTATGGCGAAGCGATGTGTTGATCAGGCGCAAAGACCGTTTGATCATCTTCAATGTATCTGGATGAAAATCAATTTGGCGTTGATCAGCAAAATGGAAAACGCGGATCAAGTTCACAGGATCATCTTTGAAAACATTATCATGGGCCATAACAATACGGCCGTTTTCATCGTTAAAATCCACAGTGCCTGGAATGGTTTGCACTTTGCGGGAAAAACGACGAAACATATCGCTAAATCGCGGTGTTTGTTTTGCGTTTTCAGCCTCAAGTGCAGCACAAAAAATGCGTGTCAGATCACTGATTTCTTTAGCAAACAAAAAGTAATGCTTCATGAAACGTTCAACGGCGCTCAATCCCGGGTGATCTTGATAACCAAGGGCGGCTGCAATTTCTCTTTGAATATCAAAAGACAAACGTTCTTCAGCTTTATTGGTCACAAAATGCATGTGGCAACGCACAGCCCACAAAAAATCATCAGCCTTTTTCAGCTCTTTATATTCGCGTTTGGAAAACACACCCAAATTTACAAGGTCTTTGTCGCGATCAACACGATAGTAATATTTTGAAATCCAAAACAATGTATGTAAATCGCGTAATCCGCCTTTGCCTTCTTTCACATTTGGTTCGACAAGATATGCCGTATCGCCTGATTTAAGATGGCGTTGGTCGCGTTCTTCAAGTTTAGCTGCAATGAATTCGGTACCGGTATTTTTCACCACCTCTTCGTTAAAGCGTTCAATCAATTCTGCGCTGAGCTCTGTGGAGCCGCAAATAAACCGTGCTTCAAGAATAGATGTTCTGATGGTCATATCTTTGTGTGATAATCGGATGCATTCATCAATATTACGCGTTGCATGACCAACTTTTTGACGAAGATCCCAAAGGATATACAAAATCCACTCAACCACTTGTTCAGTCCACGGATTTGCGCGGTAGGGCAGGATAAACAACAGATCAATATCGGACCCCGGCGCCAATGTTTGTCGGCCATATCCACCAACTGCCATCACAGCAAGGCTTTCGCCTTTGGATGGATTTTCCACGCGATAAACATGTGTTGTTACATAATGAAAAAGGGCCGCAATAATTTTATCTTCAAGATGAGAAATACGTTGGGCGCACAACACGCCGCCGCCATCTTCATTCAGCATGTCATGCGCTATTTGGCGACCAGCTTCATTCACGCGCTTAACTTCTGCCAACACCTCTTGGCGTGCCGCATCACTTTCGCCGCCGTGGCAGCTAGCAATGTCTTGAAGGGTTAAATGAAGGGCTTTTTCATCTAAAATTTCATCAAATCGTTTTTTTGATGCGACGGTTTTTGACATGAGAGGTCCTGTTATTCGTCATAGCTGAACAGGCTATAGCCCGTAACCTTACACTCGCACAAGTTCTAGATAATTTTAAGGCTGCGCTCCTATCAGGCTTGAAGATGGTGCCAACATTCTCCATATATCTATTTATAGGCGATAAATGGGGACTTTCATGATTATCCAAGCGGCAAAAGCCTCTTTCGACGATGTATTCGCACCAAGATCACGAACTTTGCTGTTCAAAATACTTGGTGCGACCATTTTGTTTTTATTCGGAATTTGGTTTGGTTTTCAAAATGTCATCACCGAATATCTATTTCCAGTGTTGGATGGATTTATCCCAGATCTACCCAGTTGGTTAGCTTGGCTCTCAACGGTGTTCATTGTGTTCGCCGCCATTGGTTCTGCGCTTGCACTTGCCATTTTGATCTCACCGATCACAGCTTTGATTGCTGGTTTTTTCATCGATGCGATTGCCGATGATATTGAGCAGAAGCACTATCCAAACGACCCTCCTGGCAAACCTATGCCCTTGGGCGATGCAATCACGCATTCTTTAAAGTTTTTGTTTGTCATTTTATTGGGTAACTTATTTGCGCTTTTATTGCTGTTGGTACCAGGTGTAAACTTAATCGCATTCTTTGTGGTGAACGGTTATTTGTTGGGTCGAGAATATTTTGAATTCGCAGCCCTTCGGCATCACAGTAAGCAAGATGCGCGAAAAATCAGACAAAGATACAGCAGCCAGATTTTCTTCGCAGGTCTTGTGATCGCTGGCTTTTTGTCCGTTCCACTTTTAAACTTGCTCACACCATTTTTTGCCGCAGGTATGATGGTGCATATGCATAAAATGTTAGTGGCTAAAGATGAAAACAGACGCAGATATTCTAGATAATCTGCGCAGGCAATTCGACAAGTTCAGCAGGTATATCGCAGGTTTTTTCGCCAGATTTACAAATATCGGCAATCACACACCGCTCGCAGTCTGGTTTGCGGGCTTTGCAACAATATCGACCATGCAAAATCAACCAATGATGGGCATGAAATAAATATTCTTCTGGAATACGTTTCATCAAAATATCTTCAACATCATCAGGTGTTTTGCCAGGGGCAAGTTTTAACCGATTACCAATGCGGAACACATGGGTATCAACCGCCATAGTTGGAATACCAAAGGCCATTGATTGCACCACATTTGCGGTTTTCCGGCCTACACCGGGCAGGGTCATGAGTGCCTCTTTGGAAGATGGAACTTCACTATCAAAATCATCAATCAGTTTGCGACTAAGCGCAATCACGTTTTTGGCTTTATTGCGATAAAGGCCAATTGTTTTGATATAGTCTCGAACCTTGTCTTCACCCAGATCCAGCATTTTTTGTGGTGTATCAGCAATGGCAAATAGCGCGCACGTGGCTTTGTTAACGCCGGCATCTGTGGCTTGTGCAGATAATGCAACGGCAACAACAAGGGTGAACGGATTGACGTGTTCAAGCTCACCTTTGGGTTCCGGCCTTTGAATGGAGAATCTACGAAACATTTCAGCAATTTCATCGCGATTATACGGACTGCGTGGCATAGGTTTTTTCGTGACGCTAGATTTGGCTTTTTTTGGGGCGGTACGCCCAGATTTTATAGGGGCGGTACGCATTGCCGCAGGATCGTTTTTTGGCTTTGGATTTTTCATATTTTATCTATACTTGCCATTAAAAGATAAAGGCAATGCATTATGAATGAGAAACCGATATTTCAAGCGTTTTTAACACCGCACCGTTCTTTGGGGCGGAAGGGCTTTACCGTTTTTGCGATCATTACCTCTGTTCTGATCATTGCCCATATCGCTATCTTCTTGGTGGCAAATGCTTGGCCTGTTGCTGCTTTTTTGGGTTTAGATCTCATTCTTATTTTCGGTGCCTTTTGGCTAAATTACCGCTCAGGCCGTGTCCGTGAAGAAATTTCAATTTCGCGGGTAGATTTAAAAGTGAGCAAGTTCAATGCATCTGGAAAACGGATTGATCAACATTTTAATCCAGCATGGGTAAAATTTGATGTTTCCCGCCACGAAGAGAGTGGCATCACGGATATGAAAGTTCGTGCGCAATCAGATGAAGCAACGATCGGTAAATTTTTAAATCCCGTTGACAGAGAAAGCTTTGCGCTGGCGTTCCAAGGTGCATTGGCCACCGCAAAACGCGGATAGACAGATCATCAAAGCCTAACGCATAGATCCTGCAAGTTTCGGGTGGTGTTTGTATGCAATATACTGTTTTATCAGCTCTAATGAGATGATAATTTAGGCTGATCAATATGAGTATTTCCATTCAACCACAGACAAATATCACACCTATTGGCTCAGATTATGAGATCATTCGACGGGTGATTGAAATGGTATCCGTTGATTATAGATCCCAGCCGAGTTTGGAAACCATCGCGCAAGAAGTGGCGATGGAGCCGACAAAATTACAAAAGCTGTTTACGCGCTGGGCTGGCCTATCACCAAAAGCATTTTTGCAAGCTGTGACCATCGATCATGCCAAACGCCTTTTGGCTGATGAAGGGCTTCCATTGCTCGATGCAAGTTTTGAAGTTGGTCTATCTGGTCCCAGCCGCCTACATGATTTATTTGTAACCCACGAGGCGATGTCCCCCGGCGACTTCAAGTCCGGTGGTCACGCGCTCACCATTCAATATGGTTTCCACACGTGTCCATTTGGCACTTATCATGGTAACACAGCGCGGCATGGCAGGATTGGCATTTTGCGACCATGGCGATGAACAAAATGCTTTAGAAGACATGATGGGGCGTTGGAAAAAAGCAAATTATATCGAGGATATCAGTGCGACAGCGCCCTATGCGGATCAAATATTTTTGGCAAACACTTGGTCGCAAGATAACCCGATTAGGCTGGTGCTAATCGGAACGGATTTTCAAGTCCAAGTTTGGCAAGCCTTGCTAGATATTCCTATTGGAACGGCCACAACCTATTCCAATATTGCCCAGCAAATTGGCCGCCCTAAAGCGTCACGCGCTGTGGGGGCAGCAGTGGGTGCAAACCCGATCTCATTTGTGGTGCCGTGTCACCGAGCATTGGGCAAATCAGGCGCGCTGACGGGTTACCATTGGGGGATAACGCGAAAGCGTGCCATGCTGGGTTGGGAATGCGGCGATCATTCGTAAAAGCACTTAATGTGCTTTGGACATGTCACCCAAAACAGTTTTTGAAGCAACGCTTGAATCGGCGTTCAATTCGTAAACAATCGGCACGCCCGTTGCCAAATTTACTTTCAAAATCTCATCGCTTGTCAAACGATCAAGAACCATGACCAAGGCGCGAAGGGAATTTCCATGGGCTGCCACAAGTACGTTTTCACCTTTTAAAACACGGGGTAAAATGTCGGTCATGAAATAGGGCCAAACACGAGCACCAGTGTCTTTCAAGCTTTCGCCACCTGGAGGCGGCACATCATAGGACCGGCGCCAAATGTGAACCTGTTCTTCGCCCCATTTTTCGCGTGCATCATCTTTATTCAAACCAGCCAAATCGCCATAGTCACGCTCATTCAGCGCTTGATGTTGGATGATGTTGATATCTTTTTGATCAATTTCATCCAAGATAAATCCAAGCGTTTTTTGTGCGCGTTGCAAATCAGAAGTGAAAGCAACATCATATGTTAGGCCGTGTTCTTTAAGTGCAATGCCACCTTCTTTTGCCTCAACAATACCTTTTTCAGTCAGGTCCGGATCTTTCCAGCCTGTGAAGAGGTTTTTAAGGTTCCATTCGCTTTGTCCGTGGCGAACAAGTACAAGAGTTCCTGACATAATATTTCCTTTTAATTCTTTGATTAATCTTTTTTAAGGCCCAGCACATCAAACATCGAATAAAAACCCGGTATTTGTGGTTTGGCCCAAATAGCTGCTTTGACGGCGCCGCGTGCAAAGATCGAACGATCCCGCGCAGAATGGCTCAACTCAATTTGTTCGCCTTCGCCAGATAACATCACCGTGTGATCACCGATCACCGAGCCGCCGCGTAATGTTGCAAAACCAATGCTTCCGGTTTCGCGCGCGCCTGTGTGCCCATCACGTGAACGCACAGAATTTTCATGTAAATCTATGTCACGACCATCCGCTGCCGCTTGTCCCAATAAAAAAGCTGTGCCCGAAGGTGCGTCGACTTTATGTTTGTGATGCATTTCAAGAACTTCAATATCCCAATCATCGCCCAAAGCTTTGGCCGCTTGTTTAACAAGAACAGATAGAAGATTAACACCAAGGCTCATATTGCCAGATTTAACAACACGCGCCGTTGCGCCAGCTTTTGCTATTTCTGCATCCTGTTCTTGGCTGCAACCTGTTGTGCCGATAACATGCACAAGCTTATGTTTGGCTGCAATTTTAGAAAATGCAACGCTTGTCTCAGGCGTGGTAAAATCAACAATTGCATCCGCATTGATCAATGCATGCTCAATATCATCGGTAATGATAATATCGTTGGTTCCTGTACCTGCCAATTCACCTGCATCTTTGCCAATTGCTTTAGAGCCTTCGCGCTCGATAGCGCCAACAAGCGTGGTGTTTGGCAATTCATCGATCACGCGGATAAGGGCTTGGCCCATCCGGCCCGAAGCACCAGCCACAACAATTTTGCAGACGTTTTCAGCCGCGTCAATTTTCATTGTCTTATGTCTCTTTCTTTATACTTTTTTGAGCTGCAAGTTCTGCCGTTTTCTCGTCGGCTTTTTGCCCAGAATGCGTATTCTGTAATCGTGTATACACACCATTTTTGTGCGCGGAAAGTTCAGCATGTGTGCCTTCTTCAGCAACTCGGCCACCTTCCATGACGATAATTTTATCGGCACTGGCAATGGTTGATAATCTGTGCGCAATCACTAATACGGTTCGCCCACGCATTGCCGTTTCAAGCGCGGCTTGAACCGCAGCTTCGGATTCATTATCCAGCGAAGACGTCGCCTCGTCCAACAAAAGAATTGGCGCGTCGCGCACAAGAGCGCGAGCAATTGAGATACGTTGTCTCTGGCCACCTGATAAAGAAATCCCGTTTTCGCCAACAGGCGTGTCATAGCCGAAAGGTTGTTCCAAAATGAACTCATGAGCAAATGCAAGTTTGGCAGCTTCATGGATGTCTGTATCAGTCGCATCCGACCGGCCATAGCGAATATTGTCTGCGATGGTTCCCTCAAACAGTAAAGGCTGTTGAGATACATAAGCCAAGCTATTGCGCAATGATGCTTTGGTCACATTTTTAATGTCGATACCGTCGATCAAAACGGCACCCGATGTCGGGTCATAAAAGCGTGGCATGAGAGAAATAATAGTTGATTTGCCTGCGCCTGATGGGCCAACGATCGCGGTGGTTTGTCCGGCTTTTGCTGTAAAGCTCACACCATTGATAACGACAAGGCTGTCTGGATAGCTGAAGTGAACATCTTTAAATTCAAGCTCACCCTTTTTGACATCAAGTTCGATGGCATCGTCTTTATCGCTTTGTTGCGGCTTTGTGTCCAAAATTTCATAAATCATGCGTGCATTTACAACAGCTTTTTCGAGATTAATCTGCACTCTGGCCAAGCGGCGTGCCGGATCATATGCGAGTAAAAGTGCTGTGATAAATGAGAAGAAAGCACCACTTGGCACATTATCGTCTAGGTATCGATAGGCCGAATAGACAATAACACTCGAGATGGCAAAACCAGCCAAAGTTTCTGTGATTGGGGATGTGCGTTCACTCAGTCGGGCGATGCGGTTTGCCCGAGATTCAGCTGAACTAATAGTCTGAGCTATGCGCTCACTCAGTTGCTTTTCCATTGTGAAAGCTTTGACAATGGTAATGCCTTGCACAGTCTCTTGCATGGCGCCCAGCACTTGGCTGTTAAGCTCAATAGATTGGCGCGTTACCTTGCGCAAACGTTTCGCAATATATTGCAAAGACAATACAATGATCGGAGCGGCGACAAAAACGATCAGAGTTAGGATTACATCCTTTGAAATCATCACACCAATCAAAGCAATCAGCGTAATCACATCCCGCGCAAACAGCGTAACAGTTAGATTAAGCGTATCGCGAATGCCGGTGACATTTTGTGTGATTTGTGCTGCGATTTGAGCCGAACGCGTGTCAGAAAAAAACGAAATATTCAATGCCATCAGGTGGTCAAACAAACGTTGCTGATATCGCGCAACAATATTATTGCCAACTTTGCTTAACGACACAGCCTGAACATAAGATGCAGCCCCGCGCACAAGAAAGGATGCAAGTATGCCGCCAGACACAAGCCAGATGGCTCTTTCATTGCGGTTAAAAAAAGCCTCATTGACCACGTCTTCCATAATCCATGCAAGAAAAGCAGTTGATGCGGCTATCAAGATCATACAAAAAATAGCAATCGAATAGGTGCCAATGTAGTCGCGGCCGTTTTCACGTAAAATACGCTTGAGCATCTGGGTGATGCCAGGAACGCGATTAATTGATGTTTTACGTAAGTGGTCTTGGGACAAATGAAGCCTCTTGTTCGATGATATAGGCAGTAAAACTATAGAGTTTTTTGGCTGTTTTGCCAATGACGGCCTTGTTTTGTAATTCTAAATTGATCTGGCGCGTTTGCATAGGCGTAAAGTCCAGATAGTGCAATTAAAGGTTCTGTCATCAAATAGACTGGTATGTTGGCAACAATGTCACCATAGGGGTCTTTATTCCCGAACTCTTCGTTAAAGAACGGCAATAACAAGACCTCTTCCAGCCTTTGTGCGACACCACCTGTCAGATAGACACCGCCACGCGCAAGATACACCAAAGCTGCATCACTTGCATAGCGGCCCAAATAACGGGCAAAACATTCAAGTGTTTCTAAAGCCATGGCATCATCGCCAGCCTGATAGGCTTTTGTGACATCCGCAGGATCATCAAGCTTTTTGTCCAAGCCATCTGCCTTGCAAATTGCATTATAAATCCGCGTTAATCCACGGCCAGACAAAAGCTCCTCTGCTGCCGGTCGTTCACCAGATGCAAAGGCTGCTTTGAAAATCTCAGCATCGCGCGGTGTGCGAGGGCCAATATCCACAAACCCACCTTCACCGGGGATAATGCTCCACTGGCCATCAATATAAATCATGCCAGCAAGGCCAAGTCCTGTTCCAGGCCCAAGAACGGTGCGCGCAGATGTTGGGCGTGATTTACCGGACTTGATAAGCGTGTGCTCACTGGGATCGGTCGAAATAGCTGCCAATGCTTGCGCTTCAAAATCACTCATTGCAATGGCTTCATCAATATTGAGGTTTGCGATCAGCGCATAGACATCAATATCCCAAGGACAATTGGTCATCGATATTTTTTCAATATTGCCAGTTGGTCCGGCAATGGCGAGCACCAGTGTTTTGGGGCGCAAATCAGTTTTGGCATATACCGTTTGCTCAATGACATCTTGGATCGATGTAAAGCCTGCATTTTTGACACTTGGAAAATGCTGTATTTCAGCACCTTCTTTTTCGATCAAAGCATAACGCGAATTTGTACCACCAATATCAGCGATAAGAATTGGGAATGAATACATGATATAAAACCTAAATAAGATTAGTTGTCTTTGGTCAGCAATTCTTCGGCCGTTGAGCGATTAAGCGCCATAGGAATATCATATAACACTGCCAAACGCATCAGAGCCTTTACGTCGACGTCATGCGGCATTGGCGTTAAAGGGTCAACAAAGAAAATCAACATAGTCACAACACCTTCAGCGATTAAAGCACCGATTTGCTGATCGCCACCCAGTGGTCCACTTTTCATCCGCTTGATTTTCAGTTGCGGACAGGCATCCATAACGGTTTGTCCTGTTGTGCCAGTGGCAACAATGTCAAACTCAAGTAATGCCGAAATATGGCTTTTCGCAAATTCAGCAAGATTATCCTTTTTGTCATCATGTGCAATCAGGGCAATAACGGGTTTTGTGGTCATTTTTATGATGCCTATTTGAATTATCTGTTCGTCGGGATCGGGATGTTTTTCATCGCAGCAAAATTTGGACGCGCTGTATAGTTGATCTCTATTTGGCTATAGACCATCTTACCTAAAGTCACATCAGCCTCAGAATTTGGTCCTTGAGCTGTGAGTACTGGGCCACATGAGGTTGGCAAATCTGCCATGGTTTTTAGCTTGCGTGGCTTTGGTTTGACCCCCGGTTTTGCAGGTTTTGGCGCAGCCCACCGTGCAGGCTCATACCACCAGGCAAGCGGAGCGCCACAACCAGAACCCTCAGGAACGGCGGCTTGCTTCTTACAATTGGGTGATCCTTTGGGGCATTTCAAGCGAATGTGAAAGTGGTAATGATGACCGTAATAAGGGCGAACTTTACCCAAATTCGTCCGGTCACCTGTCCAATTGTTGCACAATTCCTTTTTAATGCCCGGATGCACAAACAAGCGTTCGACATTGTTGTAACTTGCAGCCCGCATAATCAACTTGGCGTGGCTTTGTGTCCAAATATTGGGATCAACGTTCAGCGTCCCTTTTTTAAGCACAGAAAAAGCGCTTGTATTGGTGCGTTCTGTATAGGTAAGTTTTCGTGGTGGCATGGGCGTGAGCCAAATATCTGCATCTAACCCAACTTGGTGCGATGCATGGCCAGATAACATTGGCCCGCCGCGTGGCTGGGAAATATCTCCCACCAATAGTCCAGGCCATCCATCATTCTCGGAAGCCTCTTTGGACAGCTGTTTGACCAGAGATACGAGTTCCGGATGTCCCCACCGACGATTGCGCTCAAGTCGCATGGCTTGCCAAGTTGGTCCATCAATGGGCACCGCAACACCGCCAGAAAGACAGCCTTTTGTGTAAAAACCGTGTGCTGCTGGTTGGGTGATAGACGGCAGTTTCTTTGAGCCAAACAGGTATTTTGCAGCTTTTTCTTCAGAGATTGAAGCTTGCGTTGTGACGATGAGCGCGACAAACGCGGAGGTCAGCGTGCGAAAAAACGGAGAAAATTTCATAATCTGTCCCTACAGAACGATTGCAAATCAGTTGCGCGAGCATAGCGTGCATCATGACCAGTTCAAGACCGAATAGAATAAGCTTGTATGTTTTATTGTAATTTTACCCGATATATTTCAATAGGCTGGCCTTGGGACGCCTCCACCAATTCTAAATATTCAGGTATCTGGCCTTCTAGAAGTTGGGCATATAGGCCATTGGGTGAGCTGTCTTTGCTCAACTGAACCTGAGGGTCTGACTTGCATAATGCAATGTAATTTATACCAGCTTGGGCAAGCAATGGCTTGGCTTGTGTCGGTTCGGCAGTCGATGCATAAATTTCCGCCAACATGCCAAGTTCATTACGATGATAAGGTGCAGATATAACTCGGTGCTGGGTAAACCTAAGTACCGAAACACCAAGATTAGACGGCCCCATAACAAGACCTTTGGGTTCGGTTGCAAGCAAAGACAGCGCGTCGTCAGTATTACAAGCGTTGGCCTGCATATCAGTGAGATCGCTTGTCGTTACGCTCGAAGATGGTGCTTGGTTCAAACTTGAAATGCCAGCGCTCAGACCTGTACCCAATGCCTTCCATGCAATTGGCAATGAGATGATAACAGTGACGACGAACGCTAGAGATAAAAGATGATTTTTCGGATCAGCATGTGTTTTAAGTCGCAACTGGGTGATGAGAACGGCAAGTGGGATCATGCCAATCATAGTTGAGAAAATGGACCCACGTATTTGGATAAAGCTAATCAGCGTTGTACAAAGTATCAGAACAAGAAGTTTCAGATACTGTTCAGTGCGGTCTTTCACCCACAAACGGTAAAGGCACAGTAGTATCGCTAAAATTGGAACCATATAAAAACCAAATGAAGTCAATGGTTTTAAGCTCAATTGCGCCGTGATCGACCGAGCTTCGGTTACATTATTAAGCCACATTTTTACTAAAAACGGATCAAGGTCTGAGAGTGGATTGCTCAAACAATTGGGCGCAATGATAAGCGCAACCACTCCAACAATGAGACCAATCCCAGCCAAAACAATAAATCGGATGGTTCGATTTTGGTAAGAAAACAAGGCTGCCGCAAGATAAAGACCAGCAGCGCCAGCCACACCAATCACATAAAACCCTAAAGATAAGGCATCGCAAACAACGGTTGAATATTGATGAGCAGGTGTGGTGGCATAAAAAATGATCGTCAAAAATAAGGCCATTGATAGGCCAAAAATTCGGGTTGGGCGCCGCATCGTCACACCGCCCGTTATCGCCCAAGACACTGCAACAATTCCGCAGACCACAGCAATCAACGGTGTTGTTTCTGCACCAATGGCAAGGGCAAGAGCTGATAAAAATCCGGCAAATGCATAGCCAATCCAATGATGTGTTGGGCTTAATAAACAGGCTGTTATAAGCGCAAAAATTGCCAATTGAACATTGTGGTGATCAATCGCGCCGACACCAAATTTGCCCACTCCAAACGCAAATATCGCGCCACAAAGAGCACCGATGATAATACCGGGCGCCCCACACATGGCCCGCAATGAATAGGCAAACCCGTAGATCACAGGAAGCGCTGTCAAAAGTGGCCAGACATAAAGCGCTGCAGCTTCTGCGGTCAAAGGCTGTAAGAATAAAGAGAATAGAATAATCAATCCCGCGATTGGCGCGTCAACCATTCGTGACCAATGCATCAAGATTCCACCATCAAGGCCAAGACGGTATTGGTTCAGATCAAACCAACCCTGACCAGATAGCAAATCACGGACCTGAACAAGGCGCATAACATCATCATTGTCTTGGCCAATATAATCTAAACCTGCGTTTAAATAGGTAATGGATGTGATTGCAATGAAGACACCCCAAGCTAAGAAAACAGATTTTGAAACGCTTAAAGATTGGGTCATGCCAGTCCGATGGTCTAATTGAATGCAATTTGTGGCAAGAAACGATGATTTATCGCAAATATCTCGTAACTCTTACTCTATTTCAACTTAGCTTTAACCTTATCAATAAATAGTAAAGAGCAGTGACAAAGCTCGATGAATAAAGTCAGGAATACACCTATGTCAGGTAATTGCGCATTTGAAGATCTAGATATAGCTATCTTATTGCCATGCTATAATGAAGCGACAACGATATCTCATGTTATCGCAGACTTTCATGACGCGCTGCCGCATGCCCGCATTTTTGTTTATGACAATAATTCATCCGATGACACGGCCAAGCTTGCCAATGAGGCGGGAGCCATCGTCATTGGCGAAACCCGTCAAGGTAAAGGCCATGTTGTCCGCAGAATGTTCTCCGATATTGATGCTGATATTTATCTCATGGCCGACGGCGATGGAACCTATGCAGCAGACGATGCGCCTAAGCTTATTCAGTTAATGCTCGAAAATAATAGTGATATGGTGGTCGGAACGCGTAAAGGCGTGACCGATGATGCGGGCCGTAAAGGTCATGCATTTGGAAATTCGATTTTTAACTATCTTTACAGACAGATATTCGGCGATGATTTCACAGACATTTTCTCTGGCTATCGCGCCTTTTCTCGCAGATTTGTCAAAAGTTTTCCCGCGCTTTCATCGGGGTTTGAAATTGAAACAGAAATGTCTGTTCATGCCTCATCATTGCAATTACCCGTTAATGAAATTGCGCTTGTATATGGCCGTCGTCCTGAAGGTTCAAATAGTAAATTATCCACATTCAAAGATGGCGCAAAGATCTTGTTCAAATTTGCAAGCCTGATGAAAGAAACACGTCCTTTGCTGTTCTTTGGATATCTTGGCACGATAATTTTCAGTCTGAGCCTGATGTTCATAGTTCCGGTTCTAAATGAGTATTTCCGCACTGGGCTTGTTGACCGTATGCCAACATGGATTATGTCTATGGCGCTTTTGATGATGTCATTGATGGTGTATTCAGCCGGTATCATTCTGGATTCCTTGGCAAAATCACGCGTTGAGCAAAAACGCATTCTATATATGGCAATTGACAGTTTACATTCTGTCCATGGCAGTCGCAACATGGTGGATGGTTTGCATCAGGCTTCAAAAGCATTGCGTGCAGGGGCAAAAGCGTCTATTCCCAAGTCCGGACGGACAATTAAGGCTGCCAAATCTGCATGAGGAAAATTTTCTTCTTTTTAGTCGCCGGAAGCATAGGCTTTATTGTCGATGCTGGCCTTTTGGAGACGCTGTTGCGCTTTACGCCCATCGACCCCTATAGCGCCCGCGTGATTTCAATCGCTTGTGCAATGCTCTCAACATGGATGTTCAACCGAAATTTCACATTCCAAAAAGGCGGACGTTCGGTTGCAGCAGAAGGTATGCGATATGGCAGTGTTGGCCTCAGCTCGGCATTATTAAACTATACAGTTTATGCAAGTTTGTTGTTCGTTTTTTCAGACCTAAGACCCATTTTTGCAACAGTTCCATCATCTGCAATTGCCGCTGCATGGTCATATTTCGGCTATTCAAAATTTGTCTATGGAAGCCCTAAAAAATAGGGCTTCGCATTTGATATAAGACTAGCTGCGAAGATCGCCGCCAGTTGATTTTTTTACATTAGCAATGATTTTAGCTGACAAAGCTTCAAAATCATCTTCAGTCAATGTGCGCTCTGTTGGTTGCAGCGTCACTTCAATCGCAATTGATTTCTTGCCTTCGCCCACAGATGGACCTTCAAACAAATCAAACACATTGACTGATGTGATCAGCTTTTTATCGGCACCACTTGCAGCTTTGACCAAAATCGCAACTTGAACATCGTTATCGACCACAAAGGCAAAATCGCGACGCACAGCTTGATAAGGTGACAAAATTAACGCGCCTTTAGAGCGGGTTGGCTTGCGCTTACTTTCAGGGATAACATCAAGATAAATTTCAAAACCACATAATGCGCCAGATACATCCATCGCTTTGAGCGTAGAGGGATGAAACTCACCAAATGTACCGATAACCACTTTGGGTCCAAGCTTAATCTTGCCAGAGCGTCCAGGGTGATACCATTCAGGACCACCAGCTTCAATTTGAAGATTTTTAACTGGTGCGCCAGCCGCTTCAAGTGCTGCCAAGGCATCTGCCTTTGCATCGAAAACATCAACGCTTGGCGCAGGGCCAGACCAATGACGGCCAAAGTTTGACATCTTCATTGTGCCGCGTCTGATACCAGCTGCACAACGTCTTTGCTGTTCAGGCTTATCACCTTCATAGGTGCCAGAGACTTCAAACATGGCAATGTCGCCATAACCACGGTCAGCATTTTTTTGTGCCGCAGATAAGAGACCCGGTAATAATGACGGGCGCATATCGGACATATCCGCTGCAATTGGGTTGGTCAGTTTTAAAGACTTATCTCCACCACCAAAGAGCTCAGCTTGTTTTTGCGAGATGAAGGAATAGGTCACAGCTTCTGACATGCCGCGAACAGCCAAGGCTCTGCGCGCAGATCGTGTTCTAATCTGCAATGTCGTCAAGATTTTACGATTGACCGAACCAAGTGGGGGCAAAGGTTCAGGCGCGATCTCATCAACACCATAAATACGCATCACTTCTTCAACAAGATCAGCTTTACCTTCAACGTCAGGTCTCCAAGATGGAACGGCAACCTGAATCACACCGTTATCGTCTGAACCTTGGATTTCAAAGCCAAGATTAGCCAAGATCTCATTGCTTTCAGACGGTGTCACATTCAAACCAGTTAAGCGCTTCACTTCGCTATAAGGAAATGACACAATTTTAGGTTCGTGCTGTTGATAGCCAGTGATCGACATCTCACTTGGTGTGCCACCACATAGGTCCATGACCAATTGCGTTGCAAGTTGGCAACCATCAGCCATAAAGCTTGGATCAACGCCGCGTTCAAAACGATAACGTGCATCAGTTATAATGCCCATATCGCGACCCGTGCGCGCAATCATCATTGGGTCCCAAAGGGCACTTTCGATCAACACATTCGTCGTGTTTTCATCGCAGCCAGAAAGCTCGCCACCCATAATACCGGCAATGGATTCAGGACCATTATCATCGGCAATAACATTGGTTTTAGTGCTAAATTTATATTCTTTGCCATCAAGACCAAGAATGCTCTCATCTGCTTTTGCAGACCGAACATGCAAATTGCCTGCAACTTTATCCGCATCAAAAACATGCAAAGGGCGACCACGATCAAAGGTCACATAATTGGTAATGTCAACCAAAGCATTGGTCGGACGCAAGCCAATGGCCAGCAGTCTTTGTTGTAGCCAGCTTGGGCTATCTCCATTTTTCACGCCTTTAACAAGACGAAGCGCAAAGCCTGTGCAAAAATCTGAATTATCGATTGTAACCGTGACAGGACAAGCGCCGTTGCCTTCAATAGCAACAGTTTTCAGTGTTTTAAGTGTCCCCATACCAGAGGCCGCCAAATCACGCGCAATACCAGAAACGCCTGTGCAATCAGGGCGGTTTGGTGTCAGGTTGATTTCAATAACAGGATCGTTTAGTCCAGCCCATTGCGCGTAAGACGCACCAATGTCCACATCCGCATCAATTTCAATAATGCCGTCATGACTGTTGGAAATCAAAAGTTCTTTTTCAGAACACATCATCCCATGGCTTTCAACGCCGCGAATGTTCCCGACGCTCAACGTCACATCAATACCAGGAACATAGGTGCCTGGGCTTGCGAAAGCACCAATCATCCCTGCGCGCGCATTCGGTGCGCCACAGACGACTTGAACCGGAGTTCCTGTGCCAGTATTAACGCTCAGAACTTTTAAGCGATCGGCATCAGGGTGCTGTTCTGCACTTATAATTTTAGCAATCACAAATGGGTTGAGCGAGGCTTTATCATCAAGCGATTCAAGCTCAAGGCCAATCATCGTCAAGCGATCACAAATGGCCTCAAGCGAAGCATCTGTATCGAGGTGGTTTTTCAACCATGAAAGAGTAAATTTCATTTAAGAAGCCTCATCTTCATTTGGTGTGTCGTTCTGTTTGTTTTTGGCAAGTTCGCGAGCTTTTTTCCGCTCAGCGAGTTCTTCAAAAATAACAAAACCAATTTGTAGACCATCATCATCAGGATCTTCATTCTCATCAACAACAGGACGAGTAAGAAACGACAGTGACAGTTGCGAAACATGCACTATTGTTGAAGATGGAGCACCTTGTGGGATCAGCATGCCATCGATACGTAAAATATCGCCGTCACCTGGAACCAATGAAATAACTTTCATTGCGCCCGCTGGACAAATTGCGATCACTTCGAGCGTAACTTCCTTTGGATCTATGGACTGCTGGAAGCTAAAAATGTGCTTGGCAACTTCTTGGGCTGCTTGTTCTGCTGTGTTGTCACAAGAAACGCCTTGCCACTCTTCGGTCTTTGGAGCTTGGCGTTTGCCGTGGCGAAATTCGGCGGCCATGTGGGCAAACTTGCCTTTGAGCAAGGCAGCATCAGAAAATATACTCATGATGACAATCCTCCAAGTAACGTTGGCATATCAAGCGGACGGAAACCATAATGGTCAATCCATCTTTGATCCGCTTCAAAGAACGGACGCAAATCTGGCATGCCGTATTTAAGCATCGCAATTCGGTCGATACCAATGCCCCAAGCAAAACCTTGATAGGCATCTGGATCCAAACCACCTGCGCGAATAACATTTGGATGCGTCATGCCGCAGCCCAAAATCTCCATCCAATCATCACCCTCGCCAAAGCGCACTTCGCCTGGTTTTGAACGATCACAACGAATGTCGACTTCCAAACTTGGTTCTGTGAACGGGAAGAATGACGGACGAAAGCGCATTTCAAGACTATCAACTTCAAAAAAGGCCTTGCAGAACTCAACCAATGTCCATTTCAGGTTGGCAATATTTGCGCTCTTGTCGATCACCAAACCTTCGAGTTGGTGAAACATAGGTGAGTGCGTTGCATCTGAATCTTGGCGATAGGTTTTACCCGGAATAACAATCCGAATAGGCGGCTCTTGCGTTTCCATTGTTCGAACCTGAACGGGGGATGTGTGCGTGCGCAGGACTTTGCGCTCACCAGCATCATCCGGATCAAAAAAGAAAGTGTCATGCATTTCACGAGCGGGGTGACCTTCTGGAAAGTTCAGCGCTGTGAAATTATAATAATCAGTTTCAATATCCGGACCTTCAGCAACAGAAAATCCAAGATCGGAAAAGATCGCTGTGATTTCATCGGTCACTTGGCTAATCGGGTGAATACGTCCGCGTTCTGCAGGGCTTGCAAAAACAGGCAAGGTCACATCAACGGTTTCGTTTTTCAAACGTTCCGCGATAGCCGCATCTTGCAATTGAGTTTTGCGTGCTAGTATTTCTTCATTGATGCGAACCTTCAAACCATTAATGGCAGGGCCTGCAACTTGGCGTTCGTCAGCGGACATTTTCCCCAAGCCTTTCAGCTGTTCGGAAATCACACCTTTTTTGCCCAAAGCGCCAATGCGGATAGCTTCAATACCAGCTTCGTCGCTTGCGGATGCAATCGCATCCATGAGGTCTTTTTCTAATTCAACAAGGTCCGTCATGGCTCACCTTCTTGCAATGCAAATTCATCACATCATATTGTTGTACAAACAAAAAAATCTCGCGCTAGCTGACGCCAGCGCGAGATCCTATTCAAACACTACTTTTAGGATAACGCTGGCTTACTTAACAGCGGTTTCAAAAGCATTTGGTGTTGTGTCTTTTAGATAAGCAAGAGCTTCTTTGGCTGCATTAACAAGCAGACCAAATGCTTCAGCTTCGTGGATCGCCATATCTGACAATACTTTACGATCAACTTCGATGCCGGCTTTGTTCAAACCATCAATAAAGCGACCATAAGTCAAACCTTGTTCACGAACTGCAGCATTAATACGTTGGATCCATAGACCACGGAAATCACGTTTCCGAGTTTTACGATCGCGATATGCATATTGTTGAGACTTCTCGACAGCAGACATTGCTGTGCGGATAGTATTCTTGCGGCGGCCGTAGAAGCCTTTTGCTTTTTTTAGAACTTTTTTATGTCTTGCGTGGGCTGTTACACCGCGTTTTACACGTGCCATGTCATATACTCCTTAAATTCGGTCGTCCGAGCAGCTAAACGCCGTTCGGGAGAAATTTCTTCACAATTTTCGCATCAGCGTCACAAAGAACCATTGTGCCACGAGCGTTGCGAATGAATTTATTAGAACGTTTGATCATGCCATGCTGTTTACCAGCACCTGCAGCCATAACTTTGCCAGTTCCGGTAATTTTAAACCGTTTCTTGGCAGAAGATTTTGTCTTCATCTTGGGCATTTCATCATCCTTTTTCTTGAGATCGCTAACCAAAAAACATTGGCGCAATAGGTATTGTTAAAATCATAAAAACCCGAACTCGGCATGCCCTGCCGGAACGGGTTGTGGTCGTATAGGCATATTTCAAGCTCAATGCAAGAAAAACCGACAAAAAACCATGGATTCTTTGTTCGGGTTTTAACCCAAAGAGACAATCTTGAAAGATTGAGAAAGAATAAATGAAATAAAACCGATGGCGCGGAACGCCATCATCAATATTTCATCATCAGTTTTCTAAGTTTATTGTGCCTTAGGCGAAAGCACCATCATCATCTGACGGCCTTCTAGCTTTGGCTCAGCTTCGACTTTAGCAATCTCAACTGTTTCTTCTTTAACTTTTTGAAGCAATTTCATACCAAGCTGCATATGTGCCATTTCACGACCGCGAAAACGCAGTGTGACTTTCACTTTATCGCCATTGTCAAAGAACTTGTAAATCGCACGCATTTTGACTTCGTAATCATGCTTATCGATGTTCGGGCGCATTTTGATTTCTTTGACTTCAATAGTCTTTTGCTTTTTGCGCGCTTCGGCTGCTTTTTTCTGGCTTTGATATTTTAATTTACCAAGGTCAAGAATTTTACAAACAGGTTGGTCACCTTTGGAAGCAATTTCCACAAGGTCTAAGCCTGCTTCTGCAGCTCTTTGCATAGCGTCTTCAATGGTTACAACGCCATGATTTTCGCCTTCGGCGTCAATGAGCTGTATTTTTGCTGCCTGAATTTCTCCATTGGCGCGAGGGCCCTCTTTTGTGGGAGCTGAGGATCTAGATGGTCTGCGAATGGTACTTATCTCCTAATATTTCAAATAAAGATGAAAAACATCCCTCAAACAAAGCAATGTCCTGTTTCATCGTAAGATGTCAATAGCATATGATCGTGAAAAAAGCACTTAGTTTCCCGCCATTAGCGAATCTAGTTATAACAAGACCCAATAACAGCGGCAAACGTGCAAAACTGTAAGCTATAAAGGTAAGATAATGAGCGATAACGGGCAAACCAGTACCTTGAGTGAAATGAATGTCGGCAAAGGTGACGAAAGTCGAAAAATCGCCGTTATGCATCGGGGTGCGCCATCTAGTGCTGATCAACCGGTGGGCACAGATAAAATGATGGGATTAGTTTGGTTGGGCGGATACAGGTCCGATATGGAAGGTTCAAAAGCAATAGCGCTCGATCAGCATGCGCAAAGCATAGGATTGGCCTGCACACGCCATGATTATTCAGGTCATGGCCAATCAGGTGGCGCGTTTACAGATGGCACGATTTCGCGCTGGCTTGAGGAAAGTTTAGCGGTTTTTACCAGATACACAAAAGGACCTCAGGTTTTAGTTGGCTCTTCAATGGGCGGTTGGATTGCCCTTCGCATGGTTCAAGAGCTTAAAAAACGCGGTGAGCTTGATCGCGTAAAAGCGCTATTACTCCTCGCCCCAG
>CAXBCW010000061.1:0-20662 GCA_963974325.1 uncultured Rhizobiaceae bacterium
GAAAAAATAAGCGTGTCGATTGCCGGAACAGTCTTTTGGGCCAACACCTTTTAGCGCGCCTTGCAGTTGACCATTCGGTGAAAGTCAAAAGCCTACATGATGCTTTGGGCTCAAGGCCTCAAAACTCCCTATTAAATTCACAACAATGGCAAGTGGGAATGCATGTGGCAGAGCATTATGCGACAACGCCATTATTGCCTGCAGATGCACCTGCCCTTGCGCCAACGCTACTATCGTTCTTGCCTGATGATGGTGCTGAGCAAATTGAAATGGAACATATTCAACGCGGGACACAAGTGATTACCCACTGTTCCTATGCGCGGCTGATATTCCCATTGGCTCTACCCGGCATTACTGATTTTGATGTAACCGCACCTAAATTTGTTATGCCAAATTGCACGACCGCTATGTGCGCATTGCCAATTCATCTATTGCATCAAGCCTTTGGCGTAGAACATGTGAATATCACAACATTACAGGCGATAAGCGGAACGGATCTACCAGGAATGCCAGCACACGTAATACATGATCAGATTGTCAGTCATATACCTGGTGAAGTAGATGCATTGAGTGAAGAGCTATCCACTATTTTTAACGCCGATTTTGATATTGATAGTTTTGCTACGCGCGTCCCCGTCTGGCGTGGACATACCATAACAATGTCGGTCACTCTTGCGAGCGAGGCGGACATAAAATCCGTTTCTAACGCGCTTTTACAAGCCGACAATCTTGTAATAAAAGAGCTACCTGTGTCGAGAGATAGCTTTTCAGGCAGTGCACCATTGACCACAATTACCAATTTGCGTGTCAAAGGTCGCCGCCTCATGATGGTGATTAAAGGCGATAATCTAGAAGCTGCCACAACTGGCCTCATGCAAACCATAGTACATATGTGTCGAGACAAAAACGCTATGGCTGAGTGATCCTTAAAAAGTTCAAATCATGTTTCTAAACGCTTATGATTTGTCTTTTTGGTAAATCCAGTCATGTTCTGGGTAGTTTTCAAATCGCCATTTTCGAATGGGTCCCGCCATGACATTTAAATAGTACATCTCATATCCGTAAGGCACACCAACTGGGTGATGACCCTTTGGAACCAACACGACATCATGGTTATGAACGGCCATGGTCTCGTCCAATGAGCCATCATCTGTAAACACCCGCTGAATGCCATATCCTTGTTTGGGATTAAGGCGATGATAATACGTCTCTTCCAGATATGTCATTTCCGGATAGTTATCTTCATCATGCCTATGAGGTGGGTAGGACGACCAATTACCTTGCGGCGTAAACACTTCTGTTACCAACAAACTATCGGCAACATCGCGCCCTTCCATGGCAATATTATTGATGAAACGAGTATTGGCTCCCTTACCGCGTTGTTCCAGCGAGATACCTTCTGGTCCCAAAATACGCGCAGAATGCCCACCTTTCCCCGGCGCAGAACAGATTGCCAAGGTAAGGTTTGTCGTTGCTTTGGCAGACCAGTCGCTATCATTGGGTACATAAAGGCAATGGGGCGGCGTTTGTTCGAACACATCCATCCGATCACCCATTTCACCAAAGCTTTCGCCACCAGCCTTCAACTCCGCTTTACCTTCAACAATAACAAGAATGACTTCGCGATCAGCTGTAACATTTGAAACATTTTCGCCGGCAGACAGTCTGTACACATCAAAGCCAACATAGCCCCAGCCTGCAGATTCCGGTGTGATTTCGTGTACTTTGCCAGTTTCACCTGAGGGTTTAATGAGTAGGTCAGCCATGTTGTTTTTCCTTATCAAGACCGGACGAGCAGGCCATTTTACTTAAAGCAATTAAGCCCATCATTTGGTACTTTGCCCGTGCCGTGATGCCAAAAACCGCGCACCTTAAGAAAGGTCGTCATTAAACCACCCTAATCTTTGGAAGATGCTGATTGATCTGACATATCTTGGATCAGTCGAGTCTCCAGCAATTGCCCTGTTTGGTATAAAATCGGGTAAGCAACGGCCGATATATGGCTATTAACTTCTCGCAACGCTCGAAGCGTTTCAAGATGAACATCTGATGTTTCAAAACTCTCAGTTTTACCGCTTTGAAGGCGCTTAAGATGTCGCTTGCGGCTGTCACGTTCAACCCTTTTGACTTCGGTTTTCTCAAGGCTGAGAAGCCGTGCGCTTTCTGGGTCGTCTGAAATAAGAACATTTGCTGCCAACTTAAAATTGGCCTGAATGTCTTCATGCATTTGGACCAGTTCGGCTCGGCCTTCTTTACTAAAACCATAGCCATTTGAATGGAGCCGTTTTGCAAGTTCGGTCATTCGCTTGGAAATAATATCGCCAGCAGATTCCAATCGAATGGCATATTCAACCATGTCCCGTGCAATACGTGCGTCAGATTTTTCATATTCTGATGTAGGAATAGAGGCGACAAAAGACCTAATCCCAGACAAACATTTATTAACTTGGTCATCCATATCGCGTATCGAGCGTCGTAACGGCACGTTATTATTTAGATAAATCTCAAGCGAAGGCGCAAACATAGCCTCGACAATGGATGACATTCGTAACAGCTCTTGCTTCAAGCTGGTGATGGCAAGTTTTGGCGTGTTGAGGGTGCTGGTATCAAGTTGAAAGCCCGTTTCAACCAAATGGTTTTCATCCTGATTTGCTTGATTATCTGGCATACACGCAGTCGCCACGGTTTCAATCTTGCGGCAAAAGGGCAGGAACAGAGTAAGCAGACATAGGTTAAAACCAATATGTGTCAGGATCAAAACCTGCGCTTCGCTGAAACCTGCAATGGAAAAATAAGCGGTCATTGTCGTCAAGATCGACAGGATAAGAAACGCTATTGCCAACAGGCCGCGAACGACAAGATTTGAAAAGACTAAGCGACGAACAGAGGTATCCATCCCTCGTGTCAGAGAAACGGGGATAAAACCACTACCAAGATTTGCACCCAACAAAATTGCAAAGCCTGCATCAAACGGGATCGCTCCAATTTGCACGAGCGTAACAATCACCAATATAGCTGCAACACCTGAATGCATGACAAAGGCTAAAGCTGCGCCCACGATGAATGCGGTTATAAGATCTTTCTCTAAATAGGCTGCTATTGCGGGTAAAAATGCGCTTTCCCGCACAGGATCAACTGTTTCGCGCAAGAGCCCAAGGGATATCAATATAAGCGCAATACCCATGACGATACGCCCATATTGTCGGCGCTTTCGATTTTCAGATTTAGCTGCAAGCCAGCCACCAATAGCCAATAGAGGAGCGATGATCCAATCTATTGGGAATGATAGGATCTGCACGACCAAAGCTGAACCTAGATCGCCGCCCAATACGATGGCCAATGCCATTGGAAATGTCAGATAACCTGAAGTTAAAAATCCGGCAGCGAGGAGTGCAACCGCCGCTGAACTTTGAAGCACGACCGCAAGCGACAACCCTGAAAAACCGGCACCGATTAGACTTGTTTGGTTCCGCAATAGGCGCTGAAAGGATGCTCCATGCGCACGCTCTATACCCGTGCGAACCAGCCGAACCGAGAAAAGCAACAGCATCGTCGCGCCAGCAAGGCCAATTATGAAAGTAAGTATCGCCATTTATGTAATTCTCTAACCTGTCTAAACTTCTGTACTGGCTTGAACAATAAACTGAACTTTATCATGCAGGCTCGAATTGCTCGCCAAAACAGCGCCGCCATGCTCAATAAATTCGTTATAGTCGGGATAATCGACCGTCCCACCTGCTTCGGTCACAATCAAGATACCTGCCATAGCATCCCAAGAGTTCAGATGTCCCTCATAAAATGCATCTGCATGCCCCAAAGCAACCAATAACAAACTGTAGGCAGCAGATCCATTGCGGCGATATTCAAGACCAATCTTGAACGCATTATCCAACAAGCGCAGATAAGGTTCTGGTTTGCATCTCGTCGACCTGCCCAATAAGACAAGCGCATTCTTTGCCGCCGCATGATCTGATACACTGATTTTTTGATCATTTGCAAGTGCTCCCTCACCTGCGCGTGCCCAAACCAACTTATCGATGTCCAGAACATAGATAACTGCGCACTCGATTTTATCTCCAACACAAAATGCAATCGACACCGCCCAATCAGCCAAACCACGCATGTAGTTTGTGGTCCCATCAATAGGATCAACCACCCACATCGCATCGCCTACCCCTGTTGTACCTTCCTCTTCACCAAGAATACTATCTTGTGGGAAATAAGCCCAAATCTGTTTTCGAATTAACGATTCCACCGCAAGATCTGCAATCGTTACAAAGTCCTGATGCGATTTTTCTTGGGAAAAGGAACTGTCCTGATTACGCCGCATATCCACGGCCAACGCCCCCGCCTTGACCGCAATTTCTTTTGCGATTTGCATGCGAGCTTCAATATCATTTTGCATTAATCTTTCTCGTTATATTTGGAAAATAGATTTACTTTACTGGCGGTGAAGCAAAGAATTTCGGGTGGGATTATACATATGGTCAAGCATTATGGCACGCATTTTGAACACCGAACAGAGCAATTTTATATCTATGATCAGTTTGAAATAAATTGCTTTTGAAACAGGAGGATACCTATTTTATACCCCCACCAAACCCACGCGTCAGGCCTTTTTGAACAAATCCGACCATGACCAGAATAGGCAGAGACGCCATCAAACCAACAGCAGATAACTTGCCCCAAAATGTTTCATCCTCGGTAATCAGCGTTGCGATATATGTTGGTAGGGTAAAATTATCCGGTGACTGAATGAACAATAATGCATAGGCAAATTCATTCCAACTCAAAATCACAACAAACACCGATGTTGCGATTAAACCTGGCATCATCACCGGCAGCACGATCGAGCGAAGACGTCGCACAAGCGATGCACCATCCACCAATGCGGCTTCCTCATATTCAATCGGCACATCCCTTACAAAACCCAACAACATCCAAATAGCAAAAGGCAGCGCATAGACTTGATAGACAATTATCAACCCAAGAAGCGTATCCAATAACCCAAGTGAACGAAGCACCTGATATAACGGAATAGCCAATGATATCGGCGGCGTGAGCTTGACCAGAAGCACAAACATCAAGAAAACCAAATCCAGACGCGCCGGAAATCTAAAGCGTACCAGTGCATAGGCTGCAGGAAATGCCATGGCTAGAGCCAATATTGTTGTGCCAATGGCGACGACAAAACTGTTATAGGCTTTGCCAAATAGATCACCTTGAATCAATTCTCGATAATGATCCAACGTTACTTGCGTTGGAATCAACGAGATTGAATTAGATACATAATCAAGAGGCGGACGGATTGATGTTGTGATCATCCAAATGATGGGAACCAAGAGGATGGCGGTGATAAAATATGTAAATCCAATGCGAATAAGGTCGCGGCGCTTATGTTTCATCATTTACCTCCTGTGAGTTTAAACGCGTAGACAAAAGCTAAAACTCCAGAAATTATGACCATAATAATAGCAGCTGCAGATGCAGCCCCAACATCAAAGAACTTAAACCCAAGGCGATACACATACATCGATAATGTTTCTGTTGCTTGGCCCGGGCCACCGCCGGTAAGGGCAAACACTTTATCGAAGATTTTAAATGCATCGACACTTCGCAAAAGAGCTGCAAGAAATAAATAGGGCAATAAAAGAGGCAAAGTAATTCCAAAAAACACATGCCGAGGACCTGCCCCATCCACATCTGCTGCCTCATAGATCTCTTTGGGCACTGATTGCAAACCAGCCAGAATAATTAAAAACGTCAGCGGAGCAGTCTGCCACGTATCGACCAACACAAGCGACATCATGGCGATATCTGGGTTGAACAACCATTCAACCACCGGCAGGTTCACCGACCGCAATAAATTATTTAGGTAGCCAAAATCATAGTGAAACCTAGCCCGCCAAATAGCTGTCACAACCATTGTCGAAAGGACATATGGCATCAAGATTGCGGGAACAATAAAACGGCTGCCAGGCATTTTTCCATTAACCAGTAATGCCAATATTAAACCAAGACCAACTTCGCTTACCGTTGCAAAAACAGCAAACACCAAAGTATTCCATGCCGCTGTTCTGAAAAACCGATGCCCGATAAAATCTGAGTAGTTTTCTGCACCAACATAAATTGCTCCTTCAAATCCGTAATCGGTAGCAAACAAAGACAATGCTGCTACGCGCAATAAGGGATAGATGGTCAGCGCGAAAAATAATAAGATCGCAGGGGATAGGAGTGCCAGAGCAATCATTCCACTATTTTTTTGCATACGGGTTTTCCTTTAAAACTTACCACCCAACCAGAGGGATGATCGGGTGGCTTAAAATACAGTCTAATCGCTTAACGTCTTAACGCCTTTGCGATTTGCGCATCCGCTTCTTCAAGAGCAAGCTCAGGTGACAATTCACCAATAAGAGCGAGCTGCAGGTAATCTCCAAGAATCGTCTCAACCTTGGACCATTGTTTGATGCGTGGGCGAGGTGTTGCATTTTCAAGCGCTGCCAACTGGTTTGGATACCAACGATATTTGGCAATCACATCGGCGTCTTTGTAAACGCTTGCGCGCGTCGGTGGCTGACCAATATCCAAGCATTGGGCTAGAGCCAACATTTTGCCCAGGAGCTGCAATAACTTCAATCTTACCCGGTACACGTGACTTATCTGGATCGTCCAAAGACGGCGCCCAAGATGGCCAAAGCTCAATAGACATTGCCGTTGTGCCCTGCATCAATGCATCGCGAACCTCCGATGAATTATATGTCTCGACGCCTTTTGGGGCATATTGCTTTAACTCAAGATAGAGATTGAGCGCTTCGAGCGCCTCAGGAGTGTTGAGGCTGGCCTTGCCATCGGCTCCAACAACTTTTGCACCATGAGCCCAAAGAATTGGAAGAAAACCCGTCACAATTGGGTTGGCTTTGATGCCGCGGAAAACCACACCTGATACACCGTCAGTAGATTGTGAAACCTTCTTGGCGGAAGCAAGAACATCAGTCCAGCTTTCCGGACGTTCCATCAGATCTGAGCGATAGGCGAACATTTCAACATTACCCACAAACGGAACGGCAAACAAAGTTCCATCACCAACTGGGTAGCGCGATACATCAACAACTGCCTCCACAAAATCAGCATCAACGCCGCCTCCCAATTGATCAAGATCAGCCAACCAACCACGGGACATAAATTCTGTTGCCCATGTATCATCAAGCATGATCACGTCATAGGCACGAGCCTTTTCACGCATGGAAATCGTGACTTTTTCAAGCAAGCCGCCATAAGGCAGCTCCAACCTGTCAACATCGACTCCTGGATTTTGAGCCTCAAAAGCCTCAACTGCTGAAGCCAATGCCTTACCATATCCTCCATCACGGCCGGCAATAACCAAATCCGCAGCAGACGCCGAGCCAACAAGGGTCGCAACGGCGACGCTCATCGTTAGCAGGTATTTTATTAGTTTCATAATTCCTCCTTTGCCCAGTTTGGGCGTTTTCGATATCAATCAAATAAAAAGGTTTCTCAAAATTGCAATAAAAAATAACAAATTTGCAAATAAAGCCCATAAAACCATGTTTACTGGCGAAAAAAGCTATTGTAAACGGTTTCCCAATATATCATTTATTACTCATGAAACGAACAACAATCAAAAATGTAGCGCTACATGCAGGCGTATCCACAGCCACGGTAAGTCGGGTATTTTCAGGCGAATCCACAGTTGCAACACTCATTGCAGACAAGGTGCGAACGTCGGCGACTTTACTCAATTACCGACCCAGCATGATGGCTCGAAGCTTAACCAGCTCTCAAACAAACTTGATTGCGCTTGTTGTCGGACGTCTCCACAATCCTTTTGACGCTGAACTTGTTGAAGCGCTTTCTCAGCAACTTCAAAACAGTGACAAACGGTTGTTGGTTGTGCCTGCAGATTATGCAGAGAACGATCCGGCAGCGATGGTTGCCTTAGATTATCAAGTGGATGGCGTTATTGTTGCTGCCGGTCACTTGTCAAAAAGTTCCGCGGAACGATTTCTACAACTTGGTGTTCCAGTCATTATTTACGGACGAACCTTGGATGCCCCTGGTGTGGACTGCATTATTGCTGACAATCTCAACGCCTCACGATTGATCGGACAACAATTTAAACGCCATGGAGTAAAGCGCGCTCTGTTTGTGCGACATTTGCGGGATACGTTTTCAGATGAAGAGCGAGAACGAGGGCTTTCTGAGGGTTTAGGAAAAGATATCGACTTAGATGTGTTGAGATGTTCAAAGGCGACCGCGCGTGAAAGTGCGCTGAGTGCATTTTCCAAAACTGAACTGCCTCAAGCCATTTACTGCGCAAATGATGTGCTGGCATTTGGCGTGATCGAAGCGGCAATCCAACTCGGTATAAAAATTCCAGAGGACATCATGATCGTTGGTTTTGATGATATCGATATGGCCGCTTCACCATTTTTCAGCCTGACGACATTTCGCCAGAGACCTTCAGATATTTCAAGCTGGATTGTCGCTCGCCTATCAGAACGATTAAAAAACCCAGAATTGCCAGTGACTGTTCAACGGATACCCGCGCAGCTTGTGTTGCGGGGCTCCACTCCAAACTCAAAAACAATCGGCGGAAACGCTGCACTGCACATAACAAAGAAGGATGAGACATGATTGAACTTTCTGAAATCGGCAAGGAATATGGAAAAGTCCGCGTCATTGAGAGTATATCGATGTCGATCGCCAAAGGTGAATTTGTTGTTCTTGTTGGGCCTTCTGGATCTGGTAAATCAACGCTTTTGCGCATGATCGCGGGACTTGAAGACATTTCCCGTGGCGACTGTATGATTGCAGACAAGCGCGTAAATGACCTCCTTCCAAAGTCACGCGGGCTTGCAATGGTTTTTCAAAACTATGCGCTTTATCCCCACATGACTGTTTTTGATAATTTAGCTTTTGCCTTAAAGGTACAAGGATGTTTGAGTGGTTATCCGCCCAATCATACCGAACTTCTCTTGCAATCAAGGGGCCAAAACGGTTCCACCAAAAAAGCACCGTTTCATGAAAAATGTCGATTCAGCATTCATGCAAAGTATCTTCCATCTGCAGCACGTTAAGTGGAAACCGTAGGTAATACATTACCACAAGTTTGATGATTTCTGGTGGTATTTTGAAAAACTTGAAAGATTTTTTTGCTGTCATGCTAGAAAATGATCGTATTTTTTAAATCACAGAACCTCCCTCCGACTGCACTGATTAAGTAACTTTTGCACCATACCCACCCCCTGATGGCGTTTGAATGATGACGGCTTCACCCGTTTCACATTTCAATTGTACGCGACCTGCAAGCTCTTTAATTTTTCCATTTATATCACGCTTTGCATTGCGTCCGCACAGACCATCGTTCCCGCCTGCAAGACCGCTAGGTGGAACTTCTCTTCGGCCACATAAAAACGACACATCCATTGGCTGTAAGAAACGAACTGTACGGTTTAAACCGTCACCGCCTTTCCATTGTCCATCGCCACCTGTGCCGCGCCTGATTTGAAATTTCTCCAAAACAACAGGGTACCGCAATTCTAGAATTTCGGGATCAGTCAGACGTGTATTTGTCATATGTGTGTGAACTGCATGTGCGCCATGAAAACCAGGACCTGCACCTGAGCCACCACAAATGGTTTCATAATATTGGTAATCTGCATCGCCGAAATTGAAATTATTCATCGTACCTTGCGCACCTGCAATGGCGTTCAAAGCAGCAAACAAACAATCGGTCACCGCTTGGCTTACCTCCACATTTCCCGCAACAACGGCAGCTGGATATTCTGGCGTGAGCATGGATTGTTTTGGTAGAATAATATTAAGCGGTCTCATGCAGCCTGCATTCATCGGAATATCATCATCCACCATGCATCTAAATGCATAAAGGACGGCTGCGCGGGTCACCGGTTCTGGCGCGTTAAAGTTATCAGATTGCTGATTGCTGGTGCCGGTAAAATCAAGCGTTGCAGAGCGGCTTTCTTTATCGATTGATAATTTTACTGCGATTTTACAGCCCTGATCAAAGAAGGTTTCTGCGCTACCATCAGAGAGTTTTTCAATAACACGACGCACGCATTCTTCTGCATAATCTCGAACATGCCCCATGTAAGCAAGAACGACCTCAAGACTAAAAGTGCTGACCATGACTTGGAGTTCATGCACGCCTTTCTCGTTGGCAGCTATTTGGGCTTTAAGATCTGCGATGTTTTGATCAGTATTGCGACACGGATACTGCCCGCCATCCAAGACAGATCGCATGTTCTTATCCAAGAATATGCCATTCTCAACCAGTTTAAGATTATCAAGAACAACGCCTTCTTCCTCAATTGTTGTGGCAAGAGGTGTCATGGAACCTGGCGCTATTCCACCGACATCTGCATGATGACCACGGGACGCGACAAAAAATAATGGTTTGCTAACATCATCGCCAAAGACGGGTGTTACAACTGTGATGTCGGGAAGGTGGGTTCCGCCGTTGTAAGGCGCATTTGTGACAAAAACGTCGCCTTTGCGCATGTCTGGATTGGCATTGATCACACTTTCAACGGACCTATCCATAGACCCTAAATGCACCGGTGTATGGGGTGCATTGGCAATCAAAGATGCCTGCCCATCAAAAACAGCACATGAAAAATCTAGACGCTCCTTGATATTTGTTGAACGGGCAGTCTTTTGCAGTCTTACGCCCATTTGTTCAGCGATTGACATGAACAGGTTATTGAAAACCTCGAGCATCACAGGATCTGCTTCTTTGCCGATGGTTTGAGATTGAACGTGGTTTTCGGCTTTATGAAGTATCAGGTGTGAATACTCGTTGACGGTGACATCCCAATTGGGTTCTACAACAATTGTGCCAATGTCTTCTATAATGATCGCTGGGCCTTGGATGTTGTGTCCGGGCCTCAGAGTATCGCGACGATAGACATGGGCTTCTTGCCATTGTCCGCCCGAATAAAATTTGGTTAGCTCCACGGATCTGGCGCTGCCTATTACCATTGCTTGGGCAACTTCAAGATTACCTGCACCACCTCCACTTGCTTCCAATTCCAATAGCTCAATGACCAAATCTGTATCGGGCATTATGAAACCAAATTGTTCCTTATGGACTTTCTCAAAGGCCGTTTTCATACGATCGTATTGATCAAAGTTCACCTCTATTGTTGAATCGGTATCTTTGTATTTCAGATGCGTTGTCTGAACAATTTTGGTTTGCTCAGAAGAGACTCCCTGACGCATGAGTTCCTGCTGGACCTCTTTTTCAAGCTGCTTAATTGTCCATTGTAAATCTTGAAGTACTGTTGTGTTGAGTGTCTTTTCAATACTGCGCTGTCGACTAGCTTTTATATCCGCAAGTCCCATTCCATAGGCTGATAAAATGCCTGAGAAGGGGTGGATAATGACCGTTTTCATACCCAGTACATCGGCAACTGCACAGGCGTGCTGACCACCAGCTCCACCAAAACAGGTCAAGGCGTAACGCGTAATATCATACCCACGTTGAACAGAAATTTTCTTAACTGCATTTGCCATATTCTCTACGGCAATTTTAAGAAAGCCCTCTGCAACATCTTCTGATGATTGAGAGCCGGACGATTTGGCAATCCCATCAAAAAGAACTTTTACCGCGTCTCGATCCAAGGGCTGTTTCTGGTCTGATCCGAAGACTGATGGGAAATATTTGGGTTGCAGCTTGCCGAGCATGACATTGGCATCTGTAACAGCCAAAGCTCCCCCACGGCGATAACTGGCAGGGCCGGGATTTGCCCCAGCAGATTCGGGACCAACTCGAAAGCACGATCCATCATAAGTCAAAAGCGATCCACCGCCGGCTGCAACCGTGTGGATTTTCATCATTGGAGCGCGCATGTGAACGCCCGCAACTTCAGTTTCGAAATCTTTTTCCAGATCGCCCGCATAATGAGCCACATCTGTTGATGTTCCGCCCATATCAAAACCGATGATTTTTTCATATCCTGCGATTTTGCTGGTTTGGACAGCACCGACAATTCCGCCTGCAGGTCCCGATAGAATAGCATCACGTCCTTGGAAGAGGTGAGATGCAGTTAATCCACCCGATGACATCATGAACATCAGTTGCAAACCGGAGTTTTCAGTATCAAGCTCAGCGGATACTTGATCCACATAACGTCGTAGGATTGGCGATAGATATGCATCAACAACTGCTGTATCTCCACGTCCAACAAATTTGATGAGTGGCGATACTTCATGGCTTGGCGAAATTTGGGTAAAGCCTAGGCGTTTTGCGATTTCAGCCGCTTTGAGTTCATGATCTGGATAACGATATGAATGCATAAAAACGATAGCGACAGAACGAATACCGCTCTCATAAGATTCTTTCAAAGCTGCTTCAGTTTTGTTGGCATCAAACGCTTCTTCCTCCTCACCATTGTTCAGATACCTGCCGGGCACTTCTGCAACTTTTTCATAAAGCAGTTCAGGCTTTTTGATCTCACGATCAAATAATCGTGGACGGGCTTGATAACCAATCTCAAGTGCATCGGCAAAACCTTGATTGGTCAGAAGTAAAACACGGTCGCCTTTGCGTTCCAAAAGAGCATTGGTTGCAACTGTCGTTCCCATTTTAACAGTGGAAATTTGGTCTGATGGGATGCGCTCGTTTTGGGCCAATCCCATCAAATCACGGATGCCTTGAATAGCTGCATCAGGATAGGCTTCCGGGTTTTCAGAAAGTAATTTGTGGGCGTTTAATTTGCCCATCGGATCTCTTACTACGATGTCTGTAAACGTGCCACCTCGATCCACCCAAAAATTCCACTTAGTGTCAATATTATTTTTGTTTTGGGCTAAAATTGGCATGAGTTTTCCTATTCCCTGGATCATCTTTTCAAGGATTTTTGAGTATTATGAGTAAATATTGTTACTTCGCAGTTTTGTCAGCGAAGCGTTTCTGGCAAAAATAGCGCAATGTCTGGAAAGGCAATAAGAGCGGCCACCATGGCGAGCATAGCAATCACGAATGGAATAGCACCCACCATAACGTCTCCCATTGAACCGCCCTTTCGCGCGGCTTGAACGACATAAAGGTTCAAGCCGACAGGAGGTGTGATCAATGCCATTTCGATCAACACAATCATTAAAATACCAAACCAAATCGGATCAAACCCAAGACTGATGATGATAGGAACGACGATTGGAATCGTGATAACCATTAAGGAAAGCGTTTCGATAAAAAACCCGAGTACGATATACATTAAGACAATAACGAGCAGCATCCAGAACGGGCTCAGGCCAAGCCCTTCCAAGAATTGACTGAGCTCGTTTGAGAGCCCTGCAGCAGAAAGAGTGAAATTTAAGAACGATGCTCCTATCACAACGAGCATAATCATTGACGTTACCTTAACCGTTCCAATAACAGCTTGAGTGATCATTGGGATTGATATAGCGCCAAACATCGCAGCTATCACAAGTGCACCACCTACACCAACAGAAGCAGCTTCAGTTGGTGTAGCCCAACCATTATAGATGGACCCTATAATAATGGAAAATAAGATAATTATTGGTCCCAAAGCAGTCAAGCCTTTAAGCATTTCTGTAAATGGAAAGGTACGACGTTGCCCGCCCAAATGTGGCTTTATAGTGCAAATGATTGCAACAATTGCCATGAATGATAGAGCCAGAAGTATGCCCGGTATAAGTCCAGCGAGAAACAGTTGAGGAATAGATGTCTGGGTTAAAAATCCATAGACAATTAAGTTTATCGATGGCGGTATCATAATACCTAGCGTACCACCGGCGGCAATAGCACCCGAAAACAATCGTTGATCATATCCTAACTTTTCCGCTTGAGGCATCGCGACGGTAGCGACTGTGGCAGCGGTGGCAACCGATGACCCTGAAGTCGCTGAGAACATTGTAGCTGTAGCTATATTTGCGTGAACTAAGCCACCGGGTAGCCATGAAACCCATCGATCGAGTGCTTCATATGTGCGTGTCGCAATTCCGCTGCGAACAAGAATTTCGCCTAACAGAACAAAAAAAGGAATAGCAATTAGTGCCGCGTTCTCGGAAGTTGACCACACCATTGAACCCAAACCACGCAGCAACGGAAAAGGCGAAAAGAACTGGTCAATTCCAATACCCAACAAAAAGAGGACAATGCCAACCGGAATGGAAAGAGTGAGTAGCCCCAACAGGCCCACTGAAATAAATGGTAGCATCAAGATTTCTCCACTTCTGGGAAAACACCAATGAAAGTTTCCGATGTTTTAAATTGGCCATTCCAGACCATTACGATGCCAGCCATAAACGTAAACCAAGACATGATCGAAAACCAAACCCATCCTGCAAACCACGGCAATTGAACCAGTGCAAGAGGTGTTTCCAAAGGCGTATTTGCATGAGACCCATTTTTAAGAGTAGTTGCAACAACTGGCCAACACTGAATAGCAATTATTGAGACGGTAGCCGCCAAAGCGAACATGGAAAGCAGGTCGAAAATTGCTCTCGATTTGGTTGACACATTACTTCTTAAAAAATCGATACGTACATGTGACAACTCCAGAAGCGCGAAAGCCATACCCCATGCGGTGCCGATAGCCATGACATAACCAGAAATTTCATCAGTACCACCAAGAGATGACCCCAGACGGCGCAACACGATATCTACTAAAACAAGACCGGCACAGATCAAAAACATCAATCCAACCGCAATAGCGACAGTACGGTTGATTAACCGCAACCTTTGTAAAAATCGTTCAGCCACCTGGGTTCTCCTATTTATTTAGTTGCAATTGAGATGCCAACAACTTTACCGACACTGTCATTCCAACGTTGCGCCCAGTCTCCACCAGCACGCTCTGCCCATTCAGGCAAAACTTGGGTTTCCAGAATACCACGTGCTTTAACAATATCAGCATTAGTTGCTTCAACTAAAACCATAGAGCGTTTGTCACCAGACGTGCAGTCGCCTTTACCAGTCAAACAACCAATATCATTGACCAATGCGCCTTGTGCAGATGCCCATGCAGGAGCTTCAAATTTTTCTGCAACTTGGCTTTTGATAAGACTTTGAGTGTCGGCATCTAGTTTATTCCACTTGTCTAGATTGATCGCTGTGACAACAGGGTCCCAACCGCCAAGAGGAATTGTTAGAAGATGAGTAGAAACTTCCCACCAGCCTGCACTATATCCAGAACCAGCGCCTGTTACAGCACAATCAACAACACCTTTTTGAAGCGCACCAGGCACTTCTGAGAACGAAACATTTACGCCTTCTGCTCCAAGTGCTTCCAAGAATTTTGCAGTCATGCGACCAGATGCACGGATTTTCAAACCTTTAAGATCATCAAGGTTAGCGACTGCTTTGTTACAAAAAACAACTTGCGGCGGATAAGGTGCAACAGCAAGAACTTGTGAATTAAAACGTGCTTTGAAAATATCTTCAACCATTGGACGCGCGGCTTCAACAGCAGCCTGTGCTTTTTCAGCTGTCATAGCGATCAACGGAACATCTAGACCTTCGAGCTCTGGTGCATCTGCAACTGCATAATCACCAACGGTCATACCGACATCAAAGACACCCTGACCTAATAGACGAAAAACTTCACCAACACCCAAATTCATTTGATTGTGAGTTGTCACCGTTGTGTTCAGCTTGCCGTCTGAAGCATCTGGAAGGGTTTCACCCCAAAATGGTGCTTCATAATCTTTGTGAAGTGATAGGCTAGACCAGCTGCCCACGACAGCCAAATCTTCTGCCATTACTGGGCCCATCATTGCGGCTGAAGCCGTAAGTGCAATTATAATATTCTTCATAGCTTTTTGCTCCCATTCGAAGAGTGCTGTTGTTGTAGGTGATGAAAGTCGCTCTGTCACAGCTGAACAGAACGTATCATTTAGACTGACATTCATTTGTCAGCATCAACCGACTTTGCGAAAAATTCGCTTAAAGCGGAAAAATGTGAAAGCGAGGGCTCAACAATTGGTGCATTTGCAGACGCAATGTCCGTTACCAACATGCAACCAGGTGCATGAGTGATGCAGATTTCCGGTTTTGCCCTTTCCGTCGCGGCTTGGGGTGTAACACCGCAGGCCCAAAACACTGGAATCTCATCTTCTGGAACCAAAATACAATCACCATAATCTGGTTTTAAAAGGTCAGTAATGCCAATTTTTTCTGGATCCCCCCAGTATATGGGCGTACCATGCGCATGAGGAAACTTCGCAGATAAATCAAAAATTGCTGGTATTTGCCTTTTTGGAAAAGACCTCATAGTGACAACTAAAGGGCCATTAAATATTCCACCTGGGATGGTTCCTATATTCGTTTTAAACATTGGCACATTTCGGCCTTGCTCTATGTGGCGAACCGCGTAACCATCTCTTATTAAGGCTTCTTCAAATGTGAATGAGCAGCCTAATACGAAAGTAACCAAATCGTCTGACCAGAGATCATTAATATCAGTGACCTCTTTATCTAAAATACCGTCTCTATATATTCGATATTTTGGAATATCGGACCGAATGTCCAATGCACCCAATTCTGGAATTGCGACATACCCAGGTTTTGTCAAACCAATAAGCGGACAAGGTTTTGGGTTATTAGCGCAGTACAAAAGAAAATCTTCTGCATACGCGCGAGGCAAAATAACAACATTCCCCTGCAAAAAATTCGGAGCTTGGCCTGCCGTTTGGCCAGTAAACTTGCCAGCTCTCACTTCTTCTCGAAGCTCAGTACCAGTAGAAAATTTCAACGATGTATCCAATGTTTTTCCTCTTACGTTCATAAGAGGAGAAATAAAAATAAAAATCAAATCGAAATTATTGTTCAATACTGATAAATATTTTTTATCAATCTCGGATTCAGAAACCCTGCTGCGCTCACAGAAATTTCGTTCGCTAGACTACTCGTGGCTAATCCGGCAACATGGCTTGCGGTAAAGGATATAAGGGGCAAATCAAAATTAGTGCGCAATTCCACCAAAACACCGCGAGACACTTCAGAGCTAACAATAGCTTTAGGTAGCGCACAAATTCCATAACCAGAAAGACCAAGCCTTACTATTGCTCCAAGCGAAGCGGAACTCGTAATTTTTAATTCACCGGGCACGAAAGACTGCAGAAGCTCTTTGATTTGCCTATACGGACGTGTGTTACCGGAGAAAGTTAGGATCGACTCTGCCGCAAGATCAGCAAGTGTCCAAATTTTTCTCTTACTTGCAATCTCAGGTGTCGCCGAAAAAACCATTTCATACTCACAAAGTGAGACATTTTCTATGCTAGCTTGGGCAATTGGGCCCATCAAAAAAGCCAAATCAATTTCTCTTGAAACAAGAGAGTTCCTCAGATTATTAGTTGCATCAACGGTCAAATCAAAACTTAAGTTAGGTCTAAATTTAGCATAGTGGGCCAAAAAATCTGGTAACCAACTGCCGACAATAGTCTCAGAAGAGCCCAGACGCACTGTCTGCTCAACTGTCGTGGTATTCGAAAAAGCAGCTATTACCGCCTGGTCAAGTTCCATTAATCTTTCTGCATAAGGCAATAGCTTCCGGCCAGTAGTAGTCAAATCTGCATTTCTTGTATCCCTTACGAAAACATCTGCCCCTAGATCTTGTTCGAGCACTTGTATTCGAGCTGTAATTGCTGGCTGCGTTAAATGTAAATGCTCTGCAGCAGCGCGAAAACTACCAAATTGGGCTACCCAATAGAATGTATCTAAATTTCTTATTTTCATAAAAAATATTATGGCTATTTTCCATCTCTCTGCAATGCACAAAGCATTCTCAGGCAAAAAGCCTCCTAAACAGAAACTACCCTACACATAAATTAGGCCAGTCGCTTAACGACTTATCGCCTAGATGTTTAAAGTTGGAGCGACTTAGAAAATGACGTTAGTGGATGAATTGATTGAAAACTGCGGTGTGGATCGATGAGAATTTATGTAACTCACCCATGGATCTGAACCGGTTCATTGCACGTTTTCGCCTTCGAAAATGAAGAAGCGAATTCTCAACTTGAATGTTTCGATATTGCCTGATTTCGTGACGATGAAGGATACCCCCAGCTCTCGCAGTGCAGCACCATAGGAGGCTTATTTATCCGTGACTATTACAACTGGAGAACCGTATTTGGAAAGCAGTTCCGTTAATGCTTTCCAAATATGGCGCGGCGATCTCGACGTTGTGAAACATAGCTTTCCAACACAGTCCCGTCAAGATCGACAGCACACCAGAGCTAGAATTTCCCACCGTTGATTTTGACAAAAACTTCATCAATGTGCCAACATCAGTTTGAATGATGTCCTGTCCTATGATGCCGAATTTCTTTTGCCAACAAGAGGCCAGAACTGCTCCACGAAAAAGCACTATTTCGTGACAAATGTCGATTCTGCGTTCAAGCAGAATATCTTCCGCTTGCCGCAATCTTAGTGGAAAACGAACGTAATACATCACCACTTACTTGATGATTTCAGGTGAAGCTTTGAAATACTTGAAAGGTTTTTTTGCTGTCATACTAGAAAGTTATCGCAACAAGTCCCTCTGACAACGCCCCGTCAACAAATTATCATCTGGGAGCGACACCGTAGCGTATAAAAAGTAATATATACTATCAACTGAATAAACGCCCCAAGGAACTTACCGAAGATGAAAGCAATTCTTGTCCTGATCGCTGCAATAGCATTTGCGCTATCACCTTTTTTGACACCAGATTTTGGTGGCATTGATCCAGAGCTTTATCCAATCCCACAAGATAAACCGCCGGTTCAACCCGCGGGCTGGGCTTTTTCTATTTGGGGGATCATTTATCTTTGGTTGATCATTCATGCAGGATATGGATTTTTAAAACAACAAAATAATACAAACTGGGACGTTGGACGACTAACACTTTTTGTCTCTCTTGCCATAGGTGCCATATGGTTACCTGTTGCACTGGTCTCTCCCATTTGGGCAACTATTCTTATTTGGGGCATGTTGATCACCGTGCTTGGCTCACTTTATAGAACAAAAAATGCAGATCCATCATGGGCAGCGGGTTGGCCCGTTGCACTATATGCAGGCTGGCTATCAGCGGCATCATTTGTTTCTATCGGTTTGCTTTTGGCAGGTTATGGAATTTTATCTGAAGTCTTGGCCGCTATTGTCGCACTTGCACTTGCCACCGCTTTTGCGCTTTACCATCAAGCCAAGCTCAAACACTGGACCTATGGTGCAGCGGTCATCTGGGGTTTTGTTGCCATTGCCGTTAATAATATTGGTTCGCAAACATTATTGGCGATCTTAGCTTTGTCAGCAGTTGCTTTGATTGGCGGATTGATGGCATGGCAGAGGACAGCTTCATCCTAGGGTCTTGTTAGAGGCAACTTTTAAAACGTGCCAACAGCCAAACAAACCTTGCCAACACATATTTTACGCCGGTTGATTAACGACTGATCGCACAAAAGCTTGAAAATGGAGTGACTTAGAAAATGGCGTTGGTGGCTGAATTAGTTAAATACGGCGGCGTGGATCGATGAGAACTTTTGTAAAGCATTTATGGATCTGAACCAGTTCATCGCACGTTCTCGTCGTCGAAAATGAAGATGTGAATTCTAAACCTGATTGTTTTGATATTTCCCTGTTTCGTGGCGATTGCAAATACCAAACTTTCGAAGTGCAGCATTGTGGGAGGCTGATTTATCTGCAACTATTTCAACTGGAGAATAGTATTTGGAAAGCAATTTTGTAATACTTGCAAAGTGGTGCAGCGATTTCGGCGTTTTGAAACATAGCTTTCCAACACTGCCCCATCATAATCGAAGGCGCGCTAGAGATAGGATTTCGCATCGTTGATTTCAACAAAAGCTTCATCAATGTGCCAACGCCAGCTTGAGTTGTTTCCCGTCCTATGACGCCGAATTTCTTTTGCAAACAAGCAGCTAAAACAGTTACACTAAATACGCAGCGTTTCATCGAAAATGTCGATTCCGTGTTGATGCAGAATATCTTCCACCTGTCGTAAGCTAAGTGGAAAATTATCGCAATTTTAAATCACAATAAGTTCCTCTTACGACACTAATGAAGAGCCTATTCATCCTTATTCAGCAATGATTGCCAATACTCTGCATAGTCTTCAAAGCCATCCGATGGTCCCAACAAACCACCATCCACATGCTTTTCATGGAACTGATTTTCTATTGTAAGAAGTGCTGCACCAAGGCTTGTTCCTGTGCCAATGGAAGGCAAAACTTGTCTGCTAGTCACCGCTTCTAGCATTAAACAATATAATTCATTCTTCGCAAAAGGGCCTTCAACCACAATGATTCCATCTGCTTTGACTAGATCTAAACAGGTTGATGTCATCAGAGCCAAGTAAAAAGAAACCGCAGCATAGTATTCACCTGCACCCATAGTTTCCTTAACATTCACCCAACGGCCTGATATATTTTGATAAGGGCCTGATGTGGTTACAACGGATGGAAGTAACATGGCTTTTGTCTTCAAAATGCTCGACACATCATCTGCCGTATAATCTTGCGATCGCCCATCCATCAAGATTTCAAACTCTCGCCCTCCCATAAAGCGAGCGGACGGCACTGGTTGGCATAATCCACTTACATTCATCAATGTGTCACGTGCAGGATCTAACGAAACAGAATTGCTACCAACCGCCATTGAGA
>CAXBCW010000062.1:0-20016 GCA_963974325.1 uncultured Rhizobiaceae bacterium
ATTTATAACCATGCAGATCGAAATAGCTTGTTGTGCCCAAACCAGTAAGGTAAATTTCTGACTTTTGGCGACTGCCTTGATAGCCTTCTATGCCGTACGTCTCTGCAAAATTGGCATCTGATTGAAGCATAGCGTCCCAACCAAGTGTCCATTTCGGATTGAGTTTAAATTCAGCTTTGGAAGCGATCAGCCCACGAGTTTCGCTAACGCCATCAGTTGTGGGACGGCCTGCATTTGTATCAAACAATCCTGGATTTGTTTGAAAAGCTCCCGCTAGCCGCAAAGTATGCGATCCTTTGCGGAATTTTTGTCTAAACTCAGCTTCCGTTAAAAAGCCAGCTTTTGAAAAACCACTTGCTGTAAGGGTCGCGTCCATATTTGGCGCCAAAGCAAAGTAATAGGGAACTGACGTAGAAAAACCAAGCTCAGTACTGTAGCTGACAGATGGTGATAAAAACCCACTACGTCGCGCTGATTCATGACCTGGTATGGTAAATGATGGCAACCGCAAAATTGGAACGCCGCGGATTTCAAAGGTTGGTTTTTCAAACCGGATTGTATTGCTTTTACCGTTTGAAATAACGCGGGCAGCTTTGATTTGCCATAATGGCGGTTTTTCAGGATTGTCAGCACAAGTCGGGCAGGCGGTATAAACGCCATTATTAAACACGGAAACTTCACCATTCACACGTTCTGCGCTGGAAGCAGCAATGCGTGTATCATCTGGGCGTTCAATCCGAAGCGACTTAATAAAACCATCTGAGAAATTATCAGTTACGTCCAGTTCATCGGCGTAAATACGATTGCCGTTGGGTTCAATCAGTTCAATATTTCCGATCGCTTTAACCCGACCTGTTGATTGATCATATTCAATGCGCTCGGTCACAAGTTTATAAGGACCATAGTCGATTTGTACGCCACCCGTTGCAATGACGATATCGCGGTCACGGTCATAAATAAGGTTATCAGCGGCAAGAATAAGTTTTGCATCATCAGGCACAGTTACATCGGGTGACGTTAAGTTTTGCGCATGGGTAGAAGATGTCGCAGGCGCTAATAAAGTTGGCGCAAGCACGGCACATGCGGCAAGCACAACTATGCCAAGAGCTCCACCTGTGGTTCTCAAAGCGCTAGTCCTATTCCACATCATTTTGTGGTACTCAATACTCAACACATTATCCTCCAACTACCCGTCTTCTTTATAAAGTAGTACTGTTGTTCCAATTGTGACTGCGACAATAACTGGCAACCATGCAGCCACGATTGGTGGTACCGATCCCGCTTCGCCAAAAGCGGTAATAAGTTCTGACGTGACATAAAGCAGAAATCCGCACAGGATTCCACCCAATATTGCATAAAGTGATTGCCCAAAGCGCACAAAAGTGAGGGAAACCATCGCAGCAATCATTGTCATGGCGACAAGGAAAGCCGGAAGGGCAATTAATTGGTGCAATTTCATCGAATACACGTTCACTTTCAAACCAAAAGAATTCGCAGCATCAATTTTTCCAGTCAATTCAAAGATTGAAACCGAATCTGCGGACGCAAATGATTCCTCAATAAATTCGGCCTGCAAATTCGTTTTTACCTGAAATTCAACTAAATTACGAACCGGCGTGCCACCTTGATATATGCGTACATTTTTTAACTGCCAAAATCCATCAGAAAGTATGGCTTTTTCTGCCTCAATACGGTCTTGCATGAGATTGTCGGTATCAAATCGTAGGAAGGTGACCTGATGCAGCACAGATCCGTTTTCACTGGCGCTTCGACCACCCAAAATCGCACTCCCTTCAGACGTTGATTGGCGAATCCACGGAGCATTGCTTTGTCCAGAGGCTATGCTGGATTGTTGACCTAAATTATTGTTCTGCGACAGAACATCTGCATAGCGGCTTGCGCTCGCACCCAATGGATTAAGCATGGTTACTACTAAAATTCCGATGACAAAATTGCAAAACAGCAATGGTAGTAAAAATTGCCAAGCCGATAGTCCGCTGGCACGCGCGATCACCAGTTCATATTTTTTATTCAAACCCATTAATGTGCTGATTGAAGAGGTCAAAACGACAAATGGTATCGAAATTTGTATAATTGCGGGTAGGTGTAAGATTGATAAAATCGCACCAATTTCAGCTGTATAACCCGGTACATTTCCAAAACGTCTGTTTCCCTCTATGAAATCTACTAAGAAAATCAACAGGATTATACCAATGAAATTTACACAAAAAGTAAAAAGATAACGGCGTGCTATATATCGTGGCAATATGGCAAAAAGGTTCATGGCTGACCCTCTTTTTCCGATGCATTTTTAACGCTTCCGTTCAGTCTCTCATTGATTCTACCAAGCAGGGCTTGGACGTAGTCACCTGCACGAAGCCAGATTTTAGGAAGCCTAATAGCTCCACCTTGCGCCATAATAAATGCAAAATATGAGCCCACCAATATCGGTAATGCATAGGCGAGAATGCCTCCCATGACCGATTTTTCGGAGCTGTCGAGGGCCACAGACCCCGACAACCGCAAGGCCAAACAAATAAGCGCAGCTGTTGCGATACGTTGATATTGTTCATTTCGGTGAGATTGCGCTTTACCCAAAAAGGCGACCATAACAAATCCAAACGCAATAGGGTACAGCCATCCTGAAAGGCGTGAGTTGATTTCAAACGGGAAAAGTCGTTTGTAAGCTTCGTAGCGCGGGTTGGTTGTATCAGGAAAGAGTAATTCATTTAAATAGAGTTCGTTATGTCGTTTACCCTCATCAGAGGTCGTGGGAATAAAAGAATTGAGATCGAGTACATATGTTGTAAACTCAATAATTGAGATGTTTTGACTATCGCGATCACTTCGGTGGATCTGTCCGTTTTGCATCAAGAGTAATTCAGTATCACCCGACGAGCGAAGAGTTGCGCTTTTTGCGAAATAAACAAGTTCAGCGGATGGATCACGTCTATCGGATACAAACAATCCACCCATTTCGCCGTTCGCCAACGATTCGCTCACTTGTATGTACAGATCATCTTCAATCCGTTGGAATGAGCCAGAAGACACAGCAAGCGATAAAACATCTGAATTTGCACCAGAAATAATCGAATAAAGCGCTTGGGTTGCGCGCGGGCTCAGGAGGTTGGCAACGATAAACAGCAAAAAACCAACCAAAGTGGAAACAAATATCACTGGTTTTGCTATAGAGTAACCAGACGCGCCAGATGCTTCGATCACAACCAATTCGCTATCTTCATTCATTGTGGTCAGAACGCGCCCGATACCAATCATCAAAGCAAACGGCGCAACAACCAACACCATTTGGGGGACGAGAGTAGCCGCAAGTGATAAAAATGTGACAATAGCACTGCTGGAAGTCGTTAAAACATCAACCCTGATAAGGATTTGGGTTGTTAAAGACAAAATTGTTGTAGAGGCAAGAACCCAAAAAAATAGAGTAGCAATTCTGCTAAATATGTAGCGTTCTATCTGCTTCATAAGAATTAAAATGCCAATTAATATCTGTCGCAAATCGAGAATGCGGTTAGGTTTTCATCAAATTGTTCTGGCTGATTTGCTCTATCAATACGACCCTAGTAAGGCGCGTTTTGGATAAAATAAAGTAAATTCAACTCAGTATACTACTCTAACATAAGCACACAGAATGGGTAATAGTTTGCAAACAAATATAGTTAACAAAGTCTAACTCAAATCAAAATGCTAAAGGTTGGATATTGCTTTGACCTTTTAATTCCTAGACAGTCATCCTAATTACTATTCAAATCGAATCGTATCAAATCAAGTTTTTGGAGAATAAAGTTACATGAAGATAGATTTAAGCTTTGCAAAACCCTCAAAAGTCGCGTGTGACCTTGCTGTCTTCGTCGTTGGTGAAACGGGTGCATATCCCAATTCTATAGAGCTGGTTGGTGATGCCGATTTGATAGCAAAAGCTGCTGATATTGCAGATTTTTCTGCAACAAAAGGTGGTTCATTCTCATTCATTGCGCCCAGCGCTTCACCCTTTGGGAAAGTCCTCATCATCGCGCCAGGTCGGGCCGATCCTGAAAAAGGCCCAGCTAAAGCTGCATCAAACATCTGGCTAAATGCTGGCGGTAAGGTGTGCGCTAAAATTGGATCATCTGAAAAAGTACATATCTTTACAGATGTTGATACCGATGGCAGCGATGCTGAAAATGTGGCGCAATTTGCCTTTGGTCTTATCCTGCGCGCTTATGATTTTGATGAATATAAAACAATTACCAAAAAAGATGGCGCTGATAAGCTTCGTAAAGTCAAAATTTTAGCCAGCAATTATCTTGCTGTTAAAAAAGAATTTAATTCTCGCCAAGCGATTGCCGATGGCGTTTGCCTTGCGCGTCGTTTGGTCAATGAGCCTGCCAACACGCTTGGACCTGTTGAATTTGCTAACGAAGCCAAAGCACTTGAAGAATTGGGGATCAAAACTGAAATTCTGACAGAAAAACAAATGTCCAAACTTGGAATGAATGCACTTTTGGGTGTGTCATTGGGGTCTGAACGCCCTCCGCGCATGGCTATTATGACATGGAATGGCGGCAAAAAAGGCGACGATCCAATTGCATTTGTTGGCAAAGGCGTTGTGTTTGACACCGGCGGAATATCTTTAAAACCCGGTGGTGGTATGGAAGATATGAAAGGTGACATGGGCGGAGCCGCTGCCGTGATCGGCGTTATGAAAGCATTGGCGGGCCGCAAAGCCAAAGCCAATGTGATCGGTATTTTGGGCCTTGTGGAAAATATGCCTGATGGAAAAGCCCAAAGACCGGGCGATATCGTGACATCAATGTCAGGCCAAACCATCGAGATCATCAATACAGATGCGGAAGGCCGTTTGGTTCTGTGCGATGCGCTGTTTTATTGCAATGAGCGCTTTAAACCAAAATTCATGATCAATTTAGCAACGCTGACCGGTGCTGTACTGGTGGCTTTGGGTCAACAACATGCTGGTTTGTTTTCCAATAATGATGAATTATCAGAGCAAATCACTCAATCTGGCCTCACAACGCGTGAGCGGGTATGGCGTCTTCCAATCGATAAAGAATACGATAAAATGATCGATTCCAGATTTGCAGATATGAAAAACACCGGTGGCCGCTTTGCAGGTTCTATTACGGCAGCGCAGTTCTTGCATCGTTTTGTGGGTGATACACCGTGGGCGCATTTGGATGTTGCAGGCACGGCAATGAACTCGCCAAAAACTGATATCAGTAATACGTGGGCATCAGGATTTGGTGTGCGTTTGCTCAATGATTTGGTTGAGACACATTACGAGACATAATGGCTGAAATTTTATTCTATCATTTAACTGAAACAAGGCTTGAAGAAACCTTGCCATCTCTGCTTGAGAAATCTCTCGAGCGGGGTTGGCGTGCGTGCATTCACTGTGGCAGTGATGAAGCGATGGATGCGCTTGACGCGCAATTGTGGACTTATCGAAATGATAGTTTTTTAGCTCATGGCAAGGATGATGTTGGCAAAGATGGCGCAGATAATGCCCAATTTCAGCCAATTCTGCTCACAAAAGGCGATATTGCGAAGAATAGTGCCGAAGTTCGATTTGTTGTCGAGATGGGCCCCGAGCCAGATGTCGCCACGTGCGAGCGAATTGTCTATATGTTTGATGGACATAATCAATCTCAACTAGAGCGAGCAAGAAGCCAATGGAAAGCGTTTTCATCAGGTGGTATTGAGAAGACCTATTGGCAGCAAACACCTGAACGACGATGGGTAAAAAAGGCTTAATATCAATTGGTTGTTCGTTTAAATATCAAAATTGAAAATCCATTCCCTAGATTTCGTTACCAAGAATCCATATAAAAATTTAATAACATCGTAAGTCTTTTGTTAAACTCTAAGGTAAGTAAAAAGAGTGACTTCAGGAGAGAGTATGCCTTTAAATAAAGCTAAGCGCGGTGCATTGGGCGTGGGTGGGTTGAGCGATATCAATATCTTATTGGTAGAAGATTCTCGCACGTACCAAGAGATTATCTGTGCCCAGTTAGAAAAGACATTTAGTGCAAATGTTACTGTGTGTTCAAATTATAATGAAGTTCTCGATGCTGTTTGCAGCGATGTTGAATATCAGATCGCATTAACGGATTTGAACGTTCCAGGCGCACCAAATGGCGAGGTTATGGACGAGCTATTGTCACGTGGAATTCCAACCATTGTGTTTACAGGAACATTTTCCGAAGAAGTTCGCGATCGCATGTTATCGCGCCGTATTGTCGATTATGTGGTTAAAGATAGCCCAGATTCTGTTCGTCTACTGGCCGAAACAGCCTGTAAAGCACTGCTTAACCGATTTACAAGCATTCTTGTCGTTGATGATCAGAAGACAACGCAAGCGGTTATGGTATCACTTCTTGAGCCACAATTATACAATGTCCATTCTGTTTATGGCGGCAAAGAGGCTTTGCATTTGCTCGAGCAAGGGCATGAATTCGACCTCATTATTACCGATTATAATATGCCGGGAATGAATGGCGATGAGTTTGTCTCGCGCGTTCGCAAGGGCGATTACGGTAGCAATATGCGTATCTTAGGTGTGTCTTCAACAGGCAACAGCCTTATGTCAGCGCAGTTTTTGAAAGCTGGTGCAAATGACTTTATGCAACGTCCATTTGCCGCTGAAGAATTCCAATGGCGCGTGGGTGAAAACGTTGAGACATATCGTTTAACCAAACGTTTGAACAATATGGCCTATCGTGATTTCCTAACTGAGATTTATAACCGCCGCTTCCTCTTTAGTGATGGTGCTGATTTAGTCATAGACGCTCACAAAGCGGGTGACGTGCCTGCCGTGGTTATGTTTGATCTGGATAATTTTAAGTCTTTCAATGATCAATTCGGCTATGCCGTTGGTGACAAGGTTTTAAAAACTGTTGCGGGTGTAACTGCTACAATGGTTGATGACGAAGACAAGATACTTGTACGTCTTGGCGGCGAAGAATTTGGTGTAATTTTGCTCAAAGGTGGCCTTCAAGCTGCGGCTAATCTTGCTGAGCAAATTCGAGCAAAAATTGCAGGGACACCGCTTCAAGCTGGTAAAAAATCATTGAATGTAACAGCATCCTTTGGTGTCGCACAATTTGCGCCAAATGAAACAATCGATTCTGTATTGAATGTCGCTGTTACTTATCTACACGAAGCAAAAGCGCAAGGCCGAAATTATGTCGTTATTCAGCCCCAAAACACTCTGCAACGTACTGCGTAAATAAACCTTCAAGGTGCCGCTGGTAGGCGTTTCTTGATAGGGCAGGTGATAGAACTCCGCGAAAGGGATAGGGCCTTTTCGCGGAGTTTTTTTAAATTAGGATGTTAAAACGCACAAGATTTGCATTTATTTAGCTGCTATAGTGCCCATATCGCTGGCACGTTTTAGCCAACTCGAAATCCGCTTTTTACCATTGAGCTTAACAGATCCAAATTGCACAATTGATTTAGCCTTAATGCCAACAAAATCAAAGATTTGGTTTTTAATCACTCGGCGCCCAGGCTTTCGATATAGTAAACTATCCAGCCATGGTGGAGTGTCTGATGTTATGATTGCATCGCCCGTTCGACCCTTTAGCAACTTATCCCAACCCATTCCTTTTTCATGATACTTGAAGCCAAAACCAGGTAGCAAAGCTTGATCCAAAACAGCTTTTGCCTTTGAGGGCATCGATGCCCACCAATAGGGATGGACCAGCAGAATATGGTCTGCCCATATCATGTTGTCTTGCCATGTTTTCAAATCTGGTGCGAGTGCGGTTTGATCACCTGTATATCCTTCAAATGTGTCCGTGTTGAAGGTCATTTCACTGAGATTCATCCGTCTTATTTCAGCGCCAGTTGTTTGGGCTGCAGCCTGATAATTATCAGCAAGTGATGCACATAATGAGGTTGGATTGGGGTGGGCCACCCAAATGAAAATCTTTTTTGTCATGTCTTTCTCCAATAAGTGAGTAGTACTCATGTTTAGAAACGTGACTTACACTCATGTTTGTGAGATTGTCAAATAAACATTCAAATTGAACCTGAATTAGAGATGGCTTGGAGATCGCATTGGCAGAGGTAGAACGAAATTTGGGTCGAATATTACAGCGTAAACAACCTGTGCAGGAGCGAAGTCGCCTTCGCTTTGAACGCATTTTACAAGTGTCACTTGAGCAAATCAGCAAAAAGGGACTTGATGGCGTGACAATGAACGAGATTGCTGACATCGCAGAGATATCGATTGCATCGCTTTATCAGTATTTTCCCGATAAAACATCGATCGTTGCGACGCTCGCAGAACGCTTTAATTGTGAAGGGCAGGATTGTGTCAAGAATGTCTATGACAATGTCTCGCACATGGATCACCTAAAGCCTGCAACATATGAAATGATAGATAGTTATTTCGAGTTTTTACAAACCGTCCCCGGCGCTCGTGCAATCTGGCAAGCTGTACAGTCAGATCCGCAATTGCACTATGTGGATGAGGAAGACGTTCGCTATCACGCCCATGCATTAACACATGTTATTTGCAAGCTCATACCTAATATGCCATCAGATGAGGCCGCCCGATTGGGGCAGCTCTTGACTACAACGATTGGTATGACGGTGCGACAGGCGATAACTTTACCTGAAAACGAGGCATTGGCACTGATCCAATGTTGCAAGTCCCGAATGTTGGGACCTGCCTTGAATGACCTTATGGGAGATGTTTAAATCAGCATAGTCAGCACAAGCGTCTTGCATCTAACCTGATGCGAGAGCTGCTTCATATTCTTCAGAACGCAAAGTCCATTCTTCCTCAAGCGTCGAAACCTGATTGAGATAGTCACCACGTTCTGTGGTGATCTGTGTCACGCGATCAGGGTTCTTCTCGTAAATAGTAGCATCGGCAAGCTCTTCATCAAGCTTTGCAATTTTTGCTTCCATTTTTTCAATCTTAGCTTCAACGTCAGTAACTTTGCGCTTAAGTGGCTTATACTTTTCGCGTGCAGCTGCAGCTTTTTTACGTTGTTCGGCTTTAGAAAGTTTCTTCGGCACATCGCCTTCAACTTTTTTGGCTTTAGTTTTACCGCCAACAACAAGATCGCGATATTCATCCATATCGCCCTCATAGTTGGATACGGTGCCATTGTTCACAATCCACAGACGATCAACTGTTGCTTCGATTAAATAGCGATCATGGCTAATTAGGATCACAGCGCCTTCATAATCGGTTAGCGCTTGGATAAGGCTCACGCGGCTATCGATGTCCAAGTGGTTGGTTGGCTCATCCAAAATCAAAAGGTGAGGGCCATCAAATGTTGCTAATCCCATCAAGAGGCGAGCTTTTTCACCACCAGATAGTTTTTCAACAACAGTCCCCATCTTTTCAGATGACAGACCCATAGAGGCAACACGCGCCCGAACTTTTGCTTCTGGCGCATCAGGCATGAGAGCACGAACGTGCTCCACCGGCGTTTCACCCGCATGAAGATCATCAAGCTGATGCTGAGCAAAAAAGCCAATATCAAGCTTAGTCACACGCACCAATTCACCTGTTTGGTTTTGCAAGCGATCTGAAATCAGCTTAGCAAACGTCGATTTACCATTACCGTTCATACCCAAAAGCGCAATGCGATCATCATTATCGATGCGCAAGGTAATGTCTTTTAGAATAGGATTTCCCGCTTCATAACCACATGACGCATTATCAAGTTTGATAATCGGCGATGAAACTGGTTTTTTCGGGTTCGGGAAATTAAACTGCGAAACGTTGGTTTGCACAACAGAGGCAACAGTTCCCATTTTCTCAAGTGCTTTGACACGAGACTGGGCTTGTTTGGCCTTACTGGCTTTGGCTTTGAAGCGATCAACAAACTTTTGCAAGTGTTGACGCGCAGCTTCGCTTTTCACATGTGCTTTTTCTTGCAACACATCTTGTTCAGCTTTTTGGCGCGAGAACTGATCGTAATTGCCTTTATACAAGGTCAGTTTTTTCTGATCCAAATGGATGATCGAATTACAGGCATTATTCAGCAAGTCTCTATCATGGCTAATAATGATGGCCGTATAAGGATAGCTACGGATATAAGCTTCAAGCCAAAGCGTGCCTTCCAAATCAAGATAGTTGGTCGGCTCATCCAAAAGCAAAAGATCAGGTTCTGAAAACAAGATGGCCGCAAGCGCAACACGCATCCGCCAACCGCCAGAAAAACTTGATGCTGGGCGTTGTTGTGCAGGTTGATCAAAGCCAAGACCGGCAAGAATAGATGCCGCACGAGATTCAGCTGAATGGGCATTGATATCAAACAATCGCATTTGAATATCGCCAATGCGTGTCGGGTCTGTTGCCGTTTCCGCTTCCGCCAATAAATCGGTGCGTTCTTTGTCGGCTGCCAACACGATTTCAATCAAAGACTGTTCGGTCGCAGGAGCTTCCTGCGCAACTTGTCCAATTCGGCATTTGCGGGGCAGCGATATGTCGCCCGTTTCAGTGCCAAGATCGCCAGTGATAATGCGGAAGAGAGTAGATTTGCCAGCGCCATTACGGCCAACAATGCCGGCCTTCATACCGGTAGGCAAAGTCACTGAGGCATTTTCAATCAATAAGCGCCCGGCTATCCGAGCTGTAAGGTCTGTAATTGTAAGCATGAGCAGCGTTGTAGCCACAAGTTGGGTGAATGCAAGCAGAAAGTTTTAAATCGTAAACCACTTGTTAACTTGCCTTTGTAGCTAAGCGCTGTTGCTTGCCAAATATGCGAAGGTTGCGAACCTTAATAGCCGAATAAATTCTAGCATGGATTGGAGCTAACCCAACGCGTTTGAAAGAACCAAAACAGCGTTTGATCCAAATCAATTACTGAGATTTCATCTCTGATATGGTGAGGGTGCGATGTGGTTGGGAGGCTGCATTGCACGTTTTAAAACGCGTGCTGATCTGGGAGGATATGCATGACATCATCTGGAATAACCCTCGGAATGCTGAGAGTGAGAGCTTTGAAAGTTCAAACAATCTCAGCGCAAAACATCAAAGATGCATTTAAGTTCGGCATTAATGACTTTTATCAAAAACCATTGCTTAGTTGTTTTTTTGGTTGTGTGTATGCCTTGATTGGGCTTGCCTTTGTTTCAGGTCTTGTTGTGTTTGATAGCATTTGGATGATTATTCCTGCAGGGGTGGGGTTTCCGCTTGTGGCCCCTTTTGTTGCTGTTGGGCTTTATGAAATGTCCAGACGTTATAAAACCGGCGAAAGCTTTACATACAGGGATGTGTTCACAATTGTCTTACGCCAGCAAAGACGTGAGTTTGGCTGGATGTCATTTGTGATATTATTTGTCTTCTGGAATTGGATTTTCATCGCCCATTGGCTATTTGCAGTCTTTTTACAATGGCATTCCATCTCATCGCTAACCGATTTTTGGATTGTCATAACCACGACACTCAATGGCTATGTATTTTTAGGTGTGGGAACAATAGTGGGTGCTGTTTTAGCTATTTTTCTGTTCAGTATTACTGTGGTCTCAATGCCACTTTTGTTGGATAAGGATATTGATTTTATTACAGCGATGCTCAAAAGCATCACAGTTGTTCAAAATAGCCCAATGGTCATGCTGAGTTGGGGGGCGATCATAGGTTTGCTTATATTCTTGGCGCTTGCACCAATGTTTATGGGGCTCATAATCGTATTACCAATTTTGGGTCATGCAACGTGGCACCTATACGAAATGGCCATTATCGATGACGCACCTTTAGAGGCTTGAAATCTTATAAATAAAAGCGCCCAAACTTAATCAGGCGCTTAACAACATGTCTGATGAGGCTAGATTAATTGCATGTTGGCGTGATTTGCATGCAAACGTCACTTGCCTCAATCGGCTTGATCGAGACATCAGTACCGCTCACCATAATTTCGTAATTACAGCCTTTTGGAACAGATCCTTGAGTGGATGAGCCCATTGTGCAGGTTTTGCCAGCAATAGTAACCACAATCGTATCGTTCTTTGGGGTAAAGCCTACATCGCCCGAAACATTCAGAGCGATAGAGCCATTGCCGCCATCTGAATCGACAGCAGCAGCGCCAGAGATTTTAACGCTATCTGCATGGGCAGCACCAGCAAAAGCAACGAGTGCAGCAGCTGCAGCCATTTTTAGAATAGTACGCATAAATATTTCTCCTAAATATTGTTAAGATAAATGTCGCTTGCAAGCAAAATACATTTACAACTAAAAAGAGTTTTATGGCAAGCGTCAAATATATAAAAAGATATGCTTATTAATAATACCAAACGATAAGATGTTGATATATATAAATTATATAGATTTTTGAATGAGGTAGTGAGGATAAATTACTGGGCAATGATTTTAAGTCATTCAATCGGTTAATTTCTTATGGTTGTGTTTTTGTATGGGTAAATCTACCTTGATAACTCTTACTCTGTTGCATCATAAATAGCGCCATACAGATCGATCAGTTCATAGCAAATGGTCACTGAAACATCAGCACTATCATAAAATGCATTGGGTTCCCCGCAAGATGCTGCGATGACTTTCACAGGTTTTGGTAATTTTACATTATGGTTGATAAAATCGATTGCATCCTCAATAAACAGGCCGTTTTGAATGATTGTGAGCGCCTCTTTATATTCGGGCTTTGGTGTTTCAAATTCCAAAATGAATTGGTTCTCAAATTCCGTCTGAGGTTTAAAACTATCCAAAGTGGCAAACCAGCTATCGGCTGTCTGCTCAAAGCTATCACCGCAGCTATCATAATTGTCCTGAGACAATTCGGCAGCCTCTGCCAGATAATCAAAGGCTTTGGGGTCAACGCCCACTAAATGGCACACAATCCGGTAGGCGCGTTGAATATCCAAATCATGCTCATCAAAGAAGGCACCTGCAGCATTATCTTGATCTTCTGCCATCACGAACCAAAAGTGAGCGGTGTTGGCAAGCGCATTATCTGCAAATGCTGTGTCTTTGTCGATCAATGCGATGGTGGCAAAATTATCTGCTGCATCTTCTTCTTGACCCAAAACCGCAATCTTCAATTGATCAATCAGCAAATGTCCCATTTCATGCAAGGTCACATGTAACGCATTGCCAACAATATACTCTTCGCGTTCTGTTAAATTATTTGCATCAAGCGCTTTTGCAGGGCCGGTTATGACGAGCAAAATATAAACGAAGAACAGGGTGTAATTGATGTATTTGAACATTGTGAACTGCTTTGCTTTCAATTATGAATGACGATAATAACAGCTAAATAAAGGGCTGCAAATATTACTATATCCCAATATCAAACGAGGTAAAACATGACGATCCAACTTTACGATTTAACAGGTAAAGACCAAGCCCGCCCATTTAGTCCTCATTGTTGGAAGGTTAAGCTTGCCTTGGCCCATAAAGGTCTAGATTTTGAAAGTGTTCCAACAAGCTTTTTGGACGTGCCAAAAGTTGAAAATGGTTTTGGAAAAATCGTACCTGTTGTGCGCGATGGCGACAAAATCATCAGCGATAGCTTTCAAATCGCGCTCTATTTGGAAGAAACTTATCCGGATCGCCCAACATTGTTTGGTGGGCAGGGCGGTATTGCCCATGCCAAATTTGTCGAAAGCTGGGCATTGACCACGCTTCATTCCCAAGTTGCTGTAGTTGCCGTTGAAGAAATTTGCGCCATGTTGGATAGTGCCGATCAAGACTATTTCCGCACAAGCCGTGAAAATATGTTCAAGAAAACACTTGAGCAAGTCTCAGAAGGCAAATCTGCCGTGATTGCAGGACTACCTGAAAAGCTTAAACCTTTGTCACACATGCTAAATTCGCAAAAGTTCATTGGTGGCGATCAGCCATTGTTTGCTGATTATATTGTCTTTGGTGCGCTTCAATGGGCGCGTATCTCATCAGCGACCCAAATGTTGCCAGAAGGTGATGTGGTCACTGATTGGTTCAATCGTTGCTTGGATTTGCATGACGGGATCGGTCGCAGCGTTTCTTCGGCAGCGGAATAAACCAAAATTTAGCGTATCTTGCGGTCAAATCTATCGTTAGGTCTTGTTAAACCCTGATACGCACGTTATGAAGCCGCCAAGCGTTAAGTTTGGCGGCAGAATTATCATAAAGCCAATTAACAACACACATTTTTGTCACACAATTAAAGGAATTTATTATGGCGATCGAACGCACATTCTCGATGATTAAGCCCGATGCAACAAAGCGCAACCTAACTGGCGCGATTTCTAAAGTTTTTGAAGATGCTGGTTTCCGCATTGTTGCTTCAAAGCGCGTTTGGATGAGCCTTCGCGAAGCAGAAGGTTTTTATGCTGAGCATAAAGAACGTCCTTTCTTCGGCGAATTGACTGAATTCATGTCATCCGGCCCAACAATTGTTCAAGTTCTTGAAAAAGAAAACGCTGTTCTTGCGAACCGCGAAATCATGGGCGCTACAAATCCAGCAGATGCTGCTGAAGGCACAATCCGTAAGGAATTTGCTTTGTCATTGGGCGAAAACTCAGTGCACGGTTCAGATGCTCCTGAAACAGCGGCCCGCGAAATTGGCTACTGGTTCTCAGAAACTGAACTTGTTGGCTAATCTCATACAAAGATAATATTTTAAAAACCGGGGTTGATTTCAGCTCCGGTTTTTTGTTGCCTAATAAAGAAAAGGGTTGTGTTTTTTGACTTTGCATCCGATGGGATATATTTGCAGCACACGTCATTCAGCGAGAAAAGTATTTTTCTCACAAGGTTCCAAATATATAATTATTATCAATAGTATAAAACGATTATTCATAGATAAAAGTAAGAATAAATTTACCGAGTTTTGGTCTTATGCTGGAGTACCAGTATAGGGGTTTAGTCTTGGTCATTTTAGACGAACAAAACAATCATAGTCATGCGAATGCAGATAATGACGATCTTTGGATTGAAGAAACAATATCTGTTGAGGAAGAAATGCAGCGTTTGCGCAAAGTTGCAGCACTTTTGGAAGATACTGCCGAAATTATGGCCCAAGGTATCTTGGTACATGATAACGAAACTATCCTGTTCTCAAACAGCCGCGTTTATGATTTGCTCGAAATACCAAGTGATATATTGCAGGCCGGCCAACCCTGGTCAGAGCACGTAATTTACCGAATAAAACGCGGCGATATCTGTGATGTAGATGATATTGAAGGTAGTCTTGAGCAATTACTGGATTTATCGAATCTCGACAAAACCCACACATCATTTGCTAATATGCCAAGCGGAAAGCTTGTGCGTTCGGATGTGAAAGTGCGCCCTGTTGGTGGCCAGATTGTCACATTTACCGATGTAACTGCCGATGTCGAACATCAGGCAGAATTAGATACGTTCAAAGGCCGCACTGAAAAACTTCATTCGATGTTAGATGAAGCGGCGCGCTCTATGGCGCAAGGCCTATTGATTGCAGAAGGTGACGAAATCGTCTTCTCTAATCCTCAGATGGCGCACATGCTTGAAGTGCCTTATGAATTGGTGGCGGTTGGCGCAAGCATGGAATCGATGATCCGCTTTTCTGTTCAGCGTGGCGATTATGATAATGGCGGCACGGCAGACGAAGCCGCTGAGAAATTCCGTAGATGCCTGCATGATAAAATTGCTTATAATATTGATCGCGTTATGCCCTCTGGTGTGCATTTACATGCAGAAGTTGCACCGCGCGAAGGCCTTGGTGCAATTATAACTTATACCGATGTGACCGACATGACCCTAGCGCTTGAAAAAGCAGAAGATGCTGAGCGCGCTAAATCAGAATTTCTAGCAAATATGAGCCACGAGATCCGCACACCGATGAATGGCGTGATGGGAATGGCAGAACTATTGTCGAAAACTGAACTCAATTCTAAGCAATCAATGTTCACAGATGTCATCATCAAGTCTGGTGCGTCACTCCTTACCATCATCAATGATATTTTAGATTTCTCAAAAATTGATGCTGGCAAGCTTGAACTTGATCCAGCACCTTTTGATTTAGCCGAAGCTGTTGAAGATGTTGCGACATTGGTTTCATCTCGTGCAGCAGAAAAAGACCTTGAATTTATTGTTCGCATTGACCCAAAAATGTCATCTGTTTTGGTCGGAGATGTGGGGCGTATTCGCCAAATCATCACCAATTTGACAGGAAATGCCGTCAAGTTCACCGAACATGGCCATGTGTTTGCCAATGTTTTCCCTGTTGGTGACATTACTGTTGAAGGTGAAACAAAACATCAAAAGCTTCGATTTGAAATCGAAGATACGGGCATTGGCATTCCTGAAGAGGATTTGGCCAAAGTCTTTGATAAATTTAGTCAAGTGGACGCATCGTCATCTCGTAAACATGAAGGAACCGGCTTAGGGCTTTCCATCGCATCATCTTTGGTCAAACTCATGGGGGGCACTATTGGCGCGACAAGCGTACTTGGTGTTGGAACAACCTTCTGGTTTGAAATTTCGCTCGTTGTTGATCAAGAAACAAGAGCCATAAGAACGCCTATTGATGTCACTGGCGCGCGCATATTATTGGTGGATGATAATAAGGTAAATCGCTCTATTTTATCTGAGCAAATGGCCTCGTGGCAATTTGACAGTGCTGCCGTGAGTTCTGGACAAGAAGCGTTGGCTTTTATGTACGCAGCTCATACCAAAAACATCGATGTGGATGCAATTATCTTAGACTTCCAAATGCCTGAAATGAGCGGTAGTGCGGTTGTAAGAGCATTGCGCCAGGATGAGCGGTTTGCAAATGTTCCTGTTATTATGCTGACATCAGTCGATCAGACAGAAGATGGACACACATTCAGAAGCCTTGGCATTCAGGCTCATTTAACCAAGCCAACGAGATCGTCTCACTTGCTTGAAACAATCATTCATGTGCTGCAGGACAGCCACAATAATAGCCATAAAGCTGAAGAACGGGTTCTGCACCCTTCAAGCCTGTTTAACCAAGCTAAAGCTGATGCAAATACAAAACCTGTTGACATGAAAGTGCAAAGCACAGGTGACAAACTTGTCAATTCATCAAATAAAAACAGCGACTTAGATGTTTTGGTGTGTGAAGAAAATGAAGTGAACCAAATTGTGTTTACGCAAATATTGAAAGACCAAGGTTTCAACTTCAAAATTGCAAATAATGGCCAAGAAGGCGTTGATATATTCAAGGTCCAAAAGCCAAAATTGATCTTAATGGATGTGTCTATGCCGATTATGGGTGGTCATGAAGCCACCGAGATCATTCGTAGTCTGGAAGAGGGCACTGATAGTCACACGCCGATAATCGGTGTGACCGCACATGCCATCACTGGTGATCGCGAACGTTGCATTGAAGTGGGGATGGATGATTATTTGTCCAAGCCGATATCACCAGATATTTTGGTGAAAAAAATAGCAAGTTGGCTGGAAACTCTTACAGACAATGAGAAAATACAAGCTCACAACTAAAATCAGTGTGAGCCTGCTATAGTTTGAATTTCAAACGTGTTTTTGGTTTAGAAATTTTCAATGGCATCGGCAATATATGCGACGGTCTGGTCAATATTGTGCAATTTATCCAGCCCAAACAATCCAATGCGGAACGAACCAAAATCTGCAGGCTCATCACAGCGCAATGGAACACCAGCTGCAATTTGCAAACCTTGTTGCATGAACTTCTTGCCAGATTTCATATCTGCATCACTGGTAAAGCACACGACAACACCCGGCGCTGCAAAACCATCCGCTGCAACACTTTTAAAGCCCTTTGAGGACAAAAGATCACGAACCTTTTGGCCCAGTTCCCACTGTTCAGCTTTAACCTTTTCAAATCCGTAAGCTTCCGCTTCTTTCATTGTTTCATGAAAAGTTGCAAGCGCATCGGTCGGCAAGGTCGCGTGATAGGCATGACCACCTTTTTCATAGGCGCCCATGATTTCAAACCATTTTTTCAAGTCACATGCAAAGCTAGAGCTTTGTGTATCTGCCATTGTTGCAATCGCATGATCTGACAACATAACAAGACCCGCAGCAGGTGAGGCGGACCAACCTTTTTGCGGCGCACTGATCAAAACATCAACGCCACATTCTTTCATATCAACCCAAACTGTACCCGATGCCACACAATCAAGCACGAACAAGCCGCCATAGGCATGAACAGCGTCACCAACTGCTTTGATGTAATCATCTGGCAAGATAAGGCCCGCGGATGTTTCAACATGCGGGGCAAAAACAATAGCTGGTTTTGTGGTTTTGATCTCTTGAACAAGCTCATTGATGGGTACTGGAGAGAATTGAGCTTGAGTATTATCTTGGCTCTGGCGTGCCATTTGCACATTTGTGCTGGACGGAATGTTGCCTGCATCAAAAATTTGGCTCCAACGAAAGCTGAACCAACCATTTCTGATCACCATTACATCTTTGTTCGTCGCAAATTGCCGTGCCACAGCTTCCATACCGTAGCTACCGCCACCTGGCACAATAGCAACACCATCGGCATTATAGACCTGTTTCATCGTCGAGGAGATGTCATTCATAATGCCTTGAAATTTTTTCGACATTGAATTCAGCGAACGATCGGTAAAAACGACTGAAAATTCTAGTAGTCCATCAGGATCAACATTTGGCAAAAGTGCAGGCATCATTTATCTCCGGAGGTATTTGAAAATTACGTGTCTTAATCGTCTTTAGAAAAACTATATGGCAGGCCCCGTCTTGGGCGTAATGAATAATGTGATCAAACATCAGTAGTAGCAAACGGACAGAGTGTCGCGCACCAATTGAGTTTAGACCATGTGGCCAGTATGTTAAATGTCGCTTTTTGATAGCAAATAAACACGCTCGATCACATCTGATTTGCCTTTGATATTATCTTCAACGTCATATCGCGCCAATGTTTGAATATCGTAATGGGCTTGATAATGCAGTGAGACTTCATCCTCAAAAATGGGGTGAGGCGGACCTGAGACACCTTCAGGGGCATATTCAAATGTGATCAGCAATTGTTTGGCAGCTTGTGTCATAACGATCATATGTTTGGCATAGTCGACCCGAACTTGATCGGGGAGAGCAACCAAAGCCGCACGGTCAAATATTGCATCCACATGACCAATTTGCTCTGGAGTGATTTCAAAAATATCACCGACAAAAACATCAATGTTTTCTGCTGAATAAAGCTTCACTTGACCCAGATCAATTATAATTGGGTGCAGGTCCATTTGTGCAAACAAATCATTGACCGCGATTTCACTTAGCTCGGCGCCAATAACTTTATACCCATGATATAAAAGCCAACTGATATCCAAAGTTTTGCCACATAAGGGCAAAAACACGCGGTCGCCAGCTTTCAAATCAAGTGCAGAAATGTGATCCAATAAGATGGGGTTTGCTTCTGATTTATGAAAAGCAATTTGATTGGTTTCCCATTTGTTATGCCAAAAATCAGCTTTCATAATTCATTCCTTTATCAAAATTCAAATATGCAATATTGTGATAGATATGCAGCTAGTGAATGTGGTCTGCGAGTAAAGCCAGCTAGACTTTACGTCCACTTATCTTTTGCCAAATCATCCTTGTCTTTGGCATCCACCCATGCGCCGGATGATCCGTCAATAAGGTGTTCTTTTTTCCAAAAAGGCGCGTCCGTTTTCAAAAAATCCATGACGAAATTTGCACCGTCAAATGCAGCTTGTCTGTGGGTGCTGGTCGCCACGACCAAAACGATATTTTCACCAGGGGCAATTTTGCCGTAGCGGTGGATTGCAGAAATGCCGATCAGGTCAAAGCGCTTTTGAGCCTGAATACAAATATCCATAATCTGCTGCTCTGCCATGCCCGGATAATGCTCAAGCTCAAGGGCCGACAATTGCCCGCCTTCATCGCGGCATAAACCTGTGAAGCTCGCGACGCCACCAATATCGCCAAATTGTTTTAGATGGTTGATTTCAGATGTCAGATCAAAGTCTTCTAATTGAATAAGAACTCTGATGGGCAAGGGGCTTGAAACAATATCAGACATTGGTTTTAACCACCTGTCATTGGCGGGAAAAACGCTATCTCAC
>CAXBCW010000063.1:0-19668 GCA_963974325.1 uncultured Rhizobiaceae bacterium
TTTTTGTTCCGTCCTGCGGGCCATTCATGATGCGGAAAGTGCATGGCATATTCATGGCCGTAGGTTTCGATTGCTTTTTCATAGCAGAATTCCTGATCTGCATGATCTGTGTAGCGACGGGGGTCAACGGCCCACATGTCCCATTCGGTTTCACCTTCGGTAATCCATTCGGCTAAAACTTTGCCTGCGCCACCTGCTTGGGCAATGCCAAAGGTAAATGAGTGCGCTTCAAATGCATTTTTAACACTCGGCATAGGGCCGATCATCGGTAAGCCATCGGGTGCATAGGGAATTGGACCATTGATCACGCGTTCCACACCTTGTGTTCCTAAAATAGGAACCCGCTCCATGGCGTCTTCAATGTAATATTCCAAACGATCAAGATCATCTGGATACAGTTGGAATGAGAAATCTTCAGGCATTGGATCTTCTGGTGTGACCCAATGGGCTTTGCAATTACGCTCGTACGGTCCCAAGTTGAGCCCATGCTTATCTTGGCGAAGATAATATGATGTATCCACATCGCGGATCATTGGCATTTTTTTGCCAACTTCTTTTGTCCATGCTTCTAACTCTGGAATTTCGCTGGTGAGGAAATATTGGTGTGACATCACAATCATTGGCACGGTTCTGCCGCCATAGGGCTTGAACCATTCGCCAACGCGTTGGGCATAATAGCCACAAGCATTGACAACATATTCGCAGCGAATATCGCCCTTGTCCGTATGGACAATCCATTCATCACCATCGCGAGACACGCCGATGGCTGGTGTGAAGCGGATGATGTTTTGGCCCATATCACGTGCGCCTTTTGCCAAGGCTTGGGTGAGTTGTGCAGGATCAATATCACCATCAAGTGGGTCCCAAAGACCGCCAGCAAGATCGTGCGTCTCCATAAATGGGTTGAATTCACGCAATTCATCAGGCGTGCAGATATTCATCTCCAAACCTTGATACCGCGCCATGCCGGCGACACGTTCAAATTCTTCCATCCGTGTTTTTGTGTGCGCCAAACGCAAAGCGCCTGTCACATGGTAATTCATTGGGTAATCGACTTCTTCAGCCAATCTGCGATAGAGCTCAAGGCCATAACGCTGCATATTCATAACTGCCCATGAGCCTGCAAAATTGGGGCAATTGCCTGCCGCGTGCCACGTTGACCCGGCTGTTAACTCGTTTTTCTCAAGGAGAACACAATCGGTCCATCCTGCTTTGCCTAAATGATAAAGGCTGGAGACGCCGATGGCACCGCCACCAATGATAACGACACGTGCTGTTGTTGGAAAATCTGACATAGGTCCCTCGATCATTATTGTTTAGTAAACAGGTGGCGAAATAACCCAAATCGCGACTGCTATATTGTCCGTTGGGTTTTCCCAACGATATTTTTCATTTTCAAACTGAAAGCTATCGCCCGCAGATAATTCAAATTTATGATTGTTCAGCCAAAGGTTCATTTTGCCAGATACAATATAACCGCCCTCTTGGGTTGGGCGCGGTGGTATCCAATCGCTAATGGAATTTGCGGCAAATTCAGACCTGATCATTTCAAAGTCACCCGATAGGTGAGGGGATAAAAGCTCTTCAACCAGCCCGTCTTGGCGTGAACCTAATTCTGCACGGGTTGATTTTCTGACGATATAACCTTGCTCACCATCTTTGGCTTGCTCATTGCGAAAGAAAAAACTGAGGGGGATATCAAAATAAGCTGCAATGTTTCGAAGATCGGAGATTGACGGCTCTGTTTGTCCGCGTTCGATTTGGCTGAGCCACCCTGTCGATCTGCCAAGGTCTTCCGCAAGATTGATCAAACGGATTTCACGTGATTTTCTCAACGCGCGAATATCTGCGCCAACAGAGGTTTCAGATGTATCTTCGGTAAGCTGTGTTTGGTTCAATTTTTTGCCCTGAATTAAAGTGCTAAATATTTTCGATATGAAATTATCTTGATAAATTTCATTTAATTGTTAAGTTGGCAAGAGAATTATTTGATTTTGGATAAAGTCCCTCGATTTTCAATTCATATTCTTATGGTGGTGCCAAAATAACTTGCCAATAGTGCCAGATCGGCATTATGTGGTATTATTCAAAAATGATCGGTTGATGCATGCGCTATTCTTTATTTCATGTTGAGCGAGAAAAACAAAAGTCGCTTCAGACGCAAATTCGCGAGATGCTTGTGTCTGCAATGCTGGCTGGGCAATTGGCTCCTGATGCACCTGTTCCATCCACCAGAGCGATGGCAAAACGCCTTAAAGTCTCCCGCAATACTGTGATGCTGGCCTATCAAGCGTTGGCGTCTGATGGGTATTTGGTCTCGCGTGAGCGATCTGGTTTTTATGTGTCGCCAGATGTGCGCAATGATTTGTTTAAATCAGAGGACGAGGAGGCCGATAGTCAAGTCGCTTCAAGCGCTGTGAATTGGCAGGAAAAACTCCGGCTTAAACCATCTGAGCAAATCAATATCGTCAAACCAACGGATTGGCATGATTATCCTTATCCATTTATTTATGGGCAAGTTGATCCCAAACTGTTTCCGATTAGCGCTTGGCGCGACTGTATTCGTCAAACTTTGAGCTTGAAATGGTTAGATGCATGGACGGATGATCGTTTCAGTGCAGATGATCCTATGTTAATCGAGCAAATCCAGCAACGTGTTTTAACCCGTCGCGGCGTGATGGCCAATCGTGATGAGATATTGGTGACGATGGGTGCTCAAAACGCATTGTTTCTTTTGGCGCATCTCTTGGTTCGTGAGAAGACAAAAGTTGCTGTTGAAGATCCCGGCTACCCTGACATTCGAAATATGTTTCATTTGCGGACTTCAGATGTTGGCGCGATACCTGTCGATCATGAAGGTATTTGTGTGGATCAGCTTGGGTCAACGGAGCTTGCCTATGTAACGCCAAGCCATCAATACCCAACCAATGTGACAATGAGCCCAGCCCGTCGGCATGCATTATTAGATTGGGCAAATGAAACTGATAGTTTGATCATCGAAGATGATTATGAATATGAAACGAATTTTCGTACAGAGCCAACGCCAGCTTTGAAGTCGTTAGATAAGAATGGGCGTGTTTTATACATCGGCAGTTTGTCGAAGTCTTTGATGCCGGGTTTGCGCGTAGGCTTTATTGTCGCACCTAAAGAACTTATCCATGAAGTACGTGCCATGCGCAAACTCATGCTGCGTCATCCACCTGGTAACAATCAGAGGGTTGTAGCTTTGTTCCTGTCGCTTGGTATTCATAATGCCTTGATCAATAAATTAAGCCATAATTATCAAAAGCGGTCGGAGGTTTTAGGGCTTGCGATGGCAAACCATTTTCATGGTTGGTACGAGGTGCCGCGATTTGGTGGCAGCTCGTTTTGGGTCAAAGGCCCCGACGATTTAGATGTCCGCGAACTGTTTAAAAAAGCACAAGAAAAAGGTGTCTTGATTGAGCCGGGCGATGTGTTTTTTGCCAATCCAGAAAAGAACCGAAATTACTTCCGGCTTGGCTTCTCTTCGATTGCCGATGATAAAATTGAACCCGGTATAGAATTGTTAGGCGAAGCTGCACGTTCAATCCTTAGCTAGCAGCATCTCTTAGGCCTTTGCACCTATGTCGAGCATAGGTGTCATTATGTCGCTTTAATTCGGTGTGACCCATGAAAGTTGAATGACTGGACCTATAGCCAATTTAGTGATTGCATCAGTGTGCTTTTTATCATTAGATAGTGATAACGTCCGAATAATAAGCGGCTGCAAAGCCCAAAACAAAAACGGACGCAACTCGTTCTAAAAACAGGAGAGAACAAAATGGGTTTAAATAAAATTAAAGTAGCACTAATGGGTGGTGCAGTTGCACTAATGACAAGCACAGCGCCAACATACGCTCTTGATGAGCTAGTTGTTGCGTATTTCTTGGAATGGCCAACACCAAACCAGTTTGCACAAGCAAACGAATTATATGCAAAAGAACTAGGCATTCCTGTTAAATGGTTGTCTTTCGATGCAGGTACTGCAATGTCTGCTGCAATGGCGTCTGGTGACGTGCACATTTCTTACAGCCAAGGCGTTACACCGTTCCTAGTTGCAACTGCTGCTGGTCAAGATCTTAAAGCTGTTGATATTGCCGTTACGTATTCAGACAATGATAACTGCGTTGTACGTTCTGAGCTTGAAATCACAGCTGACAATGTAATGGAACTTAAAGGCAAAAAAGTTGCTGTTCCACTCGGTACAGCGTCTCATTCTAGCTTCTTGGCTCAAATCAAGCATTTTGGCCTTGCAGAAGCTGATCTAGAGATCGTTGATATGGCACCTTCTGATTCAGCCGCTGCATTCAGCCAGCCGAACACAGATCTTGCTATGGCTTGTGGTTGGGGTGGTTCACTTCGCACAATGAAAGAGCACGGTAACGTGATCATTTCTGGCGCTTTGAAAGAGTCTGTTGTTGGTAAAGTGTTTGATATCACTTCAGTTCCTTCATCATTCGCTGAAGAAAATGCTGAAGTTCTAGCTAAGTTTTTGGCAGTTACTGCTGAAATGAACGCTATGTATGCTGCAGATCGTTCAGCAATGATGGATTCAATTGCTAAAGAAGCTGGTATGGATCTTGAAGGCACAACAGCTGTTATTGATGTGTTTGCATTCCCAACAATCGACGAGCAACTTAGCGATGCATGGATGGGTGGTTTTCTTGCTGAATACCTAGCATCAAGTGCTGCTGCTCTTGAAGCTGGTGGCAAAATCAAAGCTCTAGCTGATTATTCTGCTGTTGTTGATGCAAGCTATTTGGAAGCTGCGTCTAAAATGTAATCCGACTTTCGGTTTATAGATATTCTGCGCGGCGATTTCTTCGCCGCGCACCCTTTTCCTCAAAGTCGGAGGTGGTATCCAGTGTCTGGTCTCATCATCAATGATGTATCAATGACGTTTACCCTGCCTGGTGGCGGCTCGGTTGAAGCGCTGAAAAACATCAATCTCAATATTCAAAAAGGCGAGCTCATGGCAGTGCTCGGACCTTCGGGCTGTGGTAAAACTACCTTGCTCAATATTCTTGCCGGCTTTCTTGCACCAACGGGTGGTCAAATTTCGCTGAATGGCGATATGGTCACAGCGCCCAGTTCAGAGCGTGGAATGGTTTTCCAAAAAGGTGCATTGTTTGAATGGATGAATGTAAACGATAATATTGGCTTTGGCCCAAGAATGGCCGGACGTCCTTCAGCAGAAATTGCTAAACGGACAAAAGAGCTGCTTGATATTGTTGGATTACAAGATTTCGGCGAAAAAATGATTTACGAATTATCTGGTGGTATGCAGCAACGTGTGGCTTTGGCCCGTTGTTTGGCAAACGATCCAGACGTCATCCTGATGGATGAACCACTTGGTGCTCTTGATGCGCTTACGCGTGAGAAAATGCAGAGTTTGGTTCTGGATATTTGGAACGAAACTGGCAAAACCATCATCTTGATTACGCACTCAGTGGAAGAAGCCTTGTTGCTTGGAGAGCGTTTGCTGGTTATGGCACCGCGTCCTGGTCGCATTCACAAAGAATATAAGCTTCCATTTGCCAAACAAGGTGTTGGCGCAGATTTACGTGAAGTTAAACGTCATCAAGACTTTGGCGATACGCGTGATGAAATCCTGAATATGATTTGGGATATGGAAGAAGAAATCATGGGCCGGACGGAGAGTGCATAATGTGGGGTGAAATTTTAGATCTACTTTCGACAACGTTCTGGATGGTCCTCGGTATTGCGGTGATCTTTGGAATTTATTTGGCCGTTTCGGGTCTTTGTGCTTTGGCTAATCGTGCCTTTAACAGAGGTCGCAATAAGGCAACGGGCTTTACGAGCCTAAAAACAGTTACTTTCGGTGATGAAAGTGCTGTTACTGCAAACCGCGTCGCATCTGTTGCGGCTGTGGTGACGATCTTTTTAATGTGGGGTGTTGCAACCGGTAGTAAATTACTGCCGTTTAATGTTTTGCCACCACCATTTATCGGTCAAACATCATTCGTCTATACAGCAACCAATGCTGCGGGCGAAACTGCTGATGCAACGGTGTACATTACTGTTGCGCAAAAAGCGGATGCTGAGGCAACAAAGCCTGATATCGTCAACAAAGCCACTGGCTTTGCTAAAGATGATGCTTTGTTGGTTCCAGAACGCCGTACAAAAATCATCAGAGCACAAAACAATGATGAGGGTGGCAAGGAAGAAGGTTATAGCGTGACCGCTATTAACGGGAAGCCTGTGACCCGTGAGACTGTGGTTCCCTTTGCTGATGGTGAGATTTTCATCACTGCAAAAGGCTCTTTGTCTGTTCGTCCTGCAACAGGGCTGACAATGGAGGCTTTGTATCTTCCGCCCCCTGAGCAGGTTTGGGCTCGTTTCTTGACGCTGAATGCGGAAGGCTACCAAGGTATTGGTCTTTGGGAGAATGTATTCTGGTCATTGATCCGTGTTGTGCTTGGTTTTGCGCTGGGTTGTTTGTTTGGTATTCCACTTGGTTTTGCGATGGGTCTTAGCTCATGGTTCCGCGGTTGGTTTGATCCGATTGTTGAGTTCATGCGACCTGTTCCGCCATTGGCACTTATTCCATTGATCATCATTTGGTTTGGTATTGGCGAGCAAGGCAAGATCAGTCTTCTGTTCTTAGCGGCTTTGTGGATCATGACAATTGGTGCGCGAGCGGGTGTGTCTGGTGTGAATATTTCAAAAGTTCATGCGGCCTATTCTTTGGGCGCTACCAAAACGCAATTACTGACAAAAGTCATTTTGCCGAACTCACTTCCGGAGATTTTCACCGGAGCGCGTGTGGCGATGGGTGTCTGTTGGGGAACTGTTGTTGCAGCCGAATTGGTTGCGGCTGAAAAAGGTGCCGGTAAAATGATTATCGCAGCTTCTAAGTTCCAGCTAACAGACGTTGTGATTGTTGGTATTATCCTTATTGGCGTGATTGGCTATGGCATTGATGTGTTGATGCGTTTGGCAGAAGATCGCCTTGTTCCTTGGAAAGGTCGCGGCTAAATTTTGCGTCCTTGTTCTGAACTCTTTAACGCCGCATCGAGCAAATTTGATGCGGCGTTTTGTTTGGTCAATTTGTTTTCAAGTCTGGTTCATAGGGCCATTGCGCTTTTGCATCTGATTTACAGTAAAAATACTAAAAATATGCACTTAATGAGACTTGCATTCTCATAAACAAACTTTATTTGCAAAACCTGTTCTTTTGGCTTAGTAGTCAAGTGGGGCGCTTTATTGCGATTATTATTACTATTTATTTTGTCTTGGAGGACGTGAATTTTGGCTGAGAATTCTCATGTGATCGATAAGTCACCGCATGTATCAGATGAAATCCGTCAGACCACATGCTACATGTGTGCCTGCCGTTGTGGAATTAATGTTCATGTTCGCGACGATGAAAATGGCGTTGCCAAAATCAGATATATTGAGGGCAATAAAGACCACCCCATCAACAAAGGTGTTTTATGCGCCAAGGGTTCTGCTGGCATTATGCAGCATTATTCTCCTGCACGTTTGTCCAAGCCGCTAAAGCGCGTTGGTGAACGTGGCGAAGGTAAGTTTGAACCTATCGAGTGGGATGAAGCGCTTGAAATGGCAACCGGTTGGTTGTCAAAAGTTCGCAACGAAGACCCTAAAAAATTAGCATTCTTTACTGGCCGCGATCAAAGCCAAAGTTTTACTGGATGGTGGGCCCAACAATATGGCACGCCAAACTTTGCAGCCCATGGCGGCTTTTGTTCGGTTAATATGGCCGCTGGCGGCATTTACACTTTTGGTGGTGCATTTTGGGAATTTGGTTCCCCGGATTGGGAAAAAACTGAACTATTTATTATTTTTGGTGTTGCCGAGGATCACGATTCCAACCCAATTAAAATGGGCCTGTCGAAACTGAAATCTCGTGGCGTTAAAACAATTGGCGTGAATCCAATTCGCACAGGCTATAATGCCATTGCTGATGAATGGGTTGGCATTACGCCCGGCACTGATGGTTTGTTTGTTCTATCTCTCATCCATCTCTTGCTTAAAGCTGGTAAGATCGATGTCGATTATTTGATCCGATATACCAATGCGCCATGGCTTGTGATTAGTAATCCTGGTGGCAATGACCACGGTACATTTGCTCGCGATAAAGACGGCAATGCGCTGGTGTCTGATCGGGTATCTGGCAAAATTGTTGCCTATAATACAAAGGGCGTTAAGCCTGATCTTCAAGGTGAAGTTGAGGTCAAAAAAGGTCTAAAAGCACAGCCAGCCTTTAAACTTTTGGCTGACAAATATCTTGATGAAAAATATGCACCCGCCAATGTGACCGAAAGAACTGGCGTGAGCGTCAATCAGATCGAACGCATTGCCGATGAGATTGCCGTCGCAGCCTTTGATAAAGAGATTGTTGTTGATCAACCTTGGACGGATATGAAGGGCGAAAAACACGACAAGATGATTGGCCGTCCGGTCTCGTTCCATGCGATGCGCGGTATTTCTGCCCATTCAAATGGGTTCCAAACCTGTCGTGCTATTCACGTTCTTCAAATTTTGATGGGCTCAATTGATTGCCCAGGTGGCTTTAGATTTAAACCGCCTTATCCACGTCCGGTCGGCGCACAGCCTCAGCCGCATGGTGGAAGCAAACCAAACACGCCGCTTGCTGGCCCACATTTGGGGTTTGTTCGTGGTCCTGAAGGATTGCTGCTTGAAGAAGATGGCGTAACACCACAACGGATTGATAAAGCGTTTTCTTGGGATGCGCCAATGTCGTCTCACGGTTTGATGCATATGGTTATTCCAAATGCTCATGCGCGTGATCCTTATGGGATTGATGTGTTGTTTATGTATATGGCGAATATGTCATGGAACTCATCCATGAACTCATCTGGCGTCATGAAAATGCTGACGGATAAAGATGAAAATGGCGAATATATCATTCCAAAATTGATTTATTCAGATGCATATTCATCTGAAATGGTAGCTTACGCTGATCTTGTCTTGCCAGACACGACCTATCTTGAACGCCATGATGCAATCTCATTGCTCGATCGCCCAATTTCAGAACCAGAAGCGATGTGCGATGCTATTCGTTGGCCGGTGTTTGAGCCTGATCGCGATGTGCGCGGCTTCCAATCTGTTTTGATTGATCTTGGTGCTCGATTGGGCTTGCCGGGTATGGTCAATGAAGATGGGTCTGCGAAGTTTAAAGACTATGCCGATTACATCACCAATCACCAACGTAAACCAGGTGTTGGACCACTCTCTGGTTGGCGCGGTGAAAATGGTGATAAAACCGGCCGTGGTGAGCCAAACCCAGATCAGATCAAGCGCTATATTGAAAATGGTGGTTTTTCTGAAACGCATATTCCAAAAGAAGCTTTATACTACAAACATTCGAATATGGCGTGGCAGGACTGGGCTGTTGAAATGGGTCTGCAAGATGGACCTGTGGAAAATATATTCCAGATTTATCTCGAGCCAATGGCAAAATTCTTGCTGTGTGCTGAAGGTAAAATGGAGCCAAAAACACCGAAAAGCCATCAGTCTCGTATCAAAGAATGTTTTGATCCGTTGCCAGATTGGTATGCGCCATTTGAAGGTACGGGCATTAGCGAAAGCGACTTCCCATATCATGCGCTTACACAGCGTCCGGCAGCGATGTATCACTCTTGGGGCTCGCAAAATGCGTGGCTTCGTCAAATTCATGGCGAAAACCCAATGTTTATCCCAGGCGATATCTGTGTTGAAGCAGGTCTGGTCGATGGCGATTGGGCTTGGATCATCTCGCATCATGGCAAAATTAAAGTTCCAGTTAAACGCATGAATGCGGTGAACCAAAAAACACTTTGGACATGGAATGCAATTGGTAAGCGTAAAGGGGCATGGTCATTGTCACCAAACTCACCTGAGGTGACCAAAGGTTTCTTGCTCAACCACATCATCCATGAACTTCTCCCAGCCAAAGAAGATGGCTATCGTTGGTCAAATTCAGATCCGATCACGGGTCAAGCTGCATGGTTTGATTTACGCGTCCGTGTTGAAAAAGCATCTGAAGGTGATGGGCTAAGCCAGCCTCAGTTTGATCAACAGGATAATCCGGGCCATTCAGCTCCAGATGATTTAAGCTACGGAAAGGAGTGGACGAAATGACATTACTCCCTGAAACAACACAGAAAAAACTAGGCCTTGTGATTGATCTCGACATTTGTGTCGGGTGTCATGCCTGTGCGGTTAATTGTAAAGAGTGGAACACGGGTGGTTATGGTGCAGCATTGTCTGACACTGAACCTTATGGCGATAATCCCTCTGGCGCATGGCTCAACCGAATTCATACCTATGAAATCACACCTGAAGATGCACCTGCATCGATTGTGCATTTTCCAAAATCTTGCCTTCACTGTGATGATGCGCCTTGTGTGACAGTGTGTCCAACAGGTGCCAGTTATAAACGAAGCGAAGATGGTATTGTTTTGGTGGATGAAGATATGTGCATCGGCTGCGGTCTATGTGCATGGTCATGTCCTTATGGCGCACGCGAAATGGATCCGACAGAAAATGTCATGAAGAAATGCACATTGTGTGTGGATCGTATTTACAATGAGAATTTGGAAGAAGTTGATCGTGTGTCAGCATGTGTGAAAACATGTCCTGCAAGCGCACGTCACTTTGGTGATTTTGCCGATCCAAATTCTGATGTTTCCATCATGGTTGCAGAACGCAACGGGTTTGATTTAATGCCGGAAATGGGAACAGCTCCGGTTAATAAATATCTTGCACCGCGCCCTAAAACACGGCCTGAATCCAAAGGGTGTGGGAGTGCTGTGGCAGCTCCTGTCATTGCCGATAAAGGCGTACTTGGTTGGCTCGATAGAGCGCTTACTTCTTTGGACAAGTTGGGATAGATTATGCATCCAGCAATTTCAGTAATATTCTTCACCGTCATTTCAGGAGCCGGTTTTGGCTTCATGGCTCTTTTGGGTTTTGGCTGGGCTATGCCCCAAGGACCGCTTGCTGCGTTTTTGATCAGCCTGCTAGCTGGTGGCTTGTGTGTCATCGGCCTGTTGTCGTCCTTGCTTCACTTAGGGCATCCGGAGCGATTTTGGCGTGCCTTTTCGCAATGGCGTTCATCATGGCTGTCGCGCGAAGGCGTTTTGTCTGTTCTCACACTCACACTCTTTGCAATTTATGCATTGGTGTGGATGGTCACAGGTAATCGACTTAGTTGGTTGGGTTTCATCATCGCGATCTTGGCCATTGTCACCATCTATGCGACATCGATGATTTATGCCTCGCTGAAAACAGTTCCGAGTTGGTATAATTACCTGACATCGGCTTGTTATGTCGCCTTTGGTCTGGCAAGTGGCTTTGCGCTTGCGGCAACCTTTGGCGTTCGATACGAGATCGGCAATATTTCAGTGACGTGGTTATCGATCATTGTGCTGTTGGCTGCATGGGGATTAAAGCTTATGTGGTGGTATCGCGCTGACAATATTGGGTTTTCAGAAACTGGAACCGATGCTGGAACGGCCACAGGTCTTGGACATCTGGGCAAAGTGACGTTGTTTGAAAAACCACATTCTGGCGAAAACTATCTTACCAAAGAAATGATGCATCAAATTGGTCGTAAACATGCCAAAAAACTGCGTGCGATCTCGGTGATATTTGGATTGTTAGTGCCGTTTATTCTGGCCGCATGCGGTTATGCAACGGGGGTTGTTGGTCCGTTTATGTTTGTTGGGTTTATCTCAATCTTGGCAGGTCTGTTTGCCGAAAGATGGTTGTTCTTTGCCGAAGCTAAACATGCGGTATCGTTTTATTATTGAGTTGAACGCAATCTAAATTATTGATTTTAAACGGGCGGATATCACTATCCGCCCTTTATTACGTCTGGTGTTCTATTTTTATACAATTACTCCGTTAATCTTACTTAACGCGGTTAACAGAACGGAAAGGTCCTTATCGTATGATTTTATAAGTTAGTATTTTTTTGTAATGAGTGTGCACGCGTAATATGGCCAAATCGGCGAAAAAGAAACCACCTTTGGAAGGTGAAAAAGAACAAACCAAGAAGCGTGGTTTGTTTAGTTTTTTGCGTCGTGAAAAGAAAAATCCTGAAGATAATCAAACTGTTGAAACTGATGCTGTTGAGATGGAGACAGTTGTTGATGCTGCGCCAAAGAGTGCAAAATCAAAGGCTCCGACTAAAAAATCAACTAAATCTGCAACTAAGTCAGCCACTCAAAAAACGACTGCTAGCAAAGCTGGAAAACCAGCTACTGCGAAAAAACCTCGTAAGCGGCCAGCAAAAAAAGCTGCCGAAGTTGATATTGCCGCTTCAGAATCAGCCGAAGATCTTGCTGCCGTTGAAAAACCTAAACGCAAATTCTTTGGTTTTTTAAAGCGCAAGAAGAAGCAAATTCCAGATACGGATAATGCTGAGATTTTAGCGAAAACTGATGCATTAAGTGATGATGTGGATGCACAAGACGCACCCAAGAAAAAGGGTCTGTTCGGATTTTTAAAGCGCAAAAAGAAAACTATCGAGCCGTCTGACGTTGAACCAGTTGTTGCTACTGTAGAAGCTGTGGCGGAAGATGATGCGCCCAAGAAGAAGAGTTTTCTATCTAAGAAAATCATCCTTATTATTGTTGGCATCTTTAGTGTGACGGGCGCTACAGGTGCTGCTGCCGTTGTGTTTGCTGGCCCGATGATCTTTGGTGAAGAGGTAAAAGGCCTTGCATGCGAAGTGGTGTTTGAAACTGACTTTGAATTGATGAGAGAGCAGCGCGTCACATCATTTATCCGCGCAGACGTTATGCCACCCAAACAACGCGTTTTGATGGTTATTCAATATGCAAAATATCTCGCAGAGCTTTATCCTGATAGTCATTTGGTGTCCGTTTCTGTCCTTGATACAAATGGACCAATGACACGCCCTGATTTTCGTGGGTCTAATATTGGTGCGCAAGTCGTTTTTGCAGTGGATCCGCTGTTAACCCAAGCGACGAAACAGACATGGGAAGTTCGGTATATTAATGCTGATAAAACCTATGCCGGTAAATTTTTGGGTGATCGTTATGAATTGTCGGAAGAAGAAATAACTGACCTGCGGACTGAGATCATTGAGCCATCTGGCTGTGTCGTTGTTGAAGAAGAATTGACAGATGAAGAAATGGCAGAAAAAGAAAAGCAGGAAGCAAAAGAATTAGCTGCTGCTGAAAAAGTCGAAGAAGAGGCAGCCAAGATGGCGGCGGAAAAGCTAGCTTTTGAGGAAGCTGAAATGGAAGCCATGGCAGCTGTTCATGCCGAACCTGGAATGATCGTTAACCTGTTGGGCATGGTTGGCCTTGGTGGCGATGACAAGATGGCCGATGACATGAATGCTGACAATATGGATGGCAAACTTGATGCACAAGATAATGTTCAGTTGGAAGATACCAATGCGAATGCATTCCCAGGTGACAAACGTGGTGTGCCAGAGATTTTGTACGAAGAAGATAAAGGTTTCTTTCATGGGGTTCTTGGTATGGTGGGCCTTGCGGGCGATGATGATCAGATGAAAGATGATGTTGCAAATGACGTATTGGGAACAAAAGTTCACTACAATTAGGCCATATTTCCCTTACTCAGTGTAAGATCAATTATTTTTACCTAACCGCAGACAAATGCAACTCTATCTCCAGATATATAAATGTTGGAGATAAAATTGAATAATCTTCCTGATCCGCAAACGCTAGACGCTGCCCAATCAATTTGGCACTATCATTGTTTGGATGAAACCATCCCCAATGAAGATAGTACTGTTGATTTGATTATAGGTCTGGGCAGCTATGATACGCGTGTTGCAGAAAAATGTGTTGAGCTCTACCAACAAACCAAATCCAAAAAGATTGTATTTACGGGCGCAGTTGGCAATTGGACCAAGGGTGTGTTTAGCCAGACTGAAGCAAAAACCTTTGCGGAGATTGCGATCAAAAGTGGTGTGCCAAAACATCATATTGTGCTGGAAGAAAAAGCGACCAACACAGGCGAGAACATCGCCAATGTCAAAGCCCTTTTCCCCAAATATAAAACAGCAATTTTGTTTCCAAGCCACTTATGCAACGTAGATGTCGGGCGACAGTGGAGAAGGTTTGGCCGAAGGTCAAAGCTATTGTGACTGCGCCAGATCATACCATTATTTCCCAAGCGATTGGCCATGTGGATATGCAAGGGATTATCAATGAACTTGTCGGAACGCATTGGCGCTCGCAAACCTATGCAAAACGTGGATTTCAAACCGAGCAAGTTTTGGATAAAACAGCCGATGCTGCCTTTGAAAAACTCGTTGCAAAAGGCTATACGCAAAACCTGCCAGACAACTGGCAGGACGAGCTATTAAGTGTTTAACAATCGATGTTTATGACTTGTTTTTTTGTGCTGGGAACAAGATCACATCGCGGATTGATTGTGCATCAGTGAGCAGCATAATGACTCTATCTATACCAATGCCGATACCTGCTGCTGGCGGCATTCCGTGATCCATTGCTTCTAAGAAGTCCTCATCCAAAACACGTTCTTTTTCACCACGAGCTTGGGCTTGTTCAACTTGCTCAACCATCCGTGCACGCTGTTCAACAGGGTCATTCAGCTCAGAAAATGCATTACAAATTTCCCAACCATTGATGAATGTTTCAAAACGCTCCACAAGACGTGGCTCGCCCGGAACTTCTTTGGCAAATGGTGAAATATCTTTTGGCATATGGGTGACGTGAGATGGCTGGATCAGCAAATGTTCCGCTTTTTCCTCAAACACCATGGCTAGCATTTCACCCCATGTCGCATCTTCATCGATATCCATGCCGGGTAGAACTTTTTTGGCAGCTGCGCGTGCATCAGCATCATTATTGATAGCAAGAAAATCAATACCAGTTGTTTCTTTAACAGCATCAGGCATTGGAACGCGCTTAAATGGCGCTGCAAAGGAAAGCGTTTTATCGCCAAATGTGACATCTGTTGTGCCATAAAGCTGGGTCGCTAGATTTGCAAACATACGTTCCACAAGATCCATTGCATCTGTGTAATCATGATAAGACCAATAGGCCTCCATCATTGTGAATTCTGGATTGTGACGAGTGGAAACGCCTTCATTTCTGAAGTTGCGATTGATTTCAAAAACCTTGTCACTGATCCCGCCCACAAGAGCGCGTTTGAGATACAGCTCCGGTGCAATGCGTAGATACATATCCATATCAAGCGTGTTGTGGTGGGTCATGAATGGATCGGCCGTTGCACCGCCATAAACAGGATGAAGCATCGGCGTTTCGATTTCCATAAAGCCATCATCTTCCATGAAGCGGCGAATGCCGGAGACAATTTTGGCCCGCATTTGAAGGCGTTCTTTTGAATCTTCATTGGATAATAAATCAAGATAGCGCTTACGATAGCGGGTCTCAACATCGGTGAGGCCATGATATTTTTCAGGCATTGACCGCAGCGTTTTACAAAGCATAGTGATGTCTGTTGCGTTGACCGTTAGTTCGCCACGGGGTGTGCGGCGCACTTCGCCTGTGATACCGATAATATCGCCGATATCAATATATTGAAGGCGCTCACGCACCTCTTCGCTGGCGTTGTTTTTGTGTGTAAAGATTTGCACTTTGCCATCGGCATCGCGCATATCCATAAACATACCATTGTTGCGAGATGAGTAAATACGGCCAGCAACGGTTACGATATCGCCCGTTTTAAAGTCATCCTCGATATCTGCATATTTTTCCATCAATTCGCCATTTGTAATGGTGCGATGGAAATCAGTTGGAAATAAATTTCCCACAAGCTCTTCAAGACGGGCACGTTTTTGTAAACGTACTTCGCTTGCATCGGTGGACAGGGCTTCTTCGTTTTGAATATCGGTCATATCTATCTCTAATAATTGGCTATCATCGCTCTTTACGCTTGTGGTGCATCAATGGATGCATGCAGCGCATCACTTGCGACCTTAAGGCGTTGTCTTACCATAGCACGGCCCAAGAGAACCATTGCATCAAACAATGGCAGCGAACGTGATGTTCCGCTGACAGCCACAAACAATGGCGGTGTTAGTTTGCCAAGTTTTGTTTCCAATCCTTCGGCAACAACACGCAATGTTTCTTCAATGCTTTCGCGGTTCCATTCATCCATATCATCAAGGGCAGGACGTACGGCATCAATGACTTCTAAACATTTCTCAGGCGGGTTCTTTTTAATATTGGCAAAAGATTGTGCTGTAACGCCAACGTCGCCTTTGAGCAAAAAGCCCGTAAGGTCTGGCAATTCGGAGAAGGTTTGAATGCGCGTTTGTGCAAGCAACAAACCTTGTTTGAGCTTGTCATTGTCACTTGCCCATTCAAGAGCACGCAACAAGAACTCTTCTTGCGTTAGTTTTTCGCGCAACCAACGTGCATTGAGCCAGTCAAGTTTTTGCACATCAAAAACTGCACCTGCTTTTGATAGTTTTTCCGGATCAAAACGCTCGATCAATTCGTCCAAATCCATTAACTCATCGCCTTCAGAAATTTGAATGAAGAACAAGCCAAGGAAGTTTGTCAAAGCTTCAGGCAAATGACCCAAGCTTGCATAATAAGACATAGATGTCGGGTTTTTACGTTTTGATAGTTTGGATTTATCCGCACCGCGCATCAAAGGCAGGTGGGTAAATTGTGGCATGTCCCAACCAAGATATTGGTAGAGCAAAATGTGCTTTGGTGTTGATGAAATCCACTCTTCGCCACGGGCGACATGGGTAATTTTCATCAAGTGATCATCAACCACATTGGCCATGTGATAGGTTGGCATGCCATCACTTTTTTGGATGACTTGCATATCCACAGCATCCCAAGGAATAACAACTTCGCCATAGCCGCCATCCATATAGGTGCAGCTACCTTCTGTCGGAATTTTCATACGGATAACAGGCACATCGCCGGCATCTTCACGCGTTTTAATCTCTTCCGCAGTCAAACGTAGACAGCGACCACTGTAACGCGGCATTTTACCGGTAGAGCGCTGGAATTCGCGCATCTCGGTGAGTTCTTCAGATGAACAAAAACACTTAAAGCCATGTCCAGCATCTAGGATTTGTTGAACATATTGACCATAAATACCTTTGCGCTCGCTTTGGCGATAGGGACCGTAGTCTCCACCCACATCAGGGCCTTCTGACCAATCAAGGCCCATCCAGCGCAAGCTGTCATAAACCGTTTGTTCAAATTCAGGTTTGGAGCGCGAAGCATCCGTATCTTCGATGCGCAAGATAAGCTTGCCGCCCATCTTTTTTGCAAAAAGATAATTGTAAAGTGCAGTATAGGCAGTGCCAATGTGAGGCTCGCCAGTTGGGGATGGCGCAAGGCGTACCCGAATATCTGTATTTGTCATTTGATGATCACTCAATTTCGGACGAAAACGTCGGACAATTTAACTAACGGCGTTAGGCCATATTAGCGTCGTTTCGTCAAGTCATTAGGGGTATATAGGTTAAATTGAAACTAGCTGCCAATATGCTTTTGGCCGCGTTTATTGGCAAGCTCTACTTGCATCTGTCGGTCGCGAAAGCGGGCACGATCTTCTTCAGATTTCTGATCGATACAGTGCAAACACGAGATGCCTTTCTCATAGGATGGCAAAGCCATATCGTCATTAGAAAGTGGCATGCGGCACGCATGACATTGATCATAATCACCTTGAACCAGACCATGGCCAACGGACACACGCTCATCAAACACAAAGCAATCGCCTTGCCATTTGCTTTGATCTTGGGGGACGTTTTCTAAGTATTTTAAAATGCCGCCCTTCAGATGAAAGACATCTTCAAAGCCTTCTTGTTTCATAAACGCAGTCGATTTTTCACATCTTATGCCGCCTGTACAAAACATTGCGATCTTGGTTTTTTTATCCAAGTTCTTTTGCTTGCGAACCCAATTGGGGAATTCGCGGAAGGTCTTTGTGTCGGGGTTTACCGCACCTTCAAATGTACCAATCGCGACTTCGTAATCATTGCGGGTATCAATCACAATTGTATCGGGATCGGAAATAAGGGCATTCCAATCTTCTGGCATCACATAGGTGCCAACAGATTGATTGGGGTCGATATCTTCAACGCCCATGGTCACGATTTCCTTTTTTAATCGCACCTTCATCCGGTAAAACGGCATGTCATCTGTAAAGCTTTCTTTGTGCTCCAGATTGGCAAATAATGAATGGTTGCGAATGAACCCGAGCAAAGCATCAATATCGTTGCGCTGTCCTGCGACAGTTCCGTTGATACCTTCATGGGCCAGCAAGATTGTGCCTTTGATATTATGCGCAAGACAGGCATCAAGGAGCGGTTTTTGGTATTCCTCAAAATTGGGAAATGCCGCAAAATGATAAAGTGCTGCAACCGTAATCGGCAGGTTTGTTTGGTTTTTTAATATGTCAGTCATGATAAATGCCGGAATAGCGTGTTATGGTATTAAGTGCAAATATTGTTTGGACGTGAAGCTGTCAGCACTGGACATTCTTGCTGTATCCCACTATTTGAGACAATCAAATCGATTTAAAAGGAAATTCTGATGACTGATAAAGCTCAAAACCTTCTTAATATTTTAAAACTACAACCTGTTGTACCGGTTCTTGTGGTCCATGATGTTGAGTCAGCTGTGCTTCTGGCACGCGCTTTGGTCAAAGGGGGCCTCAAAGCTATCGAAGTCACTTTGCGCACACCTGCAGGTCTTGATGCTATTCGCGCTGTTGCTGATCAAGTTGAAGGGGCTGTGCCCGGTGCTGGTACTGTTTTAGATGCTGCACAATACAAACAGTCTGTTGATGCGGGATCTCAGTTTATTGTGTCACCGGGTGCCACATTAGAGCTTTTGGATTATGCAAAAACATCAGACATCCCAATGTTGCCCGGTGCTGCAACTGCCAGTGAAGTGATGGCATTGCGTGAAGAGGGCTATAAGGTCCTCAAGTTTTTTCCTGCTGAGCAAGCCGGTGGCGCAGCTTATCTTAAAGCATTGTCTTCACCGCTTGCAGAAATGATGTTCTGCCCAACTGGCGGTGTGAATTTGAAAAATGCCAATGATTATCTGTCGCTTCCAAACGTTGTTTGTGTTGGCGGCTCTTGGGTTGCACCAAAAGACTTGATCGATGCTGGCGATTGGGATGGCATTGCAAAGCTTGCAGCCGAAGCGTTTGCACTCGGAAAATAATTTGAGGCTTTTTCAATGTGTTGATTGATAGTTTGAGCGTCAAAGCTTATGTTTGTGTTTCAATTTAATCCATTGGGAATTTGATGCGCGACATTGTCCAATATCTGGTAGCTGGTTTTCGCATCTGTGTGATGTCTGCTTTTTTGCTGGTGGCCCTTTTGCATGTTTCAGCAAATGCATCTGAAAAAGTCACTATTTTTGCGGCATCGTCGTTGAAAGATGTGCTTGAAGACATTGTCCAAGACTTTAACTTGTTAGAAGACGCCATAGATATTCGCGTATCATTGGCGTCTTCTGGCGTTTTAGCGCGGCAAATTTTCCGTGGTGCGCCTGCCGATATTTACATATCTGCCAATCAAAGCTGGATGAATTATCTGGTTGATCAAAGACTTGTTGGAACTGACCAAATCATCCCGTTGATTTCCAATTCATTGGTGGTTGTTGCCCATAATGGCTCGGG
>CAXBCW010000064.1:0-19403 GCA_963974325.1 uncultured Rhizobiaceae bacterium
GAAAAGTTGTGCGACCAAGTGACTCGGATAAACAACTGAAATTAGGTCAATTCAGACGTGGGAGTATAACACAGAAAAATCCGTTATTCGCCCCATCGCAAGGTTTGTATATGGATTTAGGATAAACATGAACAAACCTTGCGATGGGGTCTTATAAGGTATTCTTAGTCGACGCTAAACTTTGCGACAAATCCTTTTTAAACCCCACCAATACAAACATATTTCATCTCAAGATAATCATCTACGCCGTATTTTGAGCCTTCGCGTCCTTGCCCGGATTGTTTGATGCCTCCAAATGGGGCGACTTCAGTTGAAATCAAACCAGTATTAACGCCGACCATTCCATATTCTAATGCCTCAACGACGCGCCAAACTTGGGTAAGGTCGTTTGCATAAAAGTATGAAGCTAATCCAAAGATAGTATCGTTGGCTTGTTTGATGACATCATCGACTTCATCGAACTTAAATAAAGGTGCAACTGGTCCAAAGGTTTCTTCGTCCGCGATCATCATATCTCGCGTGACCCCTGTTAGAATAGTTGGTTCAAAGAATGTCCCACCCAGTTTATGGAGGGATCCGCCAGTTGCTATTTTGGCTCCTTTTGAGGTCGCATCTGCAATGTGTTCAACAACTTTGTCGACGGCATCCTTAGTAATCAACGGCCCTGCGGTTATACCATCTTCAAAACCGTCCCCAATCTCCATCGAATTTACCGCCACCGTCAGTTTTTCAGCAAAAGTATCGTAGACACCAGATTGAACATAAATCCGGTTTGCGCATACGCATGTTTGACCATTATTACGATATTTTGAAATCATTGCACCTTCAACCGCAGCATCAAGATCCGCATCATTAAAGACAATGAATGGAGCGTTGCCCCCTAGTTCCATAGAGGTTTTCATCACTTGATCAGCAGACTGCTTCATCAGAATCCGACCGACTTCAGTAGAACCAGTAAAGGTTAGCTTGCGCACTTTTTCATTGGAGCAAAATTCTTGGCCTATAGCTGCACTGGACTTTGAAGTGATAACGCTAAACAAACCCTTAGGCAGGCCAGCACGCTCGGCAAGAACAGCCATAGCAACTGCAGACAAAGGCGTCTCGCCTGCTGGTTTAGCAACAAAGGCACACCCAACAGCCAATGCAGGAGCAAGTTTACGTGTCATCATTGCATTTGGAAAATTCCACGGCGTGATAGACGCAACAACGCCAACAGGCTGCTTTAAAACCAAAATCCGCTTGTCAGATTGATGACCGGGAATGATATCTCCATAAATACGCTTTGCCTCTTCTGAAAACCATTCAACATAGCTCGCGCCGTAGAGAATTTCACCTTTGGCTTCTGCCAATGGCTTACCCATTTCAGCGGTTAGAATTGCAGCCAAATCATCAGCATTTTCGATCATCAAGTTATAAAGGTTACGTAGTATAACTCCGCGTTCTTTGCCCGTTTTCTTCGCCCATTCTTTCTGAGCAATAAAAGCTGCATCAATTGCTGCTCTAGTCTCATCAATTCCAAGATCAGGAAGATTAGCGATAACATCACTGGTCGAAGGGTTTTTAACCTCGAATATTTTTTTATAACTAGACTGAGTTATCCAGTTGCCAGCAACGTATGTAGATTGTACCAACAGGTCTTTATTGGACAGGCGCTCGGATAATTTTTCGAAATAGGATGGCATAAAAAGCCCTTTCAACCAGTTTTTAGTAAGCAGCCTCGTAGATAGCCAAAGCATCGGCCTCATTTACATCACGAGGATTATTTTGAAGAAGACGAGTTTGGTTCATTGCATCGCTTGCAAGTTTGGGCAGAATATCTCTCGGAATATCCATTTCTTTAAGGCTCTGTGGAAGACCGCAATTTTTGGACAAGTCAGCTAGCGCGTCACAAAATGCTACCGCCCGCTCGGTGCCATCAATGGTAGCAAGTTCAGGAAATGCAAACGGAGCAAGTTCAACATAAGGCTGTGGTGCAACAACACAATTAAAACGCAAAACATGGGGTAGAACGAGGGCGTTTGATAAACCATGGGGAATGTGAAAATGCCCACCAAGAGGATAGGCCAGCGCATGAACCGCCGCTACTGGTGAATTGGCAAATGCCTGCCCAGCCAACATAGACCCCAACAACATGTCTGACCGTGTTTCAATATTAGATCCATCATTAACCGCCGTCAAAAGCGAAGCTCCCATCAGTCGGAGTGCTTTTTCAGCAAGCATGCGAGAAATTGGATTATTATTCACGCTCGCAGAGGCGTACGCCTCAATCGCATGCACCATAGCATCAATTCCAGTTGCAGCCGTAATATGGCGCGGCAAACCCAAGGTAAGTTCAGGATCAAGCAAAGCAATGTCGGGAATAATAACAGGAGAAACAACTCCCATTTTTTCATTAGTGCCGGTCGTGACAATAGAGATCGGAGTGACTTCAGAACCGGTACCTGCAGTGGTCGGCACGACAATAAGCGGTAATCTAGGTCCCTTTGCATTCCCAATACCATAGGCGTCAGACAGCTTTTCTTTACCAGATGCAAGCAAGGCGGCAAGTTTTGCAACATCCAATGATGAGCCGCCACCCAAACCAATGACACCTTGAGAACCATGCTCAATAGCCGCTTCCACGCAATCCATAATCACCTTTTCGGACGGATCAGCTTCGACGTCTTGGAATACAGCTACGTCAATACCAAATGCCTTAAGCGCATCCAACGCTTTGTCTACAATTCCAGTTGCCATCATGCCGGGGTCAGTCACTAGTAATACGCGCGTACCGATGCTCGTTTTCACCATTTCGCCAAGTTGCGAAATCATACCAGCTCCAAATCGAATGCTAGCTGTTGTGTTAAAAATGAACGAATTCATGGTATCTCCTTTTCGACTAATCAGCCGAATACCCAAGTTGTTAATGTTATGACTGCAGCCAATCCTGAGATAGTCCAAACGAGACGGATCAGTTCTTCTTTTTGAATTTTTGTGTCCCTAATCCTAATTGTGCGAACAGGCTCGACGGGAGTTATTTGCATACTTGATGCTGCTGCCAATTCCATTTTATAGGACAAGAACCAGACCAAAAAGACACCGAACAGCCAGAACAGAATTATCCAAGCCCAGATTGACGGTAGACCAACTGTCCACGCATCAAAACCTGCTGATGGGGAGCCAAAAATTGAATTGCCTATAACAACCCCCGGCCCAACCGCGAGAAAAAACCAAGCAAAAACTGCCGACCAAGCTGCAGGCTTTAACGCGCGGCTTCTGCTTTTTGGTGTCATATAAAGGCGCAAAAACGCTTGAATATCAACAGCAATATTTGCATGCCCACGCCCTTGTGTAATTGCCGAGATTACAAAAACAGCCAAAAGATTAAAGAACATGCCCCATCCCGCCGAGTGTATTGTCCACGGCCAGCGTCCCCACGGAAGTTGCAAACCCATGAATTTCAAGACATTGATGCCAGCAATATCTGTGACAAAAACGGCAACCAGTCCAACAACAGCACCAGCAAATACAGCTTGTCGTGTAATGAATTTAAACCAGCATAACCCCAACAATGCAGGCCAAAGCTGAAAGGCAGCAGGAAGTGCGATAGAGCTCAGCGCAGAAAGTGCAAAGGGACCAATAAGTGATAGCAATGCGCCAACCATGATCAATAGGCCCATGGTTACTCGGGCATATAGTAGCTGGTCTTTGCTTGTGATGCCTTTATGAAAGTACGGAGTATAGACATCCTTCACGATTGCATAAGCTGCGGTAAGAACACTAAGCCCCATAATTATTTGCACTGCAGCTAGAAACCCTAATGCAAATATTGCGGAAAACCATGGTGAGGAACCCGAGATATCCATCAAAATCGTTGCAAGTGTATTGCCATCTTTTCCTATGCCGATAGATCCGATGAGAACAATTGCCCCAACAATAAGCGCACCAAAGAAACCTGCAGAAACCCAAGTCTGTCCAGCTGCAAAACACTTTGAATTGCGAGTGGAGAGCACAAGCTGAGTTATCATCGGACTAGTTTGAAGTCCCATGAGTGCCAGCACACTGCTAAAGATCATTGCGGCGGTCCACTGACTAGCAATTGGAGCCTCCACACCGAGCCCAGCAGAAAATTGAATAACGCCTGCAACCTCAAACAATCCGCGCGAAGCCAAATCAGGTGATTGCGCAAGTTGTGCAAGACGCTCACTGATCGGAACAAACCCACCATTGAAAATCAATATGAACAGGCCAAGCCCGCCAATTGCCAACCCCATAAGAACTGTTTGCAAGACGCTTATGTAACCTACCGCGCGCATTCCGCCAATAATGAGATAGGTTGCGACAAACAATGCAATCCCCCAAACAATGAGAGGATAGGCTTCAGGACTTCCTGAAAGCTCCGCAAGCAGATGTGAAATGCTACGTAATTGAATTCCAGAAAACCCTACAGCAAATAAAGATGCAATACCTGCGGAAATAACGCCGAGAGACTTACCACCAAAATATGCATTTAGCATCTCTCCTTGACTGGTGTAACCATGTCGTTTTGCAATCGCCCAAATGGGCTTGTGAAATAAAACACCTGTTAAAGGCACGGCAATTGCGCTGAGGGCAAGAACAGAGAAACCAAACCCTTGTTGTGCTATTACTTGCGGGAAACCAAGAGCAATCCAACCCGATATGCTTACCCCCGAAACACCTATGGCTGTAATCCATGGAGCCAATGACTTTCCGGCCAAGAAAAATTCAAAATTATTATGGTTATATTGCGAAGACGTGCGTGCCCAATACAAGACCATGACAGCGTATATAAATAGCAGCAGAAACAACCAAGTTGAGAGATCAGTCTGGATCATTTACGTGACCCCGAAATAGCGCTGGATGTGACGTCAAACTTTCTGAAAGCCCCACCCACGCCATAGCGAGTGATGAGATAAACGAACAATCCAACAACCGTGACAAAAAACGTTGCTACACCGATAAGAAAAGTAGTTTGCGACAGTCCGGCAATAAGCCAAGTCAAAATAAATGCAAGAGTAGCCAATGCAAAAACAGCAAGACCGAGCGCAATCTCACCCTTTGAAAAAGTTTGTTCAAACACGTGATTAGCAATCAAGTGTCCCGAAAAGCCAGCAATGATTGCCAAGATACCGATCGTACCGACAAGGAAACTATCGCTAGTGCTACCTTCCAGAAGAAAACCAAGGCCCACGAGGCCGAATATGGTCCAATTGCTAAAGACAACAACTTCGCGCTCAATTTTGGCTGTAGGGCTCAAAAAAGCCTCCTTCTCAACTTTTGCAGAACATTAGTGGTGGCTCTTAAGCCACCGCGGCTGGCATTACTACTTTTTTGGTTTTATGGTTGGTTTTTTCGTCGCAACGGCTTTTGGCTTTGCACTACCATCCTTGGTAGCACCCGGTTCAGTGTAGACAATCTTAGAAAGATCTTGCAGACCTTCCATTCTATGTATGCTGTCGCCACTCATACCTATTTCACCAAGTAGTGTATCAACGAATGGTGCTTGTGAACGGTACCGCAATGCAGAGTTTACGACTTGATCGGCAAGATTACCTCCACTTGAAGTATCTTGACCCTCAACACTACTAGCACCACCTGTATTGCCACCAGCAAGACCTGGAAGCCCTTCGACATGTAGGATTTTGATCTCGTCAATATTCTCCATAGGCTTTACGCTTTCACGGATAATATCAGGGAGGTTTTCAACCAAACGCTGGTGAAGTGCAGATTTTCGGCTTGCGTCAGAGCGAAGATTCTCTGCTTCATTGAGAGCCCGTTTACCTTCTGCTTCAATCACCAGCCGCTCTTTAAGAGCACTTACTGCAATGCGGTCTGCTTCGGCGAGATCTTTCGCTGATGCTTTTTCAGCTTCCGCGTTTAGCTTAGTTACGATAGCGCCACATTCAGCTTCTTGCGAAGCCACAATGAGTTCAATTTGCTTCCTACGATTAGCGATTTCAGTATCACGAATTGTTTGAGATTTTTCTGTTTCTTCAAGCATTTTTCCGCGTGCTTTTTCAGCTTCAGACTGAGCTATCGAACGCGTTTTTGATTTTGCTGAAATTGCGATTTCACGATCTTGCTCTTCTAAAGCCAGATTTTTCTGCCTCTTGATTTCTATACTCTCAAGAGCTTGCTCCATGTGAATGCGACTTGTTTCAACCTCTTCACGTTCCTTCAAACGCGCCACTTCAATTTCACGCTCTTTGGCAGAATTTATAAGCTCTACTTCAGCTTTTTGTACAGCCCGTCTAATCGCGACTTCACTGTCTTCAGCAAGTTTCGCGTATTCGCTTTCACGATTAATATTCAATGCGATCTTTTCGGCTTCCAGATTTTTCTGACGAACCGCAATCATAGTATCTTGCTCAATATCGTTACGCTTTTTCTTCCGTTTTTCAATTTCTTCAGTCAATCGCGTAAGGCCTTCTGCATCGAAAGCATTTGAAGGATTAAAGAGTGAGATATCGGCCTGATCTAATGACGTCAGAGATACGGTCTCAAGTTCCAAACCATTGAGCGTAAGGCTGTCGGCGACTTCCTCTTTGATCTTTTTGATAAAGGCTGATCGATTTTCATGAATTTCTTCCATCGCCATCGACGCGGCAACCGCTCCCATAGCATCAACAAAACGGCCCTGTATGAGGTCTCGCAAACTTTCGGGCGTCATTGTTCTATTACCAAGGGTACGTGCAGCGGTCGCAACAGCTTCAAAAGTAGGAACCACACGAACATAGAATTCGACTTCCAGTTCGATCCGCATCCGATCTTTTGTGATGAGCGATTTTTCTCTTGCTCTGGTCACTTCAAGACGAAGTGTGTTCATATTAACTTCGGTCAAATCATGAACAATTGGAAGGACCAATGCACCTCCGCCCATAACAATTTTTTCACCAAGAAAACCAGTTCGGACAAACGACACGTCTTTAGTCGAATGGCGATAAAGCCAGTGGAGTAGATAGGCAAGAACCGCAATAACGATCGCCGCGAGAATAATAATTGCAATGATATTGGCGCCGTTCATTTTGATAACTCCATCTTAGAGGGTAGGATATTGGTAGAATTTATGTTGAGGACAACGTGACTATTCATCGGTTGCTCCTTTCGAGGCCAAAACAGCTGATGCAAGAATGATAAGACCAAAGGCCATACGATTAAGAAATTCAGCCAGATTGTATGCGACACTCATGCCGCCAGTATCGACATGGCCGCTGAAACTTATAATAAAATTGGCTAGAGGATAAATTGCCCACCCGACCGTGACAATGAGGCGTAGCCAAAAGTAACCGCGTAGCACAGGAGCATTTAAACTCTTTGTGACCGCATCTTCCATCTGTCCAAAAAACAATTCACCCAAGATGTAGAGCCAAAAAACAACCCCTATCAGGAAGGCCAATGTCGCGTGAACGAACCCTGCTTCACCAAGATAGCGGAATAAGACCATGAGGATCGACACGACTAAAAAGCGCCAAAATAGCGATGACGATACGGGTCCCACTTGCTTGGCAAAAAAGAACAATGCCATGACCTGCAACGGCATGGATATGATCCATCCTACATAATGATAGACTAAGGGCACTTGTGATGTTGAGAGCCAGACAGCTTTCGCTTCATATAGTACAAACACGCCAACCAAAGCTGCAACGCCAGACAAGGTCACTGGTAACTTCCATCTGCCGCGAACCCAACTGGATCCTATAAGCAGCAATAGCGCCGTCGCCACCATGCCCAACAATGCGGCAGAATAACTCGCCCCTGTTAGGTCAATTGTTTGCATAACCGGATTGGTCATTATGCCCCCCTATCATTATAGATGTGTTCTTGTTTCATAAGTCCGTGGCTTTCTAAATTTGTGTTCGAATGTGCGGCGAGCGCGCGTAAAGAGCGACCATCGGTAGGATTAACAGCCCGAAAATGAATTGCTGCCATTCGTAGTTAAGTCCGATACCGACCAGAAATGATGTTAGAACCTGAAGGACTAGGACACCAATCACTGTAAAACCATAACCGCCAACCCCACCAAGTAGGGAGGTCCCGCCAACAACGACTGCCGCTAAGGTCATAAATAGATATGTATCTCCAACACCAATGAACCCGCCGCCGCTCCAACCTAGTAAGAGAATACCAGTTAACGCAGAGAAGAAACCACTGAGCGCATAAACAGAAACCCAATAAAGACGTTCGGAAATTGAAACCCTTTTCGCAGAGGTGCGGTTGACGCCAAGGGCATAGAGATACCGTCCATAAACAGTGTTTCTCATGCCAACAATTAGTGCAACTGCGATGATAAACCAGATGGCGATTGCCGGTGGAAATGGAATTCCAAAAAATGAACCATTCAATGCTGATAGATTACTAAGCCAGCCGGGAACCGCTGCAAACACATTACCGCCATAAGCAGATCCGATAGATGTAATAATTTGCACACCACCGGACACAGCAAAGCCTGTACCCAATGTCATGATGAGGGCCTGACCTTGAAGCCTGAAACTGAGGAACCCATTAATCACACCAATAAGTGTTCCAATCAGCAATGTAATCAATAGGGCTATCCAAGGTGGCACACCAAGACTGATCAGATAAAGCATACCAACATTTGCTGAACCAATGACAAACGGAATGGAAAGGTCTAACCCGCCAACCATGGCAACGAGAGTTTGGCCAACGCATGCTAGTCCCAAAAAGGATGCAAAAAGAAGCATCGATTTAATATTATTGGAGGAAGAGAACCCTTCAATATTCATAGCGCCAATTGTGAACAGCCCAATAAGAACCATCAATCCAATAAAAGCACTTTTATTCTCGGCGACAAATTTCCCCACAGTCATGGTTAGAACAATTATGAGCAGAAGGATAAGCCCAGAGATAACATTCCAGATATTGAAGAAACCTTCGACGGTAATGGACAATATTAAGAAGAGCAGAAGAAGAACAATGAAACCAAGAACACCAAAGCGGTATTTATGCCATGCTTGTTTGAGCTCTTTGGGTCCATCTGTTTGTTCGGAATTTTCGCCTCGATTATCAAACTGGTTGACAAAATATTGCCATGCCCATGCAGACCCTGCCAGTGTTGCAACGGCAAACAAAATAACTTGCTGAATTGGTTGACCTTGAACTAATCCAACCACCACACCGAGAGCTGTTATACCCAAAGCTAGAACCAGGCCAATAAGTCGAGTGAGCAATGTGCCATTTTTAATTTGGGGTATTGAACTACTCAATTTGACTGCTCCACAGTTAGCACTTGTGGAGCGTTTGAATTTTCGTTCAGGAAGTAGGCTGACATCAATAACAAAGACGTAACGACAATCGCAACCAATGGTCCGATATTACGAAAGTCGGAGTTTGATACGATGACCCTGAGCATTATCGGGAGCGCAATTATGAGTATTGCCGCATAAACCAATGGCAGTGCAAATGCGCTGAAACCCAGATCGATAGTATTGAGTTGAGTGATCTCGAGAGGGCCAGCAAAACTAGCCGCTGGCAATGCTGACTTACCAAGTTCTGCGGCAGTGCTTAGAGAACCATAATCAAATGTGGTATGCAAAATCACGCCAAACACCACAACGGAAAGCGCCACAAAGTACAATAACGGTGAAAAGTTGCGGATGTATCGCTGGATAACTGGCAAAGCAATTGTCAGCAGAAGCGATATGACCAAAATAGCGCCATAGGCGAGATCTGTCACAAAACTCTGAACGGCACCAAAGTTAAACGTCGCCAAAACATAGGTGATCAAATAGAGATTAAGAGCACCAAAAAGAGAGCCCATAACTGTGCCTCGTCCACCGGCAAGAGATGTTCCTCCCAACACAAGTGCCGTCACAGCGATCAATGTGTAGGTTGTTCCCTGACTTGGATCTCCAGAGCTGATGAGAGCTGTATACGTAATTGCTGAAAGGCCAGCAAAGATACCTGAAATTGCATGTGCACCAAAACGCACTGTTGTGATTGGAACTCCACTTGTGTAGGCGGCTCGTTCGTCCGAACCCATCAGTCGTAAGTGGGTATAGAAGGCTGTTTGAGTGAACAGCAACCAAGCAAGCGTGGCAAAAATAACGATAAATAAAACAGGGGAGAATATATCAATACCAGCTCCCCAACTTTGCATCCATTCGGGGGCTAAGCCGCCTGGTCTTGGGAGGATAACAAGGTTAATACCTGAAAGAGCTAGGAACCCGCTCAACGATACAATGATTGGTTGGACGCGTACATAAATGACAATCGCTGCCATAAGGATCTGGTAAGCAATACCAAGACCAATAGCAAAAACAAAAATTGTTACTGGGGAACCTATAATATCGGCAGCCGTTAACTGGATCACGGAAACATTAATGAAACCAATAAGTGGCCCAATAGCGAGATCAACCGTCCCTCGCCCCGCTGTTACGCTTGTCATAAGGGCGTATGTAGCAAGAATGAGAGGCGCAGAAACGATAATGGCTGCACCAATTCCAGAACTTGTCATAAGTGACGGTGATCTAATCACCGCTATGATCAATAACAAAAACAGCACTGTGATTGGCATCAACAAATAAGGCGTTGTACCGCTTCCAGATTTTACTTCGGGTGCTGAACTCTGAGGAGTAGCAATATTTGCAATCACATCACTCATAGAGCAGTCCGCTTTTTATTTTTAAGTGCATCAAACTCAATAATTTTTATGTCGAGACGTTTAGATGGCACCGCAGTTTCTGGGGGCTTGGAAACAATGTCATCTGATTGTAGTATTGACGTGTTGGCAGTATCGTTATTTACAATCGGAGCCATAATATGACCATTCAGATCAATAGCCGCTGCAGCAGTTTCAAGAATTTGAAGTCCTTTTTGATCTGTCTGGCCAAACATAGCTTCCAGAATGCGCTTAGGTTCGACATCATCACCAACAAAGGCGTCGAACGGACTGCCATTACGGAAAACGATGACACGCGTTGCAAACCCGATAAACTCTTCCAATTCAGAAGATAGATAGACGACTGATTTACCTGCCTCTGCAAATGCTCTTAGGTGTTTATAGAGCTCGGTTTTTGCGCCAACATCAATTCCGCGCGCGGGATCATTCAATACGATAATATCGGGCCGCATAGCAAAGCCACGCCCAATGAGAACCTTTTGCTGGTTGCCGCCAGAAAGAGACGTAATTTTATCATCTGGAAGCCCAAATTTAATAAGAAGATTTTCTGTCTCACGTGCAAAAATCGTTTTCAGACTTTCCCAATCTATGAACCCAAAGATACCACCGCGCTTCTTTTCGTGATAAAGCGGCATCACCATATTCTCAAATATGCTCAAAGATGCAAATATTCCTTCGCGTTTGCGGTCTCCAGAGACATATGCAATCTTAGCTTCCACTGCATCATTTAAGGACTGAATTGGATTGTAAGCGCCCGTTCCGTCGGCGGCATATACAAGACCATTTTCGGCCATTTGAACGCCAGCAAGAACGCGAACAAACTCATCCTGGCCTTGTCCATCAAGACCTGCAATTCCAACAATTTCGCCCTTGAATAGATCAAAATCTACGCTCTCAGCATCTGGCCATACCAGCAGTTCATGGGCGCTTAAAACAACACTATCCTCACTTGGCATTGGCGCATTGAGTTCAGTGTGATCGCCGTTCTGATCTTCACCTGTCATGAGTGCAAGCAGGTTTTTCTCGGTGATATCTTCCTTTTCAAGGACACCGACATCTTTGCCGTCACGCAAGACCGTTGCTCTATCCGAGATACGAATGAGTTCGGCAATTCTATGCGTTACAATAAGAACTGTTGTTCCACCGTCTCTGAGTTCACGCATTTTATCGAAGAGCCGTTCCGTGCTGTCGAAATCCAGTGCAGCTGAGGATTCGTCAAGTATAAGTATACGGGGGACCTGAAGCAGCCCGCGCCCGATTGTAATCCATTGTTTAATGCCAAGTGGCAATGTGCCCACAAGCGCATAAGGGTCAACGTCTTCTCCAGCAAGCTCACGCATCATCTTTGCGGCACGTTGTACTTTTTTGCTAAAAGGTAATTTCGATGAGAAGAGAGCATCAGTACCCATATAAAGGTTGTCAACAACGGTACTTTCGTCGGCGACGAGAACTTCTTGATAAACCGTAGAAATGCCCAATGCCCTGGCTTCGCCAGGCGTGGACGGTGTTTCACCTAAAATTGATACTTGACCTTTATCGATGGGCAATACACCCGAAACGATTTTAGCCATTGTACTTTTACCACAACCATTCCCGCCAACAATGGCGTGGATTTCTCCCGCCCTCGCAGAGAAGCTACAACCATTGAGCGCGCACGTGGGCCCAAAAAACTTATATACATCCACCACAGAAATCGTGTTCTGGGCAACGGATGTAGCTGGTTGTGGTTGATCTAATTGCAACAAAATTTATCCCCTTTTGTCTGGACCGCCCAATTGCAAGCGGTCCAGTATACTATGTGTTTAGCGTTTGTATTGTGTAGGATCAGCAGGTTTGTAGAAGAAATCATCAAGGAAGGCAGAACCACCCCAACGATCTTTGCTAACAGCCAACCAATTAGGACTGTTTGGATCGCAATCCTCGTCCATAAGCTTTGTAAGGTCATCAACAGTAATAGTCACAGGATCTACCATTACAGATTGAACTTTTGGACCTTGACCTTGAAGCGTACGCATCATGATATCCCAAATCAATTCAATCTCATCTTGTGGCGGCCATGTTTGGATCGCAGTAGAGATATATTCTGGATTATTGCGCCAGAAGCAAAGTGCTCCAAGTTCACCACCGATTGCAACAGGAACGTCACCACGACCCGATTGTGCAAGAGCGCGAAGAACGCCCATTTCCGCTGCAGATTGAACAACAACACCGTCTAATTTACCCGGATGTGTAGAGAGCCATTTTTGCACTTCACCTTGGGCAACCTGATCAGTCCACATGCCAGCAATTGAGCCAACAACTTTAACTCCTGGAGCTGTTGCAAGACCAGCTTTTACGCCACGATCTTGACTGTCTGAAGCAGACGTTCCAGGAATTCCTTCAACAACAAGAACATTACCCTCGCCGCCGATTTCATTAGCCATCCACTTGCCGATTTCAAATCCAGCTAGCTGATAGTTCACTGATGAGTTAACCGCATATTCAGATGTCAAATAACCAGTGAATGAGAATGTCGGAACACCCTTATCATAGGCATATTTTGCAGTCTGATTGAGCGCTGTTGGGTTTGAACAACAAACGATAATGGCATCAACGCCTTGATCTACAAGTTGGCGCATTTGTTGAATTTGTGTTGCGTCTTTAAGATTTGATTGAGTAACAACCACTTCAGAGATCAAGCCAAGCTCTTTCCACTTAGGAATGATAACGTCTTGTAGCTGGGTCATCGCACCAGCACGCCAGGTATTCCCAGCATAAGAACTCGCATATCCGATTTTCCACGGTGGAGGGCTCTTGGCAACAAAGTCTTTATAGAGACTTGCTTCAATCGGCTGTGCCGGATCAAGCATTTCTGGATTATAAAGGCGCTCGCGTACCTCCGGATTAATATCATCCAATCCTTCAGCCATAGCACCGTTGGCACACAGTGCCACCGCACTCAAAGCCATTGTAATTTTTTTAAAATTCATCATTACTTCCTCCATGTATTGATTAAGTTCTTAGTCGAACTATCCCTGAGCAGTTTGCTGTTCAGGATTCCTATCGGGCCCCCGCCCATTAATGTTCCTAATCGTAAAAAGCATGGGGTGCTTTTCGGAACGTTTTCCAATGTTCAGGATCGTGACCAGTCACAACCAGTGCACCTGTTTCCTGAGCAATTTTGTGTAATTTTGCGACTGAGTAGGCAGCATCAACTGAAGAACAAACAAGACCCGGGAGAGCTTTATTTTCCCAATGATCGAGAGTGTAAGCGGCATCAATTGCTAGTAATATCGGCCCAGTATTGGGCAAGTTAATTAGGAATGATTGGTGTCCTGGGGAGTGTCCAGGCGTAAAAATCATCCGAATAGCTCCGTCACCGTAGAGATCATAATTGTCGGTGTATTCGCCACCTAAAAATTTCCAATCAAGCCCGGGGCGATCAAAATCAGCCCTTATATATGCGCCCGCTGAAAACCAATCAGGGTTGAATGCATAATCATATTCAACTCTCTGAACGATATGCTGAGCTTTTGGGAAACGTCCAACTGCACCGGAATGATCGAGATGCAAATGTGATTGCAACACATAGCTAACATCTTCTGGTTCAACACCGACTGAACGGCACTGATCAACACAATTGTCCTTTATGCTCATGACAGGATCATAAGCATCAACAACAGCACCCCAGTGGCCTCGTTTATCAATCGCTGTTTCAATAGCGTTTCCGCCATCGATAACGACATTACCTTTTGGGTGCTTTATGAGAAACCACGGAACAGGAATTTCGAAATTCTCTTCTCCTTGGTTCATTTTGATATATTTGGTTTTCGTACGCAGTGTGCCGGTCTGAAACATATATAATTGTATGTCAGAAGGTGAAATTGATGATGGCTGGGTCTTCGCTCTGATCACAGGTGCTGGTGCCAAGTGGCTTCCGGAACCCGTATTACGCATTGAGTTAGAATCTCGCTCAACCTGCAAACCCTGATCATTAAATTCCAATATTTTCATCATCAAACTTTCTTATATTTTCGGCTAACGAGACGACTAGGCACCAGTACGGTCCGTTATGATTCGTAGTGCTTCACGCAGATATTCTCGAAATAATGGATAGTTTTCACTCATCGGAAAATGTCCAATGTCTTCCATCTCAATATAAATGCCACCTGGTATATTACGTGCTGTTTCTTCAGTCGCCTCAGGTGGCGTCAAATAATCATAGGTGCCAGTCATCATAATAACTGGACATGCGTTTGTATCTATTTGTGAGAGCTTGTCTGTTATATTATGATCGACAGAATAAAAATAGAGATCGCCTTTAAACGCTTCTGAACCTTGAGTATAATAGTGCCATGTAAGCCACCGATCTCGTTCAGGGCTTTGAGGTGCCATAAGATCCCAAACACCACTAGCGCAAACTTGCGCAGCGTTAGCATGAGGGTGACGCCAAAGATCAAGAAAGAAACCCGGAGCGTGAGCAGCAGCTTCCACTGGAATAACTGCTCTGAAACGACTTGGATGTCGCAAAGCTAATTGCAAAGCTACATTGCCACCAAATGATGAGCCCATGAAAATTGGATTGTCCAATTCAAGTGCATCGCAAAGCTTGACTATGAAATTAACAAAATGATCAGCTGTTAATCGGTACTCTTCCTCCCACCATTTTGTATTATGAGGAGGGTCGGACTTACCATGCCGCGGCAGATCATAAGCAATCACATTATATTTTGATGTCACTTCTTCGTCTTCCAGAAGACCCATCCATTGATGATTATGACAACCTGCGGTGTGCTGACAAACCAGCGGTGTGCCGCGACCATTTTGAAGGTAGGAGACTTTATATTCATAGCCGTCGACATCGATTGTTACATACCGTCCGGTTACAGGTGAGTGTTTTACCATGCGCGTGAGCCCCGCTTGTTAAGCTTAATAATGATTGAGCTCATACCGGAACCCCCACCTTGCGAAGCAGCTCAAACTGCACGGTGAAATTTCGCAAGTTCTGCATGAGAACGAGCGTATTACCTTCAATTTTCAAATCTTGTCTAAAACTTGCGGACCAAATTCCATGAAACATCGGCTTGGGGATTGGTTGGGCAAATTCACGCCATGTTGCGGCACTGGCACGCAGGGCAAAATCATACGCATCCATTCCACTTGGAGAGATATTCATGCGATAAACTTTACCATCAACCATTTCAACAATGATTTTCTCATGCTCCATGTCGAGCATATATTTACAGGTGAAATACCGCGCCATTGCTCCGATCGTTTTATTCTGATCAGAAGCTTCGCCAAATTTAATTGCCCATTCACTCAACGTCATAACAAGTAGCCTCTATTGAAAATAGCGTGCTTGATAAGCTCGCATTTCCGTATTGAAATAAATTCCAAAAAAACAGGACTAAATTCACTGACTATGCGCAATTTTTGGCCTCCTCTGGATTGTTCAGTATAGTGAACGCTTTACAACATAGTGAATAATGACCATATTGTAACCTGAGAGTCAAGTTGAAATCCCAGACTATTCAAAATGAAAGAGTTAAAATCGTGGCCCCATCGCAGAATAATACCAAAGTCAGCGAACCAGAAAATAGCAGAAAGTTAGTACCAGCGCTCGCAAGAGGAATTAAGGTTCTTGATATTATCTCCGAATCAAAAAAAAGCCTGAACGTTACTGAAATCGCTGAACTAATCGGCGTGGCGAAGAGCAGCGCCCACGGTATTTGCATGACACTAACGGAATTAAACCTACTCGTGCGAAAACCAAATCAAACCTATCAGCTTGGCCCACATATTATGCGCTGGTCAAATCGGTTTGCTCATGATTCTGATGTTGCAACTGAATTTGCAACAATTTGGGATGAAAGCACAAGCCTACCAGGCGCGACGATTACATTGTCAGTTTTAGAGGGTGCTGAAGTTGTGTATTTGGCTGCCCGCAACTCAGAACTGTCTGTTGGCTATGATTTTCGGATTGGCATGAGACTGCCTGCAGTTTATACCGCAACAGGAAAAGCATTCTTGAGCTTTTTAACCACTGGCGAAGTTCGCCAACTAGTAGCAGGCCCATTCCCTCCACCACTCACACATAATAGTGTACAAAATATAGATGTCCTTCTTGAAGAATTAGCCACCGTGCGTGCTCAAGGGTATTCAGTTGACAATGAGCAAGTCCAAGTCGGCATGGTTTGCTACGGGGCCTCAGTCTTGGATTCATTGAACAGACCTATAGCCGGTGTCGCAGTGAGCTTACCAGTTGATGCCATTGCTGAGATTGGCAATGATGTTATCGTTGAAAACATCAAAGATATCTCAAAGAAAATATCCGTTCGTCTGGGGGCTAAATTATAAACCAATTGATTGGCACACCATACCGGTTCTGGGATGGACGTCCCTAGATTGCCGCTAATGTGGCATACTAGGATTGTTTCATCATAATCAAGAGATTTCCTATGAGCAATAATTGTATGATTGGCATAGATTTGGCGAAGAACGTTTTCCAACTTCATGGATGTGATCAGTTTGGTGCCGTGGTTTTTCGAAAGAAGCTTCGCCGCGAAGGTATGATTACATATCTGGCAGAACAACCAGCCTGCACGGTTGCAATGGAAGCCTGTTCAGGCAGTCATTACTGGGGTCGTGAGATAGAGAAGCTCAACCATGTGGTGCGATTAATCCCGCCGGCATATGTCAAACCATTTGTGAAGCAGCTATGCGTCCGACATTGCGATTTGTTGCGGTAAAGAGCGAGCAAAGCCAAAGGGGCAGCCATTGTATTAGAACCCGTGATCTTTTGGTACGACAGCGAACCCAGACAATTATTGGACTTGTCCCGTTTTAGTTCCGCATCCAGTTCTCGTTTAAGCTAAATTTCGTTCGAATTTGATTGGCGATGTTCCTCCTATTGCTGAGTGTCGGCGACGTGCATTGTAAAACCCGTTAATGTATTTGAACAGAGCTTGTGTCACTAGCTGTCGTGTTTGCCAAGAATGACGCCAGATCAGCTCTGCTTTCAGTGTTTTGAAAAAGGTCTCAACAGCAGCATTATCCCAATAATCTCCCTTACCGCTCATCGAGGTTTTAAAACCTAATTGACTTAAACGCTTTTGATAATCGTGTGAACAATATTGGCTTCCACGATCCGTATGATGAATACAATCTGATGGAGGGTTCCGTAGTGCCACAGCACGATTAAGAGCCTGTAATGCCAAATCCTTTTTTAAACGATTACTGACAGCCCAGCCAACGACGCGCCGTGAATATAGGTCGATCATAACGGCCAGATAGAGCCAACCTTCGCTGGTCCAGATATAACTGATATCACCAGCCCACTTTTGATTAGGTTTATCAGCGTGGAAGTTTCTGTCCAGCAAGTTGGGTGCGATGTTGAAGCGATGATTGCTATTGGTTGTTACCTTGCATTTGCGGGTTCTGACGATGTGAATACCGTTCTGACGCATCAATCGACCAACTCGCCTGTGCCCAACTGTCAAACCAATCTCCTTCAGCTCTTGTGTCATACGAGGACGGCCATAACTTCCAAGACTAAGGTGGTGCTGTTCTCGGATATGAGCCAACAAAACCATATCATCACGCTGACGCTGGCTGATTGGACGACATCGCCACGAACGGTATCCACGCGAGGTGATGCCGAGAATATGACACAGCCGATCTATTGGAATATGGTTTCGGTGTTCTTCAACAAATGCAAATTTTACTTGTTTTGATTTGCGAAAAACACCGTCGCTTTTTTTAGCACTTCCCGCTCCTCCAGAAGCAGGCGGTTCTCTTTACGAAGCCTTTCATTCTCCTTGGCTAAATCTATATCAGCAGCTGGAGGCAAATCATCAGGTTTCGAGTTCTGTACCCATTTTGCCAGCGTTGAAAAGCCGATACCCAGATCACTCGCTACTTGTCTGCGGGTTAATCCACTCGTTAGCGCAATGCGTACCACCTCGCGTTTAAATTCTTCGTTGTGTTTATAAGCCATAGTAAAATCTCCTTGATGGCAATTATTCCATTCAAGGATGCGGAAGCAAACTGTGACAAGTCCATTATGCTGATGCCCCTACTCTGTACCAACTAAATGCGTTAACTCTCCAACACTATTCTCGCCGGTTTTCTAATATGGAGAACCGAATGATCGACAGCAAACTTGCGCAGCAATTCCTCGACTATTGCGAAGGCCAACAAAACCTGAGCCCATACACAATCATCGCTTACAAACAAGATCTCAAAGCCTTCATGACTTTCTATCGTGAGACAGATAATCAAGATGATTCTGAGCAAAAAACAATTTTGCAGTTTGTCCGATACTTGAGGAACGCGAAGTCTTTAAAGGCATCTACAGTGCAACGCCGTCTATCGACATTAAGAGGTTGTTTTAGGTCGAGGGGCCAGATACTGCGAGGACCACTCTCCCCATTTCACGACCTGGAACTTAAATTCAGAAAACCCAAAACCATACCAAGATCTATCAATACTAAAACACTGCAGCATCTAATGACTCGAAATTCCTACAATCAATCTGTAATTGGATCGTTTTTTCAGGATGACATTATGCACTTGATGCTTAAGATGCCCATCACAACCGGTCTGAGGATCGGTGAACTTACAGGCCTGAACATCAAAGACGTCTTTAATCATGATCGGAAGATCAAAGTTCTGGGTAAGGGTAGCAAGGAACGCATTGTCTTTGTTGCCAACAGTAAACTTCTCATCGAGTTTAGGGTCAGGACTCGTTAAATCCACCATATGATGATAGCGGCGATGCAAATTG
>CAXBCW010000065.1:0-19125 GCA_963974325.1 uncultured Rhizobiaceae bacterium
AATTTGCATCGCCGCTATCATCATATGGTGGATTTAACGAGTCCTGACCCTAGTGGAATGTTGGCTGAAAAATTAGGCGTAGAGAGTAGCGTTATCAGCGGTGCTATGGATAGCTTGCTTGGCGGCGGCGATAAAATGGACCTTGGCAGTCTTGTCAGTAGCTTACAGTCCAGCGGACTAGGTGATGTGGCGTCTTCATGGTTGGGTGATGGTGAAAATGTGGATATCTCTGCAGACCAACTCAAAGATGTTTTGGGTGGTGATAAGGTTTCAGCTGCTGCGGCCGAATTGGGGACCGACGAAGGGTCTTTACTTGAGAGCCTCAAAGACGCACTTCCACAGATTATCGATAAGTCTAGCAGCGGCGGATCACTTTTGGATTCCGTGGGCGGCATTGGTGGTCTTGCTAGTATGGCTAAGAAATTTTTCTAAATAAAATCACAATTAAATAAAAAGGCGTGCCTTTGCGGTGTGCCTTTTTTATATAATGAAAAATGGCGAACACTTGTGAGTTATTACAAACAAGTATCCGCCATTGATCGAGCTATTTTATGTTAGCTGTCTATTTTGATAGGCTAGGGAAGTAATCTTCGCAGGTGCCTTCACGATACACATCGGCTGTGCAGCAATGTAGGCCACCACCAAATGCATAGGCGTCGCGTAATTCAACTTCGACGACTTCCATGCCCAATTTATCCATTTGTTCAGCTTGGTAGACTTCAGATTTTTCAACACAAACTGTTTTTGGATTAAGCACCAAAACATTCATGCTGAGCCATGTTGATGAATAGCATAAAGGCGGTGGAGCATTGTGCGCAGGTTGTGCCGCATCAATAATTTCCCAACCATTGTCATGATACATCTGGCGCTGATCTTCAGGCAAACGCCTGTTTGGATTGTTCAAAATCAAACCCGGACGCAAAGGTGTAAACGTTGCATCAATATGGATGGGATAAGGGTCACCGGGGAAATTGACCGTATGAACACGATGATCAGGGAAGTGGCGACGTAGCCATTCTATGCCTTTTAGATTGGTGGTAAATCCATGCTGGACGACCAAGTCTTTACCAAAGCGCAACACGTCTGCTGCATCAAATAGCGGCTCTTCTTCTGTGGTGACAAAGAATTTATTGGCAGCCCATTCAAGGCGTTTTTCATTACCGATTTTGTCCGACAAATAATCAGGGTGATAATCTTCATTGGTAAGCCGTGGCTTAGGCGCAGCTTCATGGCGGAATTTAGGATCGTCTTCCCAATATTGCTGCATCAGCGGGCGATAGCAAAGATATTCAAACCAACGACAACGATAAGACATTGTCGCTTCCAATATCTCGCTGCCAACTGTAAGCAAAACATCGCGCGGCGGCATACAGCCAAATTGGCTTTGTGTATGGAAATCGGGTGTTGTTGCAGGTAGGGAAAAATCAGTGGGTGTTGGGCGATCAACACGTACACCGCGTTTTTCGAGCATTGAGGCAAAATTGTTCAAAAGTTCATTTGCGCGATCAATCGTTTCTTGAGGTCTGCGACCCCACATGCCACGCATGTCACTATCTTCAGGAACCTTAGCGTCCAGCGCCGGCTCTTCTGGCGGGATATGGCAATCATCTGCACGTCCAACAATCACATGCTTTAAAGGATCCCATTCGTTCCAGCTGTTTACAACAGTTTTCATTTTCTCTCCCTCACTCCATTTATCTTTTTTTTCCTTAACGCTAACAAGCAGATAAAGACAGCATTATTTTTTTGAAGATGTTTTAGCCAAACTTGTCTTGATTATTGATTGAGCTTTCCAGCAAGGCCATCGATAATCGGGCAATCAGGTTTTCCGTCTCCGTGGCAGTTTTTTACGAGTGCTTCTAATGTCAATTTTAGTGAATGTAGTTCTTTGATTTTTTTATCAATCTCACCAATTTTGGCAGATGCAATCAATTTGACATCACTGCTAGAGCGTTGGTCATCATCGTATAAAGATAGGAGTAATCTGCATTCCTCAATAGAAAATCCTAAGCTTCGGGATCTTTGAAGAAACGCCAGTCTATGCACATCATTATCGGAGTAATCGCGGTAGCCGTTTGATAAGCGGTTGGGGATAACCAGCTTAATATCTTCGTAATATCGAATGGTTTTAACGGGTAGTTTAGACAGGTCCGCTGCTTGGCCAATATTCATCTTCTTCTCAATTTTATTTTGGTTCTGCATTTTGTTTCAAACGGCTTATTATAAAGCCTCCTTTAACTGGAAGGTCAAGACGATTGTTTTATCAACTATATCAGGTTTTGCATCATTTTTGCTGTTGACCTTCCTGTTACTGGAGGGCGTAGATTGGGGTAATATCAAATGAATGCGGAGCTAAATGATGAACATCAGTCCTAAGACTGCCAGCCAAGTCCAGACATTGCAACTTCCTATCGTTGGAATGTCCTGTGCATCTTGCGTAAAGCGCGTAGAGACTGCGATCAATAAGATTGAGGGTGTTGAGGCAGTTTCTGTAAACTTGGCGACAGAACAGGTGCGTTTTGACGTTCATGACCCAAAACAAGTTGATGATGTTGTTCAAACCATCATGAGTGCTGGTTACTCAGTTCCAACTTTCAAGGTTCAACTCGATATTGAAAGCATGACGTGTGCCTCATGTGTCAAGCGCGTTGAAGATGGGCTGAATAAAGTTTCAGGTGTTGTCAGTGCCAAAGTGAACTTGGCAACAGAGCGCGCTGATATTGTTGCATATCACGGCGTGGACATCTCTTCTCTTATAAGTGCTGTGAAAACGGTTGGTTATGCCGCAAAAAGACATGGCACAGACACATCATCTGACGATGAACGCAAGGCCTCAAAAGCTGAAGAATATGCGTCTTTGAAGCAAAATTTTATTATAGCAGCTGTTTTCACATTGCCATTGTTTGTCCTAGAAATGGCGTCTCATTTTATCCCCGGTGTCCATATGTTTTTGATGGATACTATCGGGAAGCAAAATCTATATTATCTGTATTTCATTCTGGCTACGATTGTTCAATTTGGCCCTGGAATGGTGTTTTATAAAAAGGGAGTTCCAGCCCTCATACGTCTTGCGCCAGAGATGAATTCGCTGGTTGTGATGGGGTCATCTGCTGCTTGGGCCTATTCTGTTGTGGCAACTTTTGCGCCGCAGATCTTGCCCACAGGTACTGCCAATATTTATTTTGAAGCCAGTGCTGTGATCATTACCCTTATCTTGCTTGGCCGTGTGCTTGAGGCCCGCGCAAAGGGGCGCACAAGTGAAGCCATTACAAAATTGATGAGCTTTCAGGCCAAATCTGCCCGTGTTTTGCGGAGCGGTGTTTTTGTTAATGTGCTGCTTGATGACGTGCTGTCAGGTGACATTGTTCAAGTGCGCCCCGGGGACAAAATTCCGGTGGACGGTGAAGTGACCAAAGGTGCTTCCTTTGTCGATGAAGCGATGATGTCTGGTGAACCCTTGCCTGTTGAAAAAGTGGTTGAAAGCTGCGTGATTGGCGGAACAATTAACAAAACGGGTAGCTTTGAATATCGCGCAACAGACATAGGTGCAGATAGCGCCTTGGCGCAGATCATCAAAATGGTTGAAAATGCGCAAGGCACCAAGCTGCCCATTCAAGCACTTGTTGATAAAGTCACAGCCGTATTTGTGCCTGTGGTCATGCTTATTTCTTTGATCACAATTGCTGTTTGGTTGTTGTTTGGCCCAGAGCCTGCGCTGTCTTTTGCGCTTGTTAACGGGGTCGCTGTTTTGATTATCGCTTGCCCTTGTGCGATGGGGCTAGCAACACCAACCTCGATCATGGTTGGCACGGGACGGGCTGCGGAATTGGGTGTGTTGTTTAGACATGGAGAAGCGCTTCAAGATTTGAAAAACACAAGACTTGTTGCGGTTGATAAAACAGGAACTTTGACCCTTGGTCGTCCTGTTCTCACTGATTTTGAAGTGTTGAATGGTTTTGAGGAAACTGAAGCTTTGGCGTTGATTGCAGCGGCTGAAGCAAATTCTGAGCACCCGATTGCTGAGGCTATTGTTCAGGCTGCAAAGGATCGCAAATTAACAATTCCAGAAACGACTGCATTTAATTCACAAACAGGCTATGGCATTGAAGCTGACATTGATGGTCAGACCATTCATGTTGGAGCTGATAGATATATGATCAAACTTGGTCATGATCTAACCGCCCATGAAGAGATTGTTATCGCACTTGGGCAAGAGGCAAAGAGCCCGCTTTATGCAGCCATTGATGGTCGGCTTGCTGCCATCATTGCGGTTGCTGATCCAATTAAGGACACAACATCTGCCGCTATTGAGGCCTTGCACAGCTTGGGTTTGAAAGTTGCGATGATTACTGGTGATAACCAACAGACAGCAAAAGCAATTGCCAAGAAACTGAACATCGATAGTGTGATTGCAGAAGTATTGCCTGCGGGAAAAGTCGATGCAATTGAGCAGCTACAGGCTGAATATGGTCATGTCAGTTTTGTTGGTGATGGCATCAATGATGCACCAGCCTTAGCGCAAGCTGATGTGGGATTGGCGATTGGAACAGGTACGGATATCGCTATTGAAAGTGCTGATGTTGTGTTGATGTCTGGCGACATGCGCGGTGTTGCAAATGCAATTGCATTGTCCAATGCCACGATAAAGAACATTCATCAAAACCTGTTTTGGGCCTTTGCCTATAATGTCTGCTTGATCCCCGTTGCTGCGGGCGTTTTATATCCATTCACAGGCACTTTACTGTCACCAATGTTGGCAGCGGGAGCAATGGCGCTTTCAAGTGTCTTTGTTCTGGCAAACGCTTTGCGGCTCAAGAGTTTTTCAACAATGACATAAAAACCAGGCACGACATAGAAAGCGGGCTCTATCTTGCAATGTCAACGAGAACAACCGAAGAGGGATTTGCAAAGGTGTTGATATTGTTCATGCGCTCAAGGTTTATGATGGTCGATAGCATCAATCTGTCATGAGACCAGTCTTTTGGATTTTGCATCAATACTGATGTCAAAAATACGATTGCGATAATCACAACGGACGTCGTCATCGACATAAGCGCTGAATCTTTTGCGCTGCTTTGGTTGGCCATCATCAAAATACGTTTGCGCAAAAAACTTCGTTTTGATTTTATCGACACGCATTCTTCAACCAGCGCCACGGAGGGCGATTGTAGCTGTCGAGCGTGAATAGAATTTGAATGGGCTTTGCTTACGCGCAACAAGCATTCGCAATATTCGCGGATATTATACGGCGAGCGATTGATCAACACTTGATCGCAAGCATATTCTCGAAGCTGCCGGACTTGGGAACGCCAGATGTAAAACACTGGGTTCCAGAAAAAGAATGGTTTGAGCGCTTCTAAGAAAAACTCCCATTCAACATCTTTTTGACGGAAATGTTGTAACTCGTGGGCAATTGCAATGCGTAAATCTTGCTGCTGGGTCAACATGTCTTCAGGGATAACGATATATCTACGTATGATCCCACGGGTCGAAAATGGAATTTGGATCATATCATTGATGACAATATCAACCGGACCAATGCGTTTTAAAAGATATGATTGTTGAATTTGTTTGCGGAGTTGCAAAGCTTGCGAGGCAATGCGGATAATAAGCCCTGCACAGATCAGAAAAAACAATGTCACAATGGTTTGAACAATGGGTGAGTTGAAAGAGACAATCTCAGTGATTGTTAATGCGCGGAAATCAAGGGTGGATTGCAACAGGGCAGCATCTACATTGATGTTACCATCAAGATAATTTGAAACAACAAGGTCCGAGAAATTTAATGAATTTTGTGATGTCCAACCGCTGAATAGATAGACAAAAATCGGGCTGAAAATGATGGCTAATACGCTACCATTTAATAGAAATAATTGGGTTTTAATCGTTGTCTTTAGGCCAAAAAGGGGCGTGATTACGAGAGCCATAGTCCAAACAAAACATGCGACTAATAAAAGAATATTAGCGTCTATGAATACATCAAGAACGGTTTCAAGTGTCATTTTTTCCTAACCTTTTATCCAGTAATTCCCTAATCTCTTCGAGTGCTTCGTCGCTTAAGTTTTCATCATCCACCAAGCGTGCCACAAGCGACGATGGTGTGTTGTTGAAGAGTTTTGCTGACAGGTGCTGCAGGGACTTTGATTGATAATCTACTTTTTCAATTGTTGGCGAGTAGATAAACGATTTTTCAGATTTAATACTGACGAGAAACTTTTTCTGCTCCAATATCCGCATGATGGTTGAGGCAGATGTGTAGGCAAGCGCGCGCAGAGGTGTCAGATTTGCCATCACCTCACGTACGGTACCTTCGCCGATTGCCCAAACTGCGTTCATAAATTCCAACTCGACTTCCGTCAGGAGGTTATTATCTTTCTTCTGCCGCATTTTTTAAAATGTCCATTATTATGGTTTCTTTCTCACCTATTTGATCGATCCCTCCAAAACGTCACAAACTGGTTATTTATCTATCATACTAAATATTTAGTAGATCAGCAAGAAAAACCTGTTTCACACCTTTCGGAAGCAAAATACACCCCATGCAATCGCAATGAGTATCGCGCCCCAAACGGGCTGTCCGATAAAACCTAACCATGCAAACATGATATAGGCACAGCCTAATAACGTTAAGAATAAGCGGTCACCCCTTGTGGTTTTAAGGCCTAAAATGCCGCGTCGTTCACTTTGTCCGGGTGCACGGACTTCCATAATCGTTAAAAGCGTCATGGTCGAAAATAGTGCAATAAAACCGATCGCGGTCGGCCAAGTCCAAGCCATCCATGTCAACATGATTGGGTCTCCACATTATATATGCTGATTATTGTTTGATAGCGCATTATACCCGTCCCATAGCAAAGCCTTTGGCGATGTAATTTCGAACGAAATAGATCACAATCGCACCTGGAATAATGGTCAGTGTTCCCGCTGCAGCTAACAAGCCTAGTTCATATCCTGCAGATGATGCGGTCTTTGTCATAATGGCTGCAATTGGTTTTGCTGCAACGGCGGTAAGTGTTTTAGCAAGTAACAATTCAACCCACGAAAACATAAAGCAAAAGAAAGCTGCAACGCCAACACCGGCTTTAATGGTGGGAATGAAGACAGTTACAAAAAACCGAGGGAATGAATATCCATCCACATAGGCTGTTTCATCCAACTCTTTGGGAACACTGGCCATGAAACCTTCTAAAATCCAAACCGCGAGCGGAATGTTGAAAAGGCAATGCGCTAGTGCAACAGCCAAATGGGTATCAAATAAGCCAACAGACGAATAGAGTTGGAAGAATGGTAGGGCAAAAACGGCAGCTGGTGCCATTCTATTTGTTAAAAGCCAAAAGAACAACGTTCTATCACCCAAAAACCGATATCGCGAAAAGGCATAGGCGGCCGGAAGGGCAACACAAATCGAGATAATTGTATTGATCGTGACATAGGTAATCGAATTGATGTAGCCCCAATACCATGTTGGATCAGTGAAAATTGTAGCGTAATTTTCAAGCGTCCAGACTTGTGGGAATAAGGTAAATTCAGACAAGATCTCATTGGTTGTTTTAAAGCTCATGGCTATCAGCCAATAGATTGGCAACATAAGAAATAAGATATAGACGATCGGTACGATTGAGCGCTTTTGCATCTGTTAATTTCCTTCTTCAGACTGATTGTTCATGACTGAATAGAACAACCAGCTTACGAGCAATGTGATAGCAAAATAGATGAGTGACATGGCGGCTGCAGGGCCTAAGTCAAACTGACCAAGGGCTATTTTTACCAAATCAATGGAGAGCAATGTCGTCGAGTTTCCTGGACCGCCGCCGGTTAATACAAACGGTTCTGTGTAGATGTTAAAACTGTCCATAAAGCGTAATAGAATAGCGATGGTCAGAACCGTTTTCATTTTTGGCAATTGTATGAAGCGGAACACAGCAAAGTTTGATGCCCCGTCAATGCGTGCGGCTCTATAATAATCATCGGGTATCGACACAAGTCCTGCATAGCTGAGCAGTACGACAAGTGATGTCCAATGCCATACATCCATGGCAACAATTGTGATCCAAGCCGCAAGCGGGTCTTGGGTCATGTTATAGGTAATGCCGAGTACATGGTTGAAGAAATAACCGAGCAAACCAATGTCAGGCAATGTCAGGATATTCCACATCGCACCCACAACATTCCAAGGAATGAGCATTGGTAGCGCCATGGTGACAAGGCAGACAGGCACCCACATGCCCTTGCGCGGCATGGATAGTGCAACGGCGATACCCAAGGGAACTTCAATGGCCAAGATCAATCCGGTGAATAAGAACTGGCGCCCTAAGGATGCATGAAACCTGTCAGATCGAAGCAATTGCTCGAACCAATCAAGCCCCTGCCAGAAAAAGAGATTGTTGCCAAAGGTTTCTTGGAAGGAATAATTGACCACGGTCATGATGGGTATCAGAGCATTAAATGCGACCAGCACCAGAACGGGTAGGACAAAGAACCATGCTTTTTGATTATTAGTTCTCATATCTTAAAGCTCCACTTTTGTTGATAGCCAACCATTGCGATAAAGCCGGGTTTGGTGTTGTTGGAAAATCACACCGACATCTTCACCTTTGTCAGGTGTTGCGCCTTCGACGATGCCTGCGACTTTGTGATTGCCCAGCATGACTTCAACCACTTTATGGCGACCAACATCCGCTACTTTTTTCACGATGCCGCGAAGATCGGATTGTCCGAAAGATACAAATTCAGGCCTGATACCAATTTCACAATTTTGGTTCTCGCCGTGTGTTATTGGTCCTTCAAGCGCAATGGATTGCCCCATGATTTTTGCAGCGCCTTCTGTGACATCGCAGGGGATAATATTCATACCGGGTGATCCGATAAAGTGGCCGACAAAGGTATGTTCTGGCCGCTCAAAGAGTTCAACAGGAGTTCCAATTTGCACGACCTGCCCGTGATCCATCACCACCACTTTATCTGCAAATGTCAGCGCTTCGGTTTGATCATGGGTCACGTAGATCATTGTGGCTTTGACTTTGTGATGAAGTTCTTTGAGTTTTGAGCGTAATTTCCATTTCAAATGTGGATCAATAACCGTCAACGGTTCATCAAACATCACAACATTGACGTCATCACGCACTAACCCGCGGCCCATTGATATTTTTTGTTTATTATCTGGCGTGAGGCCTGACGCTCTGCGTTTTAACATGTCTTCGACTTCGAGCATTTGCGCGATCTCACGCACTCTCATGTCAACTCTTGCTTCATCAACGCCCCGGTTTCGCAAAGGGAAGGCGAGATTGTCATAAACTGTCATCGTATCGTAAATCACCGGAAACTGGAAAACTTGCGCAATATTTCGTTGATCGGGTGATGTGTGGGTCACATCAACATCATCAAACAGGATTTGGCCTTCAGATGGTACTAACAGCCCTGATATGATGTTGAGCAAAGTTGATTTGCCGCAACCAGATGGGCCGAGAAGTGCATAAGCGCCGCCATCTTCCCAATCTAAATGGATTTCTTTAAGCGCATAATCATCCACAGATTTTGGGTTTGTTTCATAGCTATGTTTGAGATGCGAAAGACTAATTTTTGCCATGATTATGCCCCCAAAACCTTTCCTGATTTATCGAAATAAAAGCAATTTGAAGGATCCATATAAAACCGATATTCAGAGCCAATGTTAAAGTCCTGAACACCATGTGCTAACGATACCCAGATACCATTTTCAAATTCAAAATGCGCACTGCTTTCCGAGCCGCTTAATTCGGTCACTTTAATCATGCCATCAATCTCGATTTGTGCACTGTCTGTTGTATGGGGGAGAATGTGATGGGGGCGAATGGCGATCTGGTAGGTGCCGTCTGGCAGATTGCTTAAATGTTCAGGCACAGGCCATTGGGCCTTGGTGCCCATCAGGATTTGACCGTTTTTCTTTTCAACATCGGTTGAATTAATCGGAGGATCTGAGAACACACCTGCAGAGGCTATGTTTTTGGGATTGCGGTAGATGTCGGCCGTTACGCCAAATTGTGTCACAACACCATCATCCATCAAGCCGGTTTTGCCGCCCAGCAAAAGAGCCTCTTCAGGCTCTGATGTTGCGTAAATCACAACAGCACCGCGACCAGCAAAAAGTTCTGGTAATTGTTCGCGCAGTTCTTCGCGTAATTTATAATCTAGATTTGCCAAAGGTTCGTCCAAGAACACGGCATCGCTTTCCTTGGCGATGGCGCGGGCAAGTGCACAGCGTTGTTGTTGGCCGCCGGATAATTGGTGTGGCCTGCGATTGAGCATTGGGCGCAACTGCAAAATATCGGCGGCCTCTTCTACTCTGCCTGCGATTTCTGACTTTGCCATGCCTGCAACCCGTAAAGGGGAGGCGATATTATCAAAGACTGTCATATGTGGGTAATTGACGAAAAACTGATGCACAAGGCTGATTTTTCTTTTTTGTGTGCTCACCTTGGTGATGTCAGTTCCATTCATAAAAATTTGACCCGAAGCAATCGGGTCTAATCCTGCCATCAGTTTTATGAGTGATGTTTTTCCCGAACCAGTTTTGCCAAGCAATACATTGAAATAACCTGGTTCCAGCACTAAACTTGTTGGCTTAATATGGGTATGGACCCCAACTTTTTTTGTGATGTCTTTTAATTCGAGTGCCATGGAAAGCCATTCTCTAAATTGGAATTTTACTAAGATGTTTGTGGGGGCCAAAAAGGCCCCCACGAGATGTAGATCATGTAAAACGATCTCGTCTTGGGTTATGTTATTTCTGCCAACGTGCAATGAGGTCTTCGTAATTGACCGTTTGACCCGCTGGCTTTTCGTTTTCCAGCTTAGCTTTCGCGCCGCCTTTACCGATCCATTCAGATGCATCTTTTGGCTCATTCAAACGTGGTCCGCAGCCGCCATAAACATTTGCTTGTTCATCAGCACGTTGCATACGAGCCATTGTGATATCCATTTCTTCTGCAAGGCGATCCATCGCTTGTTGCGGAGTAAAGGCACCAGAGTTCACGTCACCAATTTGCTGCCACCAAATTTGAGCAAGCTTTGGATAATCAGGAACGTTTATGCCTGTTGGTGACCATGCAACACGATCTGGAGAGCGATAAAACTCAACAAGACCACCAAGGTTTTCAGCCCGTTCTGTGAAGCTTTCGTGATTGACTGAGCTATCGCGAATGAAGGTTAGACCAACATGAGATTTTTTCACATCAACTGTTTTAGACACAACAAATTGTGAATAAAGCCATGCAGCTTTTGCACGATCAACAGGTGTTGATTTTAAGATCGTCCAAGATCCCACATCCTGATAACCAACTTTTTGGCCTTCTTCCCAATATGGGCCGTGTGGCGATGGTGCCATGCGCCATAGTGGTTTGCCTTCAGCATCAACAGTGTTGTTGCCTTCTGATTTAGGTTTTACCATGTCTGCAGTAAAGGCTGTGTACCAGAAGATTTGCTGAGCAACGTTGCCTTGTGCAAGGGCAGGCAATGACTGATAAAAGTCATATGATGCAGCACCAGGAGGCGCATAAGAACGCAACCATTCATCCCATTTACGGATGGCATAAACAGCAGCTGGACCATTTGCAGCACCGCCACGGGTCACAGATGCACCGACAGGATTACAAGAGCCTGCTTCCATGCGGATGCCCCATTCATCAATCGGTACGCCATTTGGCTCACCTTTTGAACCAGCACCGGCCATAGAAAGCCAAGCATCGGTCATGCGCCAACCAAGATCGGGAGCACGCTTACCATAATCCATGTGGCCATAAATTGTTGTGCCGTCGACTTCTTTGACGTCTTTTGAGAAGAATTCAGCAATATCTTCATAGGCTGACCAGTTGACTGGTACGCCAAGATCATAGCCGTATTTTGCTTTAAAGGCAGCTTTTAGATCTGCACGATCAAACCAATCTTTGCGGAACCAATATAGGTTTGCAAATTGTTGATCAGGAAGTTGATACAGATCGCCATCTGGACCTGTTGTAAACTGCGTACCCATGAAATCGTCAAGATCAAGCATTGGGTTGGTAACGTCTTTACCTTCGCCAGCCATGAAGTCTGTCAGGTTATATGCAAGTTGTAGGCGCGAATGCGTACCGATCAAATCAGAATCATTGACATAGGCATCATACAGATTACGTTTGGTTTGCATCTGCGTTTGTACAGCTTGAACAACTTCGCCTTCGCCCAAAATTTGGTGATTAACTTTGATGCCTGTGATTTCTTCAAATGCTTTTGTCAGAACTTCTGACTCATATCCGTGAGTTGGAATACCCTCTGACAGAACATTGATTTCCATGCCACTAAATGGTTTTGCAGCATCAATAAACCATTGCATTTCAGACATTTGCTCTGTTTTGTTGAGTGAAGATGGCTGAAATTCGTTATCAATCCATTTCTGCGCCGCCGCAGAATCAGCATAAGCTGAGGTCGTTCCTGAGATTACTGCACATACAGCAACCGCAGATAATAAATATTTACGCATCGGTATTCCTCCCTAGGTTCAAATGCACCGAAAATATCGGTCTTCTAAAGTTTTAGTAGTTGGGGGGCTTTGTCAACTAATATTTTAGTTGATCTGTTGTGTTTGGTGTTATCTTGTTGAAAAAATTAAATAATATAGATTTTTGAATGGGCCTGTGTTGTTGAGTTTCATCAACATATTATACCTCAATCAACTTGAAGCTATAAATCTATTTAGGTTTGGATGAGGGACATTGTCACCATCTAACTGATAAGCCTTGGATATAAGTTGTGTTTAATAGTCAAAAAAATGGGCGTTTTTTGCTGTGGAAATTTACTGCCCAGTGCCGTTTTTTACCAAAGTTTTTTAGGTCCCTATCAGGCTCTCATATTTAGTAATCCCTCATATTTACCAATCTGTTGAATAGCGATATAAAATGATATGTTAATGAAATAATTGATGTTGAGCGCTCATTAAATATGTATGATCCAAAAGGTAACAGCAAAGAGAAAACGGCGGAAGCTGTTCAGTTTTCTGAAATCGAACCGCCGGATCATTTGCACGGCATTGTGCACCGGTTTTTAGAACTTCAAACTGATGGCGCTTTGTCAGATGATTACAGGTTTCATGCCTTACCAGATGCATGCACTTATATTGTGTTTGATCAGTTGGATGTAAAAATATCCGGTGTGACCAAGCTGCGCGCATCCTCTGAAGAGCTTAATTTGGGCCGGACATTTCATTATATCAATATTCGATTCCTACCTGGGGTTTGGCAAAATGATCGTGTGAATGTTGCTCATGGCATGGTGAGCGATATTTTTAGCGGTGACTTGCCTCTTCTTGACATTAACAAGAAGCTTCAGAACGTGGCTGTAAATGCAAAGCAAACGGTTTTGATAGAGCTTGTTGAGCAGCTGATCGAAAGTAAGATTGTTATTGCAAACCCTGTTACGGAAAAAATATTTCAAAATATTGATGATATTTATTCCGTTGCAGATATGGCTGAAGTATCAAATATTTCTGCACGCCAGCTACAACGAACTCTCAAGCAGACCACAGGGTTTACGCCTCACGATTTTCTTAAAATCCTGCGTTTGCAACAAGCTTTAAATGGTGAGCCTTCATTATCCTATGCTGACCAATCTCATTTTATCCATTCGTTTCGAAAAGCCACAGGTTATACACCGGGAAGATTTTCTAAAAAGTTTGATGTCTGAAATCTACAATACAGGTCATCTTTAGATTGGTAGTTATCTGTCATGATTTACACCAATAGGAGATGAAAAAGACAAAAATGAACGCAGTTGGATGGTTTGACATCTTTGTAGACGACTTGGACCGTGCCGTTACATTTTATGAAGCTGTGCTTGGCCACAAGCTTGAAGAAATCGTGGACCCAGCCGGTGAAACGAAAATGATGAGCTTTCCAGCAGATATGACATCTTATGGGGCAGGTGGGTCACTCACGAAATCAAAATATGGTGCACCCGGTGTTGGCGGTACGATCTTGTATTTCTCAACACAGGACTGTGCAGTTGAAGAAGCGCGCGTTGCAGATGCAGGCGGAAAAGTTATCAGACCAAAGTTTTCGATCGGCGACTATGGTTGGGTGACGTTGTGTCAGGATACTGAGGGAAATATGTTCGGTCTCAGTTCATTCTAACAGATGCTCTATAAAGGCTAAGCGCTTGGTATATAGATCTGCATGGGTTGCGCTGAAAGCTGCCCATGCGACTGTTCTATGGGTATAAAAACCACATTCCATACGGATGATATGGATTACAAACTCAACGCCTTATTAATAAGGTCAGTTTTGTTTTGATAGTCAGAAACATCAATACCGCGCCCTGAAAGCGCATCTCTCAATTCAGTTTCTGTCAAAGCCTCAATCGCATCTGACGTCATGTTCATAAAATTGATTTTTTGTTTCATGGGAGCATTGATTACGCCAAATGTTTCAACATTATCAAACTTGAATTCTGCGGCATATTTGGCCATGAAATGGGTAAGAAACGTATTGATGCTTAGTCTTATTCTTGCGTCACTTGCCATGTGATGTTCACTTGCATCAAGCGTCTCGACCATTAACTTGACCCATCTTTTTGCACCTTTCTCATTCATCAAGGCGATGGCATTGTGGGTATGGTGAAAGTTAAGTCTAAAATCCGCGCCGTGATAATATGGACCTGCGCCCATAACATCCAGCCACATGCTGGCTTGGGTATTGATGTGATGATTTAGCCCGCCAACACGTTCAAATACGGATAAAAACCAGTCCTCATCCTTAAACACACGTTCGTAGAAGCTTCCGACAATGTCGACTAAACGATCTTGACCCAGTACTGAGTATAATTGCCAAAACTGAATAGGTTTTGTGATGTCATTTGGAGCCGATAGAGACACAATATGTGGCATTCTGTGGGCGTTCTCAGGCAATGTACCGTTTTTGACCGCAGCATTGATGTAATTATGTCTGGTGGTCTCAGTAAAATAGCCGTTTCCAGTTGGAAAATTAGGATAAGTGAACTGGTTCATGAATGTCGATCTTTCCTTGGGCGATCATATATTTGTATCAAATAACGACCCATAGGGTATTTAAAATTGATGGTTTTGATAATTTCTATCTTGTTCTAACTTACTCTATTTGGCGTCTATGGTCGCCAAAACGACCTCAGAAATGGATCGTAAATTATTACCAACAGTTACTTCGCCTAGCGCATTGCGTTGCAACTCAAATGTCATGCCAATAGCCGAGTTTTGATTTTGCACGACGATGGTTTGCACATCTTCTAAGAAGTCTTGTTTTGCCTGTTCATCGTCGATTGATTGGGCAAGATACTCAATGAGTTGTTTGATACCATTTGTTTGCTTAACACCCTCGCTCATCAATTGTTCGACCACAGGCCCAAGTGTTTTTGCCAAACGATCTGATATTTTTCGCACCAATGCACCATCTGATAATATATCAACTGGCATCGGTGCAAGATATGGCGCTGCTGATAGTCCAAATTCCATCGGGTTCAAAAACTGGCTGCTACTAGGAACCACATTTCCTGCAACGATGATCGCGGTACGGCCAAATTCGTGGGATGGTACTTGAAGAAGCTCTTGGGGTCCAAAACGATAGATTACAGCAGATTTAACGGCGCTTTTTATCTCAGATTTATCACCTTCAATAAAGCTGGCCAAAATTGACCGATAATCTTTAGGTTGCCAGTTTTCGGAACTAAACAAAATGTTGCGTGGTTGATGTATGCCATGGCGGTTTAAGACATACCAAGCGCGACGAATAACTTCGCCCTTTAGGTCAAAAATATCATCATAATCACGCGCATACATCCGAACACGATATTCAATTGCTGATACTTCAGGGCAGGTTTTCCAAGGTGAAATTTTTACGGTTTGGGTTGAATCAAACCGGTCAAAATCAGAAAACGCCCCAACCAATAATTCGGTAATCAATTGCGGTGGGACATTTGATGGAAGGTGAAGGAATGTATCAAATCGTGTTGATGCTTCTTCTGGATAAATCGAAAAGACAGTTTGCGTTAATATTGAATTTGGAATGACAATACTGACCCCGTCCGGTCGGCGGGCAAAAATATGGCGCCAGTAGGTTGCTTCAATACGTACTATGTGTCCGTCAAATTCTATCATCGAGCCAACAGACAGCACTCTGTCAGATGATAATGCAACACCTGCAACAAGGCTTCCCAATGTGGGCTGTAGCGCCAACCCAATAATGGCTCCTAAGATTGCCGATGTTGTAAAAATTGCGCCAACATCAAAACCGAGTTGCGTCAATGCGCTTACAGATATTGCAAAAACCAAACCCACAATAATTATTGTTCGCATTAATCCGCTGGGATTATATTGGAAGAATGAAGGGCATAGAAAATCAAGGATGAAGGTCGATAAAAAGACACACAAAAATATCGAAAACCCAACGATGCTTGCAGCTTTTAAGGCGGCTTGGAATGTAGGATAGCCAGCAAAAAGATCTAAGTATTCAATGGCCAACAACCATGCGCCCAAGAGCAGCACAACACCAGACTCTAACGTTGAAAGCCGCGTCATTGATCTGGTCTCTTGTCATTAGGTTTAGACGCATCATCACCTGTTGATTCTGATTTTGAAAGCGAGACATGCATACTTGTTCTTAACCGATGAATGGCAGACGATAATTGCTGTACTTCGGCAGCGCCATTTTCTGGAAACGGCAATTCATCACCGCGCAGACTTGAGCGTTCTGCTGCATTTGCCAATGTGCGCAAGGGTAGTATCAGATTTCGTTGTAGGGGTAGCATCACGGCGAATGATACAATGACGAACAATATCAGCAACATGACAAAGAACATGGCCACAAGCTCGTAGGTCACGATCAACTCGTCATCAACGGGTATGGTTAGCAATTGGATGGCGACAACGGACCCTAGCTGCCAACCAAAACCATTTTGTGATCCATAGGTGTCGATCATAGAGGCAGGGGCAACGTCTGGTGTTGAATGACAGGTGAGGCAATTGGGGTTGGTCATGACAATGGGCCTTGCCAAGTAAAACTGAGTATTTTCTCCCACCCGGCGCACGCCTGAAAGTTCTTTTTGTGAGCTGTCTTGTTCAAACTCATCAATCAATTCAGATTCAAACGATGTTGCCAAATCATCGATATTGGTCGGATTTCGAGATGCCTCACGGTAGGTGTAATCTTTCAAATCTCCAGATAGTCGTTCAAAAACAGATTGGGCTGCAAATGAAGGGACGGTTTCGGGGACAAATTTCCCATCAACAGTCCGATTTATCAATGGCGTGATTTGTTCGACGGTGTAATTACGCACTGCTGTGGCGGCTGTCATTAATGCGCTTGCTTCATCTTCGATATGATTCATGCTGGCAGCATTTGAAAATAGGTAGAAGACAACGGAGCCAATGACAATTGCGCATGCGAACACTGAAAATGTTGCACGGCGCACAAGTTGTGCAATTCCGATTGTTGATTTTTCGGGGGAAGATGATGGTTTTTTCATTATTGTTATTTTTCGCTAAATGAGGTGCGGCATTTAGACCAAACAACAATTTCTATCTGTGATCAATGAACAAGTGTTTTAAGCGCGATAATTACTCAGAAGTACTGTCTCGAATTTATGTATAGCGGTCTTTTATAGGTTTAACCATTTGCCAATTGACTGGCTTGGCCATTGGCAATCATCTCAACCACTTTTGCTGATAGTCTTTTGGGGAACCTGAGGTGATAGCCATTTTGGGAATAGGCGATCGTGACTGCTAGAAACTTGTGCGGTACATCTTTGAGCATCAAATAAACTTGCTGCATTGCCAGATTGTGGTTTTTACTTTTGATGAATGCGCCACCAGTTGATAGATCAGACAGGATACAAGGTGTTTGTTGCTGTTCTAGTACACCTGGCCTTAAGAAATAGAGTTGACCATTTATATTGGTTGAATGCCGTGTTTCATTGCGCTCTTCTTTGACGCCGTCTTCAATCAAACGGGATATGAAGTTTCGACTACGCTTTTTTTCAAAGAGCGGCACTGCATTTGAATTTGTCATTACTATCAAACTACCCTGTTTCGTATCCGTTACATATATTCTGTAGCTGGTTTTGATTATCAATCGATTAAAAATTGATGGTCAAAAATCACATATTGTTAGCGATTACGACTTGGTCAGTTGACGAGATTTTGTTGGGATACAGGGCGGATTTTTTGACGATAGATTAGCTATTGAAGCTATCTGTACCCAAATGCTTCCGCAATATGTCGGCTTTTGGCCACTTAATATGAAAACATGCGCCTTTATTTAGCTCAGAGGTGAGTGATATCGAACCGTCATAAAATGTGACAATTTTCTTGACAATAGACAAGCCTAAGCCCGAACCATCTGCTTTATATTCAAGCCTTAATCTATCAAAAACATTGAATAATATTTTGTGATCTTCAGGTGCTATTCCAATGCCGTCATCTTCCACTTCAATGAGATAATGGGTTGGAGTTTCTTTGCCGCGCACAATTATATTTCCATCGGGTTGGCCATGGTGTTTGATTGCATTGTTGATCAAATTTCGAATGACCAGAGCAAACGGGACATTGAGCGTTTCAAAGTTAATATCATCGCCTTCATAGGTGAATGAAAACTGATCTTGAGTGGCGACAAATTCTTCTAAGTTTATCGTCATGAAATCACCATGAATTGAGCCCGCTTTTGCGTAGTGCAGTAAACCATCAATAAGATGATTTGCACGGGTAACTTGGCGCGTCATCAAATTTAAAATTTGATCAAAATCATCTTTTGGTGCCGTACTTAAGTCGGTCTCAATTATGTGGGCAACTTTACCAATAATAACCAGTGGGGCTTTTAAATCATGGGCGGCGATTTCGGTGAAGCTCTCTAAATCTTTGTTGCTGCGTTTTAGCTCCTGGCTCACGCCTTCAAGTCTTTTCAAATTTTGTTCAGCCGTTTTACGCGCAAGAACAAGTTCTGCTTCTAATTTATATCTTTCTTGTGCAGCAAAAATTGCCCAGCTGAATAGTTTTTCTCCGTTTCTATTCATTTGACTTACATTCAATAGGACAGGAAGCGGAGTTATGACTGAATCTGGTGTTTTGGGTGATTTAAAGGTTGGCGGCGTATCTGG
>CAXBCW010000066.1:0-18862 GCA_963974325.1 uncultured Rhizobiaceae bacterium
GCAGGGCCTGCTGATCCGAGTAGGAATAAATCCCGGCCAGGATCGTTAGGTGCAAATATTTGCAATGCGCACCAAACAAGTGCAGGAAACACCAAAATTTTCATCGTTGAAAATGTGGCGATCACTGCATCTGGTTTCAGCTTGGCTTGCGACATCACAACGCCCAATGAAAATAACGCGATTGGGGCTGCGGCAGAACCTGCAAAATTGACAAATGTATTGAGCGGGGCAGGCATTGGCCACGCAAACAGCGAATATAACACGCCAGCAAAAACACCAATCAATGTTGGTGTTTTAAACATCGTGGCTGCAGCATTTTTAGCGCTAAATTTGCCCAGATTGATCAATTGCAAGACCACCATCGCAAGTGCCATCCACACAACCGCATCTAACGTGACAATCGTGGTAATCGGTAAAACACCATCCACACCGTAGAGCAAGACAGATATTGGCAAGACATACAAAGCATTATTGGCAAACATGCTCATAAAACCAAGAAGAACCGCTTCGCCTTTTGTGAGCTTAAACAAATTAGCTGCAATGAAATAACCGATGGTGAAAACAATGCTTTGGCTTAGCACATAAGCGATTACCGGTTGGAGGCTGAATGTATGAATCGGCGCTTTGGCGATGACACCAAAGATAAATACCGGCAATAGAATATTCATTGCAAATCGATTGATCGCGCGCGCTTCTTCAACGCTAGTATGACCCTTGCGACCCAACACAAAACCAATGACAGCGACCGCAAAAACGGGCAGAATTGGGTCCAAAAGAACTTGTAAAACTTCCATAAAAAATATCCCCAAAACCGCCTGATAGGTCTTTGTATCTGCCCTATTTAACTAGGTAAAGTCTCAAGTCATAGTTTTAAATGGTAAAATATTCTATATGGTTGCGTCTATCTTTATGTCTGGCGCAATAGGCAAAGCTTCGGCAAGCGTTTCCAAAAAATATGGCGCCGTGTTGATAATCCGAAGTTTGACCTCTTGTTCACCCGCATCATTGCTGAGGGATGTCATTCTGAGGAACTTTGTGATTTTTGCAAAGGCGCTGCTTTTTCCTTTATATAGGCCGGATTGAACATCGATTAAGGCATCTGCCAACAATGTTTTTGCCTTCTTTTCTGTTGTCTGGCTGCCAAGTTTAGATGACCTGCCAAAAGCTCTGCATCCAACTGCGCCGCCCACGCTTGAACACTTGCAGTTAAGATCGTTTGTTGCGCTGTAATTGGGTCTTGATCCAGCGTGTTGAGCAAGCTCAATTCTTGCTTGGTCAGCTTTTGGAAAACCAGATTGCTATCAATATTCAACAAAACAACATCACCCGATAGGTGTACCAAGTTGGTGCCCAAGTCTGCGATCAATTTGACAGGGTTAAAGCTTGCACTGACACCATCTTTGGTCAAATGTTGCACGGCCGTTTTATGGATCCAAAACCGATTGGGTAATGCGCGTTTTCGCCAACCTGCAATCCACCAAATGGGCTCAAGTGAATTATGTGCTTGATAATAATCAATATCAGCTTGCGCTAAATTTCCGCCTGGCTCTTTAACCGCGTCCTTTTTTCGACCTTCAATTCGAGATGAAAGCTTATCGACATCTATCCCAAGTTCGGTGGCCGTTGTGCCTTCGATCATTCATGTCATGGTGTGATCGGGCCGAAATTTGCTGCGTTTTTCATCAAGCGCAACGGCATGACGCAAGAATTTCACATTGGGCAAATTGTCGGTATGGGCAAGGCGAGAACTATCGCGCAAAATACCAACAGATTTGACCGTATCCCAAATGCCCATAAAGCGAATTGGCACCTGATAATAGGGCGAACGATCATTGATCTTCTGGCATAATGTGCTTTTAAACACGCCGCGATCATCCCATTTAATTTCACCTTTGGTGACATAGCTTGCAAGCGCGTAATCTAAAAGATTATCGCTACCGGGACGCAAAATCCCGATAAGCTCCAACATGCCAGCAATGGTGCGCACGGTATAAGCACCGCGAGAAAATCCAAACATATAGATCTGGTCGCCGGGAAGGTAATTGTTCATCAAAAATTGATAGGCATCTTTAATATTCTGGCTCAAACCATAACCAAAAGCCATTCCGGCCACTTTAGACGTCGTTTTCGAAACCCAAGTCTGCGCACCAGGTGCACTTTCAGTTCCTAACCCCGGATCATAATACACCAATTGGTTTTTATCAGCCTGCAAAAGACCAACCAAATCAAACACATTGCTAGACCCGCCAGCCGAAGGCTCGTTGCCAGTTCCATCACAACAAATAATAATATTCTTAGATTTGCGAACCTTCTTAGCCATAACAACACCCTCCCGATAACTCAACAATAGGTAGAATTAAATCACGATACTAGTAAAAGTGCAATATGGGAGTTAATTGGATGTTTTTCCATAAAGTCAATTTAATCACTTTAAGGCCTTCCTGTTGACGGCTTAAAAAGATTATTAATCTCCAGCAAGTAGCCGACCATCAAATACAAACGGGACTTCTGATACGACTTTAATCGCAATTGCATCCGCATGGCTCGGATTAATAAGATAATTATAAGAATCTGGGGTCACAACAGAAGGAACGCGAGCAATGGCGTGTTCGTTTAATTCCAACCATTGGTCACCCGTTTGACGGCATAAAGCAGTGTCACTTGGTTCGATTTCAAAATCTAAGATTTCAAAATCATCAGGTGTTTGGATTTTCAGCAGGACATAATCTGGTAAATCGTCGATATCCATATCCATATGAACGAGGATTTCCATAGCCGATAACGCTGGATGCTCTGCTGTATAGACGATAGGTCGGCCTTTAGTGTGCCATCCACCACCGACAAACATCCCGCCCAATCCGTCCAACGTATTGTGCGCTTTGTTGGCAATGCGCCAAATGATCATGCATTAAATCCGTGGGTGAGTTGGAGTAGGAACTGCTCAACGGCACGCGCCCCTGCCTCTGTTTTGGCTAATCCAATGGCTGATTGTCCACCAAAGTTCTTATTTGGTTTTTCAAGCCAAGCATCAGCCCGATCTTCACCAAGCGCATCAACAATTTGCATACGCATGCGCATAGCTCTCACGATGCGTTCAGAATTGGCGGGTGATAAAGTATCTTTTTTACTTTTTTTCGCATCATCCAGCGTAGAACGCGGCAATACACCAGCGATTATCATCAATTTGATCAATCCAGCTTGTTGGTTGATAATTGATTTTGGCATGCCCTGATTGATGGCAGCACCTAATGTGACGTTATCTTCGACGCTGTCAGAATTAATATATGGGCTGGCAATGAGCTCAAGTATGGCATTGGAGCCTTTAGTTTTCGGATTATCAATTCGAATATCCTTTATGGGCTTTCGAAATTCCGCTCCAGATTTCGAGATTTTTAGCGGACTTGCTGCGACGGTCTTTAAAGTCTTCGTTGACCGCTGTTCAGTAAATCTACCAGAGTTTTTGCGTTTTGCATTTTCCAACTGTTTTTCGATTGCCATAAACTTACCTTTCCGGTTCCGTTAAATATATAGTACGAAACCGTACATAATGCAATTTATTTCAACTCATCCCCAAAACACAAAAAAACCTCCGCAAACTTAATCACGGAGGTTCTGTTGTTTATCGCTTTAATCGCTGGGTCTTAGAACAGACCTTCGATCAAGCCTTCTTCATTGAGCATGATTTGTTCGGCTGATGGGACGCGGGGTAGGCCTGGCATTGTCATGATCTCGCCGCAGATTACGACGATGAAGCCAGCGCCTGCTGAGAGGCGAACTTCGCGAACTGGCAGCGAGTGACCTGTTGGGGCACCGCGTAGGCTCGGATCGGTCGAGAATGAATATTGTGTTTTGGCCATGCAGACGGGCAGGTGACCATAACCATCGGCTTCCCATGCTTTAAGCTGGTCGCGGATTTTCTTATCGGCTAGGACTTCATCAGCACGGTAGATGCGTTTTGCAATTGTTTCCACTTTTTCAAACAATGGCATGTCGTCTGGATACAATGTTTGGAATTGCGCCATACCACTTTCGGCCATTTCGACCACACGTTTTGACAATTCTTGAATACCTTGCGAGCCTTTGGCCCAGTGCTTGCACAAGATCGCTTCTGATCCAAGGCTAGACACATATTTTTTAATCGCTTCAACTTCGGCATCTGTATCGGTAACAAAATGGTTGATCGCAACAACAACTGGCACACCAAATGATTTGATGTTTTCAATGTGACGGCCCAAGTTTGCACAACCGCTTCCAACCGCTGCAACATTTTCAGCGCCAAGATCAGCTTTAGCAACGCCGCCATTCATTTTCATCGCGCGGACAGTGGCAACAAGCACCACAGCATCTGGTGCAATACCAGCTTTGCGGCATTTGATGTTCATGAATTTCTCAGCGCCCAAATCAGCGCCAAAACCAGCTTCTGTCACAACATAATCAGCCAATTTAAGAGCTGTTTTTGTCGCAACAACAGAGTTGCAACCATGGGCGATATTGGCAAATGGTCCACCATGCACAAAGGCAGGGTTGTTTTCCAAAGATTGAACCAAATTAGGCTGCATTGCGTCTTTGAGCAAAACAGTCATTGCGCCATCAGCTTTGAGATCGCGGCAATACACTGGTGTGCGATCACGACGATAAGCAACAATGATGTCGCCAAGGCGGTTTTGCAAATCTTTAAGATCATTGGACAAACACAAAATCGCCATCACTTCGGATGCGACCGTGATATCAAACCCAGCTTCACGCGGGAAACCATTGGCAACACCGCCAAGAGAGGCTGTGATCTGGCGCAAGGCGCGATCATTCATATCCATAACGCGACGCCAAACGATGCGGCGAATATCGATTTCTTGCTCATTACCCCAATAGACATGGTTGTCGATCAAAGCTGACAATAGATTGTGGGCTGATGTGATGGCGTGGAAATCGCCAGTGAAGTGCAAGTTCATGTCTTCCATTGGGATGACCTGAGCATAGCCACCGCCGGCTGCGCCACCCTTCATACCAAAGCATGGACCAAGGGATGCTTCACGAATACAAACGGCTGCTTTTTTGCCAATAGAGTTCAGGCCATCGCCCAAACCAACTGTTGTTGTTGTCTTGCCTTCGCCTGCTGGCGTTGGGTTGATCGCGGTCACAAGGATCAGCTTGCCATCTTTTTTACCTTCTTGGGCTTTAATGAATTCAGCAGAAACCTTCGCTTTATCATGGCCAAATGGCAAAAGATCTTCTGTGGGTATGCCAAGCTTTGCACCAATCTCTTGAATTGGCTTCTTCGTGGCTGCGCGCGCGATTTCAATATCAGTTTCAAATTCCATTATCAGCTCCCTAAGCTTTTGATTTGCACGGAGTGTATGCGCGATATTATGAAAGATCTTGTCTGAATAAGGCGTAATATTGTCGTAAAGAGACTTCTGGAATGTTTAATACTGCCATTTGATCAAGCTTGATGCTGCCAATATAATTGCCATCAATATAAAGCTTCACAAGCCGAAACATCGCATAAAAACGGCGATATCGAGTGGTGGTAACTTTGCGCATGAATTGCCGCCCAGCTTAAAACGGATAGCCAGCTGCTGTATAAAACTTGCGGGTAAGCCATGCCCCGATCTAGGCAAGCGAGCGTGAAGATGCAATGAAATCAAACGAACGCAAATCACAAATGGAGTTTATGCAAATGTCAGGTCCTAAAATTCACCTTAATGGCTATCTCGATGTACCATTGGAACGTTGGGACGCTGTGTTGGACGCATTGCCTTTACATATTGAGCTGACAAAGGGTGAGGTGGGTTGTTTAAAGTTCGATGTTACCCCGTCTGATGAGACCCCAAATCGTTTGATGGTGTCGGAGACATTTATTGATAAAGCAGCATTTGATCATCACAACACCCGGGCAAAAGCATCTGTGTGGGCGGATGTGACTGCAGGGATTGCACGCGAGTTTAATATCACTGAGGAATAGAATGATAAGGGTGGCAATTTAAGCAATTAAATCAGGCCCATTTGGAATATAATGCGCTTGCTGTTATCCTCAAATCAACGTTGAGGATCACCCATGATACCGCAAGCTGATTATGTCAAAAACTACTGGCGTGGATTGCATCCGCTATCCCATGTTGTTTGGCTTGATCTTTTTGCCCTTAGTATGTTGTTTTCCGTGCTGATGGACCTTGTCCCCAAGCAATTGAGCATGGTCGAAATCACGCTCGTTCTTTTGGTTCTAAACGCAGTTTTCATCTGGCAATTCACAGGCGCTATCCGCACAATTCAACTCGCGGTTAAAAGCCGATCCGACATTATGATGATTGTGTTTTTATCATTCACAGTGGCGATTGTTTCCGCCATCTCCCTACGGCGCTGCATAGACTTGTTATACCCAGAAACCGCGCCAGACCAAGTTATCTCCCGCACTCCAATATTGCAATTGGACGTCTCAGATCATGGACGCATTATCTATTTAACGGGTGATATCAGTTATCCCTTGCACGCTTCATTTTTAAGCACTTTGGACAACAATAAAAACATTCAAACAATCTCATTGTCCAGCTCTGGTGGGAACGTCTTTGCAGCGCGTGCTATGGCATTAAAAATCACTGAGCTAGGATTGGACACGCATGTTGATAAAGACTGCTTTTCTGCCTGCACATTGATTTTCCTTGCAGGGAAAGAACAAACAATAAGCAAAGCTGGGCAGCTAGGTTTTCACAGTTACGCAACCAATTTGGTCATCACATCTGTCACGATTGATATCCAAGAGCAGATTGACAAAGACAAAAAATATCTCAAGTCGCGCGGCGTTTCTAACAGCTTTATACAAAAGGCATATAGCACGCCATCAACTGAAATATGGATACCAACGCGACAAAAATTACGCGGCGATGGTTTACTCGTGACAACAAATCCAAAGCAATTTTGATTCACAAATTCAATTTGTTATGCTCAATATAGTGCTATCTAAATCACGACTTGCCAGCTAAGCTAAACATGAAGACGCTAGCGGTGGCAAAAATGCCTCTGCAAGGTGACTATTTTGTGGGTCAAAAAGGCGGCGCGATATGAAAAGTTTCTGGGAGAAGATCAATGGCCGCCTTGTGCTTGCCATCCTTTCCTATATTGCGCTGATGGCTGGCGGTTTTATGTTGGGCAATTGGCTCTTTTCATCCTTCCGCGCTGTGGCGAGCGAAAGTTCGTTAAGTTCTATGTTGTGGGTTTTGATCCCAGTCTTTTTGATATATTTCATCGCTTCTGCGCTGCCTTTTGTGCCTGCCGCAGAAATAGGATTTGGCCTTTTGGTCATATTTGGCGGCAAAATAGCGCCTTTTGTTTTCATCACCTCAGCACTTGCATTAATCACTGCATTTATCATTGGCAGATTTGTATCCATTCACCGGATTGCGCGATTTTTGGAGTATCTGGGGCTTGAGCGTGCACCGGCTTATTTACGTAGATTAAGAAAACTCAGCGGCAAACAGCGACTGGCTCTTCTTTTGGAAGATAGCCCACGTAGGGTAGGTCCCTTAATGCTCAAATATCGTTATGTGGCCATTGTTGCCTTGATGAATATTCCGGGCAACGCCATCATTGGTGGTGGAGGTGGTATTGCGTTTACAGCCGGGTTAAGCGGTTTGTTTGCTACCTCGGCTTTTGCTATCAGTGCACTCTTGGCTGTGTTGCCATATCCATTATTTTTCTTTCTAGCCTGGTTGTTCGGCTATTAGGAACGCTCTGCTAGCTGAGATTAATCAGCTAGCTTGGTAACAATGGCAGAATGGGCTTCCAGTGTTTTGTGCACTGGGCATTTATCTGCTATTTTCAACATCTTATCGCGTGTATCTGAATCAAATTCTCCGTCTAACGTGATCACGCGTTCAAAGCGATCAATCTTGCCTTTTTCAGAATGAGAGTTGGCATCAAGGTTACATTCGGCGCAATCATCTGCATGATTTTTAGAATGGGTAACATTGACACTCACGCGGTTCAGCGGGATCTTTTTAAAGTCTGCATACATGCGAATGGTCATCGATGTGCAGGCACCCAAAGCAATGTTGAGATAGTCATATGGTGTTGGTCCTGTGTCATGACCACCCACGCTTTCTGGCTCATCAGCAATGAGCGAATGTTTACCAACGCGAACCGTGTTTTGGAATTTGCCTTCTTTAGTCTCGGACACTTCAACACCTTCGATTGGCGTGGTATTGGCCGCAACATGATCATAATCAACATAGCGCGACGCCCAAGCGGCAATCACTTCGGCGACATAGGCCACATCTTTACTGCTGCTTAAAAGGTGGTCAGCTGTGTCGAGCGACACAAAGCTTTTGGGGTGTTTGGCGGCGCTATAAATCTTACCTGCATTTTCAATGCCAACAGTGGCATCAATCGGCGAATGCAAAATCATCAGTGCTTTACCCATTTTGGCAACGCGTTCTTCCACTGTCACCGTGTGTGAGCGAAGATCATCAACAAATTCACGCTTGATCGTAAACGGACGGCCAGCAAGCTTTACATCAGCCACACCTTCTTTTTCGATCTCATCTAAATGTGCCCCAAAATTGTGGATGACGTGATCTGCATCTGCAGGCGCACCAATGGTCGCCACAGCCTTTGCTTCAGGTACTTCACCGGCAGCAGCAAGAATTGCAGCGCCACCCAAGGAGTGACCAATCAAAATGGCAGGTGCTTCAAAGTTTTCACGTAAATATTGAGCCGCAGCTAAGATGTCACCAATGTTTGAGGTAAACGTTGTGTTTTCAAAATCACCAGAAGACGCACCAAGGCCTGTAAAATCAAAGCGGAGCAGGGCAATGCCGCGTTTGGATAATTCGTCGGCAATTTTGCGTGCGGCTAAAATATCTTTGGTGCAGGTAAAGCAATGAGCAAAAAGTGCATAAGCCCGTGTTGTGCCTTCGGGGAGGTGCAGCCGTCCAGACAATGTTTTGTCCAAAGAGCCCTCAAATCGTACATTTTGTACATTAGCCATAAAATCATCCCCCACATATCAAGCGTGATCGTGCGCGCTTGATGTCACTTTTAAATATCATAAAACGTATATGCACATAGATGCGGGGAAATGGAAATCACTTCATCTCGCATCTATGTGATATTGTGGTGAGGTAGGGTTGCTCGTGAGGCCTTAACCGTTTGCTTGTTTGCGAAGCTGATCACAAAACTTGTCCGTTGGCATAGGTTTGGCAACCAGATAACCTTGGCCTTGATCCACACCTAATTTGGTCAGAACCCGAGCTTGGTCTTCGGTTTCAATACCTTCGGCAATTGTCTGCATATTCATCCGCTTGGCCAAATCAACCAGCATTTGAATAATCTCAGTCCCTGTTTCATCTACAGAAATGAAATCAACAAACTTTTTATCAATTTTCATAATATTGGCTTGAAGGTCTTGCACATAAGATAGGCCGTTATGGCCAGTGCCTGTATCATCAAGTGCGACGCGATAGCCTTTAGATTTTAGATCTTCAATAACCGCAATGGCAAGCTTAACATCCTCAAACTGTTGGCGTTCTGTAATCTCCAAAATAACTTGTTCGGCCAAAACTGATGACGCTTCAACCAGCTTATCAAGCTCGCCTGCAAAGCCGTCAGAAACAAGATCAGTCGGCGTGATGTTAAATGATATTTTCATACTGCGATCTTGCGATAATGCGCCGCCGATCTGATGTAATGTCTGTTTGATAATCGAGCGCGTCATCGGCACGATGAGCCCAGAATCTTTGGCCAATGGGATAAAGACAGACGGTGGAACGATTGATCCATCGGCTTTTACCCAGCGCATGAGGGCTTCGCCACCAATAATTTGACGATTTTTCATATCAAATAGCGGCTGAATATAAGGAACGAATTCCTCGTTTTTGATGCCTTTACGAATAGAATGAAGCGGATTGATTGGTCGCGACAGTAACTGTGCAATCAGCAAGCCAAAAATTAAACCAATAATGCCACCACCAAACACGATCGGGGCCATGTTTTCACGACTATAAGCGATCAAGTTTTGTTTTGTAGCGCCGAGTTCTGCTCGGAGTGGATAGCGGTTAGACATCGTGGCAAAAGAGATGAGTTCATTTTGTCTCATAGCAGCCATGTTTTGCATTATGGCACTGTCTCTCAGCCCAATTGGGTGATCTGCGTCAAACCCAATCGCGGACACTGAATCAGCGCGCAATTTGGATGGAAAAATATCGAAGAGAAGTGTGTCAATATTCACCAAAGCCATCAGGCCGTAATTCTCAAACTGCCAAATAATGCCGATCATGCCATTATCTTTAAGTTCTAAATCAACGAAACTGATCTGATCATTGGACGTCTGAAAACGTTTTTTATTGGAGATATCGACAGAAAGAGACGCACTAAAACGACTTACGACCGAGCAGTTAATATTGCCCTGTCTATCAAGGATTGCAATATCTTTAATGTTGCTGCGACGAAAGAGTAATGAACTTAGCTCGGTTAGGGAGCCTAACTCACATTTGTTCAATCCTTTTTCATCAGCATCATTAAGTGCGATGATAGCATAGTCGGCTGCAAGCTCTGTTCGTCTTAGTAGTTTTTGGCTCAATTCATTCAAAAACACTTTGTTCTTTTGAAAATGTAGATATTCATAGGTTGCGCTGGTACCAAAAATAGCAGCACCCACAATAGCAATAACGCAGGTTACATGACCTAATTTGGTTCTGCAGAATTCTAGGGTTTTCAAAGTGTTCTCCGAGCATTGCTTTCTGCAAAATTAATATTATTTTCAACAATGCTCTCTGTATAAATTAGCAAAAATTAAAAACTTTGTTTGCGAGAAAAGCATTCGCTTGCGATAATAGATCACGATCAAAAACCGAAATGTATGCAATTTCACGGTTTAAAGATGATCGACAAAGGTTAAAATAGGGTCACTCCTATTTCTTGATTATGCTAATACAGATCTAATATCTACCTGATGAAATGAGGCAAAAATGCGCTATGTACATACAATGGTTCGGGTCACCAATATAGAAGAATCCCTCGATTTTTGGTGTAACAAAATGGGACTGGTTGAGACCAAACGCAAAGAAAATGAAAAGGGTAAATTCACTCTAATTTTCCTTGCCGCGCCAAAAGATGAGGCGGACGCCTGTGCCAATGGTGCACCAGAACTTGAATTAACATATAATTGGGGTAGCGAAGAAGTGTATACAACGGCGCGCTCATGGGGTCATTTGGCCTATCGTGTCGATGATATTTATAAAACCTGTCAGGATTTGATGGATAAAGGTGTTGTGATCAACCGTCCGCCACGTGATGGCCGTATGGCTTTTGTTAAATCGCCAGACAATATTTCTATCGAGCTCATACAAGAAGGTGATGATGCGTTGCCGCCACTTGAGCCATGGCTATCAATGAAAAATGAAGGCGACTGGTAATGGCGCTTCACTTTCATCAATTTGCCTATCGGTCAGATAATTATGGTGTTTTGATCCATGAAGATGAGACCGGTGAAACCGCATGTATCGATGCAGGTGATGCGCAAGCAACATTCCAAGCCCTTGATGAAAAGGGCTGGAAGCTTTCCGAATTATGGATTACCCACCATCATGCAGACCACACATCGCATATTGGTGAGATAAAAGAAAAAACCGGTGCCCATGTCATTGGTCCAGATTATGGGTCCAAGATCGCGGGCCTCGATCAAGCGATCAAAGAAGGCGATATATTCGAGTTCGCTGGCCATAAAATAACACCCATCCATACGCCCGGTCATACGATGGATATGCTCAATTACTATGTTGAAGATGGAAATGTGTTGTTTTCAGGCGATACTTTGTTCGTTATGGGTTGTGGCCGATTGTTTGAAGGCTCACCTGAGGTCATGTGGCAAAGCCTGCAAAAACTCATGGGGCTACCGCCTGAAACCATGATCTATTGTGCGCACGAATACACAATAGCTAATGCTGCCTTTGCACTGTCTGTTGATCCAAAAAATGAAGATCTACAAAACAGAAGTGAATTAATTATAGCCATTCGAGCAGCTGATCAAAGCACAGTGCCAACAATGCTATCGATTGAGCTGGCGACAAATCCGTTCTTGCGCATTGGTGATGAAAAAATCCGAGAACATTTGGATATGGTCGACGCAAGCGACACCGAGGTGTTTACGGAAATCAGAAAGCGGAAAGATAATTTTTGATCAAAGGAGATTAAGTGTCTGGCTGGTTGTGCTGCTGGTATATCTGGGAGCGGGCCCAGCCTATGCTGATCAGCAGGTTCCTATTCCTGCAAATAAGACAAATTCGATCTCTGATTCTGCACAAGAAATGCCTGCTCCAGAAAAACCCATAGCTAAATTTAAGAGCGCAGATAATACGCCTCCGTTTGATGAAGCAGACGCAAAGCTTTGTGAAGCTGAATTGATGCGTCGTGGCATTAAGTTCAAACGCCTTGATAAAATTACAGATCCAAAAGGCTGTTTGGTCCAAAGGCCGCTTGAGATCAGCACTTTGAGCGGAGATGTTGTGTTATCAACTAAAATCACCGCGCGGTGCCATGTTATCGTGGGGTTTGATAATTGGACCAAAAACGTGGTGGTTCCGAGCGTAAAATTACATCTGCAAAAGAACCTCACCGAAATTAAAATGTCGACCTCTTACAATTGCCGCACGCGCAATAATAAAAAGGGTGCCAAAGTGAGTGAACATGGATTTGCCAATGCTTTGGATATTATTGGGTTTAGGTTTGATGATAAATCGAAAGTCATTGTGTCTCCAAAATTAATCACTGATCAAGATTTTGACCTTAATCATGCCAAGTTCCAAGCATCTGTGCGGGCAGGGGCTTGTGCATATTTTACCACTGTTCTTGGACCTGGAACCGATGCGGCCCATAACGATCATTTTCATTTTGATAGTGCGTTCCGTCGGGGTGGCTTCCGTTTGTGCCAATAAATTTTAGTTGACACAATGATTATATATCCATAAATCATGATATATGGATACAAATAATGCAATCAATTTTTTTTCAGCTCTGTCGCAAGAAACGCGGCTCGATGTCTTTCGTCTCATGGTCAAAGCTGGAAGCAAAGGCATGTTGGCAGGTGACATTGCCGATGAACTCTCAATAAAACAAAACACAATGTCGGCAAATTTAAGCGTGCTTACCCAAGCTGGTCTTTTGAAAAAAGAACGGGGAGGGCGCAATATTCGCTATTTTGCCGATTTTAACGGTCTTGCACAATTACTCACGTTTTTGATGGAAGACTGTTGCGGCGGCCAACCGGAAATGTGCAAGCCCTTCATTGAGAAAATACTGAAATGCTGCTGAGCGCCATAAATACCGCACAGATTTGATAAAACGAAAGATAGAGCCTTATGAGTATAGTCATTCACCATAACCCAGACTGCGGTACATCACGCAATGTGCTTGAAATGATCAAAGCATCTGGTGAGACCCCAACCGTCATTGAGTACCTGAAAGAGGGTTGGACCAAGCCTCAATTGCTGGCTTTATTTGCTGCTGCTGATATCACACCAAAAGAAGCGCTCCGCACATCAAAATCGCCCGCCGAAGAGTTGGGCCTTTTAGATGATGACGTGACAGATGACGCACTACTTGATGTCATGATTGAACATCCAGTTCTGGTAAATCGTCCTATCGTGTGCTCGCCAAAAGGAGTAAAGCTTTGTCGTCCATCTGAAAAGGTATTGCCGCTTTTATCAAACGAAGTTGCTAAGTTTACCAAAGAAGATGGCGAGGTTGTTAAATGACCAATACATCCGATAATGATCTCATAAATGTCGACTTGAATCAGTTTAATCAAGTGCAAACACAAGCGCTTGTAAAACCTGATGAATTAACCCATCCGCCGCGCATTTTATTACTCTACGGTTCACTTCGCGAACGCTCATTCTCCCGCCTTGTTGCCGAAGAATCTAAACGCCTATTGGAAGCTTTAGGCTGTGAAGCAAAGCTGTTTGACCCACGCGATTTACCACTGCCAGATGCGGTCAAAGCCGAAGACAGCGAAAAGGTTCAAGAATTGCGCAAACTTGCCATGTGGGCCGAAGGCATGGTCTGGGTATCTCCCGAGCGTCATGGCTCCATGACAGGTATCATGAAAGCCCAAATCGACTGGATACCGCTCTCAATGGGAGCCGTGCGCCCCACACAGGGCAAAACACTTGCAGTGATGCAAGTCAGCGGTGGGTCGCAAAGCTTCAATGCGGTTAATCAAATGCGGATATTAGGGCGCTGGATGCGTATGATCACAATCCCCAATCAATCATCAGTCGCCAAAGCCTGGAGCGAGTTTGATGAGAATAACCGCATGAAACCATCATCTTATTATAACCGAATAGTCGACGTCATCGAAGAACTGGTAAAATTCACCCACCTCACTAGAGGCAAATCAGACTATCTGGTAGATCGCTATTCAGAACGCGTTGAAAGCGCAGAAGAATTATTAAAGCGGGTGAATACAACAAAAGATTAGACCCAGCCAATAATGTTAAGTCCCATCCCTAAAATAGCTTTCAATAGTATTCAATAATGTTTGGTGAGATCTTTGAGCTGAGGAGATAGCTTCAAGCGCATTTTCAGTTTCCGGGAGTGCGGGGAGTTGAAAATGTTCAGGTACAATTTGACAATCATCGGGTAAATTTCCTTGATCAAGACAGGCGATACCAAAGCCTGTTGAAATTGCGCTTGTCACGGCAAATACATTGGTGCCAATGAGTCTTTCCTGCCAACTAACTTTTGCAGTATTAAGCGCATTGATTGCCATTTGGCGAACAGAGCAGGGCGCGCTTAACGAAATTAAAGGTAATGGCTTATGAGCGTTATATTCAAAATCCTTAGCCATCATCCATACGAGTTTTCCGATTGATAGATGCCGACCTGTGTGATCACCAACCCGCCGTTTTACAATGATAGCATCATATTTTTGCCGACTTAAACCAGCGTAAAGCTCCTCTGAGCTTGCGATGCCGAGCGTCAATCTGTATTGCGGGAAATCACTACCAATGTTTTTCAAAAGACGCGGCAGATGCATATCTGCCAGGTGGTAGGTTACACCCAATCGAAAGCTCGTTTTCTCACTTTGATAGGTAATGCTACGCAGCGTATTGTCATGCGCACCAAGGAGCTCTTTTGCTTTGGAGATAAAATCTGTTCCAAAATCTGTGAGATCAACACCATGGGGTGAGCTGTCAAAAAGTTTTTGGCCTAGCAATTGTTCCAGTTTTTTAACCCGCATACTGATCGTTGATTGCGTTGCGCCCAACAATTCAGCTGCCAGCGTAAAGCTTTCTTTTTCTGCGACAACACAGAACGCACGTAAACTTCCAATATCGATGTTCATCTTAAAAAATCACTCTCATTTGAAAATCAAATTGTAATTATTTTATATATTTGTTTTTCAAAAATTAGAATGACATTTATTCTCCTGTCAAGTTCAACAAGCGTTAAGGAGAAATGACATGCCACTTACAAAAATTTCAATGAGGTCGGGCAAATCAGCTGAATTTAAAGCCTTTTTGATGGAGCAGGCATATCTTGCCATGAATGAAGTCTTTGACGTGCCAAAAGGAGATTTTTTCATGACGATTAGTGAGCATGACGACGAAAGCTTTAGCTTTGGCAAAGATTATCTCAACATCAAACGTTCAGATGATTTGATCATTTTCCAGCTCACAATTGCGATAGGGCGCACCGTTGCCCAGAAGAAAAACCTATACGCTGCGATCTGCGAACGTTTGGTCAATGCGCTTTTGATCCGGCCTGAAGATATTTTCATCAATCTTGTGGAAACCAAACCAGAAAACTGGTCCTTCGGCATGGGAAAAGCCCAAAAAGCTTGGGGTGATTATGCCATCATCAAAGATGCGATCAAAGAAGGTTTTTTCGACCGTATGACAAAATCAGGCAAACTCAGCATGTGGCTTTAAGGTGAGCAATGATGAAAAATCAATGCCTCGCACTCTGAATATGCCTCTACCCAATAACAGTGCCAAACAATGAACCAACAGCGGCTGTGGCCAACATAGCAAGGGCGCCCCAGAACATGACGCGAAGGGCGCCTTTGCCTAAGCTTGCGCCGCCAACTTTTGCGCCTAATGCACCCAATATAGCTAGGAAAAACAATGTGCTGATGGATACGGCCCATATCAGGCTTTGTTCAGGTGCCCACAAGACCACTTGCAGCGGCATGGCAGCACCGGCAACAAAGGTAATGGCTGACGTAAATGCTGCCTGCAAGGGCTTTGCAACGGTAATTTCGCTGATGCCAAGTTCTTCTCTTGCATGAGCGGCCAGCGCATCTTTTGCTGTGAGTTGTGTTGCGACATCCATTGCGGTGGCCTCATTGACACCTCTATCGATGAAGGTTTGCGCAAGCTCGTTAAGTTCAAATTCTGGATGGTCTTCCAGCTCTTGTGCTTCCATGGTAAGATCTGCTTGTTCCAAATCGGATTGCGAACTCACAGACACATATTCGCCCGCCGCCATCGACATCGCGCCAGCAATAAGGCCTGCAACACCGGCAATCAAAATATCGCCCGTTGCAGCCGAGGCCGCAGCCACACCGATGATCAAACTGGCCGTGGATATCAATCCATCATTAGCACCCAAAACGGCAGCACGAAGCCAGCCTGCGCGGTGTGCATTGTGCATTTCTTGGTTCAATTCGCTCATAAGGCTCTCACATGTTACAATTATACTGGAAAATTGATTTAGGGTCACAATATAGGAAGAAATTGCGAAAGTTATAAGTATTTTCAACTTTATTGACGCACTTGCCCCCGCTCAAACGTCTCTTCCATGATTGAACAGATCAAACAAGCACTTTAAACTTAGATTAAATGGGAGATACGACATGCAATATACACTTTTTTTAGCAGCAGAACCGGGAACAGGGCCTGAATACGGAAGCGAAGCCTTTAAAACATACATCGCAGCCTATGGCGTTTTTGGTGCAGAAGCCCGGGAAGCCGGAGTGATGATTATGTGTCAACAAGTGGAAGCTGCCGAAACTGCAACAACATTGCGCAAAGAGGGTGACGAGATAAAGTTCCATGATGGTCCATTTGCAGAACTCAAAGAACAAATTTCAGGATGGTATTTGCTGGAATGCGAAAACTTGGAAGAGGCTCTGAAGTGGGCAGCAAAAGTGCCGATGGTGGCTTTTGGCTATGGTTCAGTCGAAGTACGACCAGTCCCGCAATATGCGGGCTAATCCGACACCTAAATTGGCGGCTTAGAAATATTTCGCCGCCAATAACTCGCCCACAATAAATCACATTCAGCCCGACCTGAGCAAACCATGACCCATGATAACCTAAATACGGACAAAGGCGCAGCGCAGGTGGTTTCAAAGGCTGTCGAGCAAAGCTTTAAAACTGATTGGGCGCAATCGGTTGGCTACATGCTACATGCTACGGGTATGCGGTGATGTGGCTGTGGCGGAAGAATGTGTGCAAGCAGCATATGAGGCTGGATTGAAAAATTGGAAAACTCAAATCCCCGATAATACTGGCGCTTGGATCAGGAAAACAGCGCGTAACCGCTTTATTGATATGACCCGCGCTCACAAAACCCATTCACAAGCGCATAGCACCCTAAAAGTTGCCAACAACGATAATGATATGTTGGGTGAAGGTGAAGAGCCCAGTATTCTTGATGATGAATTGTCTCTTATGTTCCTGTGTTGTCATCCGGCAATTAGCTCCACCGATCAAGTGATATTGGTTCTGCGGTTAATCGGAGGGCTCAAGCCGATTGAAATTGGAAGTGCATTCCAAACCCATGAAGACGCTATCAGATCACGATTGCTCCGTGCGAAGCGCAAAATTACAGCGGCAAAAATCTCAACAACAATGCCGCCATCAGAAGATATTGCAAACCGAACCCAACAAGTTTTAGCGGCGATTTATCTCATCTATAATGAAGGATATCGCGCAAGCCGGGATGCAACAACAGAACGTCAGGATCTGGTGTTGGAAGCCATCCGACTAGCTGCAAGGTTTTGCCGATATATGCCAGAATTTGCCGAAGCGCATGGGCTGATGGCGCTGATCTTGCTCAATGAGGCGCGAAGACCTGCACGGTTTTCAAATGGTGCACTTATTCCACTTGAAGCGCAGGATAGAACGCTTTGGGACAATGATCTGATAAATGCTGGACTTATGCACGTTCAAAAAGCAAATGGGCTTAACACGGCACAGCAATCAAAATCAGGCATCTATTTAATGCAAGCAGATATCGCTGCGTTACACTCCACAATTGATGATTTTGAGCACACAAATTGGACAGAGATTTCAAACTTCTACGACCAAATTCTGACCCTTCAACCCTCATCAATGTTTGAGTTAAACCGCATTGCCGCTGCAAGTTACCAAGAGAGCGCAACACAAAGCCAAAAAGCGTTGGATCTGTGGGAGGAAAACCACCAAACAAGCGCACAATCTCAGGCACTTCGCGCCGATATATACCGCCGCAACAACCAGCCACAAAAAGCGAAAACCAGTTATCAAAGCGCAATTGCACTAGAAACTGACGAGGGAATTGTACGGTTTTTGCAAAATCGGATTAATCGGCTAGATGCGTAAGTTTTGGCAAGCCGCGACCCCTTTAAAATCCAAATTCAAACCCTATATACATGGTACTCCAGCAAAAACCGGCAGATTGCATTTGAAATTGCAATATTTACTTGCGAAAATTATGGGAAAGTCTTATCAGGCTTCCACTTCGCATTATTGTTGTTGGTTGATGAAAAATGTGGAGCCATCATCGGCCTTAGGTCGTCATTTTTGCCCGTTAAACATAAGGTAGGATATCATGGCAAAAGAAAAGTTTGAGCGCAATAAGCCTCACGTAAACATCGGCACGATTG
>CAXBCW010000067.1:0-18597 GCA_963974325.1 uncultured Rhizobiaceae bacterium
CCCCAGCACCCGATTTTACCAAAGAATTATACGAGCCAAAACTGACTGACCTCCAACGATCAGAACTTGTTGAAAAAGGCTATTTTGAAGTCCCAACACCCTACGGCCCTGATCCAAATATATTTACCAAAAAACTGTTTGATGATGGTGCGGAGAATTTGGTTCTTCAAGGCGTGATGGATCTGGGCGTGCCAGTGCACATTATCCAAGGGATGGACGATCCAGATGTACCATGGCAACACGCCATGCGGCTCATGGAGCATTTGCCCTCAGAAGACGTTGTTATCACCTTGATCAAAGACGGTGATCATCGGCTGTCCCGCGATGGTGACATTGCCAAATTGTTGCAAACTGTTGATGGTTTAATCGTCTAGGTTTTGGTCTCTTGATGAAACTTATCCACCGATCTTAACCATGAAATTGGATAACGGAATCCGTGAATTGACTCTACGACCCTAAAAGCGTTTACTATTTGTTAACTATTGTAAGGGGTTTTCCTATGCTTCGTAGAGGCAGTGCTCGAATTATGTTGTGCGTTTCAGTGCTGGTCGGTTGGACAAGTTCCATGGCCGTTGCCGAACATGCAGGTGCGTCGATGATTACAGGTTCGATTACATCGCAGCCTATTGGTCATTATGAATTCTGCCGCCAATTTTCAGACGAATGCAGCATTCGCTCAAAACGTAAAAATGCCCCGAAAGTAACTGCCTTTGGTTGGGACGTTGTCAAAAAGATCAATAGCCAAGTCAATGACCATGTTGCCCCGGTGACGGATTGGGAACTCCACGGCGAAGAAGAAGTTTGGTCTTATCCTGGCGTTGCCGGAGACTGCGAAGATTATGTCTTGTTAAAGCGTCAGATGCTGATTGAAAAAGGTTTCTCAGCTTCAGACCTCTTGATTACAGTTGTTCGCCGTCCTGATGGTGAAGGACATGCGGTTCTTACTCTGCGCACATCACAAGGTGATTTTGTTCTTGATAATCTTGCCAATGATGTGAAAATCTGGACCCAAACGCCCTATAAATATTTAAAACGACAAGCATCGTTTCATACAGGCCGCTGGGTCAATATCGAAAACGGTAATCCGGTCATTGTGGGTTCTCTGCGCTAATCTGCCAATAAATCTATGTTCTGTTCATGCGTTTTGCGGCATAATCTACGCTTGCATGAAGAAGAACGGTAAAGGCTGCCAAGACAAATAGTGCGGCAAACATCAGATCAATTTTTGCCCGTCCATTGGCTAGCAACATCAAATAGCCCAAGCCCTTGGATGCGCCAACCCATTCACCAATCACAGCACCAATGGGCGCGTAAACTGCCGCAAGTCGCAAGCCTGATCCTAATGACGGTAGAGCTGCTGGAATGCGCACAAACCACATAATTCGCGTTTTATTTGCGCCCATAATCTGAGCCAAATCTAAATAAGCTTTTGGCGTTCTGCTCAAACCATCATAAAATGCTGATGCAACTGGAAAATAGATGATCAAAATTGTCATGACAATTTTCGATCCCAAACCATATCCAAGCCAAAGTGTTAAAATAGGCGCGAGCGCAAAAACCGGAACCGCTTGGGAGAACACCAAGATTGGCCTGATATAAATGCGCGCAAAGGATGAGGACGCAAGTTGAATGGCGGTTGCAGCTCCCAGTATGGAGCCTAAAACAAGACCAATCAAAATTTCCGTAATCGTCACAAGGGCATTGTCAAAAATGATAACGCGGCTGGTCCACAATGTTTTAGCCACAAGCAAAGGTCCAGGTAGGATGAACTTTGGCAAGTCATAGAAACTGACAATGATTTGCCAAACGGTGATGGCCAAGAGTGCGGATGCGATGATGTGGAAGGTTTTCTTCATGTCTCAATCCCTCGCAAAATTCGGTATAATCGCCCTTGGCACGACAATGTATCTTCATCATCAATCGCCCGAACAGGCGGCTGGTCCGGCACTGCCACATTGGACAATCCATCTTCGGTCATGACCCATATGGAATGGCTAATCCGCGCAGCCTCAGATGGATCATGGGTAACCAAAAGCACAGTTCTGTCAGCTAATAATTGACCGGCCAGCTCTTGCATTTCAGAACGTGTTTTCGCGTCCAATGCTGAAAAAGGTTCATCAAGCAAAACAATCGATCGGTCTTCCATTAACGTACGGGCAAGCGCAACGCGTTGTTGTTCACCGCCCGATAATGTCGAAGGACGTTTATGGATATGATCAGCCAATCCAACTTGCTCGATCACATGAAGTGCCCGAGCTTTATCAGCTTTTTGTCCCCGCAATTTGGTTCCCAAATTAACGTTATCAAGAACCGATGCCCACGGAAATAATTCGCCACCTTGCGCCATGTAACCAATTTGGTCTTTAAGGTTCTTTCCATTATCAGCAACAATTGAACCGCTAAAATCAGCACCCGTTTCAAGACCTGCAATCAGTCTCAATATGGTGGATTTACCGACGCCCGATGCGCCGAGCAAACAGGTGAATTGTTCAGACTTTATTGTCAAAGACAAATTATCAAACAGCACCCGCTCACCAATAGTGGCAGTTCCTTTGAAGGTTATATTAGGTGCTTGTTCTATCATTTTGATCTGCTAACTTTATTTAGGATTGAGGCCCATGCCCCAAAAACTAACTTCCAAACGGGTGGCGGTATTAAATATGTTCGACAGCTTGTCTAACATCGGAGTTTGTTCAAAGTGATCACCCAATCGAGACGCAACTGCATTATCAAGTAGCTTGCCAACATTTTTGCAAACGCTCTGATACTCATCACCTGCATAAGTATTGATCCAATCAATATAAGTGTCGGAGGTTTTTTCCTCCTCGAGCCTAAGCCCGATTTCGCCATAGCCAAAGACACATGGTGCAAGCGCTGCAAGCAGCGATAAAAAATCACCCGAATAGCCAGCTTCTAAAACATATCGCGTGTAAGCAAGGTTTTCAGAAGCTTCAACGGTTGCCAAAAGTTCAGCTTCACTAATGCCAGCTTTTCGGCAAAATTCCACATGAAATGCCATCTCGCCATTGACCAAACCATTGACGGTTCCGCCACAGGCTCTCATCTCTTCCAACGTGTCGGCCTTGGCAACAGCCAGTGCCCACGCGCGGGAGAAATGTATCAAGAAAACATAATCTTGCTTGAGAAAATGTAAGAATGCCTCTTTGGGCAAAGTTCCGTCACCCAATCCTCTTACAAAGTCATGACGTGTATAATCATTCCAATGTTGCGACGAGGCACGAAAAAGTGGAAATATCTTTCCGTAATCAGCATTCTTACTCATTGTCTCAGTTCCTATTTTTCTTATTTTGCGGTGACATCAATTGCGATTGTTGATGCTGGATTGATCGCAGGGATCAGTCCTTTTTCTTTGAGGAAAGCTTCAAAGCGTTCGTAACGTCCAGCATCCATTGCAGCAGGGCGAAGGGCAAAACGCGGGTAAGTATCAACCCATGCTTTTGCATTCAACTCATCTTGCAATTCTGCAGATGTGCCAGAGAAAATTTCCCAGCTTTCTTCAGGATGGTTGATGATGAATTGTGTCGCTTTTTCAGTTGCAGCTAAGAAACGAGCGATTTTTTCTTTGTCCAACTCGTCAGATTTAGCGACATAAATTAACTCATCGTAAGTTGGAAGACCTTCCTCTTCAACGAAGAAACATTTACCTTCAACGCCTTCAATTTCCATTTGGTTAAGCTCAAAGTTACGGTATGCACCGATAACAGCATCAACCTGTTTGGACATAAGCGCAGGTGAGAGTGACCAGTTTACATTGACCAGTTCAATGTCATCCATCGACACACCATTATTGTTCAAAATCGTACCCAAGACAGCTTCTTCGACACCAGAAACTGAGAAGCCAATTTTCTTACCTTTTAAGTCAGCAATAGATTTGATTGGGCCACCTTTAAGCACAAGCAAGCAATTTAGCGGCGTTGCCACCAAGGTACCGACGCGAATAAGCGGAAGACCTTCATGGATTTGAAGGTGAAGTTGTGGCTGATAAGAGACTGCCAAATCGGCTTGACCCGCTGCAACCATTTTAGGTGGATCAGATGGGTCAGCAGGTGCAATCACTTCAATCTCAAGACCTTGATCAGCAAAGTAACCTTTTTCTTGTGCGACGATAATAGGACCGTGATCTGGGTTAATAAACCAGTCCAACATAAGGGTCATTTTGTCTGCGGCAAAGGTCGGCATTGTTGTTGTTAAGGCAAAAGCGCTTGCCATAATAATAGACTTAAGTTTCATAAATTTGATCCTTCCGTGATCATGGGTCTTGGGTTATCCGGCAGCCACGAGAACAATCTCGCCGTGCCATATCTGTTGTAATTTGCTTGCCGCGCGATGGGCGCGCAGGCCTGATTTGCAAACGAACACTGCGCGTTGCACATCATGAGGTTTTAAATTGTGCGGATCATATTGATCGATATGAACACGAACAGCATCAGCGCGGATTGGCTCTAACGTTTCTGACAATTCGCGCAGTTCAATAACGTAATCATTTGCACAAAGTGCAGAGGGTGCAATGAATTTTAAAACCGATGTGTCTGGCTCTGGCGCTTTATCAAATCTGAAACTTGAGAACCTGAATGTCTTTGCATCAAACCGAACCAATTGCCCCAATGGGGATGGCTCAATATTCAGAAGGTGCGATAGGGCCATCTGAGCTTGCAAGCTTCCAATTGTTCCAACAACAGGACCTAAAACACCCGCACTTGCGCAATTGCCTGCAACGTCTGGCAGATCAGGAAACAAAGCTCTAAGTGATGGCGCACCACCACAAAAACCGCCAACATAACCAGATAAAGCAAGAGCTGATGCGCTGATCAATGGAATGTTTTGATCAAAGCATTGGTCTGATAAAATATAACTCACCGCAATACTATCGGCACAATCAAGTGCGATGGTCACACCATCAAGTAGCTCAATAACATTGCTCGGATCGAGCGACATATAATGGGGTGTGATCTGAATATCAGAGTTTAGCTGCCGCAAGATTTTTGCGGCAGTTTCTGCTTTTGATTGCCCAATATATTGTTCGCCATAAAGCGTCTGGCGATGAAGGTTACTTAACGAGACTTCATCTGGATCAACAATCGTAATCTGGCCAACACCTGCACCAACAAGATATTGCAAGACAGGCACACCTAAGCCGCCAGCACCGACAACAAGTATATGGGCATTTGTCAGCCTGTCTTGGCCGATATCCCCGACCTCAGGCAAAATGGTTTGACGTGCGTAGCGGTTCATCGGCTGATATCAATCCATTGTTGTATCCGACCTTCAGGATCTTTGTTCAATGTAATATCGGTCACTGCTGCCACAATATCAGCGCCGGCATCAAAAGCCCCTGTCGCGCGTTCAACACTCATACCGCCAATGGCCACTAATGGTGTTTTCCCCATTAGTTTTTTCCACTCAGTCACTTTGTCCAATCCTTGTTCAGTCCATTTCATTTTCTTCAAAATGGTTGGATAGACAGGGCCAAGTGCCAAATATTCTGGCGCGTAGGAAAGGGCACGATCTAACTCATCATTATCATGTGTGCTCAGACCAATTTTAATACCTGCTGCGCGAATAGCTTTAACATCTGCAAAATCTAAATCTTCTTGGCCGAGATGAATAAAATCACATTGCTCTTCAATAGCAATCTGCCAAAAATCATTGACGATCAGTTGCGCCCCATATTGCGCGCAAAGCTGTTTTCCTTTGATAATCTCTGCCCGTGTTTCGGCATCAGATTTATCTTTTATCCGAAGCTGCACAAGCATGATGCCAAGTGGCAGCAATCTTTCGAGCCATATGGTATTGTCGAAAATTGGGTAAAAGCGATCCAGTTTCATTACAAAAATGCCTTTCCGATCACGGGAGTAGAAGGTTCGGCCATATCACGGGGTTCCATTGGGTCCGCGTCATAGGCAGCTTTGCCAGCCAGAATTGCGTTTGCAAATGCTTTGGCCATCAAGGCAGGGTCACCTGCTTTTGCCACAGCTGTATTGAGCAATATTGCGTCATAGCCCAGCTCCATTGCGTGGGCAGCTTGCGAGGGTAGACCAATGCCAGCGTCGACGACCAAAGGCACATCAGGAAAATGAGCCCGGAGCATACGGAGACCATGTTCATTATTCAGGCCAAGACCAGAGCCAATCGGCGCGCCCCAAGGCATAAGAACTTCGCAGCCAACATGCAAAAGCTGTTCGGCGACCACCATGTCTTCTGTTGTGTATGGAAAAACTTCAAAGCCTTCTTCGGTCAGAATACGGGCGCCTTCGACAAGTCCAAACACATCTGGTTGCAGCGTGTCAGTATGGCCAATGATTTCAAGTTTAATCCATTTCGTATCAAAAACTTCGCGTGCCATATGGGCTGTGGTCACAGCTTCTTTAACCGTGCAACACCCTGCCGTGTTGGGCAGGATGGGAACATTGAGCTGTTTGATCAATTGCCAAAATTCTTGCCCTGCACGATCAGACCCGCTTTCGCGGCGGAGAGATACCGTTGCAACACCTGCGCCAGATTGCGCAAATGCATCGGCCAAAATTGACGGCGATGGATATTGCGCAGTTCCCAGCATCAATGGGTTTTTTAATTGGGTTCCATAGAACTGTTTCATATCACCCACCTTGCATCGGCGCGAGGATTTCAAGCCGATCACCATTTTTGAGATGGGTATCGAACCTTGATGTTGCGGGGATAAATTCCTCGTTAAGGGCCGTGGCAACTTTTGCTGTGCCATAGCCAAGCTCACTTAAAAGCGCGACAAGGTTTTCGTTTTTGGTCTCAACGTTTTCACCGTTAATCACAATGTTCATGGTCAACCTCATTAATTGGTGTGTGTGTTGTATTGAGCGTTTTGGGCGAGAATTCTGGTTGTTTGCCATCAAACAAAAGATCGGCCAATTGCGTTGCCACAACAGGGGCTAATAAATAGCCATGACGATACAAACCATTAGCGTAAATCACGCCATCAATGGACCGAATGCTCGGCAAATTATCATGGAATGCGGGACGTGCATCCACACCGATTTCCAATATTTCAGCTTCACCAAAACTTGGGTGCAGTGCATAGGCAGATGTCAGCATTTCAAGCATAGAACGGGCTGTGATGCGTCCACGTTCACTGGTTTCCAACATTGTGGCACCAAGCATATAAATGCCATCGCCACGCGGAACGATGTAAAGCGGAATACGCGGATGCAGCAGTCTGATTGGCCGTTTAAGATCAAGATCAGGGCAATGCAAAATCAGCATTTCACCCTTAACACCGCGTAGATCATCAAGTTTGTCTTTTGCTGCTAATCCTCTGCAATCGATAATCTGATTTTGATCATCAACATCAACATCAAGTTCAGATTGAACAACGATGTTTTTATGACCAAGATTTTTCACAAGCACATCCATCGCTTGGCGCGGTGCAAGATGTGCCTCATTTTCAAAATAAAGTGCTTTGCGAAATCTACCTTCAAGGTCTGGCTCAAGCTGCGAAATTTGATCAGCATTGATGGTTTCAAACGATGTTGTTTTGCGCCCAAACCGATCGAGTTCTTTTAAATCACGACCCAAGGCCAAGACAAGAGAGCCATTATAAGTCACCTCAGCACCTTGTTTTTGCCACCAGTTTGCAGCCATTTGACCAAGCCGCACAACAGGCTCTTCGGCGCTTTCACCTTCGCAAAAAGGCGCTAACATTCCGCCAGCCCACCATGAGCATCCGTGCGGTCCTGGTGTTCCATTTGGGTCGATGATGGTCACAGATCCGCCGCGTGCAGCAATCTCCGTTGCAACGCTTAAACCCAATACGCCAGCGCCTAATATGGTGACATTAGTCATCTTGGCTCCAAAGATTATGGAAGTGATGCACCGGCCCGTGACCTGATCCAATGGACAATTGATCACTGGATCGGATCGCGCCTTGAAGGTAGCGATGTGCACGGCCAACAGCATCTTCAAGCTCTAATCCTTGCGCCAAACAAGCAGCGATGGATGATGATAATGTGCAGCCGGTTCCGTGGGTGTTTTTTGTATCGATGCGCTGGGCAACAAAGGACAAAGGTTCGGCATTCGCGCCAATCAACAGATCTGTGCAAATATCTTCATCGCCATGACCACCCTTCATCAAAATAGCTTTAGGACCCATTGCCAAAAGGTCGGACCCTTGGAACGCCATTTCCATTGGGTTTTCTGCTTGAGTTTTACCGAGCAAACGCGCAGCTTCTGGCAGGTTTGGTGTCAAAAGGGTCGCCAGCGGCAAGAGCTCTTCGATCAATGCTGACACAGCCTCATCACGCAATAAAGCATCACCAGATTTAGCGACCATGACAGGATCAAGAACGATCGGAATATCTGTATCTTGCAAAGCTATGGCGACAGCGTGAATGATGTCTGGCGAGGACAACATGCCAATTTTAATGGCATCAACACCCAGATCATCCAGCACAGCGTGGATTTGTGCGCTCACAATGTGCGCAGAGATCTCTTCAACGGCTGTGACCGCTCGTGTGTTCTGGGCGGTAACGGCTGTGATAACGCTTGCGCCATAAACACCCAAGGCCGAAAACGCCTTTAGATCTGCCTGAATTCCCGCACCACCTCCGCTATCGGAGCCTGCAATTGTCAATGCTATTGCTGTCAATTTTCCGTCCTATCAATTCATAAACTGAACAGGACATAGGCGGATTTGTGGGAACTGGTGCAAAAACTGCTAATACCGTTCCCTCCGCCGGAATTGTCCGGATCAGGTTCGATGGGTTAGCGAGTTAACGCCTCTCAGCCTATTGGCACCCCAACGGTTATTAAAACTGAGATAACTCAAGTTTCTGCCAATTGCAATGGTTTAAAGTGTGACACTTCTGTTCTATAATATTGAAAATGATTCCATAGGGTTGAGTAGTATGAAAAAAATTCGTGTGCACAAAGGCGATATTTCCAAAGAAGCAATGGCCTTTTATAAAGACGATATCGCGGTTGATACCGAAACGTTAGGACTTATTCCTCGGCGCGACCGGCTGTGTGTTGTGCAATTATCACCCGGCAACGGCTCTTCCGATATTATCCAAATAGAGAAAGGGCAAACGGATGCTCCAAACCTACTCACCCTCTTGGGCGATGAGAGCAAAACCAAATTGTTCCATTATGGCCGATTTGATATCGCAATCCTATTCCACACCTTCGGCGTGACCTGCACACCTGTTTTTTGCACCAAAATCGGGTCAAAATTAACCCGTACCTACACAGATCGTCATGGGCTTAAAGACGCATGCCGAGAACTCTTGTCTGTTGATATATCAAAGCAACAACAATCATCCGATTGGGCTGCCGAAGAGCTGAGCCAAGCACAACTTGCCTATGCGGCATCCGATGTTTTGCATCTGCATGCTTTGCGTGAAAAGATGACAGAGAACCTTGAACGAGAAGGGCGCACAGCTTACGCTGATGGATGCTTTAAGTTCCTACCAACACGCGCAAAACTTGATTTGATCGGTTGGGAAAACACAGATATTTTTGCCCATAGTTAGATAGTAGAAATAGGATAAAGCACATCTGGTTTATGGTGCTTATCTCGGGAAAACCGTCGTTAGCTAGGATGCCTTTAGTTTCGTTACCAATTGAGCATCTGCAATCTTGGGAATGGCTTCCAAAATGGCGCTATGGAGATTCTTTATGCGAAGTGGTTTGTTCAAATGAACGATCGGATGATGCTCTGATCTATTGTCAATGACCGTCGTATTATGAACCCCAGTCATTAAAACCACTGGAATATTGCACAAATCTTGTTCTTTTTGCATGTCGTGTAAAACGTGTTGTCCACTCATTGCCTGCATTTCAAAGTCAACAATAACGAGATCTAATTTAAGCCCTGCAATCTGCATTGCGCGCATCATCTCAAGCCCTTCTTCACCACTTACACATGCCGCATTTTCAATGCCCAAATAGTCAAGATATTCGCCCAATACACCGCAATTTATATGATTACTATCAATGATAAGCGCCCGAAGGTTAGCCTGAGTGTTGAAAATTGGTGTCGTTAGATTTGGGGCGGTTGAAGTGTCAGAATTATCAACTGGAAGATCGATTTCAAACCAAAAATTTGAACCTCTGTTCAGCTGACTTTTCACACCAATCTTACCGCCCATTAATGCCACCAAGGACGAAACAATTGATAACCCTAATCCCGTACCCTCAAATTTGCGGGTTGAGGACGTATCAGCTTGCGAGAATTTGCCAAAGATTTTGTCAACTTGATCCGGGGCAATTCCAATACCAGTGTCTTCAATACAAAACCGAAGTTTTGCGTGGCTGTGATCAGAGCCTTCCAGATGTGTTACATTGATAAAAATATGACCACTATCTGTAAACTTAACTGCGTTTCCAACGATATTTGTGATGACCTGCCGTATTCTGCCTGAATCACCAATGAGCGTTTTCGGCAAGTTAGGTGAGATGCGCACAATAAGTTCAAGATCTTTCTCAACCGCATTTGCCGAAACAAGCGTGACAACATCCTCAATGGATTCAGCAAGGTCAAATGGTTCTGGATCAAGCTCCATCTGACCGGCATCAATTTTCGAGAAATCAAGAATATCATTGATAATCGTTAGTAAGGATGCGCCAGATTTCACAATAACATTGGCAAACATCTTTAGTTTGGAATCAAGTTCTGTTGCGGCCAAAAGTTCCGCTCCGCGCTTTTTCATATCCGTAATATCGAAATAGGTAAGCAGATGCGTCCCCTCAACTTTGATATGATTGTGAACGAGTATCTTGCCGCTAGCGCGATAAATCAGGTGGGGGCCATAGCTCCCTTGTTTGATAAAGTTTTGTCGGTCTTGAACAATAGTTTCCCAATCAACGCCATCATAGCCATTTTCCTCTGGGTCATCCTCTTCGCGTGAGGCATCCATAAGATCGCGCAATGTTGTATCTTGTTGGATAATATCATTTTCAAATTCCCACAGGTCGTGACAGCGCCTGTTCATGAATAGAACGTTGAGCTGATCATCAAGGAACATAATGCCGTAATCAATATTGTTCAAAACACTTTCGAATTGATTTTCATATTGCTGAATGGCCGTGATGTCTTGGAAGGTAAGAAGGTAATTTTCTGGCAGTTTTAACGAACTTTGGACAAGGGTTCTGTCCCCGCGCATCACGATCTCGGGTTCTTGGTCGCCATCTTTCAATCCATTGATCATCTCAATAATGATATCGCGACGTTCATTGGTCGTTAAAGTCTTTTCTGAAAAGCTAGCTTCATCAAATGTCGCATTGATGAGGTCGAATAGTGTTGTTTCAGGTCCAACAAGGCCGCCTGGATATTCCCAGATTTCCTGACAACGCTCGTTCATATGAATAAGTCTAAAATCCTTATCCAAAAACACGATGCCATTGTTCATGTTATTGATGACATGTTCTGATTGGCGCGCTTTTAGTTTTGGCGTCGGCACACCGGATGGTGTCTGATCAGTCTCATTAAGAGCGTTTATTTGGTCGTTTGAACTGGACATTAAATTCCGATGATCGATCTAAAATCAAGTATTATCGGGGTGCACAATCATGACATTGATATAATTAGTCATTAGGCGCTTCATGGCCCACTGTTCCGATGCTTTTACATGCATCCTTAGCGTTACAAAATTGAGTTAATAAAATTGTAAGATCATCTCCCAGATATATGCCATTTAGATATAATATCTTTATAAAAAAACCCGCTGATGAACATCAACGGGTTTTTTTATTTTTAAAAGCTTAAGTGAGCTTATCTTATTCGTCGTTGCCTTTAAGAGCAGCGCCCAAGATATCACCCAATGAAGCACCTGAATCAGATGAACCAAACTGTTCTACAGCTTGTTTCTCTTCAGCGATTTCAAGAGCTTTAATTGACAATGTCACTTTACGATCTTTCTTAGAGAAGTTCGTTACACGTGCATCAACCGTTTGGCCAACTGAGAAACGCTCTGGACGTTGCTCATCACGATCACGGGAAAGATCATTGCGACGGATGTAAGCAGATACATCAGGGAAGTCTACGAGTTTAACGTCGAGGCCACCATCTTGTACTTCAATAACTTCAGCTGACACAACTGCGTTTTTGCGCAATTCGCCAGAAGCTGCTGCTTCACCAACACTGTCTTTAGACAATTGTTTGATACCAAGTGAGATACGCTCTTTGTCAACATCAACGTCAAGAACAACAGCTTGAACAGCGTCGCCTTTGTTGAAGTTTTCAATTGCTTGCTCACCAGGAAGGTTCCAATCAAGATCAGACAAGTGAACCATGCCATCAACATCGCCTTCAAGGCCAACGAACAAACCAAACTCAGTTTTGTTCTTAACTTCGCCTTCAACAGTTGCTCCAACAGGGAACTGGTCTGCAAATGCATTCCAAGGATTGTCGAGTGTTTGTTTAAGACCAAGTGAAATACGGCGTTTAGAAGGATCAACTTCCAACACAACAACTTCAACTTCTTCAGTTGTTGACAAGATTTTACCAGGATGTACGTTTTTCTTAGTCCAAGACATTTCAGAAACGTGGATAAGACCTTCAATACCAGGCTCAAGCTCAACAAATGCACCATAATCAGTGATATTTGTAACAGAACCAGAGATTTTCTTACCAAGTGGGAATTTAGTATCAATACCATCCCAAGGATCAGTCTCAAGCTGTTTCATGCCAAGTGAGATACGGTGTGTATCTTGGTTGATGCGAACGATCTGAACTTTAATTGTTTGACCAATTGTCAAGATTTCAGATGGGTGGTTCACACGGCGCCAAGCCATGTCTGTGACGTGAAGCAAGCCATCAATGCCGCCCAAGTCAACAAATGCACCATAATCAGTGATGTTTTTCACAACACCGTCAACTGCCTGACCTTCTTCAAGGTTCTGTACAATTTCAGAGCGCTGTTCTGCACGGCTCTCTTCAAGAACTGTACGGCGAGATACAACGATGTTACCGCGACGTTTGTCCATTTTCAAAATTTCAAATGGCTGCGGGTTATGCATCAATGGTGTCACATCGCGAATTGGACGAATGTCCACTTGTGAGCGCGGCAAGAAGGCAACAGCGCCATCAAGATCAACAGTGAAACCACCTTTAACTTGGTTAAAGATAACACCGTCAACGCGTTCGCCAGCTTCGAATTTAACTTCGAGGCGGATCCAGCTTTCTTCACGGCGAGCTTTTTCGCGTGAAAGAACAGCTTCACCAAGCGCGTTTTCGATACGCTCAACATAAACTTCTACTTCAGAGCCCACAACAAGTGAGCCATCTTTGGCCTGAGCACCAAACTCTTTTAAAGGTACACGACCTTCAACTTTTAGGCCTACATCTACAACTACAACGTCTTTTTCGATTGCAGTGATAAGACCTTTAAGAACGGAACCTTCGGCACCATCTTGGGATAGAAAAGATTCTTCGAGGAGGGACGCAAAGTCCTCCATCATTGGGGTATCTGACATAAATTCTCCGTAAATTGTGCAGCTTGATTATAAATACTAACTTGCACATCGCGTCTTGGTTTGTGTTTCATTTATCAGTTTTGGCCCGTAGTTCTAAAAGAACAAAATGCGACGCGAGTGGGCGAAAACCAATCTGGTTTCATTCCATTTTAGCTTTTACCATAGCAGAAGCCTCATAGAATGCTGTCTCTATATCCATTTTACTCGTATCTAGCAAGAGGGCATCGTTAGCTTGGCGCATTGGACTGTCTTTTCGACCCATATCCCGCGCGTCCCGCGCTAAAATGTCTTCTAAAACCTGCTGAAAGTCTAAATCACGTCCCTTGCTTACAGCTTCATCATAACGGCGTTTTGCGCGTGTTTGCGCATCTGCAATCACAAAGATTTTCACATTTGCATCGGGGCAGACAACAGTGCCGATATCCCGACCATCTAAAATGGTGCCCGGTGATTTTAGCGCAAAGCTCTGCTGAGCCTGTACCAATATTTTCCGAACGCTTGGCATAACAGCAACTTTCGATGCAGCATTGCCAACTTCATGCACGGCCAAAACGCTTGGGTCTAAATTAGACAGATCAAGATCTTTTGCAACAGATTCTGCCACAGCAACATCATCTAGCGGCAGGCCCTGATCGAGCAGCGCTTTTGCGACTGCTCGATAGGTAAGGCCGGTATCTAAATGATGAAAGCCAAATTCTTTCGCCAGTCGACGGGAAATGGTTCCCTTGCCAGAAGCTGCAGGTCCATCAATGGCAACAACAAAAGAACTCATTTAATTTAACCTTCCCTAATCGAAAAATTAGCGCCAAGACCTGTCATCAAATCCATGAATTCAGGAAAGCTTGTGCGGATGACATTACTATCATCCACATGGACAGAATGTTCCGCACCAAGACCAAGCACCAAAAAGCTCATGGCGATACGGTGATCTAGATGCGTTACAACCCGCGCACCATCTGTATTACCGTAACCTTTGCCATCTGGGCGACCACGAACGGTGAGGGACATCTCACCCTCATCGCAATCAACGCCATTTAGTTTCAACCCAATAGCAACAGCACTTAAGCGATCGCTTTCTTTAACGCGCAATTCATCAAGACCATCCATAAAAGTCTCGCCAGAGGCATAAGCTGCGGCAACGGCAAGAACCGGATATTCATCAATCATCGAAGGCGCACGAGCCGGTGGCACAATGATGCCTTTGAGCTCTGATGAACGCACACGCAAATCGGCAACATCTTCACCGCCATTTTGGCGCTCGTTGAAAATCTCAATATTGCCACCCATTTCGATCAATGTTGTGATCAGCCCCGTTCGGGTTGGGTTTATCAAGACGTTTTCAATCGTCACATCAGAATTTGGCACAATAAGTGCTGCAACAAGCGGGAAGGCTGTTGAGGATGGATCACCGGGAACAATAATGTTTTGCCCGATAAGCTCGCCCTGACCTTCAAGCGTGATAGTTCGAATGCCGTCTGCATCGGTTGCGACTTCTAAATTTGCGCCAAAACCCTTGAGCATTTTTTCCGTATGATCGCGGGTCATCACAGGTTCAATAACCGTTGTGAACCCGGGAGTATTCAATCCAGCAAGCAACACGGCAGATTTGACTTGCGCAGATGCCATCGGGACGCGGTAATTAATCGGGGTCGCAATGCGCGGACCTTTAAGCGTTGCAGGTAAACGATCACCTTTTTCAGCGGTGACTTGCACCCCCATTTCACGCAATGGATTTAGCACGCGGCCCATTGGGCGAGATGATAGCGACGCATCGCCAATAAAGGTGGATGAAAAGTCATAGCTACCCACAAGACCCATGGTCAGGCGGCAACCTGTTCCGGCATTACCGAAATCCAAAGGCTGTTCTGGCGCCAATAGGCAGCCATTGCCAGTGCCATTGATAATCCATTCATCGCCAATCTTCTCGATTTTTGCACCCATGGCCCGCATAGCGTTGCCAGTTGCAATAACATCTTCACCTTCTAACAGGCCTTTGACGCGCGTTTCACCTTTGGCCAAGCCGCCAAACATGAATGAGCGATGGGAAATGGATTTATCCCCCGGGATTTGAATAGTACCTTGAAGGTTGGTTGATTTTTGCGCACTTGCAGGACAGGCTTGCGCAATCGGATGGGAATCTGGCGAATGTGACATGTGGCCACTCCTATGATTTTAAAGATTTGGATGATTATCGGCTCTGATGCATTTCTCCATGTGAGCGCTTCATCCGTAAGTTCGCCCCATCTCCATAACACCGGTTTGCAAAAAAGTCATCTCAATCTAGTGGAAATTTGCTGCTTTTTTGCTGAAGTTGCGAAATAAAGCAGTAAAGCTTTGACAATCACGGCCTAAGATGTTTAAGGATCGCAATCATTCATAAAACTTGACGGTCGCAACGAAGCATTTTCTGCGACCTAACCAAAAAGAGGCGATGAACTTGGCTAAAGCTGAACTTGGAACAAAGCGTGTTTGTCCTGAAACAGAACGCAAATTTTACGATCTAAATCGTGATCCTATTGTTTCACCTTATACGGGCATGTCTTATCCGCTATCATTTTTTGAAGCGCCAGTAGAAGAACCTGTTGTCGAAGTGAAAAAAGAAGAAGAAGCTGAAACAACAGAAACAACTGCAGAAGCAGATGTGCCTGAGCTAGATGCAGATGGCGTGGAAATCGTGAGCTTAGAAGATGCTGATGATGAAACAGCTGGCGTAAAAGATATTCCTGACCTTGATGACGACGAAGACGAAATCGGCGACAACAATGAAGATAATACATTCTTGGTAACTGATGATGATGATGACGATGATTTGTCAGACATCGTTGTTGTTTCTGACGATGGCGAAGAAAGCTAAAATTCTGCTTGATCTTATATCAAAGCAGCATTAGAAAATCATCATCGCTTAGCCAAGATTAGCGATGAACTTCCCGCCGGACATTCCAGATGCCGGCCTTGATGGGGCATTAGCTCAGCTGGGAGAGCGCTTCGCTGGCAGCGAAGAGGTCAGCGGTTCGATCCCGCTATGCTCCACCAACAACTTCTAAGTTGTTCATCTCCCAAAAACCCAACACATCACTCGATTAAAACTCATGCGTAAAAGTCGGCTACTATCGTAACATCCAGCCTAAGCTTTGTTCAGTGGGTCCTGTTGGTTTATATTCAGCGCCCAAGGGAGCTGTATAACCTTCATCTAATATCACTTGGAATATGTGGTCATAATTAACCTCACCATGATCGGGTGCGCCTCTGTCTGGAACGCTGGCAAATTGAACGTGACCAATGTGCGGTTTTAAAGCTTTGAAACGATTGGTGAGATCGCCTTCCATCAATTGCACATGGTAACAATCAAACATCAGTTTTAAATTAGGTTGATTAACTTGATTTATAATATTTAGCGCTTGATCCGTTGTCTTTAAAAAATACCCCGGAGCATCATAGTGGTTGAGGGGTTCGATCAGGATTTGAATGTTGTGTTTGTGAGCTGTTTCACATGCATAGGTCAGGTTCTGAATAAATGTTTCATGAGCGTCTGCACCATCTGCAAACCCTGCCATAACGTGAATATTATGGGCCGAAATGTTTGAGGCATACTCAATCGCTTCATCAATTGCAGCGCGTGCTTCTTGGACGCGGTCAGGAATGGCTGAAAGGCCATTGTCGCCATTTTCCACATCGCCCCGCCGTGTGTTGAGACCGAGCATAACAAAACCGGTTTCTTTGAGTGCGGATTTAACCTCTTCCGCATCCTCTTCATAAGGAAAATGGCATTCAACCGCACTAAACCCAGCTTCTTTTGCAGCTCGTATAGCATCGGCAAGCGACAGTTCTTTCCATAAAAAGCCTAAATTCGCTGAAAATTTTGGTTTGGGTAACGCCATAAAATCAGTCTTCCCATTCAATATCAAAGTGTGTAACAAGATTTTGAACCTGTTCTACATCCAATATACGCGGGTTAAATTCAAGCATCATCATCGCAAGCCGCGCAGTATCTTCCAATTCTTCAATGGCATTGCAAGCCGCTTCAACATCTTTGCCGGCGACCACAGGTCCGTGATTGGCCAGCATGATCGCAGATCGTTTGCCTGCCAGTCCACGAACAGCATCCCCCATGGCCGGGTCTCCCGGGCGGAAAAATGGCAGCAGTTTAACTTTGCCGAGCTTCATGATCGAATAAGGTGTCATGGGCGGTAGGAAATTGTCTGCATCAGCATCGGGCATCATCGATAGTGCTACAGAGTGACATGAATGAAGATGAACAACCGCACCTGCTTGGCTGCGCGTATCGTAAAATGCTGCATGTAAGGGCATTTCCTTGGTCGGCTCATCACCGCCAATCAGCCGGCCTTTGGAATTAAAGCGGCTGAGACGGGCAGGATCAAGACGGCCAAAACTGGTACCTGTGGGAGATACCAATAATCCACCATCATCTGTGCGCGCAGATATGTTGCCTGTGCTGCCACCGGTTAATCCACGATCAAACATAGATTTAGCAAGTTCACAAATGTGTTCTCGCAATTGATTTTCGTTCATACCCGCACCCTTAAAAGGAAATCTTGTTCATCAATAGGAGTTTAGGCTGATAAGTGCAAGAATTTAATGTATACATTAAATAATAAGTCATTTATAGATGATGCTGAGTTGGATAAAACATCATGTTGAGATGGTAAACATCTGCATGGCACAGGAGTGAAGATGTTATTTGGTGCAATCGGTGATGATTTTACAGGGTCCTCAGATTTGGGGCTTATGCTGTCCAATGGCGGTATGAATACTGTCCAATATGTTGGAACACCGAAGGGGAATGCAAGCCCAGATGTTGACGCCGGGATTGTCGCGCTTAAAACGCGTTCTGTGCCCGTTGCGGAGGCTGTCGAAAAATCACTTGAGGCCTATCGCTGGTTAAAAGCGCAAGGTTGTCAGCAGTTTATGTTTAAATATTGCTCAACATTTGATAGCACCGACGAGGGCAATATTGGTCAGGTGATCGATGCGTTGATTGATGAGATTGGCACAAAAGATCCTGTGATTGTGTGTCCGGTCTTTCCCGGTGCAGGCCGTTCAATTTATCAAGGGCATTTGTTCGTCAATGATACATTATTATCTGAATCTGGCATGCAAAACCATCCGCTAACGCCC
>CAXBCW010000068.1:0-18518 GCA_963974325.1 uncultured Rhizobiaceae bacterium
TCAGGCTTTAGAGCAACGATGGCGTCATACATTTCCACGCAAATTTCGCGGCTCATACAAACAATCATACCCTTACCCGGCATGCTTTCTGTACGTTCTTCGAAATGTTGGACTAAATCTTTTCCTACCTCTGCAACTCGTGGTTCACTACCAACAAGTTTTTCCAGAGCTGACCACTGAGATTTAGTCTTTTCCCGCGTTGAAACGTCTTCCTCATCTTCTATGACCTCATCCACATCATCGTTCAATGCTTCAATCTCTGCCTCATTAATATTCAGCTTGGCCAATCGTGATTCATAATAGATCGGCACTGTTGCACCATCATCCACGGCATCTTGAATATCATACACAGATACATAATCACCAAATACCGCACGTGTGTCTTTGTCGCCTGTATCAATCGGCGTTCCAGTAAATCCAATGAATGAAGCCTCCGGCAAGGCGTCCCGCATATGCTTCGAATAACCGAAAGTGTACTTGCCTGTCTTAGGATTGAGCTTGGCCTTATCCCCATATTGGCTGCGGTGAGCTTCATCACTCACTACGACGATATTTTTACGCTCGCTTAGGATTGGATGGGCAGTTTCGCTGATCTCTAGCGCAAACTTCTGAACCGTCGTGAAAATGATACCACCAGACTGACGGGACGCAAGAATCTCGCGCAACTCGTCTCTATCACCAGCCTGAACAGGCGTTTGCTTCAGCGTTTCTGCCGCCATCCCAAAGGTGTCGTAGAGTTGTCCATCTAAATCATTGCGATCAGTCACAACGACTATCGTTGGGTTATTCATTTCAGGTTGCGCTAAAAGCTTTCCTGCATAACACACCATAGAAATCGATTTGCCCGAACCCTGCGTATGCCAAACAACACCGGCTTTGCCTGCACGCTCGCCCTCTGCCTTCGTGGCCGCAATGGTCGCTGTAACCGCACCCCGTACCGCGTGGAACTGATGGTAACCAGCTATTTTCTTAATCATGACATCCCCATCTTGTTCAAACAAAACAAAGTGGCGGATATAATCCAAAAGCAATTCCGGCTGGAAAAATCCTTTAACGAGAGTTTCCAGCGCATATTCAAATGGTGGCCTGTCTTTTTCATGCGCGACCGTTCGCCATGCCATAAACCGCTCTTTGTTTGCCGTTAACGAACCGACACGTGCGCTCAGGCCATCACTGATCACCAAAGCTTCATTGAAGGCGAACAGGTCAGGAATTTGTTCCTTATAGGTCTGAAGCTGTTGATACGCAGACCAAATATCCGCGTTCTTGTCGGCCGGATTTTTCAACTCCAACACCGAAATAGGCAGACCATTGATAAACACGATGACATCCGGGCGGCGGTTCCCCTTGGTACCAGTGATCGTATACTGATTAACCACAAGAAACTGATTGTTCCCCACAGCATCAAAATCAATCAGACGCACATAGTCGGTCTTCTCCTCGCCGGAGACATCCTGAAACGTGACCTTAACACCTTCCAAAAGGAACTGATGAAATGCTTTGTTGTTCCTGATCAAGATCGGAGTTTCTGGCTTTGCCAGCTGCAACGCGACTTGCTCCAGCGTCGCCAACGGAATATGCGGATTGATCATCTCAAGGCGGCCAAGCAAGCGATCATGAAGGACAATCTGGCGGTAATCGACCCGCTCTGGCGCATCCCCATCTGGCGCGATATCGTAGCCGCAGACGCAGTCGTATCCAATGGATTGAAACCAAGATAGGCAAAGCTGCTCTAGTTGATCTTCCGTTATCATTCCTCACCCCCGTTTTCATCTGCCAAGGGTACATTCCAGCACCCTTCACTTGCGGAATTAAAAAATACCAATTCCTCCAAATCAAATATCGCAAGTTTTGCCTCAATTTTACCTGCTAAAACTTCGTCATTGCCATATATAGATACTGCAACTTTCCTGACATCTGATTTGGCTATTTGCTTGACGATATGTTGATCTTGATCACCAAAGCCCCATCCATAAACCACCAGTGTACCTTCAAGAGATGGCAACACTTCATAGAAAACACGCTCAAAATAATTACAACTTGAAATCGCATCGCGCTTGTTCTCCTCTGTTCCCTCACAAACAAAAGCAGGCACGAGATTATCTACCCGCCATTTTTCTAATATAGCTTCGAGCAAATTTGTGTCTTCATTACCTCGTATTTTCCGTTCACCGGAAAACCCCTCTCTATGTAAAACCAAGTTGCCATGCGGATAAAAATATAATGTTGCTCGTTCCGCGCCAAATGGTTTACGAAGTTCTTCCCAATCGTCTTTAAATGTATCTGGCAGAAAACAGTCTTTAAACCAGCGGCCAAGCGTGCGATTTCCAAATTGAGCCGCCCAATAAACAATAAGGTCATAGTTCAACGAAATTACAGAATCGAATTCTTGCATGAACCTGGATATAGGCCCCAAGTGATATGTTGCATCGTCATAGCTAACATGCGTGTCCCTTACTGTTGCAATCAAAGCTTGGCGAACTTCTTCATAGGCCTCTTCAACCCTACCACGCGGTAAATCCAATGCTTCATTGACCAGCCGTGCTTGCCACAGGCGTCTAAGAACTAACTCAAAATCATTTACGCCAAACTTATCAAACACTGCCTGAACATTATCTGTTAAGTGCTTAAGTTCAACCGCCTTGTCGTATAAAGACGTGTAGGCAAAACAACCATCAACCGCGATGCTAGAACCATTCCCAAGTAAAAGGCTGCCATGGTGGTAATCATTTCTAATGTCATTCCATTGGACTATATCAACCATTCACCATCGCCTTTTTTCTCGCTCAAATCGATTTCACCTGAAAGGAGTTTGGGGAGTAGCGTGTCGCGTAGTTGCTCCAATGATTTGTTCTCCTTTTTCCCTACTTCAATAAATTTGTAAAAAAGCCCAACGTGTCTGGAATAAGCTTCTTTAATATCTAGACCCGGATGCACACAACCCCAACCCATTATGGCGGCTTTATCCCCCCGCGGCATCTTAGCCCCCTTAGAGGTCTTCATCATAAAATCGAAAAATTTATCTTGATACAGAAGGTTATACAAGTACTCGGTCCCGCTTGCTTCCTTCGCTTCAAGACTAAGAATATCGTTTGACCGTCCACCTTGAAAACGAGCAAACCAAATCTTCATAAAATATGGGCGGATATTAGAAATCAAAATATGTCCTGCATCAAAACTGGGAACTGTTTTCACTGCAGGAAGAGATGAAGCAATTGTTATGCCTTTTTTGCCCTCAAGCATATTTTCTGTCGAGACATATGTTTCTTGCGACAAGTTCAAAACATTAACTCGGCCGGTTGAAAATTGGGCAATATCGTTTAATTTGCCAGCACCCCACCCCTTCGGTATCTCACCGAGATCAGACAGCTCGAGGGCATCCGGGAAGAGGTCGGCGGTGGCGATTAGGGATTTGATTTGATCGGCGCGGAGCGTGTCGAGTTGAACGAGGGTTTTTCCGGCGATAGCGGCCATGGCGGCGCGGGTAGGGTCTTGGCCGTTTTCAATGGCTTTGATCTTGGCGCGGGTGGGTTCAAAATCCACAAACCAGCTCTTAAACACCGCCTGCGCGATCTGTTCCAAAATTTGATTGGTTTGGCGGTTTAGCTCTATTTTTCTATCAATAGATCTGAAGGTTTTTGATACGCGTTGTTGTTTTTTGAGTGAAGGAAATTGAAACTCTAGGTCCAGAACATCACCCACTTTTATGCTAGGTTGCGCAGCACCCCTATTTAAATTCATCAATGCTTCCCTATTATCTCTTAAAAGGTAATAGAGATAAAGACTATCGGTATGCCCGTCGCATCGCAGTCCAATTGTATTTTGAATAATTGCGCTTTTTTCTTTTGGCGCAGTAGCTACCTTACCATAACCATTACCGACCAAAGTCATAAGCACATCACCTTCTTGGAGATGCGTGCGCAAAAAAGATTCATAGGTTTCATCATCTATGTATCTTTTTACTTCTGACAACCTAACCTCACCGACACTGGTTATTAGATAATTATCAATAACGGGAATACCAAATTCCTCATACGACTTTGGGTTTCGCCCACGGTTATCGACAACTAACTCGATCACATCATAAAGTTTTTTTAACTGAAACTCAGCACTCATAACCCAGCCCCACTAAACTCTTTCTGATCTCCGCTTCCAGACGATCGCTTTCTTCGAACTGCCCCTTCAACTGCTTGGTCAGTCGTGCCATTTTCTCGGCGAAAGGTTCGCCATCTTCTTCCTGGTCTGCCGCGCCGACATAGCGACCGGGGGTAAGGACATAGTCCTGTTTTTGGATCTCTTCAAGGCTTGCAGATTTCACAAACCCTGCGAAGTCCTCATAACCATTACCCGTTTGCCAATTATGAAAGGTATCGGCGACTTGGCTTAGGTCATCGGCAGTAAAATCACGTAGAACGCGGTCTTTCATGTAGCCCAAGTTTCGCGCATCGATAAACAGAGCCTCACCTTTGCGGTTGCGCAATTGGCGGCCACTAGCAGAGGTGCGCGCGCCTTTGTTCTTGGTCAAGAACCAGATGCAGGCAGGGATTTGCGTGTTTGTGAACAACTGCCCTGGCAAGGCAACCATGCATTCAACCAGATCTTCTTCGATCAATTTTTGGCGAATGGTTCCCTCATTATTGGTGTTGGAGCTCATTGATCCATTGGAAAGCAACAACCCCAACGCACCATTGGGTGCAAGATGATAGAGCATATGTTGCAGCCAAGCAAAGTTGGCATTGCCCGAAGGCGGTGTGCCGTATTTCCAACGCGGATCATTCTCGCTTACACCTGCATCCCATTCTTTCATGTTAAAAGGCGGGTTGGCCATAACGAAATCGGCGCGCAAGTCGGGATGTTGATTGTTCGTATATGTGCTGGCGGGCTCTTTACCGAAGTTAAAATCAATCCCACGAATGACCATGTTCATCGCAGCCAATTGCCAAGTGGTGTGGTTGTACTCCTGCCCGTAGATAGAGACATCACCAATCCGGCCTTTGTGGGCGTTGATGAAGTGTTCTGACTGAACAAAGAAACCACCTGACCCCATGGCGGGATCATACACGCGGCCTTTGAAGGGCTCTAGCATTTGCACGATTAAGGTAACGATGGATTTGGGCGTATAGAACTGCCCGCCCTTTTTGCCTTCAGCCAACGCGAATTGGCCCAGCATGTATTCGTAGACATGGCCGAGAATATCCTGCGAATTCAGGCTGGCATGTGTGAAGGGGATTGTGGCGACAAGGTCGATCAGCTCACCCAGTTTAGCTTGGTCGATTTGCAGGCGGGTATAGAGCTTGTTGAGAACGCCTTTAAGCTTTGGATTGTCCGTTTCAATCTGCTCAAGAGCGTTGTCGATCAGATGACCAACGGAGCTAAACTTCTTCGTGCTACCATCAGGGAGTGAAAGTTCCGCACCACCAATGACGGTTTTGTTGTTGTCTTGCAGGAATTTCCAACGGGCAGCGGCGGGCACCCAAAAGACGTTCACTTCAGCGTAGTAGTCGCGCTGCTCAAGCTCTCCGGCGATTTCTTCGGCGTATTCATCGGTCCTTGCGCCTCCGTAATCAGCCGGGTCTAGATAGTAATCATGCTCAGCGTCTTTGAGTTGCTTAGTAAGTTCATCTTGGCGGATCTGAAAAGAATCTGAGACGTATTTGAGAAAAACGAGACCCAAAACTGTATGCTTGTATTGCGAAGCGTCTAGGGTGGAGCGCAGTTTATCCGCGGCATTCCAGAGCTTTTTCTCCAAGTCGGATAGAAACTGTTGCTCTTCGTTGTTGTTCATCATGTTTTCCTCTAATCAACGCTTACGCCACCATGCTCAAAAAATTCTGCACCCTGTTTCCCAAAGCACATATCACTACCCTCACCATTCATGCGTGTAGAGATTCTCATCGCTCATATAAGCAAACCTGTGATTATCTTCTATTGAAGTCGTTCTATTGAATCTGCGAATCATGGCCATAGAAAATCAAACTATATCACATATAAAAACGTAACAACCTAAAGGCTATGCTTTACTAAAAATACGCGCATTCAGAAGATTGCTATATACCGCGACATGATAGATATCGAGCATACCATCACCGTTAGAATGTTGATATTTACAGATCCAACGTTAAAACGATTATAGAGCATGAAGACATGAGCTTAAGTCAGCATATCTATACCCACTCGCCAAGAAACAGGAGGTAAACTATTTTGTTTGCAATGACGATGATACACGTTTTTCTAGGCAGAATGAATGCTTCTCCATATCCTATTCAAGTTACTTCAATCGTTTTCCATTCATAGTACGCACCATCGACGATAGATTTAAACGCATTTAAACTTAATCAGCTAGGCAACCTAACAATCAGTCACCCCAAAACAATATAATTATGCACACGATTACATACATAAACGGAATGGTATTCTATTAATGAACACACCTTTGATCGACATTTAATTACATCTTGCAATATAATCGGAAAACTTAAAAATGCTAAATCCGATGTGTAAATTGCGAAAAACCGTAACTCTCGCTGCAATAGGAAAATTAACTCAGACAAAGTTATTGCGCAACCCTGAACCTTTTACCGAAATCTAGCATGCTCGTTGAGTAAGGATATGGCCGCACAAAAGGGGCACCCCACCCGCCAAAGGCCATCAATACTTATGATGTAAACCACGAAAAAAATTTGACGCAAAGAATTAACTTTGTGTACCCTCACTCACGGATCTGGATAATAGTGGGATTACGTGGATTCAAGCAATATTTGGTGGAAAAGCATTATACTGCAAAGCGACAAACGATGGTTTGTATGCCCTAGACAAGATTGCAGTTTGCCATAAGGTTTTGCATAGAACTTAAGAATCGCCGCAAGAGTAAGCAATTTGAATAAATATAGTTTACTGCCTTCAAAACGCTTTCAAATAGCCTTTAGAGGCCATAGAAAATGGATTTAAAAGATATTAAAACTTTGGTTAAATCGCATCTTTCCACAAGGATTTTATACCCAAAGATAAAATCATGCAAAATCGTGTGAAACATTACACTTTGGTTAGAAAATATCCGTACCCCGAGCGTACCCCCAGCACAAAGAATATTCATCAAAACACCGCTAAGCAATTGATTTTATTGGTAGCGGGACAGGGACTTGAACCCCGGACACGCGGATTATGATTCCGCTGCTCTAACCAGCTGAGCTACCCCGCCACAATACGTGATTTTCACGTATAATCTTTCTTCAAGATCGGCGGCATATAAGGGCCAGACTACTGATGTGTCAAGCGCAATGCGTAATAATAATGGATTTAATCTAGATATTCTTGCTTCCAGCGATTTTGCCGTCAACTATTGCCATAAGCTAGCGATAATCAGGACCAACTAGCTCGATTTTATCTGTCGGTTTTAACCTTAATTTATCCAATTGAATGCACTGTACAGACCAGAGCGCTAACACGCGGCTTATTCTTGCAATTTACGGAGCAGATCTATGACAAACACATCAAGTATCGCTGTTATTGGATGCGGATATTGGGGCAGTAACCACGCCCGCACGCTATCTGAATTGGGTGCCTTGTCAGCAGTGAGTGACCTTAATTCTGAAAGTGCGCAAAAAGCCTCGGATAAATTCGGCGTTCCGTGCTTGTCTATCCCAGAGATTTTGGCTGACGATGCCATCCACGGTGTGGTCTTTGCCTTGCCCCCTCATCTCCATGCAGAAAATGCGATTACTGCCCTTGATGCTGGTAAACATGTGCTAGTTGAAAAACCAATTGGCCTGAATGTTGAAGAAGCAACCCGTGTTGTCAAAGCTGCCGAACGTGCAGGCAAGGTCGCAATGACCGGACATATCTTGCGTTATCATACTGCCTTTGAGAAAATGCTCGACGTCTTTCAATCAGGCGACTTGGGCGAGCTTCGCTACATACATTCCCACCGTGTAGGTTTAGGTAAATTTCATCCAAAAAACGATGCACTTTGGGATATCGCCCCTCATGATCTGTCGCTCATTATGGCGATTACAGGTTCTGCCCCAACCAGGGTGCATGGCGAAGGCGCTGCAACGTTAAATAACCTCAGTGATTTTGCACATTTGCATTTAGAGTTTGACAATAATGTTAAAGCCCATGTTCTTGTATCAAGACTAAATCCTTATCGCGAACGCCGCCTGACAATCATTGGGTCAAAAGCTATGATGTCGTTTGATGACGCACTCCCTTGGGATCAAAAGCTTGCGCTTTATAAGCATAAAATCTGGGAAGATGATCTTGGATATCAAAGTGAAATGGTTGATCCAGAATTTATATCTGTTGAACAAGGCATGCCGCTCAATGCAGAGCTCGAGGACTTTATCAATTGCATTAAAACTGGAGCCACACCGCGAGCACCGATTTCGGACGGATTAGACATCGTGCGTATTTTGGAAGCTGGCACCGTGACCCACACTTAGACATAAGTGAATATGATGGTTTGGTATAGTGCTCGCCTTTTCTAAAGGACCGCTCAAGTTCAAATGACGGTTTTGTGAAAATACGTTAATTGCTAAGCCAGACCATCGCCTATATCCCTATGACAAGTTCAATTCAAAACATCACATCAAAACGTGACTTCAAATGGGAAATTTCATGAAAAATCTTGCAACATTCGCACTTGCTCTGGCTTTATCTGCCACAGTTTCACTACCCTTTACATCCAGCCTTACGGACAGTATCGGCGTTGCCATGGCCGACACAATGGGTGCAAAAATCTTGGGTAGCGGCAGTTTTAAAGGTGCAGATGCTGGACACAAAGGTGGCGGCATCGCAAAATTAGTGCAGTCCAAAGATGGCAAAGTCACGCTTGATTTATCAAATTTCAAATCAACAAATGGACCAGACCTAAAAGTCTATTTGGTTAAAACAGATAAGATCATGAGTGCTAGCGATGTGACTGGCAATCAATTCCTATCTCTTGGCGCTTTGCAGTCCCCTGAAGGCGATCAAAGCTACACTTTGCCCGAAGGTGTGAACCCAGCTGAGTTTGGCTCTGTTGTCATTTTCTGCCAGCAATATAGCGTCCTATTCTCTGCCGCGTCACTTGACGCTGAAATGTAGTTTTTATCGCTAGTTGACGCACCTCCATTGATGTGGCTTGGTCGCAAAGAACATTCTTTGTCCAAGTCTATCATCATGCCCAGATCATCAATAGAGTATCAACGTGCCAATTGAAAACTATCTTGCATTTGTCCTAGCAACACTCATTGTCCTTATCATACCTGGACCATCGGTCATCATGGCCGTTGGCCAGGCAATAGCCCACGGCCGTCGAGCGGTTCTACCAACTGTTCTTGGCGTTGGGGTTGGTGATTTAATTGCCACAACCCTATCCATGGTCGGAGTGGGTACAATACTGCTTGCATCATCATTCGCATTTAATATAATCAAATGGCTTGGTGTGATTTACCTCATCTATATCGGCATCTCGATGTGGCGCGCGTCAAACGCGCAAACTGCCGGATCAGACTTTCAGGTAGGGAAGTTAAAATCACCCGCAAAAATGTTTTCAAACGCGATGATTGTCACAGCGCTCAATCCAAAAGGCATCATCTTTTTCATTGCTTTTGTACCGCAATTTATTTCAGCTGAGCATTCATTCTTGACCCAAGCCACAATATGTATTCTTACATTTTTGGTGTTGGCCGTTGTTAATATGTGGATTTACACAGCCTTTGCAGCGCGCGCTCGCGAAGGTTTGCAAAACCCTAAAGTTCTCAAATGGGCCGAACGAACAGGCGGCAGTCTGTTAATCAGCGCCGGAATTTTCTCGGCGCTCAAAGCATAAAAAAAGCCGGCGGAACGTTAAGGTCCGCCGGCTTGATATGTATCGGAAGATACACTCTTAATTTTCTGGATTTGCACCAATTTTGTGAATGGCCAAATCGGCACCCATTTGCTGCTCTTCGTCTGTCAGGCGAATGCCCATTGTTGCACGAAGAATACAGTAAACAATCAGCCCAACCAAAAGCGCATAACCTGCACCTAAAACAGACCCAAACAATTGGCTCATAAAGGTAACACCGCCAAGACCGCCAAAGGATTCAAGACCAAAGATACCACATGCAATACCGCCCCAAACACCACACAGACCATGGAGAGGCCATACACCTAACACATCATCGATTTTCCATTTGCTCTGGCAAAGATTGAAGAAAATCACGAAGATGATCCCGGCCATACCGCCAACAAACAAAGATCCCAATGGGTTCATAATATCAGAACCGGCACACACAGCCACAAGACCTGCAAGCGCACCATTGTGAATAAAACCCGGATCGTTCTTACCAATGACAAGTGCCGTCAAAATACCGCCAACCATCGCCATGAGAGAGTTCAGAGCGATCAAACCAGATACGTTTTCAACGGATGCTGCCGTCATGACATTAAAGCCAAACCAACCCGTACACAGCAACCATGAACCAAGTGACAACCACGGAATAGATGATGGTGCAAAGTTTGGTGTTTTGGCACCATTTTTATAACGCTTATAACGTGGTCCCAACATTAAAACAGCACCAAGCGCAATCCAACCGCCAACAGCGTGCACAACAATTGAACCCGCAAAATCATGGAAAGGTGCACCAAATGTCGTTGTAAGCCAAGCTTGGAAACCAAAACTGTCGCCCCATACAGCACCCTCAAACAACGGGTAGAAGAAACCAACAATCACGGCAGACGCAATCAATTGAGGATAAAACTTTGCGCGTTCCGCAATACCGCCGGAAATAATGGCAGGAATTGCTGCGGCAAACGTCACCAAGAAGAAGAGCTTCACAAGATCCAACCCTTGAGGTGCGTATCCAGTCCCTTCGCCGCCCGATAGGTTTTTGGCTGTTGCAAAGAAATCACCGCCATAAGCCATGGTGTAACCAATGGCAAAATAGGCAATTGTTGAGACAGCAAAATCAGCGATGATTTTGACCATCGCATTCACTTGGCTTTTATGCCGAACGGTGCCCACTTCTAAAAAAGCAAACCCGCCATGCATAGCGAATACTAAAATCGCCCCCATTAAGATGAAGAATACATCTGTTCCAACCACGTCAAACACCCCTTATACAGTTCAAAAATACGGGAACATTCAAAATGAACCCAAATTGTAAGATTGGTTTTGCAAGGATCATGCCAGTTGGAAGGGTTTTGTTAACCAATGAGGCAATACCCCACATGACAGGGCTTTAAACATGATTACAGAATAATCAATTCGACTATTTGATAGCCATTGCGGTAAATTCTGCACAAAATATAGGCTATATGCCACATAATAAGTCAGAAGAAAGCTAAATTTTGTGCGAAAATTACAATCGATAAGACTATAAATGACTACCAATTAGGCGAAAATGAGATCATTTCACTTTCGTTGCAAGCTTTTTAGGCTCAACATTTGCATCCATCACATTCCTAATTATCACTCAGAAACCGTCAAAATCTCATCAAGTGGCTTTTTCATTTTTGCAACACCTGGCACAGTCGCATCCTCAGACGGATGACCAACAGCGATAATCATTGTTGGTTTTTCTGAGCTTGGCCGATCAAACAATTGGTTCAAAAACTTCATCGGGTTTGGCGTGTGTGTGAGTGCTGTTAATCCTGAATGATGCAAAGCTGTCAGCAACACACCTGTCGCAATACCAACACTTTCGGGAACATAATAATTCTTAAACTTGGACCCATCTTCAAAATGCCCCCATCTTTGGGCAAACACCACAATCAACCATGGCGCAATATCAAGATGCGGCTTGTCCGCTGTTGTCCCAATAGGTTCCAGCGCTTTTATCCATTCATCTCCGCCGCCACCGGCATAAAACTGACGCTCTTCTTCCTCAGCTTCTAATCGGATTTTATGCTTTAATTCTGGATTAGATATCGCAACAAAATGCCATGGCTGGTGATTTGCCCCAGATGGCGCGGTACCTGCCGCACGAATACAATCTTCGATAATTGTCCGCGATACAGGTCTGTCAATAAAATCACGCACGGAATGTCGTTGCTTTACTTTATCATAAAAAGCACGAGCGGCTAATGCCATGTCTTCATCAGAAAGGTCTGAACGATCAGGAAGCGGGATCGCCTCATATTGAATGTCACCTTTTGCAAACATGCCTTAACTCCTCACCCCAATAAATTGATACATTGATAAATTGATACAAAATTCATAGCACCAAACCCGATATATTTGTACATGCCAAATCCACGTGTTTGTTTCATTCTATCAATTCTATACGTACAACAAAAAATACCCCGCAATGAAACGGGGTATTTAAAAATCTATAAAAACGAGTTACTGAACTTTGATTTTAAGCAAGATGTTGCTTGAAAAAATCAACCGTCCACTGCTCAGCCAATGATGCCATAGGCGCGTCATATCTCGGTGTCGTGTCATTGTGGAACCCGTGGTTCACACCTTCATAAATATGAGCAACATATTCCTTATCAGCCGCTTTTAACGCAGCTTCATAGGCAGGCCAGCCTTCATTTATCCGCTTATCCAGTTCAGCATACTGCAACATTAAAGGCGCTTGAATGGATGGCACATCTTCAGCTGTTGCCTGACGACCGTAAAATGGCACACCAGCAGATAGCTCAGGATAAGCCACAGCGATCGCGTTTACCACGCCGCCGCCATAACAAAAACCAACCGCACCAACTTTACCTGTTGAATCCTCACGTGCCAATAAATGTTCAAATCCAGCAAAAAAGTCATTCAACAATTTGGTGCGATCAACGGTTCTTTGTAGCTCTTTGCCTTTATCGTCATTGCCAGGATATCCGCCAACTGATGTCAAACCATCTGGTGCTAGCGCCATAAAACCAGCTTTAGCAAATCGGCGCGTAACATCTTCAATATAGGGATTTAAGCCGCGATTTTCATGGATAACCAAAACAGCAGGCAATTTGCCAGTCACCCCTGCAGGCTTTGCAAGATAAGCATTGACTGCACCATTGCCATTGTCGGATTGATAACTGATACGCTCAGTCACAAGATCTGCGTCATCAGGTGCGACCTGTTGCGCCAATGCATAATTGGGTGCCAACTGCCCCAACAATACAGACGCAGCTATACCGCCAATGGCAAATTTTCCAGCCTTGTCGAGAAACTCGCGCTTGCTGAGTTTGCCATGGGCATAAAAATCATAGAGATCCAACAATTCTTGTGGAAAGTCTTTAGCGGTCTTGCGTGGTGTCAAATTTTGTTCACTCATAAAAATATCTTCCAGTTCTAAAAGCCCCCGTGCCGCTTTAAAACTGATCTAGTTGGGCCAACATTTCAAGTTACAAACCTGTAATGTTGGCCCAACTATCTCTATGAAATGTGAGCGTTTTCTTTTATTTTTGGTTGTTTTAGCGCAACCAACATCGCTTCGGTTTGTGCATTACGTTCAGAACGTGCAATAAAGCCACCACCATAAACGCGCGCATTATCGTCTTGGCTGGAATATAAAACACACGCCTGACCAGAAGCCACGCCTTCTTCGCCCTCAAGCAATTCGACCGATATTTGACCATCTTTTTGGAAAACACGAACTGGTTTTGGTGGACGGGTTGAGCGGATTTTTGCAAAACATTCAAAACCCTCTTCTGACAAGTCTTCCAAAGGTTGGTCGCCAAGCCAATTCATATCACGCAAAAGAACCGACTTTGTTTGAAGCGATTCTTTGTCACCCACGATAACGCGGCGCGTGGCTGCATCAATAAACACAACGTAAAGCGGCTCACCTGTTGAGACACCAATGCCACGACGTTGGCCGATTGTGTAGCGCAATATACCGTCATGCTGACCAAGGACACGTCCATCAATATGAACAATATCACCGGACAAAACAGCTTCAGGGCGCAATTTTTCAACGATAGAAGAATACTTACCTTGCGGAACAAAACAAATATCTTGGCTATCGGCTTTTTGTGCCACGACCAGACCCATTTCATCAGCCAAGGCACGCGTATCCGATTTAGGCAAATCACCTAATGGGAAACGAACATAATCCAGCTGGTCTTGGGTTGTCGCAAATAAGAAGTAACTTTGGTCACGATTATTATCAACCGGACGATACAAAGCACGTCTATCTGGATTTTCATCCGTAGGGTTTGCACGCGAGCGAATATAATGGCCGGTCGCAAGCGCATCAGCGCCCAAATCACGAGCGGTTGCCAAGAGATCAGCAAATTTTACGGTTTGATTACACGAAATACATGGCACAGGCGTTTCGCCAGCAATATAAGCTTCGGCAAATGGATTGATCACAGCTTCTGCAAAGCGTTTTTCATAATCCAAAACATAGTGCGGAATGCCAATCGTTTCACACACGCGGCGCGCATCATCAATGTCTTGCCCAGCACAACAGGACCCTGCACGATGAACGGCAGACCCATGATCATAAAGCTGGAGTGTAATCCCTAAAACATCATATCCTTGGCGTTTTAAGATGCCAGCAACAACTGAGCTATCTACACCACCGGACATGGCAACCACCACCCGAGTATCCTCAGGGGCTTTATCTATATCTAAACTATTCAATTTTTACCTCAATTCAACAGCGTTAAAGGCGCTGATCAACTACAATTACGGCCTTATAAGTGTGAAAGGCTCAAACAACAAGCCATTACTAGCTCAAAGAACTTTACGATAATAAACGCGGTAAAAGCCATCTTCGGTCCGGCGGTCAAACTCAACATATCCAAGCTTTGGATAAATCATCGTATTTTCCACCATTTTTTCATTGGTATAAAGCTCAACAGAGGAACAGTTCAACCGCTTTCCATCCATCTCACAATGCTTAATAAGCCTGTTTCCAACACCCTGGCCTTGATAGTCTGGATGAACCGCAACGTTCTCTAGATGCATAATCCCATCTTTTGGGTAGAAAACGATGAAGCCAGTAAGGGTTTCTTCACCATGTTTTTCGATATAGACGCATTCTTTTTTTATTAATTCAGAAAAATTGGCAATCATTGGCGCAGGTTTTTTCCCGATTACAGACACATATTTCCCATAGGCAAGACGCGCACATTCAGAAATTTGCTCCAAATACCCCATATTTGCGCATTCCGGCATAAATAACCCCCACATGTAGACAATTGTAAATTTGGCTTAATTTTAAGCAATCTCGATTCAAGGTCAATTTTTTTATCAAACCTTACCAAAATCTTACACCGTCATTAGGCAAAAATTAAAATTGTGGCGGTAATGTGTAGTTGTGTTGGTCTTGAAAAGTTAGTGAGTACAATGACCGAAATGATACGTCCAAGAGTTAAGTTTGTAATCGGGCCAGACGGCAGCCCCTTAACGATCGCCGATCTTCCACCTGCAACAACACGCAGATGGGTGATACGTCGTAAAGCCGAAGTTGTAGCTGCCGTTCGCGGTGGTTTGCTGAGCCTAGAAGAAGCGTGTGACAAATACACGCTTACGGTTGAAGAGTTCTTGTCGTGGCAAGCTTCAATCAACGACTATGGTTTGGCAGGTTTGCGCACGACGCGCATTCAGCAATATCGCCATTAGTATTCGTCGGTAGTTTTACGATTACCGGCAATCATATAAAGTCTCAAAAAACCCGGAATTTCGATTCCGAGTTTTTTGTGCTTTTTGGCTTCCAATTTATTTTGAACCCTACAGCCTATTTCAGGCGATGCTTGATAAGCTGATGCGCGATGATTGTGATCAGCGCAGAGCTTGCATAAAACCACAATCCTGGCTGAGAAAATGCACTTGCAACGCCAGATGATTTTGCAGCAACAATAACAATCGCAACCAAAAGCACATCCATCATCGACCATTTCGACAAGACCGGAACAAGCTTTGATAAAAGCCCCTGCCCTTGCGAAACATCATGACCCGACGAGGTCTCAGATTGGCTGGATGTGTGATTAACCACCTCGAGCGTGACAGCCAGTTGTTTTATAAATGGAAATACGATCGAGAACCCTGCAACTAAAAATGCCAGGAGATAATCTCCACCATCAAAAAGTGTTGTTACAATGCCCAATAAAGATGGCGTATCATCAAAAAAATAGAATGTTTCAAACCGCACCAAAGGCAAAATAATACCAAGCGTGAAAGTTATCGGAGCTAAAAGTAGCAAAATCGAAATCAAGAAAACCATAAATGCCGCCGCCAGTTAATCCCTATTTGGATTACTTGGCACGGAATTATGTCGAACACAAGATAACGGCACCCATCGCAGAAACTGCGATAAGGACTTTCAAAAAAACAAAACCTGAATTAACCGGTTCGGCCCATTCTTTGAGACTGATCACGCTCTTCAAGCGCAGTCGCTTTGCTAAGCTCAGCTTCGGCTTGTTCAAGCGCTAATTCGGCCCCATCCAATTGCACCTTCAATTCACGAATAGAACCGTGAAGGTTTTCTGCTCGCAAACGTGCAGCTTTTGCAAATGTTGGATATGCGAAATTAGAGGGATCAGTGATGCCTGATTTCTTTTCCTCGGATGCGACCTGGTATTCCAGTTCGGCAACCATTTTTTCCATTTCGGCCATCATCATTTGAATTCCATTAAGCTGACGGGTCTTTTCCGCAACTTGGAACTGTTTAAGACGTGTTTGGCTTTCACGTGACTTCATACGCATTACTCCGTGGGCACACTGCCCTGAACTCAACTGTTACTCAACGAATCACTTCGTCGAACACGTCTTAGTTTTTGATCAATTGCGCAAAACGCATTTAAAAATACTATCGGTGCATCATTAAATCTACTCGATAGAATTTAAGGCTAAGTAAACAAAAAACTGTTTTTGGGGAGGTTCGCACAATATTTAAACATTAAATTTCTGAATCAACAGAGTCGTTTAGCTCAAGTCGTTAACAAAACAGAACAACAGCGAAGTAAAATTATCCAAAGAAAACAATGTTCTGATAAAAAAAATTAATATTTTAATCACACTTGCGTTTAGGAATTAGAATTTGTTAACCATTTCGTGTCAGCTTTCTAGCAAGAAATGAAGCGAACCAAAACAAGCCAGGAAGCTACATGGCCTTGGCGGCGGTAAAGGGGAAACACACATGCGTGTTCTACTAATTGAGGACGACAGCGCGACGGCTCAAAGTATTGAGTTAATGCTTAAGTCTGAAAGTTTTAATGTATACACCACAGATCTTGGTGAAGAAGGTGTCGATTTAGGCAAGCTCTATGATTACGACATCATTTTATTAGATTTGAACTTGCCTGATATGTCAGGTTACGAAGTTCTAAGAACACTGCGTTTGTCGAAAGTTCAAACACCTATTCTGATCTTGTCCGGCATGGCTGGCATTGAAGATAAGGTACGCGGCCTAGGTTTCGGTGCTGATGATTACATGACAAAGCCATTCCACAAGGATGAACTTGTCGCTCGTATCCAAGCCATTGTTCGTCGCTCAAAAGGCCACGCTCAATCCGTTATCACAACGGGCGATTTGATCGTTAACTTGGACGCAAAAACTGTTGAAGTTGGCGGACAACGTGTTCATCTCACGGGTAAAGAATACCAAATGTTGGAGCTTCTTTCACTACGGAAGGGCACGACATTGACCAAGGAAATGTTCCTAAACCACCTTTATGGCGGTATGGACGAACCTGAACTCAAAATCATCGATGTGTTTATCTGTAAGCTTCGCAAAAAACTTGCAACAGCTGCTGGCGGAACAAACTATATCGAAACAGTCTGGGGCCGCGGCTATGTTCTTCGTGAACCAGATGAAAATGAATTGCGTGAGAGCGCTTAATTGCGATCCCAATTGTAATGTCTAAGATTTTTTAAATCCCGTCAGTTTTGCTGGCGGGTTTTTTAATTCAAAAGGCCCCCCAATTTAGGTGGCCAATTGGCATCAATTCTTAGGCAGCCATTTGCTGCATAATCGGCTCAAAAACATTGGTCAATGATGCACGATCAAATGGTTTTAGCAGAAAATCGCTCGCACCGGATCGACGGCCTGCCATCATACGCTTAAGATCGGCCTCAACCAGGCTGTAGATCACGCGGATGTCTTTTCCGCCATCTGGTGCACGAACTTCAGCGATAAGGTCTAGCGCCCCATCCAGGTCTGCATCCACGATCAAAACACTCGGAAGCTCAGCTTCACAATAGTTTCGTGCTTGTCCCAAAGAATTAGTTTCAATAACAGTGAAATCAAATCCTGTAAGAATTCGTTTTGCTACTTTGCAAATCACTGGTGACTCATCAACAATTATAATACGACGCATTGGTCTGCCCCTTTTCATTTTTATTATCTGAGACCATTAATATCAGAGGCAAACAAATATTCTGTTATCAATCAGACTTAATAAAACCCTACTATTCATTGGATAGATAAACGCGCCAAAGGCACAGCAACACCATGTCTAGCAAGCACATTCCTCGCATTTCTGGGATAGGAGAGGCTTAACAAATGCCTTAAAACTAGCAGCACAAGTCAGCGCCCACAGCAAAAATTGGAAATTTTATTTCTACTCGTACGCCTGAATTGACCTGATTTTTCTGTTTTCAGATGAGTTTGTATTGA
>CAXBCW010000069.1:0-18468 GCA_963974325.1 uncultured Rhizobiaceae bacterium
TTTGCCTGCGTATATCTTTGACAACACGGTCTGCTGCATCGGTCTGTCGTTCGTTCTTGCGTCTCATCATTTGCTCCTTGAAGCGTTATGATGAGCCTAAAATCAATCTCTTAAAAAATCAAACAATTAGTCCATAAGGCGTTGACGGGTTACAATTGCTGGTAAAAGACTCAGCATAAGCAGAAATCTCAATGAAACCAAAACTAAATCTGAGATATAGGTAGTGATAATAAACGCTAACTTAACCACGCTTTTATTTTCTCAATAATTGCTGGGTTTACCTCAACGCCTGATGCTTGTGCGCGTGTTTGTGCAGCTTTGCGGCCATCGCCTGGGACGCGAACACCTGGTTCGTTGTGCATCGCGTCAACCAATGCTTTGAGTTGGCCAGCGAAAGCATTGTTGGACGTAACACTTGGATTTATAGCCAAGAAAAATTGACCCGTTTTTGGAGGGCCGCCTTTGGTGCCAGAAAATGGACTGGCATCTTTACCAAGCGTTGCCCCTGTCATGGCCGCTGCCATGATTTCAACCATAAGCGCAATACCAACACCTTTATATCCACCTGTAGGTGCCATAGATCCTTTTAACGCAAGCTCAGGATCAGTTGTCGGTTGTCCTTCAACATCAAGTGCCCATCCAGTTGGTATAGGGCGATTTTCACGCGCATGTTTCATAACTTCGCTTTTAGCTATCACGCTTGCACTTTGATCAATAAGAACCATCGCACCACCATGTTCATCAGGTGCTGCAAGTGAAAACGGATTTGTACCCACAAGTGGTTTACGACCACCAACAGGTGCAATCGATGCCGGTGAATTTGTAAAGCCAATTGCCAGTAAACCATTTTCAGCAAGGCGACGGGTGTGATATCCAAGGACCCCACAATTATATGAGTTTTTGATTGATAGCGCTGCGACACCCTGTTCTTTAGCTAGCGAAATAAGTGATTGAAACCCTAGATCGATAGCCGGATGCGCAAAACCTGTTGCTGCATCTACATTGATAACAGATGGTGCAGGGCGCGTTAAAACTGGTACAGCTTTTCCATCCACTTTTCCGCAACGAACATGTTCACAATAGATCGGAATATAGGCAAGGCCATGGCTGGAAATGCCATCATATTCTGTTGCCGCGGTGGCGTGGGCCAATGTGCGCGCATTATCTTCTGTGGTACCGGCAGCAACCAAGGCTTTAAAGGCTAGGCTTTCAATTTCATCAAAATTCATAAGGGGAAGATTTGTCACGTCATTGGTCCTTTAATTAATCATTGTCACTCACCCCAGCGCCAGCGCCCGAAAGTCGAGATGCTTCTGTGGCTGGTGCATAAGTGCGGTAAGAAAATGTGGTGAGTTGTGCCCAAACATCTTTCGGAACGCCTCGACCCGTTGGTGTGTTATTCAAATTTTCGGGTGTTTTGTTTGGAGCAGCGCCTTGTTGGCAGGTAACCAAATCAGCTCTGGCGGCAACAAGGTCTAAAGGCAATCCATCAATGTGGCATTGAGATTCAGAAATTATTATGTGAACGCCTGACCATGAAAGTTTTAATGTTTGTTCAATCGTCTTTGCGACAATTGCCATATAAGGCGCCAGCAAAAGAGGGTGAGACACAGATTTAAAGTCGACAATTGAGTGCGATTTGAATTCTTCTGCGTAATCACAAAGAATGGGGCCTGTTATCAATGGGCATTGCTGGTTTAAAACGTCGTGCGATGAGGTGTTTTGCCAAACGGCTTCATTGAGTGATGGGGTCAAATCACTGTAAGAAACATGATCAAATTCACTTAAACATGCTGCCAAAAGCTCAGGCCCAGGCAAATCGCGTTGCGCAAGCCATCTCACAGCCTTGCCGGCTTCCTCGGCGTGCCCCCAATGCTTACCCGCACCTTTGGCCGCACGTTTGCCCATGGCCTCTATTTCGTTGAGAGAATAGGTGTTCATTATTGGTTCTGTTCCAATGATGAACACGCCCATGCTTCGACATCTTCAATCCCAATTTCATGCGGAAAGGGTGCGCCCCGAAACATGTTGATCCGCAGCCAACGATCAGAGCGTGGGTCAAAATGTGTGGCGCCAAAAAACGATAGCTTGCAGCGCAAAAGATCAATCGGCAAGAGATCGCAATCAATCGTATTATCGCGAATTTCGGCATAGGGGTTTTCAGCGGTAATTTGAACGCGTCGCGCGGTATGCCGATGTTCAGGATGGCGCATCAAGAAAGCTGCGACATTTTGATCGCCTTGCCATGATGTGATGTCTTGAAGCATTCTTGCTGCATCTCGCGCAGGCGCTAATGGTTGCTCAAAAGGTTCGATAGGCTCTTGGAATCGTTCGCCAAGACGTGGCTCTAGTTTTTCTTGGGACACATACCAAACCCGTGCGCAACGATCTTCAGATGTCCAATCTAAATCGCGCGTCCAGCCATATATACGCTCGGCATGCGCTATAAATTCATCAAGAGGCATAGCGCCATAAATGCGGAATGACGCATTTTCATCAGCCCCCATTGTGTCGGCCAAATCATCAACAAGATCACCATAAGGCTCTAACATCAGAGATGCGGTTTGTTCTTGACCTTCCAATGATAGATTGCTTTCTGTCCATAGATAAAGTTGGTCCCATGGGTTGGCTACATTGAGCGCGCCCAAGGTCAGGTGATCTTTAAGCTTGGTCAAATCAGCTTTTAGATGTTGCAGTTTTTCAACTTGAATAGGATGCGTTGTTTGCCAACTTTGTGCGTTTTGCTCTGCCCAACTCACAACATCCATAAACTTTGATTGCTCTTGCTCAGAAGCTGAACCAAGTGACCGCACGCGGACCAACGCTTCTTCGCGTGCCGCAATCCAATTGTTGAGCAAAACTGGATGGTTAATAATAAAAGGCGCAAGACCTAAACCTGTGGAATTGCCAACACCAAAACAGCGTCTTAAATCCGGATCAATTTTCGCAGCAATATCGGGCGCTTGTGCGTGGGCCATGTGTTCTGCAAGATCTAAAGCAAAGGCGCGGATAAGAAAAACACACAACATTTCGGCTTGAAATGGGCCCTTAAATTCAGGGCGATCCGCAATGGCTTCACGGTCTGCCGCACCAAATTTCCCAGAACCATACACAGCTGTTGTGCGCATAAGATAGCCAACATTTTTAATCTGTTTTGGGTCAGGTTGTTGCCCTTTTGCAAGGCGATCAACAACATGTTTAAACAGGCGAACAGATCGGTTGGCGCGCGATAGGCAAATTTCTTTGCTGCTAATCCGTCCGGCTTCTTGTTTGGGGACATTTTGCGATAATCGTTCAATATCATCTTGCGTTGGAATTCCATCAAACAGTGTAAATGTGGAATCCCATGCATGGGCTATAACGCGGTCTGAGCGCTGATCTGCCTGTAAATCATGGGCAAAACAGACAAGGCTATAACTGCGTTCTGGGCCATGCATTGTGTAAATTGCGTGTCCGACACCAATCGGGTCGATATCAAAAGCTGTGCGTTCAAACGTCCAGCTTTCTTGTTCCATGCGGCGAAGAAGTGTACGCATAAAAGAAAGGCGACATTGATGAAATGAACCAAGCCGAGCCAGCCGCATGACTTGTTCTGCGGGGCGTTGAGCTATTTTTATCATTTCGTCAGGTGACTGAGCCACGGTGTCAAACCTCTTTTCAATAATGTATGAAGTGTTAGAAAATGCCCCAACCCATGACAGAGCTGGGGCAAATTATATCGTTTATTCAGCAGCAGATGCTGCTTGTTTGTCACGCAAACCATCACGATAGAGCGCTTTGATCAATGATGCGCACATCAAAGCCATAACAATTGTAAACGGCAGCGCACCAATAATCATGGCACTTTTCAGTGCTTCCATTGGATCTGCTCCGCCGTTTGTTTTACCAGCAATCAGAAGTGTTCCGATAACAAGTGTAAGCACAACGCCCCAAACAATACGGTGCTTATGACCAGTTTCCTGCTCGCCACCCGACATGATTGTGTTCATCACAAGAATTCCACTATCAGCTGATGTGACAAGGAACGTCATGATCAAGACCACACACATGATGGTAATGACGGACAAGAAGTTGCCAGAGATCATTTGACCCAAAGTCACGAACAATTTGTTTGTGTTCGATGCTGACTTAATTGCGCCAGCTGCCTGACCGCCAATTTCAAGATCGATGGCAGTACCACCCAATATTGTCATCCAAAGGAAACAAACAATTGCAGGTGCAAGAACACAGCCCAAGATGAATTCACGAACCGTACGGCCGCGTGAAATACGAGCCAGGAACAAACCAACGAATGGTGAGAATGCAATCCACCAAGCCCAATAGAATGTTGTCCAACCTGATTGCCATCCAAACTGACGACCTTGATTACCAGCTTCATAAGCTGCTGCTTGTACATCTGAAGGAAGTGCAGCTGCGGCACCGGTTAAGCCATCTTGGAAACCAGAAAGTGATCCCCATGCATTTGTTGCTCCACCATACAGATCTCCTGCGAGTGGTTGAGCTGCTGCCGGAAGTGCTGCGGCAAATTGTTCTGCCGATTGTGGACTGAAGGCACCAAATGACAATTGCAAGAAATGCAAAATGTAATCAACAAACGCTGTTGCAAATGTTGTCATGGCAAACAGGAACGAACCAAAGATGACAAAGACCAACAATAAAATGACGGACAGAACCAAGTTTAAGTTCGAAAGATATTTAACTCCACGACCAACACCAGATACAGCTGATATAATCGATAAGCCCATGATCAGAACCAAACCAACAATGAGACCGACAGTGCCAGGAGCTGGCGCGTCACCCGTCATGTTCATCATCCATTCCATGCCAGTGATGGCATACAGACCATCAACGAACTGGCTGACACCAAATCCGATTGTAACTGACACACCCAAGATTGTTGCCACAACACCCAAAACATCAACAAAGTGACCAAGTGGTCCATTCATCAATTTGCCAAACAATGGCGTCAAAGCTGAACGGATTGTAAGCGGCATGTCGCGAGTATAAGCGTAATAGGCAAGCGATAGACCCGTCACAACATAGATCGCCCAAGCGTGGAAGCCATAGTGCAAGAATGTATAGCGGTAAGCGGATTTAACAGCTTCTGGTGTTCCACCAGCAACTTCGCCAGATACAGTCAATGGGTTAGATCCCCAAAGGCCAAGTGGTTCGGCTGTTGCAAACACCATAAGACCCACACCCAAACCCGCACCAAACATCATGGAGAACCATGAGAAGTTGGAGAATTCAGGCTTTTCTGCGCCCATGCGTCGTTTGCCAGTTTGTGGAAAAATGGCAAGAACCGCCAAGAAAATTGCAAAAAACCCAACGATAACAATATAAAAACCGTTGAAGCTTTTGAGCAAAGTTCCGTTGACACTCCCCAAAACGCTGTTTGCGTTCCCTGGCCAAATCAGTGCCCAAAGAACAAGTAAAACCATAGTGATTTTACTGATTAACGCGATGGGTAAGCTATACCCCTCGTAAAAACCGGATGGAGCTTTCTTAATCTCCATCTCGGTAAATGGTGCTTTAATAGTCATAATTCCCTCCCAAGAAATTTCTAACAATATTGAGCAAGTGCTCAGTTGAAGTAAAATTTTGTCTCTATTCTGCAGCTATCGTTTTATGATCGTGGTTTTGAATATGTGATGTGAAATTGCAATCATAAAAATCCAACCAATTGTTCCCCATAATTGCAGCTATGTCGTCTTGACCAAACCCCGCAATACTTAGGCCTTTCTCAATATTGCAAAAGTCTCTATTATCTTTATACCAATTTGGCATAACTGGAAATCCCGCATTGCTGCTTGAGCCTTCACCATAGTCAATTTCTTTTGTCCAACGCCCGACACGCATCCACTCGACCACACTGTCGGGTTGATCCTGACAAAGGTCGGTGCCAATGCCAATATTTTCAACACCCATAAGGTCTGCGGTCCGAGCAATCATGTCGCAAAAACTCTGCAACGTACAATCAGAACCGTCTTTAAGGTGATGTGGATAGATCGAAAATCCGAGCATTCCTTTGGATTGTCCGAGTGCTCGCAATAGGTCATCAGATTTGTTTCTCAGGGCCGAGTGCCAAAATGTCGGATTTGCATGGGTAATGGCGATAGGGCGCTCAGATATTTCAATGGCGTCAAAAGTAGAGCGCTCGGCCGAATGGCTCATATCAACAACCAGACCAACGCAGTTCATCTCTTTGATCACCTGACGGCCCATACGTGTAACGCCGGTATCTTCGGTTTCATAACAGCCTGTCGCCAATAAAGATTGGTTATTATAGGTCAGCTGCATAAAGCGCGCGCCAAGTGTATGCACGATTTCAACAAGCCCAATATCATCCTCTATAGGGGATGGATTTTGAAAGCCGAAAAAGATAGCCGTACGGTGACTGTCTCGCGCCTTGCGAACATCATCGCCAGTTTGACCTTTGAAGATTAAATCCGGAAATTGCTCAAACCAACGGTTCCAACGTTCAATATTGAGAACGGTTTCTCGAAAGTTTTCGTGATAAGCTATCGTTACGTGTACTGCATCCAGCCCGCCTTGGCGCATTTGGCGGAAAATTTTCTCCGACCAATTGGCATATTGAAGACAATCAATTTTGTAAGATGCAGCCATCATACTTATTCCGGCTCGCCAGATGAGATATAGGCAGTTTTAACCGTGGTATAAAACTCTTTTGCATAACTACCTTGTTCACGCGGGCCATAAGAACTATCGCCTCTACCACCAAATGGAACGTGGTAATCTGTGCCTGCCGTTGGCAAATTGATCATCACGCAACCGGTTTTTGCATTGCGTCTAAAATGACTAGCCCGTGATAAAGACCGCGTGATGATGCCCGATGTCAGGCCAAAACGGGTGTCATTTACAGTGGCTAGTGCTTCATCATAAGAGCCAACTTTGATAACAGATGCAATCGGTGCAAACATCTCTTCACGATTGATTTTCATCTTATTTTTTGTGTCAGCAAAAACAGTCGGCGCCATGTAATAGCCATCTGTCGGCATATCCAAGCGATTGCCACCGCACAGCAATTCTGCGCCCTCATCTTGACCTTTTTTAACATAATCAAGATTGCTTTGAAGCTGTTCGGCGCTCACAACAGGCCCAATTTGAGTACCTTCGATCAGTGCGTGTCCGACTTTAAATGCCTTTGCACCTGCAACGAGTTTTTCAACAAAAACATCATGCACACTTTCATGAACAACCAAACGAGATGAGGCGGTGCATTTTTGCCCGGTTCCACCAAATGCACCATTCAGCGCACAGGCAACACCAAGATCAATATCTGCATCATCCATCACAACAAGCGCATTTTTTGACCCCATTTCAAGCTGAACTTTGGTGAAGCTATCGGCTGTTGAGACAATTCCGCGACCCACAGGAACAGAACCAGTAAATGAAATCGCATCAACTTTTGGGCTTTCAACCAAGCGCTGGCCAACATTGCTGCCAGACCCCATGACAAGATTGAACAGGCCTTTAGGTAAGTTTTGGCGTTCGATGATCTGAGCAAAAGCAACGGCTGATGCCGGTGTCATGTTGGCTGGCTTCCAGATGACGGCATTACCAAAGGCAAGTGCCGGTGCGATTTTCCAGCTTGCTGTTGCAATTGGGAAATTCCAAGGCGAAATAATAGCCACAACACCAACAGGCTCGCGACGAACATCAATTTCAATATTTGGTCGCGTTGAATCTGCTGTATCACCGATTTGGCGCAAAGTTTCAGCCGCGTAATAGGTGAAAAATTGACCTGCACGATAAACTTCGCCAACACCCTCTGCACGGGGTTTGCCTTCTTCGCGGGAGAGTAGTTCGCCTAGCTCAGCAGAACGCGCGATCATTTCTTGACCGATCGCCATCAGCGCATTGTAACGGGCTTCTAGGCCGGTTTTACCCCATATTTTTTGCGCTTTACAAGCTGCATCGATCGCCATGTCCAATTGATTTGCGCTGGCTTGCGAATACATGCCAATCAAATCTGAGGTGTCAGATGGGTTTCTGTTTTCAATTTCGCTTGTGCCTTGGACCCAATCGCCCGCGATAAAACTATGGTTCTGTGTCGTCATGATCTCTCCGGATATCGGGAATAGGTCCCAATTTTAAAAAAATTATAGACGTATGGCTCCATTTCAGTCAAAGTTAATTATCTTAAGAAAACTTCAGGAAAACTGAAATGGCGCTAAAAATCGAAATGCTGCGTTGCTTTGTTGCGGTGGCGCGTAGTGGAAATCTTTCCGATGCAGCGGATAAATTAAGCCGCACACCGTCTGCCGTATCCATGATGCTCAAGCAGTTTGAAGATCATCTGGGTGCGCCATTATTTGAGACTGACCGCAAAAGCAGATTAACTGCTCTTGGGGTTTTCACACTTAATGAAGCCTCCCAAGAGCTAAAGCATTTTGAGCGCACCTGTGATGCAATTGAAAATTACGCCCATGCAAAATCTGGCTTTGTACGCATAGCTGTTGTGCCCTCAGTTGCAGGGACAATATTACCGCGCGTTGTTCAGGCTTTCTTACAGCGACATCCAAATGTTCATGTCGATATTCAAGATATGGATTCAGCTGGTGTTCACCGTGAAATTGTTGGCGAACGTGTTGATATCGGCATTGCCAGCGAGATTGATGTAAATTCTGAAATTGAATGTAGTCCATTATTTTCAGATGAATTTGGGATCGTTTGCTGCGCCGATCACCGATTATCAAGTCTTGATAGGGCCCCAACATGGAACGACCTGTCCGATTATCCATTCATAGCCAATGGGCTTTGCGCAAAGATTTCAGATGATAACTTTCAATCGGTTTTCAAAGCATCCAATTTAATGGTGAGAAACACAACATCATTGCTGGCGCTTGTTCGGACCGGAATTGGAATAACAGTCCTACCAAGGCTCGTGGTTGATAAATCAGATAAAGACATCATTTTTTTATCGGTTAGTGACCCAGAGGCTAGACGCCATATTGCAATACTCCATCGAGTGCATAACAGGTTATCACCAGCGGCTCAAAATTTTGAAAAAATGATACATGAACTGGCCTTTGACACCGTAAAAGACATCAGTAAAGAATATTGATGCGGCTTACTAAACAAGATGACCCTTTAAGTGAGTTCCCAAAGTAGAGTGTGTAATTTGAGTATTGGGCTTGGTGCGGTGTTTTCTTTCAACTCAAATGTCACAAGATCAAAAACCAAATATCCCGTTTGTCCCGGATCAAGATTGGCAATTTTCCAATTTGTAATAGCCTCTGTGACATTGCTCACAAATGTGCCTGTTGCCACGTCGTAATCTGGTGAGCCAGATACAGGGTTTATTTTGAACTCATATTGAGTATGCAAAACAGATGGTGCTTGTGGTGTTAAATTGGAACCAGCAAGTGGTTGCCCCGGAGCTAGGTCAAAACTGTATGCGATATGCAATTTGATCAAACGGGTTGAGCCTGTAGACCAAGATATAGAACCGATATCAAAAAGCTGTTTGAAGAAATTTGATAATGCATAAGGCAGGCTGTTATTGGGAGCAGGGGGGATCTGTAAAACAAACGGGTCAGATCTTTCAATCAGTGGCGTGTAAGGATTGGCCGTTGCAAATTCAGGGGTCTTATAAATGAATGCAGCATCTGTTGGCCCTTGGCTGGAAAGATTTTCATTGCGAGTGATATGCATGCCAGCGGCGGCACTTTGGTAGGTAATAACATCAAGACCCTCAAAGAATATCCGGTGGGTTAATTTGGAATTTGCATAGATCATTTGATGTGGATATTGGAACACAACCTCGGTGCTTGGATTAATTGTTAGCTTGGTCAGATCATACCAATCATCATTCTCTTTAACCTGCACTTTACCCGGCCATAATGTCTCGCCCGTTTCTTGTGCGGTGATGATCAATGTATCAAGAAAATCTTCTTGCTCGCGTTCTCGCGTCATGGTCAAAACATATCCATGATCGCCATCCGTTCCGGTAGGAATTGCTGGCTCTGGCGGTAAAACACTCCAATATTGTTCGATCATAGCTGCAAATTCTGCAAGTACAGGTGCGCAGGCAAGGGCGGGATTGCCTTCGTCTTCGGCCGATAAAAATGGCAGTTGCTGTAGGTCATCAACCAATGGCTGATAATTTACATTAAATTGCGCAAGAGCCTGCAAAATATTATCAGGCTCACTATTTGCACCGACAGCGAATACGGCTAGTTTTTGTACGCTCATATGCGAGACATCATTGATGGTGATACCTGTATAAATCAGATCTTGCGCGGCAGCTCGATATTCTATCTCGTAGAAATAGTTCCAATCCTTTAGATCCATTACACTCACATTTTGTGCAGGGAGTGGTGTTGGGATACCGCCTTGTCCAGCAATGATTGGGTTGTCTGGATAGTTCTCGTTTGGAACAGGAATTTCGGTTTGGCCAATATGTGTATTTGTTGTGCCACCACTTGAATCAAATGGCAGTAAAAATGAGAGCCAAGATGAGTTTTCATAACCTGCATCTGCAACAACATCTTGGATATCATGTTCGATTTGATTGATCGGAAAATCTAAATCCATAAATACTTTGCGTGCCCGCGCTTGATTTGCAATCTCCAAGAAGAACGTCAGCTCAGATGCCGATTGAGACAATGGCACAGCCGTTGCACTGAACGTATAATTGGGCAAAACCTCAATGATGTTCAAAACAGCATTTTGTGCAACCAGATTATCAGGATGCGTTCGGTAGTAGTTTGCAACAGCTGCTGCATCAGGGGTAGGGGCAACGCCAGCTGTCGCAAATGCAGCGGCAAGTGTATTAAATGTGGATACAGCAGACACAGGAACACTAGCTGTCTGATTGTTTCCATAAAGCCAAGTGAGGGTTGTGACCGATGGGTTAAATAATCCGGTTCTATCTTGCATCGCATTGGCCAATTGCAAAACTGAAATATCAAGGTTTAAAGCTACACTTTCAATATCTGCCGCAATCGGATTTGTGTAGGTGACACAGGTTGTATTTAGCGGCACATCTGGCGTGAATAATCCTTTGCCAGAAGGCGAAATTATTAGATTGTCAATAAGTTCCTGAGCCGGATCGATACCCGTGATACCAAGCTTTTTGGCTAAGGTTGTTAAACTATCGGTGTTGGTTGGTTCGGCAGACGTCCCTTGCGGTACGTAAGTGACAGTGATAGGTGTTTTCCCATCTTTGCCAGTATTTAAAAATCCAGGCATTTGGCCTATTATTTCGAGCAGATAAGGTTGGCTTACTTTGAGCGCATCGGCCAAGCTAGAAATGGTTTCAATAGGGGCTGTAATATAGGGCAAATTAACGGGCTGGCCAAATAAACGCGGCGGCTTGGTGCCGGCACGCTCTGGTCCACCATTGGTCACATTAACTGGGAACTGCAAGACCGCTTCAACATTATAAGCATCAGCAAGTTTGATACATAAGCGATCTTCAAAAGCCATCTGCGCAACGCCAATATTGCCTGCATGTCCATTGTCAATAAGTTGGCTCAGAGTTGCCGCAATTTTTGCGGCCAATTGACCTTTTATTGTAACAAGAGACTTGAGTGCATCTGGTTCATGCTGATGAATTGTCACCGCACATTCTGGCGATAAAGCAAGATCGATCGTTTCAAAAAACTGTTTTGCCCAATTATCTAAATTGGCTTGCTTAATATCAATTTCAGCACCGATAACGGCAACTGGCTCTCCTGAAATATAATGTCTCATTGGCACATTAGATTGATCAAGTAATCTGTTTGAAATGGGCTTACGGGCATAATAGCTAGGCTGAGAACTATTGACGGTAAATCCATATCCTGCTGCAGAAAAATCAACAGCCCATAGCTTACGTGATGTTTGCTCTGGTTGGGCAGCATCACCGCCTGCGCTAACGCACACTTTGACTTTATCATCAAAGGCAGCTTGGAAAGCGAGCGCAAAGGCCTGCAAAGACAGCGCTGGATCTTGTGGCGTATCAGGTGTGGTATGTGCTGGGATCGACGTTTGTGTTGATTGGGCGGAAATAACATCCTTAAAGGATGGATCAATCAACACAGTTGGCAGCACCGAATAGCGCCTTGTCATTGAGATCAAATAGCCAAAATCTGCCTGGCTGCCAAATGTTGTGCGCAACTCTGCATCAAATTGATCACCATCAATATAGAGCGTTCCTGCACTTGCCATTGCATTGAGCATATCGGCTTGAGCATCATCAATATCAGGAATAGATTTGAGTGACGAAATGGTTTGCGTGGTGACTTTAAAATTAACTCTGGCAAGCTGCGCAGATAGGGTCACTCGGAAAAGTTTACTCGCAAAATTTTGATTGATCTGAGTTTGCATCCGCTCCATCGTTGGCGGCATAACAAAAACAGTACCAGCTTTTATAAGTGCTGTCGTGATAGCAAGTGTCGCTAGATATGACTTCCTGTCTAAGCCATCCAATGGTGCTGTTGATTGACATAAATTATACAATGTATTGATCGTGTCATCTTGTCTAACGGTAACAGTTACCGGACCGCTTGCTGTTGCAAACACAATGTTAGTGCCGGGATTGAGGAAATCGCTAACCGCTTGGTTTGCCGTGAGAAGACCTTGAACGGCCACATTCCAGCTATTGGCTAGATCGCTTGGTTTAATATTGCTCGCACCTGCATTTGCTTTTGGTCCGACTAATACAGCGCCATTGCGCAAAGCCGATGCAAGATCAACAGCATTTGCTATTGCATCATAATCTGGTGCTGGTCCACCACCGGATTTTGTCCATATTGTTTCAAAACAATCATTGGCGATTGTTATAATAGTCATCCCATTTAATTGAATGGATTTGCCCGGCGTTAAGGTGCGCCACATCTGGTAGTTCGTTTGAACAAGATGACCTGCAGTAATGCCGCCAAATAAGCTTGCGACCTGCGCAATTGATGTCCCACTTGTCGGTTGAACAGCTCCAAAAGTTAGGCCTTCCGCAGTCGTTCGTTCAGGTATCAGGAACTTTTTCTTTGTCGTGATATCAAGCGGTTGAGCGCTGTTGAATTGGCCGATCTGAGCGTATGTAACGCTGTGTGTTTCTGCCAAATCAACCAATTGCTCAGACAGGTCAGGTGTGATCTGTTTGATACCTGCTTGCAATTGCGTGCCCGAGGCAAACAGGTTTGCAGTTTTGATATTTGTGGCAAAGATAGCTGTGGTGAAACTAGGATCGATGACGATAAAATCAGCAATTATGGACGTAATAGTGTCGCCTTTTTGTTGGCTATACATAGATGTTTGCAATTGCGCGGTCGCGATGAAAAGCGAGGCGACATTTGCATTGGCCATAGCGACATCTTCAACACGGATATTTACAAGCCCAGTATTGAGTTGGCTTGCCAGTATCAACAAGCCAGCCACATCCTTATTGTAGGTTACAAGACTTTCAACTGATATCACAGCATCGGGCAATTGATCGGTAATCTTGTTGGCGATGACATAAAGACTATCTTGCGCTTCTGCAACGACAGAAATTGTGCCGCTTGTTGGATCGGGATAGGTAAATGTTGCACCTGTTGCAATAATAGTCGTGTTGCTTTCATTGGCAAAGGCTAACGCCCCCACAGATATGCCCCGTGCATCTGCCAGTTTTTGAAGCGTGTTGAGTATGGCCGTGACTTCAATATTCATAAAGGCAACAGCCAATGCATCAAAACTATCACCATCAACAGTCGTATACTCGATACCTTGCAGCGATAGGTCTATGCCGGGGCGAATAATATCTGTTTTAGCGCGGTTCGCCTCCACAATACCCGCATTTGACGTGTGGTAATATTGTGATAATTGCGCAAGGCTCTGATCACCAATTGCAGGATCGTTGCCTGTTGGGAATGTTCGTATCGGTACAATCACGTCCGTGCCGACATTCACAGGTTTATTGGCGTTTTGATCTACCACTTGAATTTCGGTGACACTTGCGCCCATTGCAGCTGTGCTACTGGCTGCAAGATTGGTTAAGCTTTGGCCCGCGCGTGAGAGAATATTGACAGGCACAGTCAATTGATTGTGGGGGGCAGTCAGATCAAAGAAAGATCCAACAGGCATCAGCATATTGGCTTTTAAAATAGAACCAGGATCCGTAATCAACCATTTGCTATTAAGGTCTGCAAGCGTGTCCCCATTAGTGCCAGCGGTCTTGACCTGAAGCACTTCCAATTGTTGGTTGAAAAACAATAATGCGGCATTGACGATATCAATGAAATTGGATTTTGGGAGATAACTCAAGGCCGAGACACCATCGGGTCTATCAAGCGTTGTTGTCATCGCCATCTGCATATCAGGCTGTATGATCTGATAGTAAATTTGCCTGAATTTTTCATGATCCGCCGCAAGTCTTTTGCGCGCTTGGGTAAAGGTTTGACCATCACCGCTGACATAATTCACAATCTGAAAACCACTATCAATTTCCACACCAATCTTGGTCACATTGGCACTTGGTTGCGGGCTAACTTTGCTCACAATATAGCTGATCGCAACGCTTGGCCATGCAGATAGTGGGTGAATGCTATCACGATAACCAACAGGAACTGAGAGGCTTCCGCTTGGCGTTCCTCCATCTGTTCGGTTACCAAAATTATCTTGAAAATGCATATCAAATGAGATGGCAGAAGATTGCATAATACCTGCATATGGATTTTGATCGGCAAGCGGTAGGTGAGGCGTGGCAAGCGCTGAATTGGTCTCGGATTTTGCAAATTCATAATATGGAATTATCTTTTGATAGGTCCAAATATTCTGTTTTGTCGTAGCAGATACATTTTGAGGGACAACGGGACCCGATGCCGGCCACTCACTTGCATTCCCAGCATTTAGTCCGGTATCCGTTTCCATCACGATGGGTTGGAACCAAGTATTAGCGGCAAGATCAAGACCCAATAAATTGAACATGAGTTCCTGTTTTTGCGTGTTGGATAAAGAGGCATATGGCAGATCATCAGGATCAGGGTTGGGGCGCGTAGTTTCCACACCAACCGATCCAACAGCGCCAGTTCCAACCAGCTTCATTTGCCCTTGCGCATATTGGCATAGTGCACCCACAATCAATGCATCTGTATTCCCTGAGATTTCATTGGCAATTATGATTGGGGTCGCACCAACGCGATCTGCGATCATTTGTAAATTATCACCAGCTCGAACAATTGTTCCAGACCCGCTTGTGATGATCAGACCATCTTTGAGAAGGATCTTGATGAATTGATTGACGGCAACAAAATCTGCCATTGTTGCAAAACCCATATTGATTTGCACATTGGATAAATCCATACCTTCTTGAATTTTATAGTGGGCCGCTTCAACAACTAATTCTGCATTCCCCAGATCAATATGGTCGCTCAAAACCGCGCTATTACAAAATTTGAGCATTGGTGGTTGGTTTGCCGACACAGCATGACTATGGCGCTGGGAACCAAAGATCACCATGAGCTGAATAGACGCTGTATTGCTGGTATCAAAAATGGCATCAGGTAGGCCATTTTTTGTACCCGTTTCAGTATAGTTTAGATAATAACCGCCGGAATTAACCGTCACACATTCCCAAATGAGACGCAGGAAATTTTCCGGATCATCTATATTCGCAGTATAAGTTGCAAGCGCAACTGGCGCGACAATATTTGCTTGCATTGTTGGATTTGCCGTCGTTGATAAATTCGTCTTTATCACACTCGTATTGGCAACAACCAGATCTTGAGATATGACGCCTTGGCTAGATTGACTGGCAGGATCGGCGTTACTTAGGATGTAAATATCGGCTGTATCATGATATGCAGGATCCGCCATATGGGTCCAAAGATGGTAAAGTGCTTGCCTGTTTTCAGGATTAGTTCCCGATATTAAATAATCGTTGGCAACAGCTTCACTGCTTGAGCTTCCAGCCATCACCCGCTTGATTTCAATGTTTATAAGTGTGCCCCAAGCAAAATTATCGACTTGTGTATAGGTGGCTGGCACATTGGGTTTTTCATGGTGCCCAACGGCAATATCAAATTTCAAAACTGTTTCATCAACATGCGGGGAGGTACCAAATATTTGTATTAATGGGCCCGTTTGCAATCTCTGAACGAGCGATGAAAGGAATGTCCAAATATTTGGCTCACTATTGCCATCAGCATTTTGGCCCGTTACTGGTTCCAATCCATTTGGTGATTGCCAATGTGTGACATGGCGCAAAGGATAGCGGTTGGGTGCATAGACCATGAGTGGCATCTGCTGCATGGTAATTGCAGCTGGTGTATAGGTGGAGTTAAAAACGCCAAGTTCTGCAATGTCATCTGCTGAGTAAGTATACGAGGTTATATCGTTTGCCCCGCTCGCAAACGTAATCCACGCAGGCAGCGGTGAGGCAGATAAATCAATTGAATAATTATAACCCGCAGCACCCGTTAAAATTTCTGATGGGACATTAATTTGCTGACCGATATTGTTATAAAACGCCTTCATTTCATTGAAAGTCAAAGGTGAAATCTGCGGAAGGCGCAGGCCATACATCATAAACCGCGATACAGATTTTGCGATTGGATCTGTCACTTTTGTTGATTGCATCGCCGCATACATGTCGCTTGCCAAAATATCGGGGCGATAAGGAACCGTTAGCTCAGCGCCAGCTTTTATGATCGCCTCACTGCTATATCCATCTTGAAGGAGTTGGGCTATTGAAAGTGCATATTTTTGCGCAATCAATTGCAATGTATCACCGGTCTGCCATGTGTGGGTAAAGGTAGGATTTGCCCAAACACTGAGCGGCTTAACCAAACTATCCATGGTGCTATTTAAGGAAACGATGCTAGCCAAAGGCTCAAATCGAGTGGCCAGCCCATTGAGTGTATCGGTTGGCTGCATGACATATTTAGCGCCGGGCACCTTCACTTGGGTTCCAGGTAGAAATGGCTTGGTGAAGTCTAAATTTGAATTGGCTGGGTCGTTTTGAATGTCAGCATTCGGTACCGAAAATAACAGTGCAATAGAGGCAAGATTTGCGGCACTGACAGGTAAATTATTGGCTTGTTTTACAGGCGTCGTATAGGTGATATCGCCAACATCAATTTGGATATTGGTGTTGAACATATTCGGACCTGCAGCATTGATATTACCCAAGTTGGAATTTTGAGTGGCGCTAAGTTCGCTGGCGGTAATGCCAAAACGTGCTGCAATTTCATCTAATGTTTCACGGTTATTTGCCTGATAAAATAAGCCAATAATCTGCGCATTATTCACCCCATTTGGATCAAGAATGTCACTATTTGTCAGGTTTGCTGATGCGATTGTAAGTGCTGTGGGGTTTTCATCGTGGATATCATTTGGGGCAGATGTGTTGGTCGCAATATCATTTAAACTTTGCGCGCCAGCTGCGGGAACTGTGTAGGTATAGCCTTCCAAATAGGTGATTGCAGCATCGACCATTGAGCGGGTGATCATCAAGAAATAGTCACGGAAAACAAATTGCGCCATGGATTCAGCAGGACCAACTGCTGGTGGTGATAATCCGTCCAGTGGTTCGCCCGCCATGTGTTCAACAGCTGTATCCGAACTTGTTTGGAATTTACGGAAATAGTCATTGACGATGGTCTCATAAGTCTGATCGACCATAAACCTTGGGTCGGTGAGATAGTTCACATTTACAAATTGTTGATCGGGATTGGCGCCATTGGATAATGTATCTGTCAGCGTGAGTGCAGGGATCATTGGGAAAAATGTTCCAGCCACCGCAGAGCTTTGGTCTGAACTATCAATTTCAAAAACCAGCCCAGCTGCAATGAAATATTGTTCCAATTTATCATAGGTAAAATCAGGGTCCTGCAGGCCTTGATCGAGCTGATGTTTGATAACCGATAGGTCAAATAAACTAATCCTATCTTTCTCACTGGGTTTTTGCGCAAGCAATGCAGCAGCCACACGTTCAAACATCATCTCTGCCAAAACAGCAAATTGGGTCTCAGAGGCCGCATTTGTTCCATCTGATGTAAAGAACATCGGTATCGAACGCGCCCGCTCACCACTTGCTGGCGGTTGTGGATTGGCAAGCGATGAATGGTCACTTTGGGTAAAGAATGGGCGGAACTGTAATTTGATAGTTGTGGACGTGTTTGCAACAGACAAGAAGCTTGTATCAAGCATTTCAGCGGATAGGTTAATCATCGGCGCCATCATTGCACGCACGTGTCGTTTTGAACGCATTTTTGCGTGCGCCCCACCCACCGGGTCATGCCTTAAATGGCTAAGACTCTTTTGAGTTCTAGCTAATTGTTGTCCATTGTCATGGCTGATGGTCCATGGTGGTGTTGTGGCATGGCCAATTGTATATTCAAGGTGTAAATCTAGATCGAATGAACAATGAATTGTGACGAAGAGAATTTTAACGCTCACCCTTGCCGATACATTGACATTCAATTCGATATTGAGATCGCCGGAGCAATAATCCACCAATGAATCGGCGCATTTGTAGCGTTGAGG
>CAXBCW010000070.1:0-18316 GCA_963974325.1 uncultured Rhizobiaceae bacterium
GGCCAGATTGCTGCATGACCCTGAAATCTCAAACACCAGATTTGACAATAACTCCCGATGTGCACATACATTCTTTTCCGCAATTTGCATCGCCGCTATCATCATATGGTGGATTTAACGAGTCCTGACCCTAATAAAAACTGAAAATAATGATATAAATTGAACGTAAAAAAAGGCCATTCCCAAGTAAATGGAAATGGCTTTTAGAATTTATATCAAAGCTTTAGATGCTTGATAGCTTAATCGTGTATCGTTTTTTAAACGCTTACTATGTTGTGATGCCGGTTGTTTTCAGAGCAAAGGCATATTCAACGGCAATTTCTTCCAACCTTTGGAAACGACCTGCTGCGCCGCCATGGCCTGCACCCATATTGGTTTTGAGCAAAATTGGTGAATCTCCCTGTTGGTTCGCACGTAGTTTGGCAACCCATTTAGCAGGCTCCCAATAGGTGACACGTGGATCTGTAAGGCCCGCAAGTGCCAGAATTGGCGGATAGGTCTTGGCTTCCACATTATCATAAGGCGAATAAGACGCGATATATTGATAGGCATCTTTTGATGTAATCGGATTACCCCATTCCGGCCATTCCGGCGGGGTGAGTGGCAAAGTATCATCCAGCATTGTGTTGAGTACATCAACAAACGGAACAGCTGCAATGATGGCGCCAAAGGCATCTGGTGCCATGTTTACGCACGCACCCATCAACATGCCGCCAGCCGATCCACCTTGAGCAACAATGCGGTCATGGGACGAAAATTTGTGTTCGACTAGATAGCGACTAGCTGCGATGAAATCTTCAAATGTGTTCTTCTTAAATTCACGCTTGCCATCATCATACCAAGCAAAGCCTTTGTCTTTACCGCCTCTGATATGCGCGATGGCATAGATAAAACCGCGATCCACAAGCGATAGGCAATTGGTGTTGAATGATGAAGGGATCGACATTCCATAAGAGCCATAGCCGTATAAAAGGGCAGGGGCGGTTCCATCAAGTTTGGTGTCTTTATGGTACAGCAAACTCACAGGCACCATAACGCCATCATGAGATGGTGCCATAATGCGGCGAGTTACGTAATCAGAAATATCATGACCTGATGGCACTTCCTGAGTTTTCAGCAATGTGCGTTCGCGGGTTGTCAGATTATAATCATAAAGCTGTGATGGTGTCGTCATGGATGAATAAGAAAAACGCACTATGTCTGTGTCATATTCTGCAGCGCCAGAAAATCCGAGCGAAAATGCCTCTTCATCAAATTCAATAGAATGCACATCACCTGTGGTGCGATCCTTGATGTTGATTTTTGGCAGGCCCTCATCGCGCTCCATCCAAACCAGATGGTTTTTAAATGCGGCATGGCTTAAGATCAGATTACCCAGTTTATGAGGCACAACTTCAGTCCAATGTTCCTTTTCAGGTGTTGCAAACGGTGCAGACATGATCTTGAAATCTTTGGCACCACCATCATTGGTGAGAATGAAAAATTCATCACCACCTTCGGTGAAATCATATTCAATGCCAACTTCACGCTTTGCAACCAGTTTTGGCGTCGTTGAAGGTTTGTCCGCTGGAACAAGCCAAAGCTCGGATGTTTCATGATCATGAATATCGATGTAAATAACATCATCCAGCGCACTACCGCCAACACTCATAAAGTAACCAGCATCCGCTTCTTCATGGATCAGAGTGTCATCTGATTGGGGTGTTCCCAAAACATGATAATAGATCTTCGATGGGCGGTGGTTTTCATCAAGTGCAGTGTAGAAAAAGCCTTTGCCGCTTGCATCCCATGCGCCGCCGCCGCCAGTGTTGATAATAACATCTGTATGATCCGTTTTATCATCCAAATTTCTGACTTTAAGCGTGTAATATTCAGACCCCTTATCGTCATAGCTCCAGATACCAACACTATGGTCGGGAGAGGCTGAGACACCGCCTAAACGGAAATAATCACTACCTTCAGCTTCCACATCGCCATTGAGCAAAATATCTTTATCTCCACCATCTCGTGGTGTGCGGAAATAACGGGGTTGCTCGCCGCCGGTAACAAACTCAACGCCATAGGCAAATGCACCATCTTTCACAGGAATAGAGCTGTCATCTTCTTTGATGCGCCCTTTCATCTCGTCGAACAAAACTTTCTGTTGATCTTTGGTATCAACAAGAGCTGCATCTTGATAGGTGTTTTCCGCTTCCAGATAATCGCGGATATCTGTGTCCAACACGTCCGGATCTTGAAAAACCTCCTGCCAATTGTCAGCGCGAAGCCAAGCATAATCATCAGTTCGTGTGATGCCATGTCGCGTGTCTTGTTTTGGGTCGATTTTGGCAAGTGGGGCTGTTGGCAGGTTATTAAATGCGCTCAAGGAATTGCTCCGAATATGTAAAAAAATGTGAAAAAAACTTAGGTGGTAAGGTTTTAGGTAATATCATTTGTAAACGATGGTAGATTGCCACTGACATAAGTCTAAAGGTTTGTTTTGGATCTTAGCTATCGTCTGCTTCAAATTCCATAACAGCCCCATTCATGCAATAGCGCAAACCAGATGGAGCTGGTCCATCTGGGAAAACATGACCCAAATGCGAATCGCATTTAGCACAGCGAACTTCAGTGCGTTTCATGAAAAACGATCCGTCCGTATGCTCTGAAACAGCCGTTTCAGAAATGGGGGCAAAATAACTTGGCCATCCTGTTCCACTGTCAAATTTCGTATCAGATGCAAATAACTCGGTCTCGCAACCAACACATTTATAAATGCCGTTCTGTTTATTTTCATTAAAAGGGCTGGTAAATGCGCGTTCGGTTCCGTGCTTGCGAGCAATTTTATATTGCTCAGGGCTTAGTTTTTCACGCCATTGAGCGTCTGTAAGGACAAATTTTTCATTTTTTATTTCACTCATTTTAAGCTCCTTTTTGTATCTGCACTATAAATAAGTATCTCAAAGCCATCCCGCAATGGTGCAAAGGCGATTATGCTCTATTTTGTCAACAATAACCGTGGCCTGTGGCCTTGTATTTTGCGCCACCATGCTTAATTGTGGGGGCAGGATCAAATGATTTAAACCCAAAGCTTGCTTTGGGCTGTTTCTTTAGTGGAGTTTTCATGTTCGGTAATGCCCCAGGCATAACAATGTTTGCAATGATGTTGCCGTTTTTGGCTGCGCTTTTGGCACCATCACTCGTTAAAAAATTGGGGTCAAAAGCTGCTTGGATATTAGCGCTCGCTCCCTTGTTTATATTTTTGCACTTACTTGGTTTCACAGACGACATTGGTGCGGGCGAAGTCATCACGGGTGGCTATCTTTGGGTGCCAAGCTTCGGCGTTAGCTTTTCTTGGTTCTTGGATGGCCTATCTCTGACATTTGGTTTGCTGATCACAGGTATTGGCACACTGATCATTTTGTATGCAGGCGGATATCTGTCCGGCCATGATCAATTGGGCCGCTTTTTGGCGTTCATGTTCTTGTTTATGGGGGCCATGTTGGGTGTTGTCATGTCCGACAGCTTCTTTACGTTCTTCATCTATTGGGAACTGACATCCATCACGTCATTCTTGTTGATTGGGTTCGATCACAAGCGCCGCGCGTCTCGTCGTTCAGCCATTCAAGCATTGGTCGTCACCGGTGGTGGTGGCTTGGCTTTGATGGCAGGCTTGATTATTCTGTGGTTGACAACAGGTGCGAACCATTTCTCATTTTTGCTGTCAGAAAATCAAGGCTTTGTGGCCCAAAGCCCGTATTATTTAGCAATTTTGCTTCTCGTATTGGGTGGCGCATTTACTAAATCTGCGCAATTCCCGTTTCACTTCTGGCTACCAAATGCCATGGAAGCGCCAACACCTGTTTCTGCTTACTTGCACTCAGCAACAATGGTTAAGGCTGGCATTTACTTATTGATGCGCTTGAACCCAGTTTTGGGTGGTACGGTAGAATGGCTAACGATCCTGCCAATTTTCGGCGGTATCACATTGATTGTTGGAACATTACTGGCAGTTCGGCAAACTGATCTCAAATTGATGTTGGCCTACACAACCGTGTCCTCGCTCGGGCTTCTGGTCATGCTAATAGGTTATGGAACAGAAAAAGCAATTGGCGCTGCAGTGCTGTATTTGGTGGCGCACTCCTTGTTCAAAGGCGCACTCTTCATGGTCGCCGGTATTATCGATCACGAAGCAGGCACCCGTGATGTCACCAAGCTTGGTGGCTTGCGCAAAGCCATGCCGATTACATTTGGCGCAGCCCTTGTTGCCGCCATATCAATGGCTGGTTTACCGCCGCTCTTTGGGTTTTTGGCCAAAGAAGATATTTATTATGCGCTTTGGGGCATGGATACGTGGTCACTGGCACTCACATTGACAGCGATTGTCGGCAATGCCTTGATGTTCGTCATTGGTTTTGTTGTGGCGCTCAAACCGTTCTTGGGTCCCAAAGTTGAAACACCAAAACATGCCCATGATGGACCTGCGCTTTTATGGCTTGGACCTGTTGTTCTGGGCGCCGTTGCGGTACTTGGCGGCATCTTTTATAGCTTTAGCCATTATTTCATATCCATCCCGATGAGTTCTGCCGTGTGGGGAGATCTCGTTGATGTTACGATCTCAATTATTCCGCACTTTGGGTCTGCGCTTATTTTATCGATCATCACGGTGGCGTTGGGTATCTTGGCCTATATGAATGTTGATCGCCTGCGCGGCGCAATTGATCGTTTTTATAATTGGTTCTTTGGTGGCTGGGGTCCTGATAAAGGCTTTGATCAGTTCGTCTCTGGAATTGTGCGTGCTTCATTTTGGATCACACGCAAACTACAGGGCGGTAAGCTGGAAGTTTACATGACCTGCACATTTGCAACGATTGCCGCTGCATTGATCATCCCAATGTGGTTCTTTGATGAATTGCCAAAAATGCCAGACTTCACAGGCGAGGTAAATTTCTATGAAGCCGCTGTGATGGCCATTGTGATCATTGGTTTGATGGCTGTGATCTATGCAAAAGATCGTCTGACTGCCATTGTGTCCTTGGGTATTCAAGGCTTTGCGGTTGCGCTTTTATACATGTTGTTTGGTGCACCCGATCTGTCGTTTACCCAGTTCATGGTCGAAACATTGGCCGTGGTTATCTTGGCACTCGTGATGACAAGGCTCAAACTTTCCGCTGCCGATCACCGTCCATGGGGTGAATTCTTCATCGATATGGGGGTTGCTCTTGCCTGTGGTATTGGCTTCATGTTGTTCTTGATGCGGGTGACACAAGATCCGTTTGATCCAAGCCTGTCTGAATTCTTTGCAGCCTATTCAAAAATCATCGCTCATGGCGCGAACATCGTGAATGTGATCATCGTTGATTACCGTGGCACAGATACATGGGGCGAGTTAGCTGTTGTGATGGTTGCAGGTCTTGCGATCCTTGCGCTTGTGCGGATCAAATCTCCAGGCAAGGTGAAGGTGGCAGACAATGTGCCCGATGATGATGTCTTGGGCGTAACTGAACGCACAGGAGCGAGTAAATGAGAACCTTAATTTTCCGCACCATTGCACCATATCTTACGTCCTTGTTGGTTTTGTTTTCGATCTTTGTGCTTCTTCGTGGGCATAATGAGCCGGGCGGTGGCTTCATCGGCGGCTTGGTCGCAGCATCAGCGTTTGCGATTTACGGTATTTCAAATGGCGTTGCACCTGTTCGTTGGGCGCTTCATTTTCACCCAATGAGCATCGCAGCCTTTGGCCTGCTCATGGCGTCAATGGCAGGCGTTGCGTCCATGTTTGTACAAGTGCCGTTTATGACTGGTATTTGGGGCGGGTTTGAGTTCTTGGGGACCCGTATTGATATCTCAACAATCCTGTTTTTCGATATTGGTGTTTACTTAGTAGTAGTGGGGTCAATCGCATCTATCGCGCTGGCTCTTGAAGAAAGAGAGCGCGACTAATGGAAGCTTGGATGGCCGTCGTTGTTGGCGCATTATTCTCTGTCTCAATCTATTTGATGTTGTCAAAGCATATCATCAGAATTTTAATCGGTGTTGCTATTTTAAGTAATGCAGTCAACCTGTTGATCTTCACCAATGGTCGTTTGGTTCGTGAAGTGCCGCCTATCATCCCAGATGGGTTTGATGTGCTTCAATCAGCCAGCGCCAATCCTCTGCCGCAAGCATTGATCTTGACGGCAATTGTGATTTCATTTTCATTTTTCGCATTTCTATTGGTGCTAGGATACCGAGCTTATCAAGAGCTTGGATCAGATGACACCGATGACATGCGTGTTGCGGAACCGCTTGACGATAGCATTCCGCCATTAGGGTATTAAGTTAAATGGCCGGAACGAGTGTTATAGATCCTAAAGTCCAAGCTATGGCGATGAACATGGAGCCGGTGGCTCTTGTTGATTGGCTCATTGTGGCGCCAGTTGTTTGGTGTATTTTAATGGGATCAGTCCTGTTGATGATCCGTAAGCGCTTGGAAATCCAACATTATATTGCTGTGCCTGCGATGGGCGTATTGGTGTTGATCACGGGCGCTTTGTTAATGCAGGTCATGCAAAATGGCCCAATCACGATGGTTATGGGCCGCTGGTTACCACCCTTTGGCATTGCCTTTACTGTCGATTTATTAGGGGCGTTATTAGCGTTCACAGGCGCAATTGTTGCACTAGCAGCTACGGTATATGGCGTGGGTGATGTTAAAAGTAGTGGCCGTCGATATGGCTTTTACTCGTTCTTATTCCTGCTTATGGCGGGTGTATCGGGTGCATTTCTCACCGGTGATATCTTCAACCTTTATGTTTGGTTTGAGGTTCTACTCATATCATCATTCGGATTGCTAATCTTGGGATCAGAGCGCGGTCAGTTAGATGGCGCCACGAAATATGCCTTCTTAAACCTTGTCGCAACAACACTGTTCCTTATTGCCATTGGCTATACTTATGGTGTGTTTGGCACGCTGAATATGGCTGATCTGACGATCAAAATTGCAGCTGGTGACGGCACTGCGCCTTTGAATACGCTGGCAGGTCTTTTCCTACTGGCTTTTGCAATGAAAGCTGCTGCCTTCCCAGTAAACTTCTGGCTACCAGCATCTTATCACACACCGCGTGTTGTGGTCTCAGCGCTGTTTGCGGGGCTTTTAACTAAGGTTGGTGTCTATGCGCTGTTGCGTGTCTACTCAATGATGTTCTCCTCTCAACGTGAAGCATTAGAGCCTGTGATCAATATCGATGTCTTGTCGTTGGCGCTCGGTATTGTGGCATGTTTGACAATGTTGCTAGGTGCAATTGGAGCGTTGGCACAAACCAATATTCGCCGTCTTTTGGGGTATCTTGTTGTTTCTGGCATTGGCGTCATGCTGATGGGTATTGCCATCGGGACAGAAGCTTCGCTTGCAGGTACTATCTTCTATGCAATACATTCTATCTTGGTTATGACAGCTTTGTATTTTGCAGCCGGTATGGCGTCCCGTTTATGCGGCGGCGCGGAGGGCTTGGATGTCATGCGCGGCATTTATCAAAAGAACGTATTTTTGGCCGCGATCTCGTTGATGTTATTCTTTGCAGTTTCTGGCCTGCCACCATTTTCTGGCTTCTGGCCAAAATTGATGTTGGTCAAAGTCACAATCGAAGGTGGCCCTTGGTGGTCAACGGCATCAATTCTTGTCACAGGGTTCTTGACGATGATTGCTGTGGGGCGGGTGTGGGCGCTCACCTATTGGAAACCCGTTGAGGATGATGACACAACAGCAAATGTCGATGATGTGACATTTACAATGATTGATTATATCCCACTTGCAGGTCTCACATTTATCATTGTGGCACTGGGCATTTATCCAGAACCAATGTTCCAATTGGTTTATGAAGCTGCCAACCAATTGGTTGATCCTACTTTATATATCGAATCTGTTTTCGGCAGTGAGGTGGCCCAATAATGTTATTCATCTTTAACGTACTTCTCACCCTCTCATGGGCAGCCTTTACCGGTTCATTCTCAGCCCTTAATCTGTTGTTTGGTTTCGTGCTATCGATCTTTGCATTGTGGATCATCCGTGAGCAGGTAGGTGCGCTTGGTTATTTCTCTCGCTCGCGCCGTATTATCTCGCTCATTTTGTTATTCTTATATGAGCTTGTTTTGTCTGCATGGCGTGTTGCCGTTTTGGTGTTGTCACCAAAGCTCGACGTCAAACCGGGTATTTTTAAATTCCCACTGAGTATTGATAGCGATATGCAAATCACCTTGCTTGCAAACATGATCACGCTAACGCCCGGCACACTGTCAGTGGATGTGTCTGATGATAAAAAATACATCTATGTTCATGCCATAGATGCATCGGACCCAGATGCTGCGCGGCGTGATATCGCTGAAGGCTTTGAAGCTAAGATCAAGGAGGCATTTAACTCATGAGTTCACAAGCTATTCTTGATGGTGCAATCACCATTGCACTGGTCCTATTAACGCTATCATTCTTGCTAACGATTGTTCGTATCGTACGCGGCCCAACATTGCCAGATCGGATACTGGCTCTTGATATGCTCGTTGCCGCTGCCATTGGCTATATTGCTGTTATAGGAATTAAAACCGGATATACGCTTTATGTCGATATTGCCATTGCACTAGGCTTGGTCGGGTTCTTGGCAACAGTTGCGTTTGCGCGGTTTATTCTGGTCAGAGGACAAGCTGATGAGGCTGGGACCAGTGATCATCATGAGCTGACCGATGAAGAAGAAAATTCGCAAGAATTTGAAGAACAAGGCGCTCAAATTAAAAAGCCAAAAGCAGCAAAGCCGATTGAGTCGATGAAAAAGGAGACAAAATAATGGATGACTTTGTAACCTTACTTGTCGCAGGCCTTATTGTTATTGGTGCATTTTTTGCACTTGTTGCTTCCATCGGTATTTTGCGCTTGCCAGATATCTATTCCCGCATGCACGCAGCTTCCAAGGCGGGTACTTTGGGGTCCGGTGTGATGTTGATTGCGCTAGCCATTTATTCAGATGATCTTGCTACTACAACAAGGGCGCTTATTGGTGTCGTCTTTTTCTTACTCACCGCACCTATTTCTTCTCACCTTTTGGCAAAAGTGGCCTATGCTGTTGGATACAAAATGACCGACATTTCTGTGTTGGATGAGATGGGCGAATCAATGCAAAAAAAGAATAAATAGCCAAGCTTTGTTTCTTAATCAGACGAAAATAGTGCGGTTTTTATCCAAAAGCGCACTATTGATACTTTTTATGCCACTAATTCACGATTTTTGACGATTATATATTTGCTATTTATAATAAATAATCGACTTTATCTGTAATTCTAAGCGTTTGTTTGGAATAAAAATTTTGACAGACTCTATTTTCTGATACGTTATTTATAGCATGCTATTTATGGGAGTATTATGGGGGAACATATGCCTGAAAATCTAAAAATTACACAATCTAATTTTTGCATTCAAATGACCGCTGAAATTGTATCTTCCTATGTTGCAAATCATTCTGTTGCGCCCGATGATATGCCAGATCTTATCAATAAGATTCATCGTGCAATATCCGATCATTCTATAGCAGGCAATGGCCGCGCAGCATCAGCCCAAGCGCCTGCGATTGATATTAGCGATTCGATAAGCGAGGAATTTTTGATCTGCTTGGAAGACGGTAAACAATTCAAATCCCTTAAGCGTCATCTGATGACCCATTATAATATGGCACCTGAAGAGTATCGCGAAAAATGGGGTCTGCCTTATGACTATCCTATGGTCGCTCCCGCCTATGCAAAGGCACGCTCGGAGCTTGCAAAGCAAATGGGGTTGGGCCAAAAACGCTGATCTGGTTTTGATTGTAAGTCGAGTAACTTACCTCAAAAAATAGTAAGTTTTGATGAGAATAAAATAGAAAACCCTCATCTTGTCATTCACCAACAGAACAAAAAATGATATAAGATTATTTTCCTAATTTGGTGCGGTTCGTGGATTCTACTCTAACATCATACTCTTCTTCAGCTTTGCTGGAAGTGCCTTTAGAAGTCAAATCCATGTCTTGCCCTGAGCAGAGCTTGAACGCGCGACAGGTCAAGCCATTCAATACCCCAAAAACGATCTGCATTTTAGCGTATAAAATTTCTTCAATATTGATGGAATGTGCGATGGACAAAGGGATGGACAATGCAGATAGGCAATCTTCCGATATACCAACCCATGTAAAGCTAGATTCCAAATGTCACATAAGACAAGTCGCAATCTATATAAGTTACGTTGGGGCAGGGCTTAAAATGAGCCAGATAGCATCCGCATTTTCAGTCGATAGATCAACCGTATCGCATGCTTGCGCCAAAGTGGAAGATCGACGCGATTATAAACGCTATGACCGATTAATCTCATATGCTGAAAAGCTGTTTTCTTTAAAGCTCGCCGGTACTGAGATTTCAGGTTAACTTAAAGCTTCAATCGCATGTTGTTTAATGCGAGCTGCCATAGCACGCAGACCGTTTGCCCGTTGTGGCGTGAGGTGCTCGATCAAGCCAAGCTTTTCAAACAATGCATTTACCTCAACATCGGCAATTTTCTTAGCAGGTGTTCCAGAAAATGCAGCCAACATAATGGCAACCAATCCGCTGACGATATGGGCGTCTGATGAGCCTTTAAAGTGCATGATTGGATTTTCAGGCTCGGACGCATCGACATTTGGAATAAGCCAAACTTGGCTCACGCACCCTTGAACCCTATAGGTGTCTGATTGTTCTTCATCTGTCAGAACAGGTAATTTTTTACCCAGATCAATCACATAGCGATAACGATCTTCCCAATCTTCGATAAATTCAAAATCATCTATAATTTCATTCAAAGTTGTCATTGGTCACACCTTTAGAGTTGTTAATGTTCATATAGGTGAGTGCGCACAAAAAAACACCCCAAAAGGACAGATTTGTCTCTTAAGGGGTAAAGTCAGTGAATAAACTTAGAAGTAAACGACTATGAATTATAATAGAATTTAAAATTTAGTCATTAATTGAGGCGGTAGTAAGGTCGTCGGGCGTATTTATGTCGCCATCAACGATCAGGTCGTCGCCAAATTGATTATCAAGGAAGTTATAAGCGATACGAGCGCCTTCTTTAGCTTGAGAGCCTAATACGCCCAATGTGTGGGTTCCAACTTCACAAACCTGCGGTCTACGTTCGCAAATTGAAGTGACATCATCATAAAGTGCAAACGCCGCTGACATAGAGCCTGTTGTCTCAAACTGAGGTCCGTTTTCCAAGCGTTCTGAGCTTTCTGGGTTAAATAATGGCAAAGCCACCAATACTAATGAAAACCAAAACGCGCCTTTTATAAGTGTCCACATGATCTTTTGTCCCTGTTCTGTGCGGTGTTTTTGAGTTTGTTTCCCGCTCTTGAGAGTACGTTTAAGGCATCGGTTTAAATTCTGGCTTGAAGAAAAATCCAGCCTTTGAAGCAAATTTAGTTCAAATTTTATCTATCCTATCATTTGACCAGATATTCGAACAAAAAGACAAGCCGATGGCAGCTCAAAACCCTGAAAAGCCTCAGAGTGTAGCTTCTGCTTACCTTCGGTTAACCATGAAAATAGTTCTTGTTGATTTTGAGGCACAAAACGAGAGTTTCGCTACAAAAAGATCTTCAATTCTGGACAGCCTTATCCATTCATTAATATCGGAGTGAGATTTTAAGATACGAATATAACTAGTGGATTTTGTATTGAGTAATTGGCCCACATTAGTATCGAAGCTTGAAAATAGTTTTTCTGACCCGATCAATCGGTTATCAGAAGACTGGCTGTCGCATCCATTTTATGAGCGTGAAGAGACTGAAAGTCTCACACCGTTGTTATCAAGCATAATTGCGTGGACAGTGCTCACGCCATTCTTGTCACTCTTGTGGACATTACCAGTGTTCAGCCTTGCGACATCTTTCGCATTGGCGTTGATTGTATCTGGTAGCTTCATGTTAGCTGCTGGCATTTTAGTGCAAACTCGCAAAAGCAATCTTGCAAAGTCATTCGCGCTTTTATCAATAGCGGCCTGTATCGGTGGATATTTCATCGCAACTCAAGATATGACAATGAGTGCAATAGCTGCCATTTTGGTCTATAGCTTTTCACGTCGATATTGGTTTGTTGGCCGGGATAGCTTGTTCGAGCACGCAACATTGTTGCAAACGGGCATCAACCCCCAAGCTCAGCTTGTCAGCGCGTTGCCTGGTCTTGTGACCCGCCACAGCACTGATGCCAATGTGATATCTGTTCATGGTCTAGCGCCCGAATCACTCTCGGCTCGTGCAGATAACCTATTGGGCAAGGGCTTTATCAACCAGATATATGTATCCGACAGAATTGAATTTTTCTCAGCGATCGATAAGCTGCGCCAAGGCGATAAACATATCACGCTTGATCTAAGGTTCGAAACTGGTTTTGATAAAACGCGGAAAACAGACGTGTCTTCATCTGGTCAATTCAAGCACATTAAATCTCATTTGATCGGCATTCATAATTCTGCAGGTGAGTTGGTTGAATTCTATATTCAAAATATGGACGTGACCGAAGAGATCAAAATGAAGGTTCAATTTGATGAGCTTTCAGAAGCAGCACGCGATGCTGATGTTACGAAAACAAGTTTCTTGGCAGGTGTGAGCCATGAATTGCGCACACCGCTAAATTCTATCATGGGCTTTTCCGATGTGTTAATCCATGACGTTATTGCACCGCTTCCTGACAAACGTCATATGGAATATGTCAAATTAATTCGCGAATCTGGTGAGCATTTGCTCACTGTGGTGAACACAATGCTGGATATGAGCAAAATTCAAAATGGCCAATATTCGCTGTTTAATGAGCCGTTTGAATTCAAGCCACTTTTAGATCGCACCAAATCAATGCTTGATATCCAAGCTGGCAAGAAAAAAATTAATCTTACTTGTCGTGTGGCAAAAGATCTGCCGGAAGTCATCGCTGATAGTAGAGCCTTGCAACAGATTTTGATTAATCTTGTTGGTAACGCGATCAAATTTACGCAAGATCGCGGTGTGGTTACGGTCGATGTTCAGGTTGAAAATCACATGTTTACATTATGTGTGTCCGATACTGGTATTGGCATACCTGCAGATAAATTATCGCAAATTGGTCAGCCATTTATGCAAGTCAATTCATCTCTTGCGCGTCAACATGAAGGCACAGGCTTGGGCCTTTCATTGGTCAAAGGGCTCGTGGATTTGCACAATGGCGAGTTTTTGATCGAAAGTATCGAAGGTCAAGGCACGCAAGTCACAATTACAATACCGCAGCTTGGATCTGACATGGATTCAATTACTGATGAAAATTTACTTGCGGATCATGAAGATGTGCATGTGAACGAACCAAAATTGGTTCAAACCGGAGTTGCCCACCAAGGGGGAGAAACTAATGTCGCCTAGACGTAAACCTGTCAAACAAGCACCGCAAAAGATGAGTTTTGCTGGAACGCTTCTTACCAATACAGGTCAATTGATTTCGAAATATCCATCAATTGTCGGGGGCGGTACTGCGTTTGTGATCATCTTTAGCTTCATTGCATCCAATGCGCTTTATTATCAAAGCGGAGCCCATCCTGCGCCCATTTTGAATATGCGTGGGCCGCAAATGATTGTTTCAGGTTCAACCCGTCCCAACAGGGATGTGCGTCAGATCCAAAACGGACAAGACAATGTGAAAACGTTTAAAGTTACTCACAGCGACGATTTGCAAACTGCAAGCGTAAAAAATCCTGTTCCAAGTTCTTCGGGTAATAGCGCCTCTGGAATTAGCATAGATGAAACTGAACAAAGCCTCAGCGATGCGCCAAACGTCAACACTGGTGATGATTTGGTTCGTAGCATTCAAGCAGAACTTGCTGGCCAAGATCTATATCTTGATGTGGTTGATGGGCTTACAGGTCCGAACACATCAAATGCTATTAAATCATTCCAAGAAAAAATGGGCCTTGATGCAGATGGCGTTCCATCACGAGAATTATTAAGCCTTATTCAAAATGCGCGTGCACCTAAAGGTGTTGCCACATCAAAGCCAATTAGACAAACCCAAGTAAGACAAGACGTTGCCAGTCTTGAAAGTGGTGATACCAAAACCTTCAATACTGATATGGTCCGTCTGATACAAATTGGTCTATCCCAATCTGCCTATCCGCATGTTGAAGTAGATGGTTTAATTGGAAGCCAAACGCGAGACGCAATTGCTCAATTTGAAAAGCATTACCGTTTGCCGGTGACAGGATTACCAAATAAGCAAGTGCTCAACAAGCTTGAAAGCATTGGTGCCTTCTAAACATTAAACTAAATGCTTTACTTCTCATCAAGGTGCTCTTTAATAAGGGCACCTTTTTTGTGATCTGAAAGATTTATATGCGCCTGACTTCATCATTTTTTGTCTCTGCATTGACCCGTCGTCTGTATGGCGACGGCTTGTCTGGTTTGATAGAGAAAAAAGGAGCTGCAGAAGCCGGGGCGGTTTTTATCCGCGTTATTAAGCGCGACCGCAGCCAGACATTGTTATCGCCCGCACCGCAATCAGTATTTGCTGATGGGGAGCAGGGTGAGCGGCAATTTGAAGTTAGAATAAAAAATGCGAGCGAAGCTGATATTGATCAAAAGCTTGCCCGCGAAAAATCATTTGATAGTGATATTTGGGTCGTCGAAATAGAGACCGATCAACCTGAAAGCTACTTGAATATAGTTCCAAGTTGATCGTTTTTAAAACTCTATTTAGAAATGGCTTGCAGCCAGTCATTGTCGTCCTGATATACTGTTTGTTCAGGCCAAACAGGCGCATGGTCATTATTGTCACTCACCGGTACCACATAAGGTAGATCACCGATTTCGATTCGACTGTAATCAACTTCTTGATCACTCAATTGATGATCTGAAATCTCGCGCTCCCGCGTGAGTATATCGGCTTTGAGCCATGTCATAACCCGATTTACCGACGTGCCATGCTGAAGTCTTTCCAGCATATCATCGGCCCCATGGGACGTGCCTTCCATTGCAGATACATGCGGGAAGAATTTATTGAGCGCTTTTATGCAGAACTCTTGAGGCGCCAAAATAGCACTGAAGGTAATCGCAAGTTGGATGCCGGACATATCGCTCATAATGCGCTCTGAAAGCTCAATACTTGAGCCCAATGCGTCGGCAAGAGCTGTTGTGAAATATTCAAGGCGGTTATTATGAACGTGTTTTTCCATCACTGAAATATGGCGGCGATGAGCGATCTCACCCTCATGGATAGGCATGACAATCACGGACAGAAGTGGATCGTTATGAGCTTGTTGTTTTTCGACACTAATCGCTTCTTGGGGTGTTAAATCACCCTGCACAAGATGACGCAATGTTTGGCGCAAATGCTCTTCAGCGGCAAACTGCGGCTCACTAATCGCATCTTTATCATGTCTTGACTTAGCTGCTGGGATAACAATTTTCCCAACATGTCTTGATGCTTTTCCAGCGTGTTCGGACATTGCAGCGTTGGTTTCAGCATTCGGATCAAATTTTGGATCTGAATAGTTGATTTTCAAACGTGGCTTTGCGTCTGCAACATCAATATGGCGCGCGTCAGATGGCCATAGTTCTTTCCAGTCTTCACCTTTGCGCTCAAAATCATCAAGTCTATCGGTTTCCAATGGCTCGAACATTTCAACATCGCCAGCATTTAGACCAATACCTTCCGCCATCACGCGTTCCATAAGCTTCATCGCCGTCTCTTCATCTTTCACAAGAGATTGAGGTGCTTCATTTGCAAGTGCACCAAAGAACTCAACATCACCAAAGTTTGCAGTTGAGCCTGGTTCTTCGCGGCCAACTTTATGGGTGATGTCTTTGCGAACTTGTTCATCAATAAGATGGATAGCTGCATCGCCAATATATCCACGCAATTGAAGTGCGCGATTAACCGCTGGCTCATCAAGTGCCAATAGCGCTTGTATCGTGCGCTTGTTCAGATCTTGACGTTTGGCAATGATTTTTGCATAGGCTTCATCTGTTTTGGCAATAACGTAGCACAGGATTGGGCTGGTCAAAGAGGGCGAATGAGATAAAAACGGTGCTGAAATTTCAAGAGGTTGAAGCGAAATAAACTCACTCACACTTGCCGGTACATAAGGACAGCGAGATAAGGATGCAGCCGCTCGTCTTTGAATATCAGCAGGAACTGCATTAAATAGCGGGATGAACAACTCACCAAATTTCCGAGTTTCATTGGGGTTAGGAAAGCGAAGGTCATCTAAACCTGCAATCAGCGCCAGCAAAATAGCTGATTTTCGTTTATCGTCGCAGGCGGCTTCTAAGTCTCTAAAACAATATGACATAAGCACTCAAACTCTCATACTCGTTACATGGGGGTGCAAAAGCGCTTTTGCCAATACCTAGCAAAGCTCGCACATTCAATTTACAACAAAGTCAGCTTTAATCCCCGTAGTGCACATAGTTACAGTGCCCATAAAATATGGATTTTAACGCTAATAACCTTAATTCTCTGCTTTAGATTATAGCGAAAGTATTATCGTTTAATTAACCATGCACCTGCTTAATAGCTTTAACATTTTCGGATGATTGGTTTTGCGTACATCCGTCTAACAAACAGGAGACAGCTCATGGCAACGATTATTCGATTGCTAGACTACGAACCAGTTTTTAGACCGCAAGGCTTTAGGCCATCACAACCGGCCGATATTACGTTCTTCACAGGTGTTCGTTATGAACAATCACTATCGGAAGAAAAGAAAAAAGCACCAAAATCGAAGCCAAAACAAGCAACTAAAACGCGCACAAAATCCAAAGCTTAAATCTTACTTTTTGAAATTGATAGACTATTGAACGGCAACGAGGTCGAAAATCTTCGTCATCTAGGTTATCTTTAGCAGATAACTAAAGTCGCGCACAGCTTGCGTCTGACAAAAAGCTTCGTGCTTCTGCCAGCGAACTAACGCTCGGCACAATCGCTCTAAGTGCAATATATCCTTTTAAATCAGACACCTCGATTGCGATGGTTTCTGCAATAAGTTCTGGTTCTTCGCTCCGCAAGTTGAGCAATTGACCTTTGGTTCCAATAACAAAATCAACAGCCCCACCAATTGCAGAGCGCGCACTCATAGAAAATATTTCGTTGGATTGGGTATCAAACACCGCCAATGTCCAAATAGACGTTGGGTCTTCTGCTATAATCTGCAATGGCCCTTCATCTAAGTCAAAATGGCAGGCTGCTGTTTGAATAAAAATATCAACATTATAAAGACCGGTAGAATTGTCTTGGTTGGCAAGAATATTAAATTCAAAAGCCTCACTTAGATTTTCAACTTTGCTCCATGCATCTGAATTGGTGTTAAATGGCAAAACCAAAATAAGCAAAATATGCAGCACAGCAGCTCCAATAAGACCTGTAAACACCGCAAGCAAAATTCTCAACATTAGGCACACCCCACTCGGGTGATCACCGGCATTTGTAGCTCACGAATGCCCGACACGTTGGATATTGGTGTATCAATAAGGGTCAATTGAAGTTCAAACCCTTCTTTACGTTCGGGCCGATTATCCAAAGATAACCAATTGCCAGATTTAGCAACGCGCGAGAGTTCAATATTTAAATTACCAAAGTCATCGCGCAGGGCATTTCGTGCATTGATCGCACTTGGCCAGCCGCTGGGTCTCACAATTGGTTCATTGTCTGGGTGGAGCGTGCGCAATGTCCAAAACAGCGCTGGTGGTACGCGGCCCTTAAGATGATAATCGCAATTTGATTGAAACGGCCGACCTTCATTGTCCGCGACAGCACGAAACACCAAACCCTCGGCACGGCCTAATAATATTTTACCATCATTGGCGCGGTGTGCTCGTGCATAGGCGTCTGCTTCCTCGGTTTGAATGCGCGGATAGGCGACCCAGTTATTGACCTGTAAACCACCAAATCCACGTGTGGCATCAAGTGCCCATTGTGCAGAATAAATTCCGCCAAAAAACGTTAGTGCCAGCACAATGCCTATGAGAAGCGGAACTCGTAACAGTTTGGAACCCTTCCTTGAGGCTATTGCTTGTTTTGGTTCACAGACATAACGCTGCCTGTTGGGGTTTTATCCAAATTAAGTGCTGGATCTTTTGCTGTTGTTTTTAAATCAGTTTTTGGTGCTTGCACCGTTTGTAACACCTGAGCCAAATCCTTCAACACATTGCTGGCTTGCCTGTTGAGTAAACGCGCGCGCGATGGCAGTGCTTGCTGATCGATGCCACCATTTTCTACAGAAACGATAGGGCCAATTGTTTCTTCCGACAAAGAATTCTCTACGCCCGGCAAAGCGCGAAGCTCCACACCTTGGTGC
>CAXBCW010000071.1:0-18212 GCA_963974325.1 uncultured Rhizobiaceae bacterium
CGACGGAGATCCGACGCATCCATTTTCATGGCTTCGGGTTCTGCTTTTGATATAGATGACATCAACTCGTTAGCAAATTTTTCGCCTGCGGCTGCTATTTCAACGGGGCTTGTTTTAACCGCTTTTAACGCCGCATCAGCTGCTGCAATGCTCGATGGCTTTGCGGCGTTTAAAACATCCATCACTAAATCTGTACTGACTGAAATTGCCATTAAAGCTGCCTTTTGAGATTATTCTATGTCAGAATATCTCATATGGGGCTTACCGGAAGCTGGATTTCTTCATCCCGCCAAGGGCATCGATCAAATCTTGCAAGGTTTCATCTTCAGCTGCACGTGCTTCATCCATTTTAAAAGATTGCACACGCTCTTCCATCCGTTCAGCCTTCACACGCTCTGTTAGCATATTTCGTTCTTTTATCTCACGATGAACCGAAAGCTGCTTTTGCTTTGAATCTAACTTAGATAAACGCCGTGAATAATGACCGGACAAAACCATATGAATAGGATCAAATGTCCCCAAGGCTGTAATGACAGAATCCATGGAATCTTGATTATGTTGTTGCAGGCTTAAAATATCAGCAAGTTCGCTTTCAGCCATCTTTTCTTTTTGCCGTTGAATATTCACAAGGCGTTGAATACGAGCAGATTTCTTTTCAGCCATACCTCACCTACCCTTGAAATATCTGTACGAAACCATCCAAAAACAAGGATAAGAATTCGGCAATACCAAAGAACAACAGAATGAGACCACCCGCCAAAATAAACGGGATAGATATAAAGTAAATTGGGATTTGCGGCGCAAGTTTATTGACCATACCGATGGCTAAGTTGAAGATCAGACCATAGACGATAAACGGACTTGCCAAACGCAGCATCAACATAAAGGTTGCCGTTAAGGTGTCGGTGATAGATACCAAGGCCATACGGGTTTTAAAGCCTTCACCAATGGGCATAAACTCATAGGAATTGACCAGAGTTTTAATAATCATATGGTGAAAATCTGCTGTGAACAGCAGCACAATCGCTGTGAATGAAATGATCGTTGTGATATCGCTTTGGGGGTCGCGTTCAACAATTCCCGGTGATGGCGCTGCATTAAACCCAATCATTGATGACATGGCAGCGCCTGCAAATTGCAGACCTAATGTGATATAACGCGCTATAAAACCAAGTGTCACACCAACAAAAATCTCTCCGCCAATCAGCACAATATAGGAGCTAGAATTAACCCGTGTGGCAGCATAAAGCTCTTCCCACATGAGCGGTAGAATGGCCATTGAAATTGCCAAGGCAATCATTAACCGCATTTGTGTGGGGACACGGGCGCTACTAAAACCAGGCAAGACCATGAAGCAACCGCCAATTCTGCAAAAGGCAGCAAAAAGCGCTAAAACTGTTCCTTCCGGATCAGTTATCAACTGATAGATCCAAGAATGTTAATTTCAATCCCTTTTGCAATCTCAACATGGGATAGAACTGGCAATGTTGCAAATATTCTTTCAACAATCATCCTCACATATGGTCGTGCATCTGGAGACGACACCAGCACAAAGGGGATACCTTTGTCCATGTGCGAGCGGATAATATCTGTGGCCTGTTGTGTGAAATCTTCAAGCAGTTGCGGTTCGATATCAAATTCGACCACTTCGCCCTTGGCATCACGCTTAAGCGCTTGGTGGAAAACCTGATCCCATTGCGAACCAAGACGCAAGATATTGAGCGTACCATTTTGCGCAAGATCGCCACATAATTGCTGTGACATACGAATGCGCACATGCTCCACAATTTGCTCTGTTTTGCGCATATGAGGCGCAAGTTCGGCCACAGCTTCCAAAACCAAATGCAAGTTTCTGATCGACATACGTTCGGCCAATAGTAATTTTAGAACAGCTTGCAAGCCTGAATAGGACATGTGGTTTGAACAGATCTCATCAGCAAGTTTACGATATTCAGGATCAAGACGATCGATCAGTATTTTCATATCTTTATAAGACAAAAGCTGCGGTAGATTATTGCGAATAACTTCGCTCAAATGTGTCAACACAACAGAGACATTATCAATCGGTTGGAAACCTTCGCGGCGCAAATCATCGGCAAAATCTTCAGGAACCGAAAGAGCTGGCATACCAAATGCAGGTTCACGCAATTCATCGCCCGGCACGCTTGGTTTTCTGCCATTTCCAATGACCACCATCAATTCGCCAACACGCAGTTTGTTGGCGGCGATGGTCGTTCCGTGGATGCGGATATGATAGGATTTCTCATCGATTGAGATATCATCTGTCACCTTAATTTCAGGCACCACAAAACCAAATTGACTTGCAAATTTCTTACGCATTTTACTCACACGGAAAGCGAGTTCTTCGTGCGAGCTTAACAGTTTGCCAGAGAGCTGTTTGCCCAATAGCAATTCAATCTCTGCCGTTTTGAGAACCTGTTTTACTGAATCTTTTTCAGTCACAGTCTCTTTTTCGATTTGGCGTTGTTTGCTTTCTAATTCTTCTTGCTCTTCAACACGGCGTTGACGTGGGATCAACCAACTCCCAAATGCCAAAATACCGCCGAGCAACACGAATGGAAGGAACGGAAGTCCAGGCATAACGGCCATAAGAAAGAGCAATCCAGAGGCTGCAAACATTGCACGAGGATAAAAGCTAAGCTGCTTGATCACCGCTTGATCTGTTGATCCAACTTGTCCGCCACGAGACACCAAAAGACCGGCGGCAAGCGAGACAATAAGTGCGGGGATTTGCGAGACCAAACCATCACCAACAGACAGACGAACAAACACGTCAGCTGCTTGACCAACTTCCATATCGTGACGTGCATAGCCAATAATAATTCCACCAAACATGTTGATACCAGTGATGATCAGACCCGCAATGGCATCGCCTCGCACAAACTTTGACGCACCATCCATGGAACCAAAGAATGAGCTTTCTTGCTCTAATTCTTTACGTCTGGCTTGTGCATCTTGCTCGTTGATAAGACCAGCGGATAAATCAGCATCAATCGCCATTTGCTTACCCGGAATAGCATCTAGCGTAAAACGGGCGCCAACTTCGGCAATACGCGTTGCACCTTTGGTGATCACGATAAAATTGACCACAACAAGAATGAGAAAAACGATCACACCAATGACAAAATCGCCACCCATGACCAATTCGGAAAATCCGCCAATAACATTGCCGGCAGCGTTTGTTCCTGAATTACCTTCCGATAGGATCACACGAGTTGTTGCGATATTTAGTGACAATCTTGTCATCGTTGCAATCAACAAAATGGTCGGAAATGAAGAGAAATCCAATGGTTTTTGGATCCATAGGGCCACCATCAAAATAAGAACAGAAAATGCGATAGAGAACGCGAGGCCAAAATCGATGAGAAAAGCTGGAATTGGCAAAAACAAGATGGAGAGCATCATGACAATGCCCAGAGCAAAGCCCATATCCTTGCCGAAGGTTAGCTTTATGGGGGCAAATATTGCTTCAGTTTGGGCCATCTTAAACACCGTCTGGTCATGGACGCTCTTAGAAACTAAGAAAGTTCAATAAAAACAAACGCACCTAATGCGCGCTATTAGACGCTACAATAGGAACCAAAGCTTGCGCGAAGTTAGTCACAAGATGAAGAGGGCAAGGTTTATCAGCGCTTTGCAGCGCCTACATCCAAATAAAGCTGTTTTAAAAGCCACTTTCGATGCGCTGGAAAACGATATTAGTAAATGAGGCAATTTGAGCGCCAACAAATGGCGCTGCAATGGCAACTGTCAGCAAAATTGTCACAATTTTAGGAACAAATGTGAGGGTGATTTCCTGCACTTGGGTCAAAGCTTGAATAAATGCGATACTCACACCGACAAACATAGCCACAAACACAATAGGACCGCTTGAAACAAGCACAGTCCAGATCGCATTTTGTACAAGGTCCAAAGCATCAGATTCATTCATAGGATCAAATTAAGTGAGTCTTGCCCCTTTGTCTAACTGTTATTGGAGTTGTGAATGACCATTCCTGGTCCAACAGAAATCCGCTCACCATTTTCTAACACAGCCTCAACACCATCGGTGGTGATGCGCACTTCTTGCACAGTGCCAGATATTGTTCCGTCAAGATTGCTCACAGATTTACCAACAACCGAGCTTGCTTGTTCAATGGATGAGGATTGAATAAGCGCTTCTAGGTTTCTATTGGTCTCAATGGTTTGCTCAACTTGAGAGAATGTTGCCAATTGTGCAATTTGCTCGGTCGAATCCATAGGCTCTGTTGGATCTTGATTTTGCATTTGCGCAATCAACAGCTTTAGGAATGTATCATAATCGAGTGATGCAGCATTTGCAGACTGAGTTGATTTGCTCTGTGTTGTTGCCGATGCTGCGTTTGAAACTGCTTCTACGCCCATGGTGCTAACTCCCTACGAATTTCGTCTAATGTTGCAGCTGGCATCTGAGGTGTATTCATGATTTTTTCCTCAGTTGGATAGAGCGCGCGAATAGCTTTGAGCGATTCAAATGCTTTGCCTTGGATAACCATGCCATCGATATGTTTTAGCTCTGAACGGACTTCTTCATCGGTAAAGCATGTTAAGAGCATCACGATAGATTTTCTGAACATAACCATTGACTGCTCAACACCAGCTGGATTGATCAACATCATCTGGACAATGAAATAAAGTTGACGCAATGGTGATGTGGCTTTTTCGGGCTGCATAACGTGATTTTCCAATAGGAACGTCACATCATTCATGAACTCAAGGGAGACTTTACGATCTACTCTGAGCACGGCGCCATTGATGAATATACGTTCACCTGCTTTGAGCGAAATGCGTAGTGAATTCTTCATTTTAATCCATCCCTGATCATGGTTGTAATATCAATAATACCTTGGAAATTATCAGACTCTCGATGGCGAATACGCTCCGATTCTTTGATAATCCAAATTCCAATAGAAATGAGATTGGCGCGCAGCTCTTCATCTAAAAGATTCTCGGATGATCCAAGATCCTCTATCAGCCGGATCCAAACGCGATTTGTATAATAAATCGCTTCGGTAGCTTCTTGGGATTCGTTGCCTAATTTCATTGCCATGCGCAACATATCAATCGAACGGTCGAGCACCTGGCGCTCGCGGTCTTTTGATTCCGAGACATCGTCTTCCTGAACATCCGCGTAGGAAAATTGATACATTACATTGCCCTTTTCATCTTCATTTTAATACTCACGACCAATTATCTCAAATAATCGATGAGGTTTAGCTGCTGAATTCTTGATGTTATCGAATACGAGGTTTCGATTTGCGCCATGAGCGCGTTGACACGGGTGGAGGCCTCATACACGTCTACCTCCTCCATCTCACTTACATATATTTTGGTCAGATCTGCTTGGATTTGCAGCATTGAATTTGCTTTGCTTACCCGGGCTTCTGAAATCCCTAATACCGTTCTGCTATCATCTATTCCGGAAATGCCCTGACCAGCTGCCTTAATGGCGCTTTCGGTCAACACAGTTTGAGCTTCATCACTCAAACCAATATTAAGCATTTCAACAGAGATTGTGGCCGCATAGGCAAATTGTCTAAATCCGTCAGCATTGGTGTTAATCGAGCTTTGGATCAGCTCACCCCGCGCAATGCGGCTTGTCATATTGGTATCGGATGCGCTCGACCAATCTGTTTGCCAGTCAGCGCCTGTGAACATTGGTTCAACAGTGTTATCCAAAAAATCTTGCATCTGAGCGCCCGTGATGGTCCCTGTGGATGCACTTGTCTGGTTAAAACCGAAATAGGTGGTGAAAGCTGTATCAAAGGCAGCTTTTGCAGCATTTCCAGGTTCAAAATAGTCTGTCATTGGCTTGGTATCGGTATTAATTCCAGCAAACAAGTACTCACCATTGGCTGTCAGATTCGCAGAATCTGTGAAGGCCTCCAAAGCCCCCGTAATTTTGTTGACCGCTACACTGCGCAGATCATCATTATCGGAATCATTTGCAATGATCAGTGCTTCCATCAACTCTTGCACACTATCAGCTGTTTGCGTCAGGGCAGCTTGTGCCGAGGACAGTCTGTTTTCGACAAGAGAATTGGTGGATTTAATGGTGCTGAATTGCTCAAAATCACGATGTAACCGAACCGCATTTGATGTCTTACCACCCAACTCTACGCCAATATCTGCATGCCGACCCGTAACAGCTTCGGTTTGAAGTTGTTGGATTTCAGCCTGTGCTTTTGCCACAACGAGGCGCATTGACGTCTGCGTTGCATAACTGGAAACAAAACTAGTTTTCATAAGTTCCTATCGCACCGCCGACATCAGAGTTTGAAGGAGTTCATCTACAACTGAGATGATGCGAGTTGCGGCTTTATAAGATTGCTCCAAAGTCAAAAGAAGCGACATTTCCTCATCAATGCTCACACCTGTCGTATTCGACAATGTTCGCATGATCTGAGCGTTAAATGCTTCTTTTGTTTCAAGCGATGATGTTGCATCACTTCTTATAAGTTCAAGCCAACCTAAAGAATCCGCTGCAAAATTAATCAACCCTTTGGATGATCCCAACAAGGATGAAGAATCGAATGCAACGGGTGTATCAAGTGATGTGACCAGGTCATCAAGTCGGCTAGAAAAACCAGGTGCGCCAGCTGTATTATAACTGTAAGCCGCGCCATTTATCCCGCCATCACGCAGTAAAGTCGGATCGCCACCTTGGGATGAATCGACCGCTGCATTGATAAAAATTTGCGATGCAATTCCGTCAACTCGAACTCCAGCGGGTGGAATTGTTCCCGTTGCCAGTGTGAAGAGGCCCGGCAAGTCGACACCGCCGCCGCCAGATTGATCTTGCTCGGCAAATAATGTGATGACCGCGCGTGCTGTTTCATCCAATTGGCTTTGCAGCATTGGCGCTAAATCATCTCGAATTTGTAACTGCGCTTGAAGCGAGCCACCCGCAGAGGAATTAGATCCAGAACCAGCCTCGAGTGGAACCCCATCAATATAGATAGAATTACCATTTGTGGCTGCGCCGTAAGCAGGTTGGGCTGAAAAGCTTACTGTTCGAGGAATTCGTTCAAATAAGGTTGTGCCGTCCATCGTATAAAGCGCGACATCATTGCCAGATCGAGTAACCGGTCTAACTTCAACAATGGCAGAAATTTGTTTTGTTAAGGCGTCCCGTTCATCAAGATAATCGTTAACGTCACCATTGCCAAAGCTGCCTCTGACGATCTCGTCATTGACAGTATGGAACCGGGCAAGCATGTCATTTAATTTGGAAACATCAGATGATATTTCAACATCCATCTGGCCACGAATTTGTTGAACCTGCTCACTGCCTGAGCGCAGGGCCAGTGCAAGATCTTGCGCACTTGCTATGGCTGTTTCTGCCAATGTTGGTTCATTTGGTTTGGCAGCATAAGCACTTAAATTATCGCGCATTTTACCGATAAGAACTGCAGGAGACAGTTCATAATCATTGGTGCCAAATATATTTTTGAGTTGATCAAGGCCCTCAACAAGCGTTTTTTGACCAGCTTCATCTGCAATTGTTGTTATAGACTGCTTGTATAAAACATCATTTGTTGTTCGTTGGATACTGGCAATACCGGCGCCGGCCAATGTGTCTGTCGCAAGGTGCGATGATCTGCGCGCATAATCAGGATTTTCCGCATTGGCAACATTGCGCGAGACAACTTCTGTCCGTGTCGAGGCATTCGACAAAGACCGTTGTGCAGTATTAAGCGCTGATGCCAATGACATTTGAAATTACTTCCTAATTCTATCGTTTAAGGTTCACAAGAACGTCCATCAAATCTGAACCTGTTTGAAAGACTTTTGAATTGGCTGTGTAGCTTCGTTGACTTTCGATCATCGTTGTCAGCTCTTCTGCGATATCCACATTTGAGCCCTCCAATGCACCGGATTGAATTGTGCCAAAGCCATTTGAGCCAGCAAAACCTGTAATCACAACACCAGAATCCACACCTTGGGTGTAAACGTTACCTGATAGTGGTTTTAGTTTATCGGGGCTTGGCACATCGGCCATCGCAATACGGAAAATTGGGTCAAGTTCACCATTGGCATAGTTTGCATAAACCGTACCGTCAGCTGAAATTTCAACGCTTGTTGTCGCATTTGGCGGCTGACCATTCACTGTGCCGTTGGACACGGAAAATTCGTATGCCAATTCGGTCATATCAGATAAATCCAAGGTCATTGGAGAACCACCTGGGACTGTAAATGCTATTGATTTTACACTACCTGCGGTGAGCGCGTCAGATGTCGCCTCAAAGTTCAATGTAGCTGTTGCGAGCGCAGGTGTTGTATAAGGAAATGATGTTGTGGCCGCACCGGCCGCTTGATCAAAGACACTGACTTCCCAAGTGTTTGCCCCTGTCTTGGTGTAATAGAAATCCAATAGAACTTCTGCGCCTTTATCGTCATAGGCAACCAACGAACTTTTTGATGTAAAATCTGCCGTTGCCGCATTTGCAGACGGCAAGTTCGCCGCAACTGTCACAGCATCCGCACGATCATCAAGGTTTGCCGTAAACACACCTGATGTTGACGCAATCGCTGTTAGGCCTTGAGAGGCAACATTGACCGGTACGAGACCATCAAATCCGTTAACCACAGGTACTGGTGTACCATTGGCATAATCGGCACCGAGCAATTTATAACCTGCAGCATTTACCAAGAAGCCATCACCATCTGGTGTGAATGAGCCTGCTCGGGTCAAGAATGGTTGCCCAGTTGCATCCTCAACAACAAAGAAACCATCGCCACTAATCGCCAGATCAGTTGATGAAGAGGTAAATTCCAAAGCGCCTTGTTCTGAGACGCCATATCTTACATTGGGGGTGATACTGCCTGAATTATAGGCGCCTGCTGTGGTGGGTAGTACCAGAGTTGAAAACTCGGTTTTCGCTTTTTTATAGCCGGTCGTGTTGGCATTGGCGATATTATCCGCAACTGTTCCTAATCGGCTGGCCTGCGAATTCATACCCGCAGTACCGGTACGCATCATTCCATAAAGACTCATAGCAATTCCCTCGCTTTGTACATCTTTTAAAGCTAGTTCATATTCCTTGCGTGAAGCTGTCTGGAGCGCTGGTAAATGCAGAACAAAAAAAAAGACCACCCCGATTTAGGATGGCCCATAATTCTAGATAGTAGTTTGATTGTATTACGCTATTCGGCGTTTTCCCAATCAATGCGGTAACCTAAGAAACGCTTTGAATCAATAGGATCAAAATCTAATCTTTTACGTAGTTTCTTACGTAGTTTGCTGATGTGACTTTCGACAACATTTTCTTCAACGTCTTCATCAAAGATGCCATAAATAGCATTGAAGATTTGTTGCTTAGTGACGCGACGACCGCGATTGGCAACTAGATATTCTAGGATTCTACGTTCACGCCTTGGGAGGGGGAATGGTTCGTCTTTGACTTCAGTATCACGACCATCTGAGTATACTCGGATTGGACCAATATCTGTGTGATTGTTCAAAGCTTTCAAGCGACGACGAATTGCACCTGCTCGAGCTAAAATTTCTTTAGGGTGTACAGGCTTGCGCACCACATCATCAACACCACTGTCATAGAATGCTAATGTTGCATCCAAAGATGGGCTATCACTAACCGCAATAACCGGTGCTGATGTTCTTGTACGAATTGTTTTTGGTAAGCTTAAAGTACCGCTACCTTGGCCAATCAGGAACGCTTCTACAGCATCGACGTCGCCATCTGCTGCAGTGGTCACCCATTCGCCAAATTCTACGCTGTCAAAGCTTGCTGATGGAACGCCTTCGCGTCCAAACAGGGATGAGTATCCGTCTTTAACTAACTGTCTATCGTCTATCACTACTATCATTCGACCGCCTCCGAATCGTAGGTATTCATTTCTACAATTGAAAGGTACGAAGAGGGGGCTGTCCTAACAATTACCTTATATTAACCATAAGTTTTAATAGTAAATTAACCATAAGCTTAGTGTTTTTACAAGATATTGCGGTTCCAAATCTGATAGGCACTAAATTTACTGGAGAGTGTTAACAAAAGGTTAATAGCCAAACAGCGCGTTAACCTTTTGATAAGAAAAAAACAGGTCGAATAAACGAGTCAAAAATTTAACAAAATGGTTTTTGAGTGAGATTTTTTCAAGTTATGCGTTGCAAAATGTGCGCGCTGCAGATGTCCATTGGCCGTATCCTGTGGCAACTAAATTTGAAATAACGCGACAGACATATCTTTTTTGAGCAGGGTCATTATTTGGGCCGGCATGATACCGAGCAACGGCCATTGTCCAGGTCTGGTGACGCTTTTTCAAACGGGCTAAAAATTTTGCTGCATATTCAACATTTTGACGCGGATCCAACATCGCAGAAACGGAAGAAAATGCATCTTTGTGATAGTGATAATTGATCTGCATACAGCCTAGGTCGATTAATCGAATTCCACTTTTACGTGCATCATTAAAATACGAAATGGCATTGGAGTGCGAATTGGCGTAGATAGCTTTGCCTTCGATGTTGAGTGCAAATGGGTGAAGTGACCCTTTGATGCCTGTTTCGGTAAGTCCCACAGAATACAAAATCCCTGCTGGAATATTGTGTTTTGCGGCAGCGCTTAAAATTTGCTGCTCACAATTGGCATCAGACGCTGCATGCGCATCACTTGCCCCAATTACAGAGTTAGAGATACACACCGTCAGAACGATTGCGACCTTGCCCATTTGACAAGCCATCCAGTTCAGATGCTGATAATCCGTCATCTTGTCCATTAGAACTTGAAGACCCATTATTTTGCCCCCCACTAGATTGGTTACGTGTCTGTCCAGAATCTGCTTGAGATTGGAAGAACTGAGCATTGCTTTGTGTGTGTTGTGGGCCTGAGCCTTTGTCAGCTGCTGTTAGATGAACATTGATCTGCTCAATACCAAAACCTTGACCACGAAGGGCCTTGACGATGGCTGAGCTATCCTCGCTTAGCAAACGATATGCCTCAATATTGCTCACGCGCAATTGAACTTGCAGATCATCACCAACGAGTTTCATCACCGCTGTCACAACACCCAATTCACCGGGGTTCAGTTGAATTTTCAAAGTGCTTAATGTTTTGGGCTGTGCTGTTGCATAAATTGGATCAGAATTTTGCGCCGCAGCCGCACCAGACAATTGCTGGGATTTTCCGATCGCTTCCGAAATGTTATTCACATTGATGTTTTGACCGGTAACCGCTGAAAAGCTTCGCGATGACAGAACGTCAACGCCATCCATTTTAATCCCAGCTTTATCAACATTGTTTGCGCTCATAGCATTGGATCGCTCATCATTCTTTTGGGAACCACGATCATCTGACATCGACCCAGCTGATTTATCAGCCGAGGATGCTAAAGTTTGTATCTTGGCATTTTGAGCATCAGTATTGTCTGTCTTTTCTGAGCCTATAGCAGAGGTACCAGCTTTTGCATTTTTAAGATTATCGCCCACCAATGGATTTGCCGCAGCTTGGTTCATGTCTTTTTCTGTGCGTCCATTACCAGCACTTATTTTGCCATCATCCAAAGAACGGGAGACTTCAGCTTTTTGCATGTCCTGAGCTGCACCACTATTTTTGTCAACGCGGTTTGCTTGAACGTTTCCGCTCGTTGCAGCCACAATTTGCGCAGCTAATTTGGGATCGATATTTTTACTATCGTCAGTCGATGTATCTGCCTCTGGGGTTTGCTCTTTAGCAGTCACATCCAACTCAACGGTAAAATCTGGCTCGTTATCATTCAGCTCATCTTTAGGGTCTGCTGAAGGTTCGGCGGTTGTTTCCGTATTGGTTTTTTGATGCGCTTGGATAAGTGCCATCAGAGAATCAGTTGCCTTTGATGGGAATGCTGTCTCATTGTTGTGTTCAACAACTTCCTCACCAGACATGGTTTCAGAGCGATCTTTTTCCACATTGGTATCGACAGACTTCGCCGGTGCCTCTTTGGTCTCACGTTTGAGGAGCTGGAAGCTCTCATTTTGCTCAGATCTACCTTGTGGTTTTAAAGGTGAGACCGATGATTTTGCACTTATTTGCGCAGGACCTACACTATTCATCTGTTATCACCCTTCATCTCTAACTCTAAGAGCGCATCAACAGCATCTAATGCTGTTGAGCTATCTTGCATATATTCTGCGAACTCTTCGTCTCCAGGAAGCTGCACTTCTTCGCGCTCTTTAACTGGGGCATTCGCAAGCTCTTTAATATTGATGGATTGGAAATCCTCTGAGCCAGCGTCTTCCTCTATATTGCTGCTATTGTCTTGTGCGAGGCTTTTCTTATCTGGGAATTGTAATATTTGCTCAACTAAAATCATGGCCGCATCATATAAAGGCTGATCGATTGGCGATAAGCTCCGTCGCTTTACAGCAAAAATTCTCTCAGCAATTTCCCGCGTTTTTTCCGTGGGTAATTTCACTAAGTCTGAATAAAGATTCGATAACATTTCATAATAGGCATTTGGTTCACCTTCAAAATTCTTTAGTTTTTCAGCAGCTTTCGCTGCCATCTTATTGTTACCGTTGATGACGCCAGTTCGCGAAATTCTTAAGTAAATGGTCTTTTGTTGCTTCACAGGTAGATATGAGATGACCTCATCAACCAAAACCTCATCGATATTATCAAGGTTGGCGACAATCATTTCCACGACAAGCTGTGAGAATTGAACATTATAGGGTGAGCGGTTAAAACGACGGGCATAGATATGAGCAAAGCTAAGCGCTTGGTCATATAGTTTATGATTTATCGAAAGCAGAATGGAACGCCTGAGTGCTGCCTCTTCGATCAGGGAACCTGGGGCTACCAATCTTGCCAGATTAAAAAGCTCAACAGCTTTAATGTCTTTGGCAGCAGCCATCACATTTGCCGCGATCAAAGCGACATAGGGACCAATTGGCGTATTGAGATAAATCTCAACAAGCTCTTCCATTGGTCGTTTTAAAGATGGGATTAGCCCATTCAAGTAAGCACGCATAATACTTGTTATTTCTTCATCAAAATAGCCATATTTATCCCGCGCAACAACCAAATCCAATGTTTTTGGATTCCCGCCGCTCATGGCATAAATCAGCGCGGCATCAACATTTCTTGGATCATCAAAATCTTCGGGCTTGGCTTCTCGTAGTTTTCGATCCACTTGCTCCAACAAGAACCGCTGCATATCCATGGCTGAGAAATCACCGGAGACAACAGAATCCTGCACATATTGGAGTGATCTCACCAAGGTATAAAGGGGAGCTGCAATATTGGATGTGCTTTGAGCTGCAGACGGTGACAAAGCTGCCATCGGTAAGAGCAAACTTGCCGTCATTGTCAAAGCCAATATATGCCGCTTCACTAAGCGCATAACCTATTACTCCTCACCCGTTGTGGATGTCATTACTGATAAAGACTGCATTAGCCCTTTTCCTTAACTTCAATAAGGATTTCGATGCGTCTATTGAGTTTGGAATATGGGTCTTCCGGCACTTTTAAGCGACGATCTGCAAAGCCAGAAACTTGTGTAATTCGCTCTTCAGGAATACCGCCACGAACCAGCATGAAATAGGCGCTGTGAGCACGGGCCATCGACAGGCGCCAATTGTCATTGCCACCGCTGGAGAACGCACGTGCATCGGTATGCCCACGTATGGCCAAAGCGCCATCTTTTTTGTTTAAGATATTGCCGATTTTTTCCATCAATAGAACCATATCCCGTTTGGGGATGGCAGAACCGACATTAAACATTCCGATGTTTTCTTGATCGGTCAAAGATAGCAGTAACCCACCCTCGGCTGGGTCTACTTGCAAGCCTTCTGATAGTTTGCCAAGAGTTCCACCAAGAGATTTTTTTATCTCTTGCATTAGTTTTTCTGCTTCACTCATACCTTCTTGTGTTTCCACCGCCGCAACGCTCATGCCATCTTTCATGTCGCCTTTGGCATTCATAACGTCATTGGCATTTGCCATTGCCGTTTTTGAAAGCTGGCCTTTATCAAGCTGCGCTTCATACATATCAAGTTCTTTTTGCAACATTGCGGCCTCTGATGCCATCTCGCGTGCGCCTTCATTTTTAGCAAGCAACATATCCAATTTTTCTTGCTCGTCGGGACTAAAACCCTCACTTTTTTTCGACTTCATCAACTCCAAAAGTTCACTTGCTTCTTCACCAGACAAACGTTCTTTTGCACCTTTTTGTCTTAAAACATCGAGTTTGGTTTTACCCTCTTTGAACAATGTAGCCAGCTTAGCAGGATCAATATCTTCGATGCTGCTTGGACCAAGAGGCAGGGCGCTTGAAGATTTATCATCTGTTGCTAAGTCACTGATATCTTTACCTTCAAACTCAAATTCCTGACCGCTTTTATCGCCTTCAAAAGGTGCTAAACCCGTTTTATCACCGCCAATATCATGCTGGCTTATGGCAGCACCAACATCAACATTATCACCAGCACCTGCGGATTTTTCGAAGACATCGCCTGCCCCCATATCAAGATCCATCTTACTGCCTGACTTTGCTGAGCTATCGCCTTCATCTTCGCCTTGTTCATCCATATCGAGCGAGGCAACTGCGTCAGGGGTATTGGTAACTTGTTTATTCCAAAAATCCGGATCAAATGGATCGCGATAGGCTTCGCCACCCGATGCACCTGTTGCAGATCCTGAGCTTTGTGCGCCTCCATCACCCTTTTCAGAAATGTTGGATTCTTCACCTGCATCCATCACGATTTCTGCAAGAACAGCATAAGGGTTCTCAAAATAATCTGCTTCAGAGTTTTCTGATTGTTCACCTGCTGTTGAGGTTTCTTGTTGACCGTCAGCCCTGCCATCGCCAGTGGTTTTTTCATCACCTTCAGATTTAGAAGCCGCTGATGTTTTTTCGCCTTCGGCCGTTTCTCCAGCTTTCTTCACACCTTTTTCAGATGGTTGTTGGTCGGTCAATTTGATCGGATTGAAATAACTAGCAACAGAGGCTTTGGTATCTTCATTGGCAGCATTGACCAGCCACATCACCAAGAAAAACGCCATCATCGCAGTCACAAAATCGGCATAAGCGATTTTCCAAGCACCACCATGGTGCCCGCCGCCGCCGCCTTGGACTTTTTTAACAATGATGATCTCACCCTGTCCCTGGTGGGTGGAGGTTTCGTCGCTCATTAGCCTTTATCTCCAAAAGTATTTTGCCATTCGCCAAATTTTGTCACCAAAAGCGTACGATCAATTTCAACGGTCAAGTCTATGTTTTCAGAAGGTGTCAGCTCGATATTCTTAAAGTCTGCCCCAAGGCCAGATTGAATTCTATCAATCAGATCTTGCGGACCTTCGATGCGAATTTTTGAGTTTGGATTATCTTGAAAACTTGATTTGATGAGGTTTTGTAATTGCGCCAATGCATCCTCAGCTAAGCTTTGCGATACTACATGGGTCAAAACTTTGCCGACTTCCGCTTTTATAATCTCGCTCTGCTGCTCAATTTGCGACGTGATGCTGTGCTGGAATTGTTGGACGACAAGATCGCCAAGCTGGGCTTCAAGGTTTGCTTTTTCGGTTTCAAAATTTAATTTAAGCGCATGTTCTGCAGCTTGATGTTGTTCTGTAAGAGCGGCAATAGCTGCATCATAACCTTCTTGATAAGCGTTGGTGCGTTCATCCTCGATGTTGATTTCAACATCTGGAACAATCGCCAAGTGACTTGGATCTTCATCAGCAAATATTGGAAGATGTACCATCCCATTGGGAGAACCAAAGTCTTGAAGATGCTGCGCAAATGCTAAACTCATGAAACCTACTCATCTTTTAACCGCTTGCAAAATGGCTACGGCCTTGAGGAAATTATCGATGCACAGACAAGCGCAAAGATTTATGGTTCATTTTATGATTTTAAACTTGTGCGAACATGAACGTAAATCGACCGCATTGGGGGCAATCCAATGCGGCCGTAAGATCTACGATTACGCTGACCGGCGACACTTCGTAGAATTTTAAATCGTATTCTTAAGGAGTAGAAAAGCCCTAATGTAATTCTACTGACGGAATAGCGACATAATGTTCTGGGAACTTGTATTGGCGATAGAGAGCGCCTGCACACCAAGTTGCTGTTGTGTCTGCAGTGCTTTTAGTCGCGTGGATTCTTCATTCATATCCGCATCGACCAATCGTCCGACACCTTTATCAATTGAATCCATCAGCTTGCCAACAAAGCTTTCTTGCATCTCGATCCGTTTACTTACGGAACCAAGATTGGAAGCTGCTGTTGTCATGTCTGAGTAAATTTTGTCAACAACCCGGATCATCGCTTCAATTGCATCATCTGTTGTTGCGGTCGTCAATGTGATTTCCGTACCAGAACCCGTTGCACCCGTTGCGCCAACATCGGCAGCGTTCACGAGGAAGTAATAATCAGTTGTACCTGTTGGGGTCGCAAGTCGAGCATCAGCATCATGACCTTCAGTCAAAATACCACGTTGTCCAACCATTGTATCGACCAGAATAGTTTCTGAAACATCAACGGTTAACTTGGTAACAGTCACAAGGCCTGCTGAATCTCGGTTAAACCCACCAACAATGTCTTTGTCTGCTGCCGTTGCGGCAGTGGTGTTTTTCAGCCAATTTTCACCGGAGAAAGATGCACTATCTGAGATACTTAGAAGTTGATTTTTAAGTTCGACCAATTCAGAATTGATCTTTGTTTTATCAACACCTGGTTCACGAGCTGCAACCAGTTTTGATTTAATCTCTGAAACAACTTCCAGCGCAGAATACATACCAGTGGAGGCTGTATCTACTTTGGCAGCACCAAGACCTAAGGCATCTTGGACAGTCGATAGTGCTTTATTATCAGATCGCATTGTAGTCGCAATGGACCAATAAGCGGCATTATCGCTGGCTGTTTCTACCCGGTAACCGGATGAAATTCGTGATTGTGTTTCTTCAAGATCCATGTTGATGGATCTCATTGTTTGCAACGCAGCTAGCGCCGCATTATTTGTCATAATACTTGTCATTTGAAGATTGCCCCTTCAATTTTATGGGACATACCGAACCATTTTTTCGGTTACGAAGATTTTGCATCATGCACCTGAAAAGAGAAAACCCTTAGCAGTCCTTCGTTGGTAAACACAATATGAAGGAGTATGGTTAACGTCAGGTTAACACAAGGTTCATTCCTTGCTTTTGTTAAAAAAACCCAAAAAACCGCACTAAAAGCACGGTTTTCATTGATATAAATCGTCGATAGATTTTTAAAATATCGCGTTTTATGCCTATCGGAATAGGGACATGATATTTTGTGTACTTGAATTGGCAATCGACAAAGCTTGAACACCCAATTGTTGCTGGGTTTGCAACGCTTTTAGTCGGGTTGATTCTTCGTTCATATCAGCATCAACCAATCGGCCCACACCTTTATCAATCGAATCCATCAGCTTGCCGACAAATTCATCTTGCATCTCAATTCGCTTATTTACAGAACCAAGATTTGAGGCAGCTGTTGTCACATCAGAGTAAATGCTATCAACAACACGGATCATCGCTTCAATTGAAGCATCTGTTGTTGTTGCTGTTAGATTGATCTCCGTACCTGTGCCTGTTGCACCCGTTGCCGCAGCATCTGCTGCATCAAGTAGATAATAGTTATCTGCAGTACCTGTGGCTGTTGCAAGCAATGCATCAGCATCAACGCCTTTTGTTAAAATACCACGTGTACCCGAAATTGTATCAACCAAGATTGATGCAGACACATCAACAGTAAGTTTGGTTAAAGATACTTTGCCTGATGAATCACGGTTAAAGCCACCAACGATGTCTTTATCAACAGCTGCTGCAGCTGTCGTATTCTTCAACCAGTTTTCACCGGAGAAAGATGCACTGTCTGAGATACTGATAAGCTGGTTTTTAAGCTCTGTGAGTTCAGAATTGATCTTTGTTTTATCAACACCTGGCTCACGGGCCGCAACTAATTTGGCTTTGATTTCTGAGACAACTTCAAGCGAAGCTTCCATACCTGTATAGGCGGTATCGATTTTTGCTGCACCTAAACCAAGTGCATCTTGCACTGTTGATAGAGCTTTATTGTCTGAACGCATTTCAGTTGCGATAGACCAATATGCGGCATTGTCTGTTGCTGTTTCAACACGGTAACCAGATGAAATACGGCTTTGTGTTGTTTCTAGATCTGAATTGATAGATCTCATAGTTTGTAGT
>CAXBCW010000072.1:0-18020 GCA_963974325.1 uncultured Rhizobiaceae bacterium
AAAGATACCAAATATCTTTGCCAGTGAGAATCCTCTAGTTATGCTGAGGTCTCAAATGAATTGAAATCGGAAAATTATTTTGTAACACTCCATGCCAAATCTAAGATATATCTATTTTTGAGACTTGATGATATTATTAATAGTATGCATACTTTTTGTTGTGTACTTTTTGATTGATTCAACTTTAAATTTAATTTAATTCAGTTTACACACTATTTTTAAATTGTTTGCGGGTATATTTTGTGAAAATTGGTAATGAATTTTGGAAGTTGGCTGCTGGGTACGGATTTTGGGGCTTATTTCTCATAAATTTAGTAATTTTTGGCCTTAAACATATTCCAGCAATTATAAGAGAAATTGGAAATTTTTTTAATAACCGCTTGAAAATCAAGCAGAGTCATGAAAAAGCCATGAAAAAAATTGGAAATCAAAATAAAACTGAACACTCAAAAGTGACTGGAAAAGGCTAGAGAGAGGTATCACATTATGATTGTGACAACATTTTATACATACATCTTACCATTTACATTGATAATTTTAGTTTTCATGCTCAAGAGCTTCCACGTGCGTCTTAAAGAGCAAAACTTGGACCTTGAGTACCAAGTTTTTTTAATAGACGAATATCAGGATGCTGTTGCTCGTTTTATTAAGCAAAAAGACTCAAAAAACTACTTGAGTGTATACAATACATTGGAATGGCTAGGCCATGAAATGGTTAATGATTGTAACTTAATTGAGGAATTCCTCAGCAAATCCGCTCAATATGAACCTTCCGACACAAATGGTATTGACCTGGATGAACTGAGTGAGGAAGCAAAGAAAAGCCTTTCACGTGCACTTGGATCTGCTCTATTTCTATCTACATTTCAATCACGCAAAAACGGGCCCGAATATCGGAAAGCGTTAACTCTTGCGTTCATACAACGAAAGGAAGCCGACACTGAAACGCATATTCCTGAAACAGTTGAAGTCAAAGAACCAGCTCAAAAAGTTAACCGACATCCAAAGGAGGTTAGTCCGAGCATAATTAACTTCACAGCTCTTAGACGCTTTTTTGAAGTTTTGGGATCACATCAGCTAAATGATGCCAAATCAGCGGCCTGGAATTAAATGTGCGACACGTCAGGAAAAGCATCAAAACATAGTGCTAAAAGAGCTTGATACTTTAAGGAAATCACTCTAGATACCGCATCTTCATCTTGCACCATCTTAAGGCTTTTCCATGACCCATTCGCACGCCCCCAATATATTGGGTATAGATTTTGGCACTTCCAATTCGGCGGTTGGTTATTGTGAAAATGGCAAGGCGAAGCTTATCAATATTGAAGACGGGCATGACACAATGCCGACGGCCATTTTCTTTGATAGTATTGAAAAAGAACTGCGTTTTGGTCGTCGCGCTAATGCATCGCTGATCAACCGTAATGAAGGCCGCTATGTGCGTGCGCTTAAAAACATTTTGGGTACAAGCCTGATGCATGAACGCCGTTATATTTGGGGTAAGCAGACGACTTTTAGCGAGATCATTGCGCATTTCTTACGCGAGGTCAAAACACGCACTGAGGCTGAAACCGGCCAATCATTTACCCATGCTTTATCTGGTCGTCCGGTGTTTTTTCATTCTGAAAACAAAGAAAAAGATGCTCAGGCTTTGGCAGATCTTACCGAGTGCTATCAAAAAGCTGGATTTGAGCATGTTGATTTTATGTTTGAACCGGAAGCTGCAGCGATTGCCAATGGTCAACTCAACAAGGGCGACATCACCCTGATTGTCGATATTGGTGGCGGTACATCTGATTTTTGCCTCTTTGAAGAAGGCGCCGATGAAATCGATGTGATCACTTGCAACGGCGTACGGATTGGTGGCACTAATTTCGACCGTAACCTCTCCATTGACCACGTCATGCCGCATCTCGGTTGCGGCCATATGATCGCGCGTGAATGGGGTAAGGAAACGTTACGTGCGCCTAATCATGTGTTTCATGATTTAGCGACATGGGAAAAAATTCCATCGCTTTACACCGCAAAATCGCGCGACTTTGCAGAAGACTTGCATAAGCTTGCGATTACGAAACATCCCTTTACCCGCCTTGTGACAGTGCTTGAAGAAGAGCTTGGTCACGACATCGCGTTTGCCGTCGAGAACGGCAAAATCGAAACCAACAAAACTGGCGCTAGCATGGTTGATCTTCGCTTTATTGAGAAAAATTTGGGCGCATCGCTGACCTCTGAAAATGTCAATGCAACGCTATCGGCCCATGCAGAAAAAATTACACAATGTGGTTTGGACACATTGGCCCAAGCCAAGTTCGATGCGGACCAAGTGGACAAGGTTATCTTTGTTGGCGGCTCAAGTCTTATGGGCATTATCGAGCAATCGATCCGCCCACAGTTCAAGAATGCAACATTTAAACATTCAAATGCATTCACCGCGATTATTGATGGTTTGGCGATCGCATCAGGTCGACTTTAGGCACTCGATATAGGCCAAATTAACGCCCTTCCAATATCAGCAAGGTACAATCCGCATTTGCTTCGCGAATGATTTTCACTGGCTGATATTCGTCGGATTCCATGAAGGCTCGGGCATTTTCCATCGATGGAAATTCGATCAACACCATGCGCGTTGGTGTCCATAATTCGTCCTGGATCACATCCATTGCCCCACCCCGCGTCAGGTAACGCCCGCCATAGCTTTCAGCCAAGGGCCGCGCCAAAGCTTTATACTTATCATAGGCATCTTGATCTTTAATCTTAGTATCGACAAGCACATAAGCGAACATATTGTTTCCTCCAGTTTAATTAGCTTTGACTAAAACAGATGATCATCTTGGGTGCAAGGGCACTCATCAAGCATATTATTGTTCCTACAAATAAGACTTGCAATCATCTTATATGTTGACTAAAGCAACATATAAGATGATTTTAGCAATATAGGTAAATAATGACCACAGAGCTCAACAAAGACATTTTGGCAATCCGTAAATTCAACAGATTTCACACACGCCTTGTTGGTGCGCTTGATGAGGGATTGTTGAAATCTGACTTTTCTTTGGTACAGGTTCGGCTGATGTATGAATTAACACTCGGCGATAATTTGGCCGCCAGTGACTTGATGGAGATTTTGAAGCTTGATCGTGGTTATCTCAGCCGATTAATCAGCTCGCTTGAAGATATGGGGCTTTTAAACAAAACACCAGATACGAAAAATGCAAAGCGATTGGTCATTACGTTGACAGACCAAGGGCAGAAGGTTGAAAGCGCGCTTGAGCAATCCTCCTCCAACCAAGTGGCGGATCTGTTAGCACCGTTGTCGGATACTGATCGCAAACAGTTGGTGCGTTCGATGAACCATATCCAAAAACTACTAGATCCTTCAAAGCCTGAACCATCCTATATTTTGCATGATCCAGAACCAGGTAATATGGGCTGGATTGTTCATCGACATGCGGTTTTGTATACGGAAGAACAAAATTTGGACACCTCTTTTGAAGGTGTCGTTGCAGACATTGTCGCCGAATATCTCAAAAACTATAACCCAAAGCGCGAACGGTGCTGGATTGTCGAACATGCAGGCCAAGTCGCCGGCTCAGTTTTTGTGACCGAAAGCGATCAAGACAATGCAAAGCTGCGCTTGCTCTATGTGGAACCGGATGCGCGAGGGCTGGGTATTGGCGAAAGACTGGTAACGGAATGCATCAAATTTTCCCGAGCCAAAGGTTATAGATATTTGAATTTATGGACCCATTCGATCCAAACATCTGCAGGCAAAATCTACGAATCTTCCGGATTTAAAATGACCAGCGAAACCGAAATGCAAGTTTTTGGCCAAACTCTTAAACGACAGAACTGGCGTTTAGAGCTTTAGCATGCACTATTTGACGATGTCGTTGGATCGTCGACGCCAAATAAGCTGCGAAGGGTTGGGCATTGGGTTTGGCCGGAATTACAGGACCCGATCAACTCTTGTAAGGCTGATTTCATGCGGCTGAGATCATTGAGCTTTTCCGTGACTGCTTTGAGATTATTTTCGCTTAGTCTTTTAATTTCATCACAAGTACCTGTGTTTTGATGCGATAGCGCTAGCAAGATCTTTATATCGCTGATCGGAAAGCCAAGCTCACGGCATCGTTTGACAAATCTTAGCCGCGCTATTGCAGTATCATTATAGGTGCGACGACCATTGTCGGTACGGTCAGCTTTTGGCACAATGCCTTCACGCTCATAATATCGAATGGTTTCGATATTCACGCCGCTGCGTTTGGCGGCAACACCTATAGTTTGTGTCATTTTTGACTTGCTCCTGTAGTGGCTACAGGATGTATAAAGCATTCTCTAACTGAGGACAATTTATGAGCAATAAACAACTCAAGACCGGAATAATTGGTACAATCATTATGGTGCTTTGCTGTTTCACGCCGATACTGGTGTGGATTTTTGCAGCCATCGGCCTATCGGGAATTATTATTTATCTCGATCTTGTTCTGCTACCTCTTCTGGCATTCTTCATGATTCTCACGGGAGTTGCCCTATGGCGTCGTCGCAAATCGACATAAAGCTTACCTCAACGATCACCTGCCCTCAGTGCAATCATATCGAAACCGAGACCATGCCAACTAATGCGTGCCAATGGTTTTATGATTGCAAAGGCTGTGGTGTATTGCTCAAACCAAAGGCTGGCGATTGTTGTGTTTTTTGTTCTTACGCCGATGTGCCTTGCCCACCGATACAAGAAGGCCTGTCTTGTTGTTCCACATGATGAGCTAATGAAAATGACTATTGCCTTTGGCCATTTGCAAGTGGTGCTGTTGATGATGGGCACCGGTTGCCATCACACCAAAAAAGCCTAAACCAGATAGCTTTTCAAGCTGGTTTTGATCATCACTCGTGATCGATAAAATGACCCCATTTGACGTCAGGTTTGTTTTTGTTTTCCAGCCAAAATCTTGAGCGAGTTGTTTGGCATGTGCTGGGACCATGTTTTGGATAGCCCGTATTGTTTGCCCCTGGCCTGTTACAGTGAATTCTATCTGGTCTTTGGACATTTGTGTTTGGGCTTGTGCTTTAACGATGAGTTCATTCATATCAACCAGATGCTCGCGCAAACCTGAGATATCGACTTTGGCCCAATCAGTTGCTGGATCATTTTCTAAGATTGTCACGATTTCGGCAATTGATGAAAATGCGCTCTGACCACCTTCCAACGGCATTTGACCTTCATGATGACCAACCATTGCTGCATGATCGTTATGCTCGCCATTTGACATAGACATCCCAGCCCAAACTGCCACACCGCCAACGAATAGCGCGACACACATTCCACCCAATAATAGTGACTTTTTCATCATATTCTCCAATTTCTTGAACCCAACATCTAGTGTCTTTTGCCTCGCCTTGATATGATTGAAATCATATTGGAGAGATTATATGCTGCCATCACCCTTTTCTAAATTATCGCAAAGCGTTCAAAAGCAAATGACTGTGCAAAAGGGAATGCATATTTTTCGTGAAGGCGCCCCAACAACGGGTATGTTTTTCATCGCATCAGGTAGCGTAGAATTGCGGCGATATTCGCGGGATGGCTCGATGATTGTCATTCACACGGCCAAAACAGGCAGTACATTTGCAGAAGCGTCATTGTTTTCAAATCACTATCATTGTGACGCCTATGCACTTGAATCCAGCGAAATTATTGAATTTAACAAACAAGGTGTGATGGAGGTTTTTAAAACCAATTCTGAGTTTGCAAGTGAACTGAGCCAAGCCTTTGCGCGGCAAATCCAATCCTACAGACGAAAAATCGAGCTCTTGGCTATTCGCAACGCCCAAGAACGGGTCTATTTCGGCCTTGTTGAGGGATTGCTTCAAACCGATATCAAATCCTTTGCATCCGAAATCGGCCTCACGCATGAGGTGGTCTATCGCGCACTTTCAAAGTTAGAAAAGCTCGGTAAAATCGAAAAAACAGGAAGGGGGAAATTCTGTCTTCAACAAAATGGCTAGTAATGCCTTATCCATCCACCAAATCTTGTATCACTTTGGCGAGTATTGCCTCGACTTTAGATTTATCGCCTGATGGTGATGTGTTGACGCCAATCACGCGGGTGGCAAGATCATAACCTGTCAGCTGCGCCCCGATTAAGGTAGCGCGTTCATAGGCATCGGACCCTTTCAGCCGATTGGCTAAGGGGGTGATGAATTGTTCTTCTATGGTTGTGCATAAAATTTGGGTCGCATTTTCGCTGGCTGCGGCTCGAATGAGTGCCAGCATCGGGTCGAACCTGCAAACAAGGTCTTTATGGACAAAGTGTTTGGCAATATGCGCACCAAACTTGGCCATATCGTCGATTAACATTGGTTCCATCGACATTGTGGGCGGGATTGCCGCTTTGAACAAACCTTCTTTGGACCCAAAATATCTTGAGATCAGCGCGACATTGACCCCTGCCCGATCAGCGATTTCGCGCGTGCCCGCACTGTCATAACCTTTATTCATGAAGACCATTCGCGCTGCATCCAATATAGCGTCTTTGGTGGCTGCAGCATCTCGCTTTCGAGCCGTCGGTAGATTATTTATATCAGACATTTATTTTGTAATCACTTGTTGACTTGTCGATTTCACACACTATATAAACACTTGATTACATAATTACAACAATGTGAAGCGTGGCGAAAGCCCTTTGCGATGGACTTGAACGTAAATTTTGAAATTTTAGATGAAAAAGAGACCATAATGACAAATCCAACTTATGACACATCAAAGCCTGCCCTTGTAACTGGTGCTACTGGTTATATTGCTGGTTGGGTGGTTAAAAAGCTTCTCGAACAAGGCATTACTGTTCATGCTGCGGAGCGCGATCCGTCCAAAACCGAAAAGCATGCGCATTTGACAGCACTGGTTAAAGACAATCCAGATCAGCTTAAATTTTTCAAAGCAGACTTGCTTGATGAGGGGTCGTATGATGAAGCTATGGCTGGATGCGGTGTGGTTTTCCATATGGCCTCGCCTTTTACATTTGCAATTAAAGATCCGCAAAAAGATCTTGTTGACCCTGCGGTGAACGGGACAAAAAATGTATTAGATGCTGCAAACCGTACAGATAGCGTGACCCGCATTGTGGTCACAAGTTCATGCGCATCGATTTATGGCGATGCCAAGGATTGTGAAACAGTATCAAACCGTACGCTGACCGAAGAGCACTGGAACACAACATCGCGTCTTGATCATCAGGCTTATTCATATTCTAAGACTGAGGCCGAAAAAGCAGCATGGGCGATGGCCAAAGCGCAAGACCGCTGGAGATTGACCACAATCAATCCTGCCTTTGTGTTGGGACCAGGTGTGACCTTGCAACCAAATTCACAATCGGTTTCCATCATGACGGAACTTGGCGATGGCACGATGAAAATGGGTGTTCCGCATATGGAGCTTGGCGTGGTTGATGTGCGTGATGTCGCAGAAGCACATTTGCGCTGGCTATAATGCCGAAACAGAAGGTCGTCATATTATATCCGCCAAAACAATGAGCTTTTTGGAACTTGGACAAACACTTCGCAGTAAATTTGGCGATGCTTGGCATTTCCCAAAATCGACCTTGCCAAAATGGTTGGTCTGGCTTGTTGGCCCGCTTGCCAATAAATTATTTACCCGCGAAATGGTGGCTAAAAATGTTGGCTATGCATGGAAAGCGGATCATTCAAAATCCACAGACAAGCTTGGCTTGACATATAGCACCCCAGAATCTGCGATTACTGAAATGTTTCAACAGATGATCGATGCGGGTGTGTTTAAAAAATAGATCAACAGTTTTTGCTGTTTGATGAAAAAAGCTGCGCTTTTTGGGCGCAGCTGATCACTTAAATATTATTCGCTTGGTTTTGCGTTTAGATGGTTTAACATTACACCTATTAAACTTGAAAACAGGCGTAAATTCATGAAACCAAATCCAAAACTAGAACCCATTGTTTTTGGGGCCATTTTATCTGGCTTCATGTCTGCCATTGTGTCCTGCGTCACGCTTATTCGTGCCGCAGGTTTTATCGATGGCTTTGTGGGCGTTTGGTTTTATGCTTGGCTGTCAGCATGGGCAGTTGCTTTTCCAGCTGTGCTATTTTTTGCACCGCTCGCGCGACGCACGGTTGGTAGACTTTTCAAAGGCTAGAACTTCAACTACGCAATTGCCTTTAGTCCCTCGCGAAGCTTTGCAGCAAGGTCTGCGTCTTTAAACTCGCCTTTGTCTGTGTCGAATTTTTCGCCAAATGAGCTAACTGAAAAGCTAGCCTTTAGGTCCGCTGCAAAATGTGGCGCACTGTCATTTGCTGATTTAAGCACACCTGCAGCACCACCTGGCCCTATAGAACCAGATATATGCAAGACAGGCTTGCTTTGATATACCTTCATTTTGATACGGGATGCCCAGTCAAATACGTTTTTATAGGCAGATGTAAAACTGTAATTATATTCTGCAAATGAAATGATGATTGCATCGCTCTCACCAATTTTATCGTAAAATTCTTGTGCTTTTGCTGGAATGCCACCTTCTATTTCACGATCTATTGAATAAATCGGCATTTCATAGTCATTTAAATTCAAAATCTCAATGTCCGCATTCTGATCAAATTCTGATTTATACACATTGGTGGCGTGGGTAACGATCTGTTTGTTGATAGAGTTTTTGCTGTTGGAAGCGGCGAACGCAAGAATTTTCATGGGATCAATCTTTCGGTCTATTTACTCAGTTGCCTTTGTATCTCACATCACATAAAAATATCATAGAGGCTGAAAAGCGCAGTATATGCGCATTTATGCAACATATAAATTGAAGCGTTTGGTATTGCTGAAGCCAACGCAGATTAAACAGCGAACAAAAGGTTGAGCATGGATAATTGGAACGAAATTCGCACCGCAGCTCACGTTGCGCGTTTGGGTACTATCAGCGCCGCTGCCGATGCTTTGGGGGTGCACAGGGCAACTGTTAATCGTCACATTGACATGTTGGAAACTGAGCTGGGTGGTAAACTGTTTCAGCGCCACGCGCGGGGGTTTACAGCAACTGAACTTGGTCAAGAACTCTTGCGCATTGCAGATGCAACAGATGAGCAGTTTGGCCAGTTACATCGCCTTGCCAACAAACATTCTGTTGAGCTTAAAGGCGAGTTGGTTGTGACCTCTCTTGAGTTTTTAGCCCACAAATCCTGCCTTTACTGGCCACATTTCGCGCAAAGCATCAGGGTGTTAAAACTCGATTTATTTCAAGTGCAGACGTGATGAAGCTTGAATATGGCGAAGCTCATATTGCGTTTCGCGCAGGGCCAAAACCACAAGATCCAGACAATGTGGTGCAACTTTTTGCAGAAATTGATGTTGGCCTTTATGCATCCAAAGCCTATGTGGCACAGTATGGAATACCGAGTGGCATTGAGGATTTTGGCCAGCATCACTTTGTTGGCTCTCCAAAACTATCATCCCGTGTGCCAACGGCCAAATGGATGCAAGACCACGTGCCAGAACATGCATTTGCCTTTCATTCTAATCAAATGTCGATCAACCAAAGTGCGGTCTTTGCTGGTAATGGCATTGGCATCCTGCCCTGTGCTCAAGGCCAATCATCGCCCGACCTTGTTGAAATCATGCCACCAAAACCAGAATGGCGTACAATGGCATGGACCGTCACCCATGTTGACCTACATCGTTCACCAAAAATTCAAGCCTTTATGGATGTGATGCGAGACGCGCGTGAAACAGTTGCTAAATAACTCGATGAAACATTGCGCAAATTTGGAAGTTATTATGCGGTGTAAACTTAACTACGCTCTCGGCTCATCGAGACCACAATACCTGCAAAGACGATAAAGCCTGTTCCGATCCAGAACGTGAGCGTCGGCACATCGGCAAAGACCAAATAGCCCAAAATTGCAGCACTGACGATTTCGAGATAAACCAAAGGCGACAGCGCCGATGCCTGCGCATATTGAAACGCAAGTAGCGTTAGCCCATGGCAGAACACGGATATCAGACCCATTGCAAAGATGAACAGTAATTGACTTTGGGTTGGCAGTTCCCAATAGATAAGCGCAAATGGGGTCAGGAACATTGCACCCATAACACATTGAAATGTCAATGTTCTCAACGGATTACTAGCTTGGGCCATCTGTCTTGTTGTAACGATGTAACCACCATAGAAAAAGCCCGTCATGGCCGCAAATATCACGCCGCTTTCCATATCAGAACTTGGTTGAATGATGATCATTGCGCCGATAAACCCGAATACCAGCGCGATTACTTTTAGCTTTGTCAGCTTTTCACCCAATAAAAATACTGCAGCAACGGTGGCAACAATCGGTGCAATCATTGTGATTGCGGTTGCTGTTGCAATCGGTGTGGTGGACAAGGCGATGAAGTAACAGGCCATGGCAGCTACAATAAAAAATGTGCGAATAAAATGGGATTTGATGTTGCGCTTGGGAAAGAATGCAAGGTCTTTAACGCCAAATTTTATCATAGCAATTGGCAGTATAATGATGGAAGCTGCAGTATATCGCGCCCATGAAATATAGAGCGGAGACAGCTCAACCGATAAATATTTAGCTATTGCGTCCAAACCTGGGATGGTTAGCATCGCCACCGCTAAGAACGCTGCGCCAAGGATTAGATTTTGTTGTTTTGGGTTCGGTAAATCTGACATTTCATCAGCTCTAACTATTGCCAAGATTTTGTAAAGCAAATTCACTCTAAAATGTCTATAAGAGTGCAATCAAATTAAATTGCCCCCATCAATGAGGATCAAATATTGAGGCCGCTTATCAAAGTTATGCTAATTCTTTTAGCGGTATTCTCAGCTCTTTTCATATTGGGCCGCGTGTTCGGCATCCTGACAATCGACAACATAAGGCTGTGGCTTGAATGGGCGTCTCACATTGATCTGCTATTTTTGGCTTGTTTGATCATTGCCTTATTAGCCGTTGATATGTTCATCACCATTCCAACTTTATCACTCACCCTATTGGCAGGTTATTTTCTTGGCTTTCCACTGGGTGCGCTTACCGCACTTTTAGGCACCAGCATGGCGGTTGGTATTGGCTATGGATTATCTCGCAAATGGGGCGAGCGGATCATCCGTAAAATTATTAAAGATCAAACCCAGCTTATTGACCTTAAAGATACATTCCATACTCATGGCCATATCATGATCAGCTTGGCACGGGCCGCACCCATGGTGCCGGAAGTGTGTGCATGTATGGCAGGTGCTACAAAAATGGCATTTGGCCGCTACAGCCTGTTTCATCTTGTGGGCACTGTGCCCTATGTGTTGATTGCAGCCTATGCAGGCTCGATCTCAAGTGTAGACGACCCTATGCCAGCCATTTATGCGGTGATCTTGCTTTATAGCGTGGGATGGATTGGCTGGTGGGTCTTTCAGCGTCATCGGAAACGCATACAAAATTAGCACCCGATACAAAAAGGCGAGGAATGCATGATCCCTCGCCTTTTATCATTTAGTTGATAACTTTATGAATTATCTTCGAGTTTGTCTGCAGTGCGAAGCTCAAAATCTGATGCATCGTGGCGTGTTGGAAGTTGTTGTGTTTTATCATCACCCCAACCACGATTGACCATAACGCCGCGTTGAACAGCAGGACGGGCTTCAATGGCTTTTGCCCATACAACAACATGTTTGTAGCTTGCGACATCCAAGAATTCTGCAGCATTGTATAATTTGCCAAGCACAAGGCTGCCATACCAGGGCCAGATTGCGATATCAGCAATTGAATATTCATCGCCAGCGATGAATTTGGTTTTTGCCAATTGCTTATCCAAAACATCTAACTGACGTTTTGCTTCCATTGAAAAACGATCGATTGGATATTCAAACTTCTCTGGTGCGTAAGCATAAAAGTGACCAAATCCGCCGCCCAAATATGGAGCTGAACCCATTTGCCAGAATAACCAGTTCATAACTTCGGTGCGTGCTGCGCCGTCTTTTGGCAAGAAGTGACCGAACTTTTCAGCAAGGTGCAAAAGGATTGAACCGGATTCAAAAACACGCACAGGCTCATCGCCAGAACGGTCCATCAAAGCCGGAATTTTTGAATTTGGATTGATATCGACAAAGCCTGAACCGAACTGATCGCCCTTACCAATATTGATCAGGTAAGCATTATATTCAGCGCCTGTTTCACCCAAAGCCAAAAGCTCTTCAAACATGATGGTTACTTTTTGACCATTTGGTGTGGCAAGCGAATGAAGCTGGAAAGGATGTTTGCCTATGTCTAGCTCAACATCCGTTTGTGCGCCTGATGTTGGTTTGTTGATCGACGCAAATTCGCCGCCATTTTCCGCGTCCCATGTCCAAACCTTTGGTGGTACATATGTGTTGTCTGTCATTTCAATGTCGCCTTTTCGTAATGCGCTTGTGGGTATTGTGTGCGCGTGACTATCATAATTATTGAGGCTGAATATTTGCAGCCAGCTTGACCTAATTGGGCATAGCCAAGAATTGTTTCAAGACACAAAACCGTGATGAGGTTTTTTTAATCAGGTTTATCATTGTTTCGGTATCAAGCGTAAACACGTTTACAAAGGTGATGTTAATTGTCCGGCGACTTGGTCAAACAGCTTTATACCGCCTGTTGTTTGGCTGATAATCATTGCGCCTTCAAGGGCTGCTAAGATATGCACAGCTTGATTTGTTAAAGTTTCTTTAAGGTTTGCATCAAGGGCTTCATTGGTTGATTCACCTTGATCAGAAGATGATTCTAATGCATCAACTAACCACTTGATATTTCGCTCAAAAAACGCTTTTGTATTATTGCTAACCTCTTCAGGTAAACCACCAGATTCAGCACCCAAAACGGCACAAAGGCAAAGCGCTTTGTCACGGATAAGCGCATTTCTAAAGGCTGAAATATAGTGCGCTTTGACCTCAGTCATGCTCATTTTATCGCCATGACCATTAATCAATTCATTAGGATTACCAAGAGCTGTCATGAAGGTATCTGTGTAACGCAAGACCACAGCTGACACCATGTCAGACTTTGTCGGGAAATAGTAATGCACACTGGATGATTTGATATCTGTAGCAATTGCCACCGCGCGGGCGCTGACCGCGTTATAACCCTTTTGCCGGATCATTGCTTCTGTCACATCCAATATGTCTTCGCGCTTGCTCACGTAAAATTCGCCTTTTTCAAAACTGATTATGCTGCTATTTTTATCTTATTACATTTTGATTTCATCACATATCTACCATGTGATAGACATAACATTGATAAATGTTGACAGATTAAATTGCAAACGCTTTAAAGAGTAGCTATCTATCACTAGGTAGACATCAAGGAAATCCATCATAACGCAAAACTCGCATTCGACACATAATGATAAAAAGACAGGTTTGGTTCTCATTGCAGGCGCTGGCCAAGGCTTGGGTGCATCACTGATGAAACGGTTTTCAGATGCAGGTTACGACGCGGTTGGTCTTAATCGTTCAAGACCTGATAATGAACAAGACGCCCACATGGCTCATGCGACGCTGCAAGTTGATCTGACCTTGATGGATGAAACCAACGCTGCTGTTGAGGCGGCAATTTTGCAATATGGCCCACCCAAAATTGTCATCCACAATACCGCCCATTTAACGATCAAACCTTTTTTGGACATGCATGAAGGCGAGTTTGAACTTCTCTGGCGCAACATGGTTTTATCCGCCCACAATCTTGCCCGCGCAACAATGATCCCGCTGGCAACTCATGCCAGTGAGACAGATCATGGGGCGTTCATCGTCTCAGGTGCAACGGCTAGCCTTCGCGGTGGCAATAAGTTTGCAGCATTTGCATCAGCAAAATTTGCTTTACGTGGCCTCACCCAAGCATTGGCACGAGAATTCCAGCCACAAGGCGTGCATGTGGCTCATGTGATTTTGGATGGCATAATTGATACAGAAAAAAGCCGTGAACTTCATTCGCTCGACCCTACCCGCATGATGAAGCCTGAGGATATTGCCGAGAGCTATTTCCAGCTCGCCCACCAACCAAAATCGACTTGGACGCATGAACTTGATTTGTGCCCGGCATCTGAAGGCTTTTAAATGGCAAATTCGACAGCCGATCAGCATGACCTAGACTGCGATATTATCATTATAGGTGGTGGCCTGTCTGGGCTTATGCTGGCACGTTTACTTGAAAAGCAAGGTCGCGATTATCAGCTTATTGAAGCGCGTGATCGGTGGGGTGGACGAATTCACTCACCCAAAAACACCCATTCAGACCACCGTTACGATATGGGTCCAGCATGGTTTTGGCCCGGCCAAATGCGCATTGCGGCGCTCATCGATGAATTATCGCTTAGCCAGTTTGATCAAACAGCACATGGAAATTTAGTTTTTCAAGAACGATCGGGCAATATCAGGCGCGATATTGATATGGCGACGATGGAAGGGGCCTACCGAGTTAAGGGCGGACTGATCAGCGTGATTGATAGTTTGGTCAATGCATTGCCAAATGAACGATTACATCTTGGTGTAGCGGCACACCAACTTACCAAACTCACAGATCATGTTCTGGTGCGCACGATTGACGGTCGCCCAAACATCAAAGCCCAACAGGTCATATTGTGCCTACCGCCCCGATTGGCAGAACACGCGATTGACTTTACCCCGCAACTGCCTGAACCTATCCGCCAAGATATGAAATCTTGCGCAACTTGGATGGCAGCGCATGCCAAATTTATTGCTGTTTATGACAGGCCTTTTTGGAATGAAATGGGTCTATCTGGCGATGCGATCAGCCATATAGGTCCGATGATGGAAATGCATGATGCGTCTCCTGCAGATAGCAAAGAAGGTGCAATCTTTGGATTTTTGGGTGTTCAGGCAGATGCTCGCAAAGGCCAAGAGGATGCCGTGATTGAAGCGTGCCAACAACAATTGGCGGCCTTGTTTGGCGAACAAGCAAACGCGCCCATTCAAATATTTTATGAAGACTGGGCAGAACACGCATTTACCGCAACACCTTTGGATGCAAACGGTCCGCAAAGCCACCCACAATACCATTCTATCAAGATTGATGAAGGGGAATGGCACAATCATCTTTATCTATCTTCGACAGAAACTGCACCTCAGTTTGGCGGGTTTACTGAAGGTGCATTGGAAGCTGCCGAAGCGACATTTAAACGCCTTAATGGGTAGGTAAATTTAAAGGTGATAAAAGGCGCGTTCTCATTAAATTTAGGGATAGTTCAACCTAAGGTTACCTGATAAATATTTAGGATCAGAAGAATCAAAGGATGATATTTTGTCGCTATTAATAATGGTTTTGAAGCAAGTTTTTGAAAATTTATCCGTTGCAATTCGCTTCAGCTTATTTTGGATTTTTATCTCAATTCCATTTCATATTTGGTCGATATCTAACTCGCTTAACTCCAGCGCTGCGATTAATATAACAGATCCATCAATGATAGACAGGATCTGGTCGACCCTTGTGGTCAACCTGTTATTTACGCTTGTATTATGGGTTGTGGGCACATCTGTGGCGATTAACTGGCATCGATATGTGTTGCGTGATGAGATCCCAGCGCAAACATTTCTACCAAGCCTGAAAAACGTAACCTTTGCCTATATGTGGACGTCGTTAAAGATTGGAATGATCGTTCTTGCGATCACAATTCCAGCAATGCTTCTATTCGGACTTATCAGCGCTGTAGCAGGCGGAAATGATTTTTTCTTAATCCTACTCGTTCTAATACTGCTGGGTCTGTTTTTATATTTTATCCCAATCGTACTGCGTATGTCAGTCATTTTGCCGTCAATCGCGTTAGAGAAACCACTTATAATAGAAGAAGCTATGGAGCTTACCAAAGACCTAAATGGTAAGATATTTGGAAGCATCGTCCTTTTTACTTTAAGCATGGGTGTAATAGGCGGCATCGTTCAATTCGCACTTGTTTTTATCATTTCAGAAACAACCACATTGATCATCCTTACCTCAATCATCAATTTTATCCTGAGCTGGTTTAGCTTCTTCATAAGCCTTGGACTGCTTACGGTCATTTATGGCTATGCTGTTGAAAAACGTGCATTATCTTATGACTAGATTTTGTAATAATTGAGCTAGTTACTTTTGGGTTTGTTACTTTCTTGGTTTATTTCCGGCAATAAGTTCTTTTTCTGCGGTGATAGCTCCGGCTAGGAATTTTGAGAAGACGCGCACGCGTTCTAATTTGCGCAAATTGGGGTGCATCAATAGCCAAACAGGCAAAGATGGATAGACGCCTGCTCTTGGCACGCGTTTTAATTTTTCGTCTTTGTCGCCAATGCTACACGGCAACATGACCATGCCAATTTGCTCGTGGGCAGCAGCACATTGGATATCAAATCCTGGCAATCGCCATGTGATGGGCGCATCAGAAAATGGTGTTGGTTTTATGCGATTTGTATAGCTCTTTTCATCTGGCCAAGCGACCCATTCCGGCTTTGGTTTGCCCGATCTGCCTTCGCCTGTGAAATCATGACTGATGATGTATTTTTCCGATGCATAAATGCTCTCATTAAAGTCGGGCATTCTGCGGCCTACCAAATGTTCGGCTGGATGTTCTGAAAATCGGATTGCGATATCTGCTTCGCGCCGGTCAAGATCGGTAACTTCATAAGTGGCAACAAGTTCAAGATCGATGAGGGGAAACTCGAGCCGAAACGCATTTAAATGCGGCAGTAGCAAATGCTGGATTAACGGTGGCGGTGCGGTTAAACGAATAGGTCCTTCGAGCCTGATATCACTGCCTGCTACCTCTTTGGTCATTTGCTGGACATCGGCTTCGATAGATTGGGCCTTTTCCAAAATGTGCCCACCAGCTTCGGTCAGTACAAATCCATTTGGCGTTCTGTCAAACAAAGTAGACCCAAACACCTCTTCCAGATTTTGCAATCTGCGCATCACGGTTGAATGGCTTGTTTCCAATTTGAGTGCGGCGGCTCGTGCAGTCCCTGCCCGCTGAATTGCGAGAAAAAACTGCAGATCATTCCAATCAAAATTCATTGCATCCACCTCAAATAACTAGATGATTTTGGTCCAGAGCAAGACCGTTTCCAACAAATGGGGATTGAGGTGGACAACAACAAGATGTGCATTAGGGTTTGTTTTGTCTAACCTTTTTAATCCGGTCAGATAATTTTAGAAATCTCAGCCATCACTTCATCCGACAAAGGTCCAACCTCAAGCACACCAAAATTATCAATCGCTTGGGCTTTTGTCCGGCATCCCGGCAATGGGATGGTTTTGTCTGAACGCGCCAAACACCACCCCAACGCTCCTTGCGCCAAGGATCTGCCATCAGATGTCAGCAATGTGCGGATCTGCTCAACCTTTTCCATATAGTGCTTTGAGGGCGCACCATCAGGATCAAAAAAGATCATCCATTCGGCAGAGCTGCCTCGAATATCGTCTTTTCCATGGGCTTGGCTGTTGGGATTATATTTACCCGTCAGCAAACCCATCGCCAATGGCTGGCGGTTAAACGCCCAAAGATCGCTCTTTACCAATGCTTTGGTCGTCTCATCAGCCTGTTTGAAAATGCACATACTGTGCTGCACAGCCACATAACCTTTGTGATCACCAAACGATGTTGCATCTTCAACATTGTCATTGCTCCAACCATATCCTGCTATTTTTCCGCTTTTAAAACAGTCTGCAAATGCTTCAAAAACCCCTTGTGATTGATCAAGCGGATGATTGTTGAGATGGAACTTCACCAGATCGAGTTGCTCAACATCCAGACGCTTTAACGACGCATGTATGGCTTTGATGATGTCGTCTTTTTTATCGGTAACGCCTGTAATATCGCCCGTATCAGGATCGCACGTCATGCCAACCTTTGTGCAAATGACAAATTCTTCACGGCTTACATTTGATGATTTGATGGCTTTTGCGATAATCTTTTCGGCATGTCCGCCACCACAGCGACCGTGGTTCCAAAGGCGGATTCAACTGGTCGTCGCAACGAACTATGAATGGATGTTGTGATGACAATA
>CAXBCW010000073.1:0-17937 GCA_963974325.1 uncultured Rhizobiaceae bacterium
GAACCACAGGCATCGTCCACCCATTTTCCTGTTCAGCTTGGATCCACTCCATCCATCGCGGCATCGATGTTGCACGTGCTGAAAACCTGCCCCACGTGATGGGCGCAACCGGATCAACCTCTGAAAAAACAGCTCAAGAATTATATGATTTACCAGAAATAGCCTGTCTTGATATGGGAGATTTTGCTGGCGGATTGTTGAAATATATTCGCAAGCACCCAGTCCCGCGCCTCACCATTGCAGGTGGTTTTGGCAAAATGGTAAAGCTGGCTCAAGGCTCACTGGATTTACACTCAGCCCGTAGCCAAGTGGATATGAAGTTCTTATCGGAATTGGCAACACAAGCTGGATTGAATCAATCCATCAACGATGCGATTCTAAATGCGAACACTGCGCTTGAAGTTCTTCAAATTACACAAGAAAATGATATCAATATCACATCTCTTGTTGCACAAAAAGCCTATAATACAGCCTTAACCGCGTTGCGTGATGCGCCCGTAGAGCTTGATATTATCATCATAGATCGCCAAGGCAATATCATAGCCCAAGCATCGCAAAAGACGAAAACCAATGTCTAAAACAATCCTTCTTTTGGGCGGCACTGCCGAAGCAATTGCCACGTATAATGAGCTTCAAACCTTACATCCAGATTGGCGCATAATCTATTCGCTCGCAGGCAGAACGCAATCTCCGGAAACTGTCGATGGCGAAGTCAATATTGGCGGTTTTGGCGGCATCCAAGGATTGGTTCAATATCTGGATGACAACAAAATCGACAAGCTCATTGATGTCACGCATCCCTTTGCAACAAACATGTCACAAAACGCCAAAGACGCCTGCCAAATTTGCAACGTCATATATGAAGTTGTTCTACGATTGCAGTGGATACAACAAGCGGGCGATAATTGGATAGACGTTGATACAATAACTGAAGCTACCGAAAAACTTCCACAAAACGCCAAACCGTTTCTTGCATTGGGGCGACAATATTTATCGGCCTTTGACCACCGAACAGATTGTGATTTCATTGTGCGAATGGTTGATGCACCGAGCGAAAAACTAAGTTTAGCGCATTATCAAATCATTCTTGGTAAGCCATCAAACCAAGCTCAAGATGAGCTGGCATTATTCAAACATCACAATATCACCCATCTTGTATCGCGCAATTCCGGCGGCGACAGATCCTATGCAAAGATCCAAGCCGCAAGCATGGGGCAAATTCCCGTCATTATGATTAAGCAACCAAAACCCACCACCTAATACAAGAGCTGCCTAAGCAACAGGTTTTGGTTTTTTCTTTTTACCGACATTGCGAAGAACATGACTATATTCTGGATTATATAAATCAGAATCACGGAACTCGTTTTTACCAAATACCTTGCCAACAAACACAAGTGCCGTTCGCGTGATTTTTGCTTTTCGAACATCTGCCTTCATATTTTCCAATGTCGTATGGATGTAAAGCTCATCCGGCCATGTGGCGCGATAAGCAACAACAACTGGGCAATCCAAACCGTAATATGGCTCAAGCGATGTTTTGATATAATCCAAATTACGAATGGATAGATGGATTGCCAATGTGGCACCCGATTGACCCAAAATTTCAAGTTGCTCACCCTCAGGCATCGATGATGCTTTCATGCCTGTACGCGTGATGATCACAGTTTGCGCAATTTCTGGCAACGTTAGCTCAGTCGCAAGCTTGGCAGCAGCACCCGCAAATGCAGGAACGCCCGGAACAACTTCAAAATCGATGCCCAAAACATCAAGACGACGCATTTGTTCCGCGGTTGCGCCATAAATTGACGGATCGCCTGAATGCACACGTGCAACATCTTGCCCGCGTTCATGCGCAAGCTTCATACCGGCAATGATTTCATCCAAATGCATCGGCGCTGTGTCTTTGACAATGCAATTGGCGGGCGCTGCTTGCACGATCTCTTCTGGTACGAGCGAGCCCGCATAAAGACATACAGGACAACGTTCGATCAGTTTCAAGCCACGCACTGTGATAAGATCCGGAGCGCCTGGCCCTGCACCAATAAAGTATACTGTCATTTTGAATTACCCATAATAGAATTTGATTTTCCGGAATATCCACGCGGAGTATAAACCCAAGTTTTGCCATCACCTGTCATTGTCGTTCGGCTTTCGCTGGACCCAATAATCACAACAGTGAGCATATCCACATCGTCAATATCTAGTTTAGCCAGATCAACAACACGCACCAATTCGCCTTCGCGGCCAAGATTGGTTGCCAAGATAACTGGCGTATTATTAGGACGATCATCAAGCAAACGATCTCGCGCCCACGCCAATTGTGTGCGGCGTTTCATGGAGACGGGATTATAAAACGCAATGACAAAATCGCCTTCGGCGGCGGCCGAGACACGGCGCTTAATATCTTCCCAAGGCGTTAGTAGATCTGAAAGTGAAATCGTACAAAAGTCATGACCAAGCGGCGCACCAATGCGAGCAGCAGCTGCTTGCAATGCTGAAATTCCGGGTGACACTGCAATCTCAATACGCTTTGCAGCTGGGCTTAATCCATCATCTGTATCGCCCTTATCAAGCAATTCAAACACCAATGTCGCCATGGCGTAAATTCCCGCGTCACCCGAACACACAAGCGCAACATCTTTGCCCTGCCCTGCAAGTTCCATCGCATGGCGCACACGGGCTTCTTCTTTACCCAAATCAAAATCGTGACGCGTTTTGCCCGTTGTCAACGGACCCAAAAGATCAAGATAAAGCGAATAGCCGACAAGGTCAGTGGATGACGCAACCATGCTGGATACTTCTGGCGAGCGCCATGCATCGGCACCAGGGCCAATACCAACGACAAATAATTTGCCGCGTGCTTGTCCGCCCTCAAGGGCTTGGATATGGGTTTTTTCAAACGGATCTAAAGCTTGGCCAATCGCAAGTGTTGCGCGTTTGCTTTTTTGTTTCTCAACAATCAAATCACCGTACTGACCCGCAGCAACAAGTGCTGAACCTTCAGCCACACCATAACAACCAACCTCACCAAAAACCACATCAGATGGGTTTTTCAAACGCTTGGTCTCATCCAATAATCGGGTGCTTGGGAAGAACCGCACAGGGCAATTAAAATGTTTTGCCAAGGCATGAATAGCTGTTTCATCCGCTTTTAAATCAATGGAAGTAATCAAACCAACAGCGTCAGATGAATACCCCTGTGCTTGAAGTGTTTCGGTTGCTAATTTTAAAAGCTCTTCTGATGAACAGCCCCGTTCACAACCCACGCCAAGGACTAGACTCTTTTTAGTATAGATTAGCTCTAAAGCTTTGGCAGGTAATGTTTTTTCCGTAATGGTAATTTGAACCTCACCGCCATCAGCAAAGTCCAACTGGCTTTCGGTCAACCATGACGCTTGTCCAACAAGGTCCACACTTGCGCCATTTAGCAAAGCTGCCATCACATCTTTTGCGTCTTCTGGATTGGTCAGATGATACCCTTGCGGCGGCTGATCAAGCGCAATACCAAACTTCAAATCACCAGCTGTTGTCACAGCAGCAAAACCATTGGTAATCTCGGCCAATTGCCGCGCCAAATCGTTTGCACCATGATGACCACCCAAAAGTGGAACAATGCTCGATCCGTCTTCAGACACAGAAATTACAGCCGCTTCATCCATTTTATTGATCAGCTGCGGCGCAAGAATTCGAATGACGGCACCCGATGCCATGATCGCAATAATAGGCGTTTTAGATGCAAATAATGCAGTTAAATGCTCAGCCACATTGTCAAACAAAACATCAGCATCAGAGATACGTTTTTGAAAGCCATGCACCTGACCGCCAGTTTCTTTAGCGATGCGTTTTGCCAGATCATTCGATGATGTGGAGAGGCTAACAATTGCGGGTTTGGTCATATTCATTCCTCGCCTTTATGCGGCACGGGCAAATCGGATACCCAGTTTTCTACGCCTTTATAAATCAATATCATCGAAAAATAAGGTGCCTTATTGGTGGGGACTTCATTCAAAGGGTAGATCTTTTCTTCACTCAAACTTATCCGCTCCAGATAACCTGCCTGATCAGACAACCCCATATCGGTAATCAGATTTTGAACCCGCTCGAAATGACGACCAAGCTTAATAATGGCAGCGGCCTGACACGTCATCAATTGGGTTTTGATCTCATCATCAGATAAAGGCGCTGGGATGACCGTCAGGATATCATTGCGCGCGGCAAGTGGACGACCAAGGGCCGCAGCGCCTGCCATCATTGAGGACACACCGGGTACAATTTCGCATTCAAATTCATTGGCCAATCGCTCATAAAGATACATGAACGAGCCATAGAAAAATGGATCCCCCTCACATAACACAACAACATCGCGATCCTGTTTGAGATGTTCGGCAATATTATGCGCCGCTTGATCATAGACTTGTTGTGCGGGAAAACGTTCAACCCGCATGGGAACAATGATCGGAATTTCGATTTGTTCTTCTGATAAAAACAGCGCAACAATTTGCCGAGCAAAGCTGTTGCCATCGTCAGGCGCGGGATAGGCCACCACAGGTGCTGCCCGTAAAAGGCGCAAAGCTTTGAGCGTAATAAGCTCGCTATCTCCCGGCCCCACGCCAATTCCGTATAATTTACCCGCCATTTATATTCTCTCCAGATGTTTGGCCTTTGGTCACAGACCAAATCGTAACAGGCATAAAAGGTTTCCAGCCATTAAAACGGCCAACAGGGGTGGCTCGAGCCACCTGAATGCGGCTCATCTCGCCGCCATAGGTTTGAAAAAGCTCAAATAATTTGGCTTCGCTTTGAACGGTCACAGCATTTGCGACAAGGCGTTTTCCGTCATCCAAAGCTTGCCAACACGCCTCAAACACACCGTCTACCGTTAACGCGCCACCGATGAAAATTGCATCTGGTTTTGGTAAGCCATCCAATTTATCTGGCACAGCACCCTCAATAAGCTCGAGCTTGGGAACACCCAGCGCCAGCGCATTATCCCTGATCATTGCGCATCTGGTTTGATCTTGTTCAATTGCAAAAGCCTTGGTGCCATGAGCTGCCCGCATCCATTCAATCGCAATAGACCCACAGCCAGCGCCAACATCCCACAAAACAGCACCGGAAAACGGCGCTAACATAGAAAGCGTTGCAGCTCTGGTCTCACGTTTTGTCAATTGCCCATCATGCAAAAAAGCATCGTCCGGCAATCCTGCAAGTGTCGGCAAGATCGGTGCATCCCAATCCGCAATGCATTCTATGGCCAACATATTAAAGTCTGCAAAATCATGATCGCCGCTTAATATTTCATTTGCGGTAAAGCATGAGATTTTCTCACTTAACCCACCAACATGCTCAAACACCGTTAATTGAGAGCCACCATATTTCCGTTCAACCAAAAGCTTTGCAGCCTCTGAAATTGTCCGAGCGTTCGATGTTAAAGAGAGTATCCAGCGATTAGGCACAACATGCACATGCAATCCTGATACCGCCCGGCCATGCAAGGATATCGTCGCCACATCTTGCAAGCCCCAACCCAATTTAGCCGCAGCCAGTGAAAATCCTGATGGGGATGGCAGAACCAGCATTTCATCTTCGCCAAATGAGCGGCGTAGAGTTGCCCCAATACCAAAATGCATTGGGTCGCCCGTTGCCAAAATTGTCGTCGGCGTTCCGCGTCGTGATTGGATAAATGCAATCGTTTCCGATACACCAAAGGTCCAAGGCACAGTTTCGCGCCCACCAACATCGATATCATTGAGCACGCGCTGTGGTGCGATTATGATTTCTGCTTTTTCAAACAAATGTCGCGCAATGCCCGACAAGCTTTCCAAACCATTATCACCAATACCGATAATTGTGAGCCAAGGATGATCAGCCATAATTCTCCAACTTTCCAGCCAAAGCGTTGACCGCAGCAGAGGCCATCGCAGACCCGCCGCGCCTTCCGGTGACCGTTACATAAGGAACGCCACGAGAATTTAAATCTAATTCTGCTTTGGATTCAGCAGCACCTACAAAGCCGACCGGCAAGCCCAAAATGAGCGCTGGTTTTGCGCAGCCCTCATCCAACAATTCCAACAATCGAAACAACGCCGTTGGCGCATTGCCAATCGCGATAATGCTGCCCTCTAAATGCGGTATCCAAAGCTCAACTTGCGCAGCAGACCGCGTTGTAGCCTTTTGTTCAGCTAACGGGCGAACCTCAGGTGAATTGAGCAAACAAAGCACGTCATTATCTTTAGGCAATAAACGCGTGATAACACCATGACGCACCATCTCGACATCGCAAATCACCTTCGCACCCTGTTGCAAAGCTTGTCGCCCCGCATCAAAAGCACCTTGTGAAAAGGCAATATCATCAACCACATCGACCATGCCACAGGCATGGATTAATCTAATCGCCAATTGCTGCATACCCTGATCAAATCGACAAAGATCAGTCTCATGACGTATGGTCGCAAACGATTGGCGGTAGATTTCCGCAGGGTCGCGCTCGTAATTTAACTGCGTCATAATCTATGACTTTTTAACCATAGATTTTGGCCCATGTGGGTGATCAGCATGGGGATATGGTGGGTGGTGATGGGACACTTGAGGACTTGAATCATGGCTATGATCATGTCCACCCCCATGTGTGTGATCACCAGAATGATCATGCGTATGGTCGTGAGAATGAAGCGGTGTAAATGGAAGATCGTGTTTTGCACAAAATGCCTCATCACGACAAGATGCATCGCAATCGCCTTTACACGGACAATTTTCCAACCCGCCGCCAATGCCTTCAACATGATGGTGATGGCTTTCTTGCGCCATGCCCACTTGGTCTTCAAAGCCCAAAACTTGCTCGCGATATTTGCAAAGCTGACAGTTCATCAAAGCTTGACCAACCTTAACCTCTTCAACGCGATCTCTGAAGGTTTCAATCACCAATGGATGATCATTTAAATATCCAGCTTTGACAAATTGAAGGTCAGGATGTTGAGCTGCAACTTCATCGGTGTAACTGAAAATGCGCTTGACCAAAACGCCCGTAAACAAGAAGTATGGGAAAACAATAATTCGTTTGTAACCAAGCTTTGCAGCGTGGGTAAGACCGGGCGCTACCAGCGGAAATGTTACACCAGAATAACATGTTTCTGCCCAACCAAAGCCCAAACCTTCCCACAACATGCGGGTCACTTTTGTCACATTCGAATTAGCATCCGGATCAGATGATCCACGGCCAACAACCATCAACAAGGTATCGTGTTTTTCAACAACACCAAACTCTTTATCAGCTTCTGCAACAGCATCATCAATACGCGCGCCAGCTGCGCGGATCATTTTAAGATCAACACCCAACTCACGACCGTAATTAATAATCATTCCAGGGTTTTGCGCTTGATAGGTATTCAGCACAGACGGGATATCATTTTTTGCGTGTCCCGCAGCAAACAACATGCCGGGCACAGCCAAAACGCGGGTAACGCCTTGCGCTTTAAGTTTATCAAGACCATCTGAAATAACAGGATTGCAAAATTCCAAATATCCATATTCAACAGGAACATCTGGATAATGCGTTTTGAGACCTGCAGCTACAGATGAAAACTGACGGGCGGCATTTTGATTGCGGCTACCATGACCACAGACCATGATACCAATTTTTTCAGACTTTCTCATGCTGTCTCTCCCACTTCATCTTCTGTCTCAACGGTGTCTTCTTCGGCAGTTGCTTGGTCTTTGTCTTTTTTATTCCCGGTAAGAATTGCAGCCAATCCAGCGACACCTAAAACAGCAGCCACACCAACCCAGTGTGCATGACCTGCAAGCTCACCGACATGTCCTGCATGAGAATAGGCAGGGGCAATAAATCCGAAAAAAACAATAAGTTTGATCGTTAATAAAACGCGCATAGGCATCTCCGTTGTGTTCATCTTTTCTGATGCACGAGACGCCGAAACATATCTCATTATATCTGAGATAATATTTCCTTGATCGACAGTTATGGGATTGGCCCTTGAATTAAGTCAGCCGCACCAAAATCTCTTTCAGCCTCTTAGTGAGGCACCATCGTACATTCTGGCCAAACATATAATTATGCAACACAATGGTCAAACTCAAATACGACAATTGCAGCAAGAAAACCGACTTATACTATAGCTAGGTTCAACTTATTTTCGTAATTCAGGAATCCCAATGCCTGAAGCTTGGAAACCACCATCAACACCAATCACTTGACCCGTGATAAAGCTAGCCTCCTCTTTGCATAAGAACACAATCGCATTGGCAATTTCTTGTTCCGTTCCATAGCGGTTGAGCGGCAAAACATCGTGATAAGCCGCGCGAATTTCTGGCGAATGGACAGCCAAAGCAAGCTTTGTGTTCACCGGACCCGGCGCAATCGCATTAGCTCTGATGCCATATTCACCAAGTTCGACAGCTTGTTGCTGGGTTAAATGCGCAAGCGCTGCTTTTGATGTGCCATAGGCAACACGCAATGTGCTGGCACGAAAACCAGAAATCGACGTAATATTGACAATCGCACCCTTGGCATTTGCCAATAGCTTGGTAAATGCCTGCACCATTAAGAACGGCGCATCCAAATTATTAGCCATAATACGGCGCCATTGATCAAAACTTGTTTCTTCTATCGGTCCAAAAATCGCAAGACCAGCATTATTGACCAGCGCATCCAATTGACCAAAATCCTTGGCAACACGTTTTTGCAACGCATCAACATTGTCTGGCACAGAAACATCATATTCAATTGCTGTTATATTATTGAGGTCTTGCGATGCTGAGCTAAGCTCTTCACCATCAATATCAACCATAACAACATGCCAACCCAAATCCAAAAATAGCTTGGTACTCGCCAGCCCAATGCCGCGTGCAGCCCCTGTGATCAATGCAACTTTCATTTTAGTCTCCTCCCCAAAAGATTAAAATTCAACGCCAACTTGCGCTTTAACACCTGATCTAAATGGATGTTTGATCATCGTCATTTCTGTGACCAAATCCGCAAAATCAATCAACTCATCTTTTGCGTTACGACCTGTGATAATCACATGCTTCATCTCAGGTTTGGTTTTCAAGAATTCAACGATCTCATTGACGTCCAAATAATCATAACGCAGCACGATATTCAGCTCGTCCAACAAAACCATATCCAGACTTTCGTCCATAATCATCAGTTTTGCACGTTCCCATGCTTGTTGAGCCGCTTCAATATCGCGTTTGCGATCCTGTGTTTCCCATGTGAAGCCATCGCCCATGGCAGTGATTGTCACTTGATCTGGAAATGCTTCCAAGACTTTGCGCTCGCCCGTACCCCATTTGCCTTTGACAAATTGCACAACGCCAACATTCATATCATTGCCAATGGCTCGGAAAATCATGCCAAATGCTGCCGTCGATTTACCCTTACCTTTGCCGGTATGAACCATCACAAGGCCTTTTTCGACGGTCTTTGTGGCGATAATTTTATCACGCGCAGCTTTCTTCTTTTTCATCTTATCTGCATGCCGTGCATTCAGCTCGTCTTCGGTCATATTATCGGTAATCTTGCCAGCCATTATATCTTTCCTCCTGCCATCATTGCCAAATCAAATTTGGCCGAATTGCTTTTAGGCGTCCATAGCCCTCGGTCTATTGCTTCAATAAATCTTGCAGCCATCTCTTTAAGTGCTTCAGGATTAGCATGTTTTATGAAATCACGCACGTTTTCATCATTTAAATAGGCATCATAAACCAATTCAAAATGATGATCACGAACCGCGCCCGTGGTGGCAGAGAATGCGAACATGTAATCAACAGTCGCTGCCATCTCAAATGCGCCCTTGTAACCATGGCGCATCACGCCATTGATCCATTTAGGGTTCACAACACGCGCTCTCACCACACGAGAAATTTCTTCTTCTAACGAACGAATGATTGGTTTTTCGGGGCGAGAATGATCATTGTGATAAACGCTTGGGCGCTTACCAGATGCATCTTCAATGGCGGCTGTCATTCCACCTTCAAATTGATAATAATCATCGCTATCTAATAGATCATGCTCGCGATTATCTTGGTTTTGAACAACAGCTTCAATACCGCCCAATCTTTGTTTGAATAGCTCTTGCTCAGGCCGACCTTCATCGCCCGCTCCATAAGCATATCCACCCCACACGGTATAAGCTTCTGCCAAATCACGGCGGTCCGCCCAGCCCTTTTCATCGATCAAAGCTTGCAGGCCTGCGCCATAGGCACCAGGCTTTGATCCAAAAATTCGATATCCAGACTGTTTGTCTGCTAAAGCTTCATCAACACCTTGTTTTAAAAGCACAGCTTTTTCTTCTCTCATGCGGGCCACAATCGGATTATCAAACTTTTCTTCATCCAAGGCACCAATGGCTCTGACAGCGCGATCGATCAGCGCAATCTGATCTGGAAAAGCATCACGGAAAAAACCTGAAATACGTAACGTCACATCAACCCGTGGACGACCAAGCATCGCAAGCGTGGTGATCTCATATCCAGTCATTCGGCGCGATGACATATCCCAAACAGGCTTTGCGCCCATAAGCGCCAAAACTTGCGCAAGATCATCACCACCTGTGCGCATGTTTGATGTGCCCCATGCGGTAACGCCAAAGCTTGTGGGCCAATTACCATTGTCTTGCACATAGCGCGCAATTAGCAACTCGGCTGATTTCTGACCCAATTCCCATGCAGCTGGCGTAGGCAATGATCGACTATCAACAGAATAAAAATTTCGCCCCGTTGGCAAAACATCTGGTCGACCGCGCGTCGGAGCGCCCGATGGACCAGGCGCCACAAACTTACCTTCAAGGCTCTGCATAATCGCGTTGATTTCAGCTGGACCAGAGGTCGTGATACTTGGCTTTAATTCGTCTTCAACTTCAGTCAGTACAACTTGTGTTCGGACCCAATCCTCTTGGCAATCAATCTCTCCAGCCACCAAAAGAGATGCAAGGATTTCAAGCCGTTCGACAGTATCCCCACATGAGCGCCAAAGATCATCGGACACACCAGATAAAACATCTGGGCGAACATAGCCCCATGTCTGGCTCATCTCGCAATCTAGCGGATCAAAATCTGATGGTAGTTTCAAATCACGCGCCAAAGCACGATGAAGACTTTCGCCAATTTTATCTGACCCATCATCAGCGCGTCTTGGCAGTCTTGCCAATGCCACCGTTAAATCTTCCAGCAATCGACCTTCCGGCGCACGCCCGAAAATATGCAAACCATCACGGATCTGCATCTCTTTTAAATCACATAACCAAGCATCAAGTTTTTCGAGCGCCAGATCATCATCATCGATCTGCTCAACGCCGGCATCATGACCAAGACCTGTATCGCGAACCAATTCTAATATCTGCTTTTTGAGCAGTTTCAATCGGCGCGGATCATGACCCGATGCAAGGTAAAACTCATCAACCAAGGCTTCGAGATCTTTGAGCGGACCATAGCTTTCGGCCCGTGTTAAAGGCGGTGTCAGGTGATCGATAATCACAGCAGATGTGCGCCGCTTGGCTTGCGTTCCCTCACCTGGATCATTGACAATAAACGGGTAAATATGTGGCACAGGACCTAAGATCGCCGCAGGGTAACAATGCTCTGAAAGCGCCAAAGCTTTACCCGGCAACCATTCCAAATTTCCATGCTTACCCATATGAACAATGGCATTCACACCAAAGCTCTTTCGCAGGTAAAAATAGAACGCAAAATAACCATGAGGCGGTGTAAGGTCAGGCGAGTGATAACTTTCTTTAGGGTCAATATTATAACCACGGGCAGGCTGAACACCGACGCAGACATTTCCAAACCGCGTCAAAGGCAGCTCAAACTGATCACCCCTGACATAAGGATCGGCGGACGCATCGCCCCATCGCGCTTGAATCTCTTCCTGAACCTTTAAAGGCAATTGCTTGAAATGATTCAAATATTCATCAAGTTCAAGTATTTCGCGAACTTCATGTAAAGCTTTATCATCCGTTTCAGATGATGATGCAGGCCGTTTGGCATTGGTTGGACCGCGTTGAACAACATCCATCAACGCTTCTGAGTTTTGCGGAAAACCAGCAACGTCATATCCAGCTTGATCTAACGCATTTAAAACTTCAACTGTGCTTGCTGGCGTATCAAGCCCAACGCCATTTGCCAGACGGCCATCTTGATTGGGATAATTGGCAAGGATCAATGCAACACGTTTTTGCGCAGGCTTTGTCGCGCGTAATTCTGACCATCTTTTGGCAAGCTCGCAGACATATTCAACACCGGCTACAGACGGCTCATGGCGGATAATATTGGCTTGAACATTCTCATCAAAATGGCCTGCAGATTTAAACGAAATCGCGCGGGTCATGATGCGACCATCAACTTCTGGCAAGACAACGTTCATCGCCAAATCGCGTGAGTTCAACCCTTGCGATGAAGCACTCCAAGTCGCATAATCAATGCCAGCCAGAACTGCTTGTAAAACAATAGCACCGTCCTTTTCAAGCACAGTTGGTATATGTACAGCGCCGGGTTTTGACACCGCAAATCCTGTCGCATTGATCACAACATCAGGTTGGGCCGTTTGGAAAAAGTTCGAAACGGTCGCTTGTGAGATATCGTCTTTTAAACTTGAAACATAAATTGGCAACGGATTTATGCCCAAGGATATCAGCTGATGTATCAATGCATCAATAGGGGCAGTTTGCCCACTTTGAACCAACGCCCGATAAAAGGAAATCGCAACAACGGGCGCGCCATCAATCCAGTACGCTTGCAAATCACTCAAGTTTTGTGGTGATTTTTCCGGCCAATATAACCCTGCTTTTAAGAGCGGAACCGCAGCTTGGGGCCGATCAATATCGGCCAACATGGCTTCGCAATAGGCTACAAAATTATTGCTATTGGCTTGGCCACCTTGGATCAAATAATGCCAAAGTTGATCACGGTCTTCAACCGCAACATTGGAAAACCGAAACAATTCAGGGTCCGCTTTATCATCGCCCGGGACGACGATAATTTTAATACCGAATTGACACGCCGCCGCAAAGCAAGCCTCCAATGCATAGGAGAAATAACTTGCACCACCTAAAGCTCGAATGACAATCAGTTTGGCATGTTGAACGGTTCGATCAATATAGGTATCAACCGACATCGGATGCATGAGCTGGCCGAGATTTGCAATGCGCCAGTTTAGATCACCATGATGTTCACAGGCATTGGCAATGCTGGCAACTTCCGTATCAGCAGCAGTCAGAAATAAAACATCGCCTGGAGACTGCCCCAGATCAATCGCTTCATCTCCATCGGCAATAGAGCCTTTTTGCGCCACTAAAAGGTGCATGAGATATCCTTAAACCAGAGCCTTGATGTCAGCTCCGATAGCTGTCTGATCAATATTATGCAGACCGATAACCACAAGACGAGAACGACGTGCTTCGCCTGCGCCCCAAGGTTTATCAAAATGCTGATCAACACGAGCACCAACGGCTTGAATGTTCAAACGCATCATTTTGTCAGGCACATCGATAAAGCCCTTTAGTCGCAATACGTCATGCTTTTGAATAACTTTACTCAACGCGTCACAAAATGCGACTGCATCGGCCACTGAACCTAGTTCAACGACAAAACTGTCAAACTGATCGTGATCGTGATCGTGTTCATGATGATGGTGGTGATCTTCACCCTCATGATCATCGTGGTGTTCATCATGGTGGTGCTGTTCGTGATGCGATTTGCGGTTTGCAATATCATCTTCCGACCCCATACCAAGACCCAGCAGCACATCAGAAGGCACAACACCATTTCGGGCAACAATCATCGCAGGCTTTCGAGTGATCGCCGCATTGACTGTCTCACGCACCCGAGCGAGTGTTTCCTCATCAATAAGATCTGCTTTATTCAGCACAATCATATCGGCAGCCATCAATTGATCTTCAAACAATTCTTCAAGCAGGCTTTCATGATCTAGCATATCGTCTGCTTTGCGCTGCGCATCAACTTTGACCACATCATGGGCAAACCGCCCATCAGCAACAGCTGCACTATCAACCACCGTCACAACACCATCAACAGTCACTTGAGACTTAATCTCTGGCCAGTTAAACGCGGCCACCAAAGGCTGCGGCAAAGCTAAACCAGATGTTTCAATCACAATGTGATCGGGGCGATTTTCGCGCTCTAATAGTTTTTGCATTGTTGGGATAAAATCATCAGCAACGGTGCAGCAAATGCAGCCATTTGTCAGCTCAACGATATCTTCCTCAGTGCAATTTTCAGCGCCACAGTCTTTCAGCACATCGCCATCCACACCCAAATCGCCGAATTCATTTACAATCAGAGCAATCTTTTTGCCACCAGTATTGGTCAACATCGAGCGGATCAAGGTTGTTTTACCTGCGCCCAAGAAACCTGTGATAACGGTCGCGGGAATTTTTGCTTTTAGCATGTTTTAGCCCTTTAATTTTGTCGGCAGGCCAGCGGTTACGAAATAAACCTCTGAGACTGACTTTGCAATTTTTTGATGAAGAGATCCCGCGTGATCACGGAAATCTCGTGCCATTTTATTATCTGGAACAATGCCTTGGCCGACTTCGTTTGAGACGAAGATAACAGGGCCTGCAAGTTGCGCCAAAGCATAGACCATTGCGTTGCCTGCCCCATCAATATCGTGTTCAGCCATCATGAGATTTGTCAGCCACAACGTTAAGCAATCAACCAAAATCGGCTGATTAACTTCGCTATGAGTCAAAAGGGCTGGCACCAAATCAAGTGGTGCTTCCACGGTTTGCCAAATGTCAGTACGGCGCGACTGATGAGTTGCAACACGCGTTTGCATTTCATCATCCCAAATTTGGGCAGTCGCAATATAGATACATTTGGTTTTGTGCTCGGCGGCCGCATTCGCTGCAAGACTTAGTGTTAAGTCTTCAGCAAATACTGATTTTCCAGATCTTGCACCGCCCAGCACTAAAACGTGCTGGTTCAATTCCATGAGGTGATTTCGGTTGATTAACCGAAGATGCCCGCAATAGCTTGCTCACCAAGGATAAGCATACCAGCGCCAGCAACCATGCCGCCTGAAAGACGTGCAGGCATATTGTCCATAGCTTTAACACCCTTACCGATAAGATCGACAACGATGTAACCAGCAGCCATAGCAACACATGCTTGGATAAGTCCAAAGCCGAACAAGTAAGCCACAAGTGGCGTTGTTTCAGCGCCGAAGATCGCATCAGCATAGGCAAAGCCGTGGAACAATCCAGCCGCTGCAAATAAACCAGCGTAGATTTTAACTGAGATTTGGCGACCCGATAAAATCATCCAACCAATTGTAGCAACCGACAATGCAATCATTGTCTCGGCCATTGGTAGATTGATAGATGAAAGATGGATACCAGCGCCAACCAATGTCGCAAGGACAAAAAGGATAGGCATTGCAACACGCTTGCCAATTAAGACAGCGGCAATACCCATAGCGGCAACAAAGATAAAGTGATCAAGACCAATAACCGGATGGGCAAAACCAGAGATCAAACCTTCAAAGAAAGTTGATGGTGTTTTGCCGCCCAGTGGGTGGTGCGCAAATGCAGGATTTGCAAATAGTGATAGGCCCAACGCGCCCAAAGATAAGGATATTTTTTTCATTTTGACAGTTCCCCGTGTCGAATTTCCACCTACGGCGATTATTCGCCTCAGCAGAGTTAAGTTTCATTCCTATTGGGCAGGTCTCCTGGCTCGCACATTTCGATGGCTTGCATCGGCAGCAATCTTTCACCTTCCCAGAATATAACAAAATGGCAAAGAGGACGATTCGTAGAAATAAAGGCGTCCGCCTTTGTGTTACCCATGTTGCCAAACCAGTGGCTTGTCTTGATCATGTTCCGCACAAGTCCAATTTACCCAATGTAAATTGCCAAACTTGACTTTGCATAATCAATAAGATTGCCTAATCGCTCTACAGTCGCGGGATCGGCTGCGATAAAGGTCCCCGAATTGGGTCTACCTCTTCACATTCCCTTTTCATTTCACCCCACAACTAGCGAGGCGAAAACCTAATGGAAAATAAGTGTTATGCTTGATGGTGAAAACTGTCAATCATTAAACAGGTAGCCAAGGCAAATATCAGCCTGCAGTTTTCGACAATCGTAACAGGGCGTCAAAATCCACCAGCGCATCGAGTTCTTCTGCCAGTTCATCCAGCGCATCATCGACCATTTTTTCATAATTATCTTGGGTCGAATCAACACCAAAACTTACCAATAAAGCCTGACGAAACGCATCAGCTGAAAACAAGCCATGTAAGTAAGTACCCACGACTTTGCCATTAGGGCTGATAGCACCATCACTTTGAGGCCCATTCTGTGGCCCGCTTTTGCCATCGATTATCGCAAAAGGCTTTGAGCAATCAGCGCCATCTGTGCGCCCAATATGGATTTCATACCCTTTGATTGGGGTATTAAACACCGTGGAATGTGCCGCCACATTTTCCGTGACTTTGCGAGGCTCCATGATTGTTTGAATGTCTAACAGACCAAAACCGTCAATCTCTTCAATATTCCCCTCAACATGTTCAGGGTCAAAGATCTTGGTGCCCAGCATTTGATAACCACCACAAATCCCCATGACGCTGCCACCACGGTCGGAATGAGTTTGCAACATTTTGCCCCAACCCTGTTCTTTAAGATAGATAAGGTCGGCAATCGTTGATTTGGAACCCGGCAAAATCACAAGGTCTGTATCGCTTGGTATTGTGTTGCCCTCTTCAATGAACTGAAGATTGATGTTGGGCTCACACAGCAATGGATCAAAATCATCAAAATTGGCAATGCGCGGAAGTCTTGGCACAGCAATCTTAAAACTACCTGAGCTGGAACCGATGATGTTATCCAACGCCACAGAATCTTCTGCCGGCAGTTTAGAAACAGACTTCAACCACGGAATAACCCCAAAGCAATCCCAATCCGTAAACTCTTTGATCGAGGTAATGCCATCGTCAAACAAAGTCACATCACCGCGAAACTTGTTGATCAAAAACCCTTTGATCATATCCCGATCGGTATCCGGCAATATTTTATGTGTTCCAACAAGCGATGCGATCACCCCACCCCGGTCAATATCTCCAATTAAAATAACAGGAACATTTGCCTCGGTGGCAAACCCCATATTGGCAATATCCCCTGCACGTAGATTAATCTCAGCTGGAGACCCGGCACCTTCAACCAACACCAAATCGGCATCTTTTGAGATAATTTCGTAACTTTCACGCACAGCAGACAGTAATTGAGGCTTCATAGCTTTATATTCGCGCGCTTTTGCATGACCGCGTGATTGTCCGTGGACAACGACTTGGCTTCCAACTTCTGACTGAGGCTTTAAAAGGATTGGGTTCATGTGAACTGATGGCGGAACTCTAGCTGCCAGTGCTTGTAGCCATTGTCCACGACCAATTTCGCCGCCATCATGGGCAACAGCTGCATTGTTAGACATATTTTGTGGTTTAAACGGCACGACTTTTATGCCGCGATTAGCCGCCAATCGGCAAAACCCTGCAACCAGTACAGTTTTACCTACATCAGACCCTGTACCTTGGAACATTATTGCTTGTGTCATAGAAGATTGGATATCACCGAAATATCCCCTAGGGAACTCTCAAAAAACTCTACCCAAAGAAAAACCCCGTCCATCATTTCTGATAGACGGGGATTTTTGCCAAATACGCGGCGCTACAAAAATACGCATGTAGATACATCACTTCGGTACGCTAAACCTAATCCGAAGAGAGCGACGTTTATGTTCGCTGAGATGATTTCTACACCAACAGTGTTACCGGAGTGTTAGTGAAAACCTAACCAGTTATTAATTTCGGCACTTTCTTGCAAAAATCGAAATTTATTTTGTTTATTATAATGAGACCTCAGCATAACTAGAGGATTCTCACTGGCAAAGATATTTGGTATCTTT
>CAXBCW010000074.1:0-17300 GCA_963974325.1 uncultured Rhizobiaceae bacterium
ATATCTCCAATCTGTCGATAGATCAGCGGCTAACGCACGTAATACATCACCGCTAATTGGATAACTTCTGGGCTTGTCTTGAAATATTTATAAGAAATCTTGTCCGTCATTTTTAAAACCATACCAATTTAAAGCCTAGTTCAATTTTCTTCTGACAATACCATTTAAAAGGCTTAAAAGGAGATCACCGCGCACTCTATACCTTCAATTTGATCTGGTCCTTGTAGGTCAAAGTTTGAAAGTTGCACTTTCATATTTGTATATCGCTCAATGCTAAATTTGCACTTAGCGATTTAGATAAAATGAGTTCGGCATTTGGTAAGTCATTTTGCTGAGCTTTTATTTTTGCATCATCTAACGAGTAACCATGTTCTAGCCAGCGCTTTATCAATCGAGATTTGATAACATTTAGTTCAGGTGATAATAAAACAGAGAAATCAAATAAGGGATGTAATTGCCGCCAAGGCGTTTCGTCTAGAAAGAGGTAATTTCCTTCTATGATGATGATATTGTGCGTTTTATTGACCCGCAGACCATTATAAACAACCTGATCAAGTTCTCTATCAAATTCTGGGACATTAACGATATTGGAACCGGTTTTTATCTCCGTGATCATTGCGATAAAACCTTCGGCATCAAAGGTAAAAGGTGCCCCTTTTCGATCCCTATTTCCCATTTTGTCCAAAACGGAATTTTCAAGATGAAACCCATCCATTGGTACAAGAAGTGAATGGTCGATATGATCGGAAATTTGTTTTGCTAACGTTGACTTACCTGATGCCGGAGGCCCAGCGATACCAACGAGGGTACGATGTTTTCCCCTAGCAACACTTTTGATTTTCTGAACAAGGTCTTCGATATTCATTTAGAATGCCACGCCAGAAGATAAAATTAGATTACAGTAAGGCGTTATTTCACCGGTTCTAATGATTGCTTTAGACGATGATGATTGCTGTTTAATTTCTGTGTGTGATAATATCACAAAATCTTTGAGTTTTGAGGCTTGCTCGCTTCCCCATTTGGCCAATTCATCACGAAATCTTTGTTCCAACTCTAAAGGTGCCTCCTTTGCAAAGAAAGCTTCTTCAATCATTAATTCAGAACGAAGCGCATCCAGTACATCCCAAAACCGCGGAACGCCAGGGCTAACAGCAAGATCAATAACAGGCACGCCATTTGGAATGGGAAATCCAGCATCTGCAATGGTAATTTCATCTAAATGACCAAGAGATGATGTAAGTCCACTTAAATGGCGATTGAGCAGTTGTGTTCGCTTCATGCGGTTTCAGAGGTTTGCATTTGTGAAGGAGGCTCCTTGGCCCCCGTCATCAGAGCCACAGCATCCGACATTGAATAGTCTTTGGGATTGATGACACAAAGGCGTTTACCTAACCTGTGAATGTGTATGCGATCTGCAACTTCAAACACATGTGGCATGTTGTGGCTGATTAAAATAATTGGTACGCCGCGTGACCTGACTTCTTGAATGAGTTCCAAAACACGTCGAGATTCTTTAACGCCCAATGCGGCTGTTGGTTCATCTAAGATGATAACTTTTGACCCAAACGTGGCAGCTCTCGCAACTGCCACCCCTTGCCGTTGTCCGCCCGATAGTGTCTCAACGGCTTGGTTGATGTTCTGTATCGTCATTAGGCCAAGTTCGGATAGTTTTTCGCGCGCAATTTCTTCCATTTTTGCGCGATCTAGCTTGCGAAATATGCTTCCCATGATGCCAAGTTTTCGAATTTCACGGCCCATAAACATGTTGTCTGCTATGGATAAAGCCGGCGACATTGCAAGCGTTTGGTAAACTGTTTCGATACCGCGTTCCCGTGCTTGAATAGGAGAGGCAAATCTTATTTTTTCACCATCTAGATATACATCCCCCTCGTCAGGTTGTACGGCTCCAGAAATCGCTTTAATCAGCGTTGATTTTCCAGCGCCATTATCACCAATAATCGCTAATATTTCACCAGGCATGAGTTCGAAATCACAATGATCAAGCGCGGTTACACGTCCATACCTTTTCACAAGGTTTCGTGCTTTTAAAATAGGTTCCATTATGCGGCCGCCTTTCTTATCCATTGGTCAATCGCAACAGCGCCAATAATCAATGCGCCAATGAGCAGGAAAGTCCATTGAGCATCAGCCCCAAGTAATCGTAAGCCAAGTGTAAATACACCAACAATAAGTGCTCCAAAGAGCATACCAACAATTGACCCTCGCCCACCGAAAAGCGATATACCACCTATGACAACAGCAGTGATGGATTCAATATTTGCAAGCTGTCCGGACGTTGGTGAAACGGAACCAATGCGGCCAATGAGAGCCCAGCCAGCGAAGGCGCATATAATGCCTGCAAGGGTGTATACTGAAATCAATGTACGCTTGACATTCACACCGGATAATTCAGCAGCCTCTGGATCATCGCCAACGGCGTAAACGTGACGACCCCACGCTGTTTGCTTTAATGCATAAGCAAGGATGGCAACAAGTGCGACCAAAAAGATAACGCCGATAGTAAATGTTGCACCACCACGGCCAGCTTCATCAGCGCCGATTTTAAGCTTCCATCCAAACAGCTGTAATAGCGGGGCTTGCTCTTCAATATCTTTACTACGTATCGTCTCATTTGCAGAATATAAAAAATTTGTTGCAAGTATAATTTGCCACATACCAAGCGTTACGATGAATGGTGGAAGCTTCATAACAGCAACCAGAACGCCGTTGATATAACCACAAATGGCACCACATAAAAGGCCGCAAAAAATTGCGATTTCAACAGGTAATCCATACCGAAATGTGAACTGGCCCATAATGACCGATGATAAAACCATGATCGCACCAACAGACAGATCAATGCCCGCTGTCAGGATCACAAGCGATTGAGCCGCTCCAACTATGCCGACAATTGCGACTTGCTGCAAAATAAGAGTTAATGCAAATGGTGAGAAAAACTTTGTGCCTAAAAGTATGCCAAAAATTGCAATTGACATAACAAGGACAATGAGAGGAACAAGGGCGGGATTAACGTGAAGCCTGTGCTGGACAGTGTGAACCCAGCTTTTTCGCTCATTGGTAAATTCTGCAACTTTTTCAGATTTGCCGTCTAGAACTTTCTCAAATTCTTGCCCTGCCATGTGTTCCTCCCCAGAACATACTAATTCGTGTTTTACTATAATAGGCTAAAAATAGGGCGACTAATATAGCCGCCCCAAAATGAGTTTGATGTTAGTTGGAGATTAACCCCAGCAACGGTTCATGCCTTCTTCAACACTGATTGATTCTACACCATCAACAGCTTGATCCGTGACCAGTGCAACGCCTGTATCAAAGAATTCTTTACCCGGTGTTGGCGCAGGTTTTGTTCCATCTTTTGCCCAAGCAGCAATAGCTTCAATACCAAGAGATGCCATCAAAAGTGGATATTGTTGCGATGTTGCACCAATAACGCCGTCTCTAATATTTGCGACACCTGGGCAACCACCATCAACTGACACGATAAGAACATCATTTTCACGGCCAATAGATTTCAAGGCTTCATAGGCACCAGCAGCTGCTGGTTCATTGATTGTGTAAACCACGTTAATGTCAGGGTCTTTCGCAAGAAGATTTTCCATTGCCCTGCGACCGCCTTCTTCGTTTCCGGCAGTTACATCATTACCTACGATACGGCTATCTGTTTCATCACCCCATTTATTTGGATCACCAAGATCAATACCAAAACCCTGCAAGAAACCTTGGTCACGCAACACGCCAACTGATGGCTGACTTACGGCAAGATCAAGCATGGCAATTTTTGCATTCTTAGCTTCCATGCCCAGGTTTGCAGCTGCCCATTTTCCGATCAATTCACCAGCCAAGAAGTTATCTGTAGCAAATGTTGCATCAGCAGAATCGATAGGCTCTAGCGGTGTATCAAGAGCAATAACAACAAGACCTGCATCGCGTGCTTGCTGCACAGAAGATACGATAGATGATGTATCTGAAGCTGTTAGCAAAATACCTTTTGCGCCATCCGCAATACATGTTTCAATCGCGGCGACTTGTGTTTCGTGATCACCATCAACTTTACCAGCAAAGCTCTTAAGTTCAATGCCGAGCTCTTCGGCTTTTGATGTTGCGCCTTCTTTCATTTTAACAAAGAAAGGGTTCGTATCTGTCTTGGTAATGAGGCAAGCTGTAATTGAATGCCCTGCTGCATTTGCGGGTGTAAATGTAGCTACAGAAGCAAGTAATGCGCCAACAGCTGCGGCGATAAGTGTCTTTTTCATGAAGAGTTCCTCCCAATTTCAAGAAGGACGAGTGTGCGTCCTTATCAGAAGCATGGAGAAAAAGTATTAGCTTGTCAATAAATAAATCAATTTGATTTACTTATTAGTCGCATGCTTGTATATTTTGAGAATAACCGTTAAGTATCGGAAAATAGGGAAGAAGATAATTATTACAAAGAGCGCAAATATTAGAGCTGGAGGCAGCCTTAATACGCACGATGGTGTTAACCAAACTGGTGTTCGTGCTCACAATGGAAAGCTAATTCTGACATTATTGCGCCGACACGGCAGTTTACCAAAGTCCGAAATTGCCCGCCGTTCTGGTCTAACGCCACAAACAGTTTCCGTGATCATGAGAAGCTTAGAAAAAGATGGCTTATTGCTCCGAGGCTCACCCCAACGTGGCAAAGTTGGACAGCCATCTATTCCGATGTCGCTGAACCCCAAAGGGGCATTTTCAATTGGATTAAAAGTTGGTCGCAGAAGTGCAGAACTTGTGCTGGTAGATTTTCTTGGGCAAAAACTTCAAAAGTTAAGTTTGACCTATAATTATCCGCTACCTGTCAATTTACTCAATTTCACAAGAAATGGAATAGAGACTTTAACCAATGAATTGAGCCCTTCTCAGAAGCTACGAATTGCTGGAATTGGAGTGGCAACACCGTTTGAGTTATGGAATTGGGCAGAGAAGATTGATGCACCTGAAGCTGAAATGAAACATTGGCGCGATTTTAATTTTTACACAGAGCTGTCGGCTTTAGTGGATTATCCAGTATTTGTGCAAAATGATGCCACAGCAGCATGTGGCGCAGAACTTATCTTTGGTCGTGGCTCAGAATTGAGTGATTTTGTATATTTATTTATTGGTACTTTTATAGGTGGAGGCGTTGTTCTCAATCATTCTGTGTATTCCGGACGCACTGGAAATGCCGGAGCCTTTGGTCCAATGCCTGTTTTAAATCACAACAATACGACAGCAACGCTCATCGATTTTGCATCCATATTTACGCTTGAAACGAGGTTAAAAGAAATAAACCTTGCATTACCAACAGTTGGTAGTCCTGCCGGAGAATGGCTGGCTTTGGGTGAACCACTTGAATCTTGGATTGATGAAGCGTCTACCCATCTTGCAAATGCCATTGTTGCATCTTGTGCACTGATCGATTTTGAAGCCGCCGTTATTGATGGTGCTTTTCCTGACAAAATACGGGAAATGGTCGTGAGTTCTATACGGATTAAAATTACCAATATGGATACACGCGGCATCAATTCACCAAAGATATTAGAAGGTAGTGTTGGTGAAGATGCGCGAGCACTGGGGGCTGCAAGCCAGTCTTTATTATCGAAGTTTTTACTCAACCAAAGTGTCTTATTCAAACCAGTGAGCTAGGAGGCAGATCATGCGAATTTTATTTACAGGCGGTTCTGGAAAAGCAGGCCGTCATGCGGTCACATATCTTATTGAGCAAGGGCACACAGTGCTCAATGTTGATCGTGTCCCGCTTGCTATTGAAGGAGTGGAAAATCGTATTGCTGACGTAACTGATGCTGGGCAAATGTTTGATGTGATGGCCAGTTATGCAGGATATGATGAACTTGAACCCGGAACGGGCATTCCAAAATTTGATGCTGTCGTACATTTTGCAGCCGTGCCAAGATTACTCATGACATCTGATAATGAGTGCTATCGGGTGAATACGCTTGGAACTTACAATGTAATCGACGCTGCAGTAAAGTTTGGCATTAAAAAAATTATATTTGCTTCGTCAGAGACGACATACGGCGTGTGTTTTGCCGATGGTGAAAGTAAACCAGATTATTTGCCAATTGATGAAGAGCATCCTGTTGTTCCCGAAGACAGCTACGCCATGTCAAAGGTTGTCAATGAAGTAACAGCGCGCAGCTTTCAAAGGCGCAGCGGTGTCGATATTTATGGATTGCGCATAAATAATGTCATCGAGCCGCATGAATACCAGCTGAATTTCCCATCTTATCTAGCCGAGCCGTCTGTTCGCCGCCGCAATATTTTTGCATATATTGATGCTCGTGATTTAGGTCATATGGTGCATCAATGTCTGCTTACAGACGGGCTTGGATTTGAGATATTTAATGTTTCCAATGATGATCACTCGGTTAAAGAAAATACAGAGCAGCTTATTGATACCTATTACCAAGGTGTTCCAGCAAGCAAAATGGGGCTTGATGAAACATTTTATTCCAATAAAAAAGCAAAACGTCTCGTAGGTTACAGTCCAAAACACAGCTGGCGTATGTATCTTGATGAGAAGAATTGCTAGCCAAGTTTACAGGGAAGTCGATATTGCATTCTGAAATGTCATAACTTGATCCTTCGCGCAAATTTTGTAAAATTTACATCATAAGTAACAGCATGATCGGCAGTAGCAATATTATTCTCTCAATTCCACACGGAACAATTCGTCCGGAAAGCCTTGGTATGAAATGGGCCTTTGCAATTGTGAAACGCCTAAAGTTCCAACAGATGTCGTCCGAACATCTGTGCTGGCTGGATACGGCCCACCCTGCATCATGGCCGCATATACTTCTACACCGGTGGGGAAACCATTGCACAAAAGACGCCCTGCTTTCTCCTCCAGAATTGGTAATAGTGTTTGTGCCAGTTGAATGTAAGAATTAGTAAATTGCAGTGTATGGTAAGCTGACCCTCCAATTTCTCAACCAGTTCAATCATCTGATTTTCGCCTTTACATTCAACGAATATACCTGCCGCACCCAAAACCTCATTTTGCAAAAATTTATCAGACATCCAAATGTTTGCTGGGGCCTTAAAAGCGACGGGAAATCCGTGACGAGGCGACTTGGTCTGCACACAATTCGTGATCTCGCTGATATGTTCTTTGAGATGGGCCACGCCCTCAAGATAGGCGTTGTGAATCTCGTCTGTGAGCATCTTTTGCTCAGCAGAATCACTCAATTGCAAGATCGCTGCGTTTGGCAACTCATCAAAGCTTATACCTTTTATGCCGACAACGATGCCTAGGTTGGTTCAGAATTGTCCATACCAACACCTATAAACAAAAGCATTTGTGATGTGCTATGCTTCAAAAACCATAAGCGACTTCTCGCAAAAAGAGATGTTAACCAGAATGCAGTCATAGCAAAACCCACATCGCCGAATGTAGCTGATGTGCAGATTTTAATTCCATCCCAATGGTAAAGTTCTATCATCCCAGTATAAGTTGGAGCTTGCCAGAATTCCCAAACAAAGTGCAAAAGGGATAAAAAACCTAATTGAAAATTCTGGTAATTTTGTCATTACGTCCATCAACATGTTTAGTTTACGTCTTATGTTTTTGGCTCCATTAGGTGGAGGATCAATAGCTCTTCTACTATAACCTCTACATTGGTAATTTTATCAATGAATGTGGTTTTTGCCTTTAGCCATTTGCAAATGGTGTTGCCGATATTGGGAACATCTCATCATCTCATTTAGTGACTAAGACTATTACAACCATAGTCAACTGATCCATATCGACCAGACCTGGGCATTTTCCCATTTATTTTCAGGATCCTTAATAATTATTACAACTATTTCCGCAATGGCCGCAAAATCTGTTTGACCCAGAATATGCACAACAAGTGCAATCACTAAAACGTGATGCCAAATAATGGCATCTGAAAACCTTTACCTTGACCCTCCAGTGGGAGGAGCCTTTATTGATTGATGTTATGGAACGAAGAAATTTCGAGATTAGATCAGTATTAGGCAAACGAGCGATGAAAGAAGAAACACTTTTGACACGCGAAGCTATGTTTGAAAAAGCAAAAAATATTGGCTTTTCTGAACATGAAATTCGCCAACTAAAAAAGCGGTTTAATTTGACTGAGGAGGATGGCGAATAATGAATATAGGTCAAGCAGCAGACTTATCCAACTTATCAGTTAAGACCATAAACTTATTTTTGAGGTAACAATAAAATGAACGCAAAATATGCAATCATTGGCGTTCTAGTTCTCGGACTTGGCATCATTGTTTATAACAATTATTCACCTTATCAAATGCCAAATTCACATTCTGTTCAGAAGACGTCTGGAAATCAAGGCGCAGCTTTGGTTGAAATCATAATACCTGACCTATCAGATCGTGCCAAAATGGGGAAACTGGCCTTTGATACAAGTTGTGCTGTTTGCCATGGTAAGAATGCAGTCGGTCAAGATGGTGTGGCCCCACCTTTGGTTCATATTATTTATGAGCCAAACCATCATGGCGATGCAGCGTTTTTATTAGCGACTAAAAATGGAGTTCGTGCTCATCATTGGCCTTTCGGAGATATGCCACCTGTTCCAAATGTGCCAGATGATTCCATCGCACTGATCGTAGATTATGTGCGCGAATTACAACGCGCGAATGGGATTAATTAACGTGATTTGGTCTCCAATCAAAATAGGAATGATAAGTATGCGAGTGGCAGTGTTTTTAGCTGCATTCTCGCTTGTATTGATTGGTGGAACTTATTCTCACGGACCAAAAACCCTGCACTCCCATATGTCTGAAAGCACAAACACCGCCGATCATGCCCATATGGAGATTGTAATAGATGTCGATATGTCAAATGACATACTACATTGCGGAATCGATATTTTACAATTTGCACAGTCCAACTCAGCACCTTTTGTAAGAAATCCAACTCGTATTTTAAGTTTAGAATCTCGCATGGGTAAAAATTTATGGTTTGGTTTGGAGCCACCACCGCCAAAGTTATTTTCGTAATTTTAAAATGTGTTCATGCTTACGCGTGACAAAAATTATCAAAATTAGGAATTTATATAATGAAAAAGATACTTCTTCTAACTGCATCTCTCATGATTGGTGCAGGCCTTGGCGCGTTACCATCAACTCACATTGCGTATGCACATTCTGATGTTAATAAAACTAACCCAGAAAACGGTGCTGAACTCACTGAAATCCCTGCAAAACTCGATTTAACATTTGCAGATAAAATACGTATTACAAAAGTCGAAATGTCTCACGGACCGCATGTTAATATGGAATTGGAATTGGGTGATCAGACATCTTTTACTAACAAAATTACAGTTCCGACAATGGATATGGGAGCTGGCGTTTACACCGTAAACTGGCGCGGATTAGGCACAGATGGACATGCAATGACCGGCGAGTTCAAGTTTGAGGTCAAATAAGAATGGCGCTCGATATTTGGGGTGTCGCCTCAACTGTCGTTAAATTTTTATTGTATCTGTCAATCATAGGATTGGCAGGTGCAGTGATATTCAACGCGCTGTTCAAAGAGGCAAAAGAACTTGTACCACGTCGTCATTATTTCATACTGACATTCACCGCAATCGCTTTAACGCTATTGAGTTACAGCCTGCGCGGCGCAGCTCTGACTGGTGATGTTTCCGGTCTAGTCGACATGGAAATGCTTGGTATATTGTGGCAAACGCCAGTTGGAAACGCATTCATATACAGAATGTCAGGTTTAGCTCTTATTCTTATTTCGTTGATGACAGAGAAATTCGGACCACCTATTGGTATCACTGGAACTGGATTAGTACTTTGGTCTTTCAGCCAAATCGGCCACGCCACTGACGTTCATCTGCCATTTATCTCAGTTCTCTTTTTTATTCATTATGTTGGTGTTGCATTTTGGGTGGGAGCGTTGGCACCATTGCATAAAGCTGCAACGGGTGGCCTCACCCATGATACCACGGCAGCTATTGCAGAAAAGTTTGGCCGATTGGCCAGCATAATGGTCCCAATACTCATTGTTGCGGGCACCATCATGTCATGGCTTCTTGTTGGAAGCTTTGAAAACCTTTTCGGTACGTCCTATGGACAACTTCTGCTGATAAAAGTGCTAATCGTTTCAGTATTATTGCTTTTAGCAGTTGCAAACAAATATCGCTTTGTACCACGTTTATTAGCTGGTCAATCTGGTGCAGCAGCCCATTTAGCAAAATCGATTAAATACGAGACAGCTATAGTTTTGATCATCTTCCTGCTGACCGCAGTTTTAACATCGACTTTATCATTGCCCAAATAGGGGCTTAGGTAGAGCGAAAGTTCTTATTATCAAATAGGTTATTTATGAAACTTACAAAAAGACAATTCCTCGCAGCCACCTCAGGCGTTTTCTGTGGTTTGGCGTCTCCATTTCAACTCAACATAGCTCAAGCCGATGATGGATTTATCGATATTGTTGCGCAGGAGACGGAGATAAAACTTCATCCAAGCGTTCCAGCTTCAACCCTCTGGACATATAATGGCTTAAACCCAGGGCAAGAAATCAGAGTAAAACAAGGTGAACGCGTCAAAGTTCGTTTTACCAATAAACTATCAGAACCAACGTCCATTCATTGGCATGGAATCCGCATAGTAAACAATATGGATGGCGTTTCTGGGCTGACACAAAACCCTGTCGCGCCAAACGAAACATTTGAATATGATTTTATAGCACCCGATGCTGGCACCTATTGGTATCACGCGCACAACGAGAGTTGGAACCAAGTCGCTCGTGGCCTATATGGCTCATTAATTGTCGAAGAACCATATCCTGCTTTTGATTTGAAAAACGATATGACGCTCATTATTGATGATTGGCGACTGAAGCAAGATGGTACTCTTGATACAGATAGCATTGGCAGCTTGATGGATTGGACCCATGGCGGACGCTTGGGCAATTATATAACCGTTAACGGAGAATATCTCCCCACAATCAAATTGAAAAAAGGACAGGCTTTTCGATTGAGATTGATAAATGTAGCAAATGCTCGTGTATTGGCAATTGATCCCAATAAATTTGGTGCCATTGTCATCGCATATGATGGCCAACCACTGCCCACCCCAAAAAAGTTGCCTTATCAACCGTTGCTGCTTGGGCCGTCCCAACGTGTCGATTTACAAATGATACCGTCTCAATCTGGCGTGTATTCTTTTGAAGACCTATCCAATGATACCCCGTATGAATTTGCAAAATTTGAAGTTGAGGACGCAATCGAAGTTGTTTCTTCAACTATAATTCTCAAATCAAATAAATTGCCGGAACCTAATTTAAATAACCCCAAAACATTTGTTTTAAAAATGACAGGCGGCGCTATGGGATCAATTGGCGATGTAACCTATAACGGCAAGCCTATGGAAAGAGAGGATTTCCGCACCACTAAACAAGCTTGGGCCTTCAATGGGGTGGCAAACTTGGCAAAAGACCCGTTTTTGGCGTACAGCGCGGGCAAACGGTTTTAGTAGAAATTACCAATGCGACAGCTTTTTTACATGCAATGCACATTCATGGCCATCATTTTCGAGTGATTAACCGATCCGATAGCACAGTAGATGAAGGCAAACCTTGGCGTGATACATTTATGATAGGCCAAGAACAAATAACCCAAATTGCTTTCGTTGCTGATAATCCATGAAAATGGCTATTTCATTGTCATATGCTTGAACACGCAGCGGCAGGTATGAACACTTGGTTCAACGTGAGTTGATGATCACAAATCTGTGATAGCCACGATATGGAAAAATTAGGGTTTTTAAAGTACAAGGTCGGCATGCGTATTCTGTTCACTGCATTTTTGATCTTATTTTTTGCGACAACACATAGTGTTGTTGAGGGTCCGCGTTCGATCGCAGAAAACATGCAAACCACCGCAGGTAACCAAGGTTCTGAACAGCAACACATGTATCCTATTGTGACATCAAAAACGCACCACAATGACTGTATTCAAAGTGGTGCTGGGCATTCCGCATCGAGTTGTTCAATGGATAGCAAATCTATGTCTTCTATTTTTGGATCGCAAAAACCAATTTCCCAAAAAATTAAATGGTATTTGCAAATTGAACAGATATCTCAGGAATACTCCGACCACCTACTGCGCCCTCCAATTGTTTGATCGCTAAATTTGCGCGTGATTTATATCACGCAGAATTTTAACGACATTTTTGGAGACAAACGATGGTTTCACGACGACTATTTTTAGCTGGTGTAGCAACTACTCTAGCTTATTCACCTCTTTCAGCATTCGCGCATGAAAAAAAATCCAAACAATTTGTTTTGGCCAAAAAATTTGAACCACAAACGGATCGTTTTAATGGTTATAAATCAGGTACAATTGTCGTTGATCCTGCAAACCATTACCTTTATCTGGTCTTACCAAATGGGAAGGCCCGTCGCTACGGCGTAGGCGTTGGCAAAGCTGGCTTAACGTTTAAAGGAGCAGCTACAATTGCGCGTAAAGCGAAATGGCCAAGCTGGACTCCAACACAAAACATGATCCGGAGAGAACCCGGTAAATACGCGAAATACGCAGGTGGCGTGCCAGGTGGCCCAGGTAATCCATTGGGAGCTAGAGCGCTTTATCTGTATCGCAACAATAAAGATACATATTTTAGAATTCACGGCACAACTCAACCAAACTCAATCGGACGCTCAGTTTCCAACGGCTGCATTCGAATGATTAATGATCATGTCAAAGATTTATATGAACGGGTTCCAACCGGAACGAAAGTGATTGTCTTATGATTGGTCACCCAAAAACCCACAAACCTCATACCAGCATCATTCCTTTTCATGCACGAAAACTCATCGAGGCAGTATTAACTAAATGAACATCAAAAACCATTTCACAAAAAGAGAATTCCTATTGGGAGCAGCTGGCCTGTCCTCGATGACTTTATCAGGCTGTGCAACGAGAACAATGTTGCCAGAACCCATAGTTTTAAAATCAAAAATTGAGCCAACAGAACTTTTTTATGTCAATCAATATGGACCGCTTTATGAGGAAAAATTCCCAATACCAGCTGTTGATTTGAAGAAGGTTGATAAACAGTTCTATCGTCAAAAAGTGGACTACTTCAGCGAAGAAGAAATCGGTACGGTTATTGTCGATACTCAAAATTTTTATCTGTACTTAATTGAAGGTAACGGGAGAGCAATGCGCTACGGTGTAGGACTGGGTCGTGCAGGATTTGAGTGGTCTGGGAGAGCGCGAATAGGATGGAAGCAGGAATGGCCAAAATGGACCCCACCAGCCGAAATGATAGTTCGCCAACCTGAATTAGAGCCCTATAGTGCAGCGAATGGAGGCATGCCTCCGGGTATTGCAAATCCGCTTGGTGCCCGTGCGCTTTATATTTTTCAAGGAAAAGTAGATACGCTTTATCGACTTCACGGTTCGCCAGAATATTGGAGCATCGGAAAAGCAGTTTCCAGCGGATGTGTTCGTCTTATGAATCAGGATATTATTGATTTATATGGAAGAGTTCGAACCCACTCAACAATATTGGTAATTTGACATGATAAAAACACTCCATAAGAGTTACTACTTATTTCTACTTCTTGCATTTGCGGTTGCGGGCGTTTTTGTATTTGTTCTCAATTCACAAGCATCTCTTAAAAAGGGTGCGCTTTTCGATCCCCAAAATTTAGAGGTCGTTGCTTTGGGTAAGTCCATTTACAATGAAACTTGTGCTTCTTGTCATGGCGTTAACTTAGAGGGACAACCAAATTGGAAACGGCCAAATTCTCAAGGAATGTTGCCTGCTCCCCCGCATGATAATACCGGACATACCTGGCATCACACCGATGAGTTATTATTTGGCATTACTAAATATGGCCTTGCCGAATTCTCAGGACTGAAGAACCATAAAACAGGCATGCCAATCTATAAAGACATTCTATCAGACGCAGAGATTATTGCGGTGCTTTCCTACATCAAGAGCACTTGGCCAACGGACATAATACTGCGCCATGACGAGATGAATGCAATAAACGCAGACACTCAATAAAATAAACTAGAATTCTGTGCGGCAAATTCAACGAAAAGCAAATCTGCATCTTGACCCTCCACTTAGTGGAACCTCTATCAATGTATCAAATCAATTATGGAGTTTCAAATGCACAGAAGAACGTTTTTATTGGGTGGAGGCTTGGCCACTGCTGGTGCAGTTGTTGGTTACAAGTCATTCAATACCCCATCGATTGATATGGCTGATCTAGCAACACGGGAACACCTAAGATTTCCAAACATCATCGACGCATCCATAACAGGTAAAATTCCACTGCGAGCGCAGGCTGGCAACACTGAGTTTTATAAAGGCATTCCATCGAAAACACTTGGCTTTAATCAAGATTATCTTGGGCCCGTCGTGAAACTTAGAAACGGCGATTACCAAGCTGATGTCACAAATACAACAGACCAGCCGATAAGTGTCCATTGGCATGGATTGATCATCCCCGGCAGCGCAGATGGAGGGCCACATCAAGTTGTCCAGCCAGGTCAAAACTGGCGACCGGAATTTGAAATCAAACAAGCGCCATCCACGCCATGGTTTCATACTCACGTCCACGGCCAAACAGCATCAGGTGTTTATGCTGGCTTAGCAGGCGGCATGATCATCAGTGATGGTTTGGATGATCAACGTGGGTTACCGTCAAATTATGGTGTTGATGATCTATATCTCATCCTTCAGGACAAGACTTTCGATGCCTCCGGACGTATGATCTATCGCCCTGGTATGGATAGCATGATGCACGGATTTTCTGGCGATAGCATAATCGTAAATGGACAAATGAATACAGTGGCTAACGTTCCAAAAGGTATCGTGCGCATGCGTTTGCTCAATGGTGCCAATGCAAGGGTTTTCAGTCTGAGTTTTTCTGATAATCGTCCAATGCATCTCATTGCAACAGATGGTGGATATCTCGATAAGCCAAAAGATCTGTCGGAGTTAAGATTGGCTCCTGGCGAACGTGCAGAAATACTTGTTGATTTTGCAGATGGAAACCCCGCAATGCTGACATCACTACCAGATGCAAATAGCGGCATGGGCGGGATGATGGGACGTTTTCAGAAATTCGCAAACAAGGTTGGTACACCGTTCGAAGTTTTATCCTTCGCAGTCACCCGTCAAAGCCCCATCAACATCACAAAAATTCCAGATGACCTAGGGGGCACTATGCCTGATCTGAATAAATCTGATGTTATGACCAATCGAAAGTTTTCCTTAGAAATGGAGATGGGGCATGGTATGAAGAGTGGTGGCATGATGGGAAGTGCAATGGCAATCAACGGTCGTTCATTTGATATGTCGCGCATTGATATTGAAGCTAAAGTAGGCAAATTGGAAAAATGGAAAATAACGGCACCTCTATTAGCCCATCCATTTCATATCCATGGCGCTATTTTTCAAGTTATATCTGAAAATGGCAACGCCCCTCGTGCTGAGAACACCGGATGGAAAGATACAGTTTTGGTCAATCAAGGGGCAGAGATTCTGGTGCAGTTTAACCAACCAACAGATGAAAACTCACCATTCATGTATCACTGCCATATTTTAGAACATGAAGATCAAGGTATGATGGGACAGTTTACTGTCTTGTAAATGACACCATTTACTTCCAATACACCAGGCCAAATCAACGTTTCTTTTTAGGAAATCCACAGAACGAGATGATATAATTCTGATATAAAATAGACTGCTATAAGTACCATTAATTCATACTGTTAAGCAGTTTATTTTAATAAATAATTTAATCATGCAGCCAATGCCATTGCAGTCATGACCATAGCGGAATTGGTATAAACGGGATGGGGACTTAGACCCAGACTATGAGGTATCCGCAACCAACTGGAGTGTAATGCTATAATTTGGTTTGATTTCTGCAAATCAGCTGTAAGCGAAAACAATTTTAACCACTTACCTTGTAGATAATGGCCAAAGCAGACAAGCCCGATGGCCATCGATTATAGATATCGGTGACCATCAGCGTTACTTTTAAGGTTGTTGTTTGCGGTATTCAATAACAGGCAGGGCGCCTATGCCCCAGTCCTCCAAAGCAACTTCGTCGATAACCAACCACGAAGGTTGTTGCTGGTTTCTTGTTTAGAACGCGCTCAAGGAGTTCAGTTACCCCTTTGATAAGTTCAGCTTTTTCATCCGCTGATGGCCCGTTGCCACTCGGTCCGCCTTCTTTTGTAATTTTAATGTTTACGTATGGCATTTATACCTCCTTAGTTACTGGAATATAGGTGAAAATTTTCGTCATAACTCTCCATCCAAGCTCATCATGACTGAGTGTAAGGAAATCGAGATATTCTCGCTTCATCATTGTAATAGAGGCTCTGACGAATGCCATTTTTGATCCACCAAACTCTATGGAAACGATACGATCATCACGCGGTTCTGCGCGACTGGCCGGAGGTGTTCTTCGATCAATCATTTCAAAATATTCAGTAAGAGGCTTATTCATATAATCATCAGGGATCAGGTTTATATAGCGAGCATCTGGATGAAAAACTTTCGCAAGCTTGTCAGTATCAGCATGATAAAGACCTTCGAAATACATCTCCATAACACGGGTAACATTAGCTAAGTCTTGAGAGAATTCCATTAGATAAGCCCTTCGGATTTCATTGCGGATTGCGCTGCGGGGCGTCTGGAAACCCGGTCAACAAAAGCGGCAATATGAGGCCATTTTTTTATATCAATGCCAACAAAACTTGTCCAATTGGCGACAACAAACAAGTAGGCATCGGCAACGGAAAAATTATCTCCTAATAGATAGGTCCGGTTGTCACTGAATAGATCATTAAGATAGTTTAGTTTCTTGGATACGTTTTGGTTGGCCTCTTCCTTGTCATCCGCGGTTGCTGAGTTGGAGAAGAACGGACCAAAAGTTTTATGGAACTCTGAGCTTGTATAGTTTAAATATTCCTGAAGTCTCGCTCGAGCAATTGTACCTGAAGCTGGAGCTAGATTGCTTTCCGGAAACAGATCCGCAACATATTAAAGGATTGATGCTCCTTCAGTAAGCGTATCGCCGGATGCTAAAGTAAGAGCTGGCACATATCCTTTGGGGTTAATGCTTTTATAATCGAGGCCTGATTTTGTTTTCCCAATTTCAGTATCAACCTCTTCAATTTCAAATTCTGCACCAATTTCATGCAAAACAATATGCGTGGCTAAAGAGCAGGTGTGAATTTGCATGCAAAACTGATCCACTTAGGTGGGTAATTAGCGTTTAAAAT
>CAXBCW010000075.1:0-16758 GCA_963974325.1 uncultured Rhizobiaceae bacterium
ATATGCAATCATCTCCATATGTTTCGTGCATTTCTGGCAAATGATCAAGTTTCAGCCCCCCCCCCGGGCTGGGTAAAATTGTATTGCCAATACCGGTTTCTGATTTGCAGGCGGTGACAATTTCTAAACACTCGTCTTTGCTGAAGCCAAAGCGTCCGCCGTAATTTGGAAATACGCTAATGTCAGCACCTGAAAGTCGCATGAGATCGCCAAAAAAACATCCATGAGTGTAACCGGTATCATCTGATAAGACATAGGGACCGGTGAAGGATGGGTGTGCCATGATTGGTAATCCGAAACTTTCATTTCGCGCAAGACGTTGCATGGCATCAAAGCCAAACAAACCCGGGATTAGCAATAATCCAGTTGCTCCATGATCTTTGGCATAAAAAGCAAGTTCCTCTACTTGGTCGCCATGTCCGCCGATATTGGGCAAGTAGATGGCTTGGCTGTTGTCGCCTTTTGCTTTTCTTTCAGTATTTGCTTTGGCTACTGCCTCTGCGCACATTGGAATACGCTCCTTAAATGTGGCCTTTCTTTGATTAGACAGTCCATGATCTTCTTTGATAATATCTGCGCCAGCAAGCGCTGTTTGATAACATAGTTCGGCTAACTCTTTGGAAGTTGAACCTTGAGGCTTAATGACGGGGCAGATAAACCCACCAGAGTTCTTTCCTATTAATTCGCGGACACCCTTTGCACCAAATCGTGCGCCGGGGAAAAGTGATCTTACATCATCATTAAAAGACATCTTGATGACTTTGACGCCCTTTAAAATTGATGCATTTCCAAAGATCACATTGAGAAGTTGCGGCAATTCTTTGCCAGCGGCATCAATGTGATATCCGATTGTAGCTTGCCATGTTCGTTCAGTTTCAGGTTCAACAGTTTTAACCTGTCCAAGAACGACATCTTCTATGTAACCTTTTGGTACAACATCGCGTGGTATTTCGACTGTATTTTCCAATGCAATAGCATTAGCAAAGTCTATTGCGTCATCATTTGATGCCGCAAAAAGGCGATATGTAATTTCAAAACGTTGCATTAAAGACCCTCGGCTTTGACCGTTGAATGGACAGCCTCAACACGTGTGGTTGCTAGGTCTTGTTCTGTGATGCCGAGTTGTTCGCCGATAAGTTTTTCAACACCTTTAACGAGGGCAATTGCATCAAGGCCGTAATAGTTCATAAGGTAAGCCCGTGATCCACCGTGGGCATATGTATCCTTAAGGCCAAGGCGTAAGAGCTTCTTGCCTACTCCATTATCAGCAATAATCTCAGCAACAAGCGATCCTATGCCACCTTCAGTGACATGGTTCTCAAGAGTGATTACTCCACCTTTAACCGATTGGATATGATCAAGCATTGCTTGGTCGTTAAATGGCTTGATTGTATTGAGATGTAGATGCCTGACTGAAACTCCTGCACCTTCTAACGCAGATCGTGCACGCAATGCTTCTTCTGTTGTTATGCCGGATGTAATAATGAGAATGTCCTCTCCTAAAGAGAGCTCACGCATTTTTCCGACTTCGATTGGTGTGTCAAACAAGCGAGGGACGTTGCCACGAAGAACACGGCAGTAAACAGGGCCATCAATACTGTCCGCTGCTTCACAAATGCTCTCAACCTCTGTCGCATCCCCAGTTTCCAATATTGTCATATTTGGCATGGATCGCATAACAGATATATCTTCGATTGCTTGGTGGGTCATTCCTCCTGGCGTTGTGATGCCGGGTAGGAAGCCCATCAAACGTACTTTTCTCCTGGGGTAGGCGATAGATGCCATGAGTTGATCATAGGGCCTGCGGTATAGAAACACTCCAAAGGTATGTATAAAGGGGCGATAGCCAGCTAAGCCAAGTCCACCTGCAAAACTGAGCATGTTTTGCTCAGCCATACCTAGAGATAAAAATTGTTCAGGATGTTTATCGCGGAATTTATCAATCTCGCATGATGATGTTAGATCTGCCGATAGACACAAAACTTCTGGGTTTGCCAGTGCATGTTTTTCAAACGCACGTTCATAGGGGCGAGCAACCATTTCTACCATAATATTTCTCCCTTAATGTCCGTAGTCGATTGGATCAATGCCCAATGATTTGGCGATATCTCTATTCATTTGTGCGCGTTCTTGTTCAGACTTAAACCGCACATAGTGTAACCTTGGGAAGCGAACCTGAAGGCTTGGCATACCTCTAAATGGACTTGAATTTGCCAAAATAATAAGGGGTTTTCCTCGATGTGGAGTTTTTGCCGCTTCTCTTATCTCATTGAGATTATGCGCATCCACCCAGACAACCTTTGCACCAAATTCCTCCATTTTTCGGCCAATATCACCGACCTCCATAACAGAGCTCATTGAGCCGTCACACTGCTGGCGGTTGACGTCCATGATGGCTTTGACATTATCAATCTTATGATGCGCACATGCCTGAATAGCTTCCCAAGTTTGTCCTTCTTGCACTTCGCCATCGGACATATAGACCCAAACTTTGCCCTTCTCGCCGCGCTTCTTACGACCCCATGCGAGGCCAGCTGCGGTGGATAATCCAATACCCAAGGTGCCGTTATGGACCTCCATGCCTGGTGAGTGTTCAGCTCCGATCATCTCTACCGATGAACCGTCTTTGTTGAACATGTCCAAGCCTTCTGGAGCCATTCGACCTGTCTCAATCAACGTAGCATATGCAACAAGTGCATAATGGGCCGGAGCAATAAACAAACGATCAAGGTCTGGTTCAAAAGGGCCATTATAACCCGCGCCAGTATGGTATTCTGTATTTCCCGCTGACGGTACACCACCAAAAGGTTTAGGGATCATTGGTAGTGTTGGTTCACCTAAATTTAGCTCTTCATTGTAAAGCCATGCGAGTTGCTCGGCTGCCGAGCAAGCTTGCGAAAGATAGCCGCCATTATTATGGATGGAGTGTTCGAATACTCGCCGACGTATGCCAAAGGCAATTTCTTCAGTGCTTTTGCTATTCTGCATTTAATAATCCTCTTGCGATCTGTGCTATTAATTGCCGATCACTGTCTACCTATTCTCAAAATTACGAATTCTGTTAAATTAAAAGATCACGCCTTCACACAATAAAAAACATCCAAAAAGACGAGTTTCTCCGACTTATACAATCACAAAAGCTGTCTTTGATTTTTTGTAAAATTTTTGTCGATCAATTGACCCTACTTAACCGCGCTGCTTGTGGTGTTTTGAAGGGCTGCAGCAGTATCTTTATGTACATCACCCAATTCATCTGGTGCGCCATCAATTTCCATCCGCGATATCCCGACGTCGGAGAATGTATCTAGTGAAATGAGCTTAGTAATAAGTTCTATAGATTTGGGTGTATCGACGTCCAACATGCTTATTGGTTCTTTGACTGCGCAATGCATTGCAGTAGATGTGGCCTGAAAGTTTGCATCCTTAATCGCGATTTCATCACCATGACCCATTTGCGCAAGTGCAAATAGTAACTGGGGAGATGCGCGTTTATCGATGTTTATCAGCATGTTTTGTTCCCGGTGTATATTTGTCACCTAAGGCCAAAATGGCCTCAGGTGTTTTCGTTAATTTAAGTGTTGTTCCCAATTCAACGTGCTGGAAGTGGAAGCCAGTCAGCCATTGAAACATCAGCATGTTGGAACTGAGGCATTTTAGAGCCCAAATCATCCATGTTTTTGATGTCGTTTTCGTTCAAGAAACTCTGAGTGATTAGTGTCGGCGGAACCACCACAGATGCACCAGGATTTTCGCCTGCAAGCATGAGAGCAAGCGTACGTACGCTGACTTCGCCAACCACTGAAGGGTTTGTTGCAACAGTTGCTACCCAAGCCGAACCCGGCTCGCGCATTGCAGAAATATCAGCTGTTGATACATCGGCAGAATAGATGTCGATATCATCAGTTAATCCAGCTTCATCAACTGCAATTTTCACACCCTTTGCAAATTCATCGTAAGGAGCAAACACAACATTGATATTCGGATTAGCTTGCAAAACAGAACGTGCTTGGTTTGCAACTGAGTTTGCAATTGGATTGTCTAATGTTCCAAACATTGCAGCTTCAGTGATACCAGGGTTAGCTTTTTTTATGTCCTGCCAAGCCACATCGCGGCGATCAAGTGGGGCAATCCCTGCAACATAAACGTAACCAGCAGTGAAGTCGGTACCATTGTCTTTTATCGCTTGATCAAGCGCAAGCTTACCAAGTTGGTAATCAGACTGCTCGATTTGTGGAATAGCTTCGTTTTCAACATTAACGTCAAAAGCAACAACTTTAATTCCAGCTTCAACAGCGCGTTGCGCTGCTTCTTTCATGGATTCAGTTAGGCCATGTTGAATGATGATACCGTCGACGCCAAGCGCGATTGCTTGATCAACCATATCAGCTTGAAGTGCAGCATCTTGACGACTATCAAGAACACGCAAATCAACACCGAGTGCTGCAGCTTGATTTTCAACGCCTGACAAGTAGGACTGGAAAAAATCACCAGTGGATAGGTAGCGCACCAAGGCAATTTTCACATCGCCTGCTTTATCGAATGGTGCGGGCATGTCAGCCGCAAAAGCTGAACTACCTAGTGCAAGCATTGATGCGCCTGCACCAACTAGTTTTATCAATTGTCTTCTCAGCATATTAAATCCTCCCATGGGTTTATCTGAGTTTGGTTTAAGTTTTTCGGCCTGCCGAATGTTTTGAAGACAGGTAGAACGTGAAGACAAGTGCGCAAACAAGAACTGCGCCCTTAACAAAGTCTTGGGTATAATATGGTGCATTCATCATGGTCATTCCCTGCAAGAGAATTCCGACAAATAAAGCACCAATTGCTGTACCAAATGCGTTTGCACGTGCAGCTCCTAAAACGGCAAAGCCTATAAGGGCTGCAGCAACGCTATCTAAAAGTAGGTTGTTGCCGGATGCGATGTCACCGCGGCCAAGACGTGCCGCAAGCAAAATTCCGCCGATTGAAGCTGTGACGCCTGAAATCATATAAGCCGCGATTTTATAACGTTGTACATTTGCACCGACAAGTTCAGCTGCACGTTGGTTCGATCCAATTGCGTACATGAGACGACCGTGGCGCGTGAATTCGAGAAATACCCAGATGAAAATGGCAACCAGTATAAATATCACAACAGGAACAGGAACGAGCCGTTCTAAGAATAAGTCGAAACGATGTCTGCCTAACCATAAGAATGCTTGCGAAAATGTACCTTCAGCTACGTTACCATCGCCAAGGTTCATTCCAGTTGCAATTGAATTGCCTTGTGTTGGAATTCGTTGCAAACCAATGAGTAAGAACATCATACCCAATGTGGCTAATAAATCCGGTACTTTCATTTTTACAATGAGCAGGCCATTGATCAAACCAACCAAAGCGCCCATGGCAAGACACACAACGACGGCGACATAAGCCGGTTGTTCAAGAATAACCATCATATATGCCGATAGCATCAATGCTGAGGTCGCTACTGATCCAATTGATAAATCAAATCCATCCACGACAAGAGTGCATGTAACACCCAAGGCAAGAATGCCGGTTATGGCAACAGATTGAAATACAAATACTGCGGAGCGCGCGCTAAAAAAGCCGGATGCTGCGAGGCTGAAATAAACCGAAAGCCCTACGAGCAACATTATGAAACCGTAGCGTATAGCAAATTTCTGTAATTTTTCATTGCGCATTCAAGTAATTCCTCATGCTGCTTTTTCACCTGTTATCTGTGCAATTAATGCGCCTAGGTTTAAATTTTGATTGGTATGTTCGCCGACTAGTGCACCTTCGTTCAATACAAGTATGCGGTCAGCTATTTCGATTGCTTCATCGATCTCAGCAACAAAAACGATAGTAGCTCTGTTATTCGCAGTGTCGCGAATGTGCTGGCCAATATCTCTTCTTGCGCCGATATCAACGCCTTGAAAAGGCTCATCTAAAAGTAAGACGCGACAAGGTTTTAACAACCAACGACCAATCATTACTTTTTGTTGATTGCCACCTGAGAGCGTGCCAATTGAATCTTCGTCTGACTGGCAAACGATACCAATTTGGTCGATCATATCAGTAGTAGCATTACGTTGCTGATTGCTTCGGATAAAAGAAAAATTACTAAATGCGCCTAAGAACGGTAGGCTCATATTGTCAGCAATATCAAATGCGCTGACGACGCCGTTATTGCCACGATCCTTGGGTGACATAAATACACCCTGTTCGATGGCTTCAGATGCTTTTGAGGGAATGTAAGTTTTACCATCAAGCTTCATTGTGCCGCTTATAGGCTTGCTTAGTCCAAAAATTATATCTGCCAGTTGACTTTTGCCACTGCCAAGTAACCCTGTTATGGCGATGACTTCACCCTCATTTGCTGTCAGGTTAAATGTCGGCCAATTTGGCTTGAGAGAGATGTCATTTAATTCAAGAACCGGAGCGTCAACGGTTTTTGGCGTAATATCAACCTCGGTCATTTTATGACCAAGCATTGCTGTAACTGCGCCTTCATAATCGAGGCTGTCACTCTCAAATATACCTGATACTAGTCCGTCGCGCATGGAAACAATACGATCAGCAATTCGTCTAATGTCAGACATACGATGTGATATATATAATATAGCGACCCCTTGATCACGTAGACGATCAATGAGAGTGAATAAACGATTAGCTTCCGATGCGGAAAGGGATGACGTTGGTTCATCTAAAATTAGCACTTTGGGTGATTTAGCCATGGCTCGTGCAATACCAATCATCTGGCGGTCAGCAACACCAAGATCACTTACGCGCGTGCGAACATCCATCGTAAGGCCCATTGATTGAGCAATACTGGTAGCTTGTTTGCGCAGTTCTCGATCACGCACAAAAGTACTTGCACCAGCTTTTGTCAATTGATCGAGCATAAGGTTAGTTGCGACATCAAGGTCAGGCACAACGCCGTCGTCGATGTTTTGGTGAACAGCAACAACACCTTTGAATAGCGCATCTGCAGCGCTTGTTGGAGTGTAATTACTCCCGTCAAGTTCCATTACACCAGCGTCAAAAGAGTGGATGCCGCATATCACTTTTACCAATGTGGACTTACCCGCGCCGTTTGCACCCATCAACACTGTGACCGTGCCGCTGCTCAACGATAAATCAATGCCTTTCAGAACTTCGTTTTGACCGAAGCTCTTGCGTGCACTCTTTACTGTTAAAACTGCTGACGACATTATTCCTCCTACACGCACCCAAAACTGGGTAACATTTATCTATCGTGACCCTAATTTACTCTTATGTCAATAGTCTTGACAATTGACTATATTTGATGTCTCTAGAGATGAGGAGGTGAGATGGATATGACAAAAAGATATGAAGAGTTATCGGTTGAAACGATACCATCAAGGCTTGGCGCCATTGAAGAAATAACTAATCGCTTAGGTGCAGTCACCAAAAAATGGCGTGTTAAAGAAGTTGGCGACGGCAATCTTAATCTTGTTTTTATAGTTGAGAGCCCCGATGATACGATCATCGTTAAGCAAGCACTTCCATATGTTCGCTTGGTTGGCGATAGCTGGCCGCTTCCACTATATCGTGCATATTATGAGCACGAGGCCCTGTTAAGGCAGGAGCAAAGAGATCCAGGGTCAGTGCCAGAAATATTTTATTTTGACCGAGAACAAGCTTTAATTGTGATGGAGTTTCTGCAACCTCATGTTATCTTAAGAGGAAAGCTAATAGCTGGCCAGAAAGTTGCAAATCTTTCTGAAACCATGGGTAAGTTTTGTGCTCGAACTGCTTTTCGTGGATCTGAGCTTTCAATGGAGAGTATTGATAAAAAAGCTGATGTAGGTATCTTTTCTGGTAATGTAAAAATTCCTGCCATTACAGAATCCTTGGTCTTTACTGATCCCTATTTTTATGCGGAAATGAACCAAAATACGCTCAAGTTAGACGGTGTTGTTGGTAAACTCCGAAGTGACGTGGTTTTAAAAGCGCGCGTTCAAATGTTTTTGATGAAATTTGCATCCAATACAGAAACAATGTTGCACGGTGATCTTCATTCTGGTTCCATTATGTCTACGGATGATGAGAGTAGAATTATTGATCCTGAGTTTGCTCAATACGGTCCGATGGGATTTGATATTGGTATGCTAACTGCGAATTTTTTGATGGCCTATTTTAGTCAACCCGGTCATCGCAGTGAGGCAGAGTTAGCCAGCTACCAAAGTTGGATACTAAATACGATTGTTGAGATATTTGAACACTTCAATGCTGAATTCAAACATTTATGGGCTACCGAGCGAACGGGTATGCTTTATCCAAAATCCCTTTTTGAAGATCAGGGACATTCATCGGAAGATGCATGTCGCTCTATGCTTGAGCACATTATGAATGATGCACTTTCATTTTGCGGTATTGAGATGCATAGGCGCGTTCTTTCTCTCGCTCATAATGCTGATTTCGAGGCTATTGAAGATACAGCTGTTAGAGCACCGCTTGAAGCACGGAATATTGCGATGGGTGCCGAGCTCATTTTAAATTCTGAACATATTAAAGATATTACGTCTCTTGCATCGATGGCAGAGCGATTTAACGAAGGAGAATATCTATGAAAGTAGACGGTAAGCACTATCGGTCGCTTTGGTGGAATTCAGAAAAAAGTGTTTTAGAGATCATTGATCAGCGTTGGCTGCCACATGACTTTAGAGTTGATACAGTCCAGACTATGGACGAATTTGCGAATGCAATTGTCGAAATGCGTGTTCGCGGCGCTCCTTTAATTGGTGCAACTGCTGCCTACGCTATGGCGCTTGCTATGAAAATTGACCCATCTAATAATCATCTTGATAAGGCTTGGTCTTATTTTCATGAAACGCGGCCAACGGCTATCAATTTACGTTGGGCGTTGAACCGATGCAAAGAAGCTATGTTGCCACTGCCCGAAAGTGAACGCGCGGAAGCTGCATTGCAACTTGCTCATTTTATCGCGGATGAAGATGTTGAGATTAACGCTCAAATCGGCCAAAATGGGCTTGCTATAATTTGCGAAATAGCTGCCAAAAAGAAACCCGGAGAATCTGTAAATATTCTCACGCATTGTAATGCTGGTTGGCTGGCGACAGTTGATTGGGGGACGGCGACAAGCCCAATGTTCCATGCCCATGATGCCGGAATTCCAATTCATGTGTGGGTTGATGAGACGCGGCCTCGTAATCAGGGTGCTTTAACATCTTGGGAGTTGCTAAGTCATGGTGTCCCGCACACTTATATCGTTGATAATGCTGGCGGTCATCTCATGCAACATGGCATGGTAGATATGGTGATTGTTGGAACAGATAGAACAACAAGTCGTGGAGATGTTTGCAATAAAATTGGCACATATCTGAAAGCACTTTCGGCTAAAGATAATAATGTGCCATTCTATGTTGCATTGCCTTCGCCCACGATAGATTGGACAATTGCAGATGGCATTGCAGAAATACCAATTGAAGAGCGCAGCGCGCAAGAGACAACGCATGTACAAGGCCTATTGCCAGACGGCAGTATAGGTGTTGTGCAGGTATCACCTGTCGGTACGCCAGGTGGAAACCCAGCATTTGATGTGACGCCAAATCACCTTGTTACGGGGCTAATTACTGAAAGGGGTGTCAGCGAGGCATCGGCAGAAGGGCTCGCTGCTATGTTTCCTGAATTGTCTGAAATAAAGCGAACAGCCTAATAGATAAAAGTGAGGTATGGAATTGCCTGAAAGTAAACAGCGCTCAACAGATGAAATCCGACTTGATCGGCAAGAGAGAGCAATACTCGATGCTACATGGTCTTATTATCATGAAGGTCTAAATCAGAATGAAATAGCTGCGAAATTAGAAATTTCACGGGCGTCTGTCGTTAATTATTTGTCTGAGGCGCGTAAGCGTGGCTACATTCGTGTTTCGCTTGATCCAAGTATTTTTACTGACCATCAATTGTCTCAGAAGGTCGCTGAAACCTTCGGGTTAAAACAAGTTAGCATTGTGCCATCTGCAGGCGGATCAACGGAAGAGCGCGTTGCTAAAATGGCTGCCGATTGGCTGCCTCATCTTCTCCAAAAAGGTGATCGGCTTGGTGTTGCTTGGGGAGAAACCATATTTCAGGTATCGGAAGCCGCCTCGCGCCAAACTATTGACGATTTAGAGGTTGTTCAATTGGTTGGTTCATACCCGGCAGCAAAAGGTTTTTCTGCAGAGATATGCTCTGCGATGCTTGCGAGGCAGTTTTCTGCAACCTGCGTTAATCTTCATGTTCCACTTTTATTATCTGACAAAGAGCTTGCGCATAGGCTTTTAGCTGAACCCGTTATTATGGAGCAGATGTCCGCTGTTATGAATTGCAACAAGACAATATTCGCATGCGGAACTTGCAATGAAGATAGCCATATTTTAAAAACAGGTCTTATGGATTTGGAGCAGTTGGACATTTATAAAGAACGAGGTGTGGCAGGTGTTATCTGTGGTCGTCTCATTGATGAGGATGGAAACCATATACCTACAAGTGTTGAAGAACGCATGATTGGAATTACTCTGGATCAGATGAAGGGTAAGGAAATGGGATTGCTAGTTGGATCAGGGCAAACGCGCGTTGCACCAATCTTGGCGGCTATAAAAGGCGGATATGCAACCCATCTCGCAACTTGTGATGACACGGCAAAAATGTTGCTTGAAAGAGTTGCCAACGAGTAATGCATTTTGCAAATCACATCTCAAATTGCATTGCAGATTAATTTGGTAGTTTAGACTGCCATTCAAAAATACATTGAAATAATGAAAGAATAGCATGTTAAATAATTGGATCGACAGTGACGCTCAAGCACTTGTTAATGAACTCGCTAAAGACGGCGTGAATGAAGATCTGGCATTACGAGTTTATACAACAAGACTACTAGGACTTGTTCCGCAATTGGTGCTTCACGGCGGCGGGAATACATCAGTTAAAACCACTGCAAATGATATTGGTGGGCAAGAGTGGTATGTGCTTTGTGTCAAGGGTAGTGGTTGGGATATGGGTATAATAGAGCCAGCAGGATTGCCCGCGGTAAAGTTAGAGCCGCTTTTGCGTACACGGCATTTTTCTGAGCTGTCTGGTGAAATGATGGTTGAGCTGCAACGGTCAAATCTTATCAATTCTGGTTCCCCAAACCCATCAGTTGAAGCTTTGTTGCATGCATTTATTCCACATAAATTTGTAGACCACACTCATTCAACCGGCGTTCTTGCAATTATAGATCAGGAAAATTCTTTTGATTTAGCAAAAGAGGTGTTCGGCGATAGATTTGGGTTTGTTCCATATATTATGCCTGGTTTTGGTTTGGCAAAAAAAGCAGCAGAAGTTTATGAAAGTAATCCTGATGTTGACGGTCTCATCCTAGATAAACACGGTATTTTTACCTTCGCAGAAGACGCAAAAGACGCCTACGATCTGATGATTGATGCGGTAACTAAAGCTGAGGAATACGTTGAGAAAAACAGGAAGATTACATCGTTTACCAAACGTGCTTTACCCAAAAATATTGCGGCACTAGAAGATGTGCTTCCTGTCGTACGAGGCGCTGTTGCGCATGCGACGGGTGATGGCGATTACCAAAGGTTTATTTGTGATCACAGGTCGGATGATGACATCATGAATTTTGTCGATGCTGCGGATATCAGTGAATTTGCGACAAGAGGTATGCCAACGCCAGACCTTTCAATTCGGATAAAACATAAACCAGTCATCTTACCCGCACCCGAAGAGGGTAAACTTGATGCGTTCAAATCGGAGGTGCAAGCGGCAGTTAAATCCTTTGTTGCTGACTACACTGAATATTTTAACAAAAATGACAATTTAGATGATGTCTCTCGCTCTATGCTCGATCCCATGCCGCGTTTAGCGTTCGTTCCTGGTGTTGGTATGATTGGTATTGGAAATACCTATAAGGCAGCAAAAATTGCTGCCGATGTTGGCGAGACATTTGTCGAGACTGTGACGGCTGCGGAAGCACATGGCGCTTTTAAACCAGTGGATATGGCAGAGCTATTCAAACTTGAATATTGGTCTCTTGAGCAAGCAAAACTTGCGACTACCAAAAAGAAGGCTCTAGACGGACAGGTCGTTATGGTGACTGGTGGGGCAGGGGCAATAGGCGCTGCGACATGTCAGGTGTTTGCGGAACAAGGCGCACAAATTGTTGTAGCAGATCTTGACTTAGCAGCAGCAGAGAAAGTGGCATCATCGCTAGGTTCTGGCCATTTAGGTGTGGGATGCGATGTGACAAATCGGGCGAGTATCGAGCAGTCATTTAACGCAACAATAAAACAATACGGTGGGTTGGATATAGTGGTGTCCAATGCGGGGGCCGCATGGGAGGGAGCTATTGGCGATCTAGACGATGATGTTTTACGCAAGAGTTTTGAGTTGAACTTTTTTGGTCATCAGAGCGTTTCTCAAGCAGCTATAGGTATTTTTAAAGCTCAGAGCACTGGTGGATGTCTGCTTTATAATACGTCCAAACAGGCTATAAATCCCGGAGCTAATTTTGGAGCATACGGATTGCCAAAAGCTGCAACCTTATTTTTGTCTCGTCAATATGCTTTGGAATATGGATCAATTGGTGTGCGGGCCAATGCAGTCAATGCCGACCGTATCAGATCAGGCCTTTTAGATGACGATATGATCGCAAGTCGTTCGTCAGCCAGAGATTTGAGTGTTGATGATTATATGAGCGGAAATCTTCTTGGGCAGGAAGTCACCGCCCGCGATGTAGCTGAAGTATTTTTATCACAGGCGCTAGCGCGAAAAACGACTGGTAATGTTGCGACTGTGGACGGGGGGAATATAGCCGCAACGTTGCGCTAGATGATTTCCTACTATGAAAATTCCTAGTTATAATATCTCACACAAACTGCAAGACTAGCTGTGCTTTTGGCACAATTCGGTCGGTTAATATTCAGAACTAATATTCTGCTTCCAACTCGACAGCGGATATCCTTAAGTTACGATAAATCAGAACTATCAAATGGCTGCAGTGAGCCCTCTTTACAGAATTGTTGCAGCACATCGAACGGCAGCTTTGGAGATTGGGTTTTCTGTCAAAGTAATTGCCGTCCGCTATCGGCTTGGTGCGTTCAGCGTTTGACGCCCCCAAACCGTACGCCGCTTAGATCTGCCATTTCTCGTTTCCAAGTTGTGACATCACGCATGTTCATATCACTCAACGACGCATGGCCACATGCTCGGGCAAGCACTTGCATCAGCTCGACACTGGCCCCAAAATAACGTGACAAACGTTCAGCACCCACCTGCACATCTAGACGTTTGCGAAGCTCTGGTTTTTGGGTCGCAACACCAACCGGGCAATTGTTGGAATTACACATCCGTGCAGCGATGCAACCGACGGCTTGCATGGCAGAATTGCTGACCGCAACTGCATCAGCACCCATTGCCATGGCCTTCACGAAGTCTTCGGCGACACGTAGACCGCCCGTTATGACGAGCGTGACTTCACGACCTGTTTTAAGATCTAGATGAGCCCGGGCACGCGCAAGCGCGGGTATAGTCGGGACCGAGATATGGTCGCGGAAAATCAATGGCGCGGCTCCGGTTCCGCCGCCGCGTCCATCAAGGATGATGTAGTCGGCGCTCGCCTCAAGAGCAAAGTCGATATCGTCCTCAATGTGGTTCGCTGATAATTTGAACCCAATGGGAATGCCGCCTGACCTTTCGCGTACTTGATCAGCAATGCGTTTGAAATCTGAGGGCGTTTCGAGATCCGCGAAGGTGGACGGCGATATTGCCGCTTGGCCGGGTTCCAATCCACGAACCTCAGCAATCTTGCCTTGAACTTTGTCACCTGGCAGATGCCCGCCAGTGCCGGTTTTGGCACCTTGTCCACCTTTGAAGTGGAACGCTTGAACACGTTCGACCAAATCAATGTTCCAGCCAAATCGAGCCGATGCCAATTCATAGAAATAGCGACTATTCTCGGCCTGTTCTTCAGGCAACATACCACCTTCACCGGAACAAATTCCCGTGCCTGCCATCTGTGCGCCGCGCGACAATGCGGTTTTCGCTTCTTCAGACAAGGCACCATAACTCATGTCTGACACGAAGAGTGGGATATCCAGTTGCAAGGGCTTGGCTGCACGTGGGCCAATGGTCACGGACGTCGCAACCGGAACCTCATCCAGTAATGGTTTGCGTGCCATCTGAGCGGGTAATACCTGAATATCATCCCAATGGGGCAGATCTTTGCGTGGGACCCCCATTGAACCCATCTCACCGTGGTGACCCATTTTTGACAGTCCGTCACGCGCCAGCGCATGAATACGCGCAACCGTCGGTTCCTCTGGCGTAGGGTTAGCTGTAGGGATGTCCGTTTTCGGCTTCGGGGACAGATCGCCAACCGCCAAATCGCCAAGGCTAGCGTGTGTCCCATCACAATATGGGCCAGCCCCAGTTGCCTTACACTGGCATAATGCAGCACTGCCTGTGGTTTCGGCTTTGAACTTGAGCGGCGTTATGTCAGTTCCTGTATGGGATCCGTCGCAAAATGGCTGGCTTTTAGACATGCCACACCGGCACCAATAATAATCTTTTCCCACTACTAGATCGACTTTGACAGGGTGCTTTGCGGCAATGATTGGTGCGGATTTGGTCATGTTATGGCCTTTCATTGAATGGTATAATTTGTGCTGAGGTTTAGTTGGTCAAAGTGCGACCTGTGATAAAACTGTAAGAGCTTTCGACAAGCTCGGTGACGACTTCAAGCTCGCTTTCGGTTGTGGGCGTGAAAATCATAACGAAACCTTCCCAACCGGTCCGTTGCATCGCCCAAGGATGCGCAACAGCCCAGCCTGCATCTATAGCGGAATGAGCAAGTGCTGGTTCTAGCGAGGCATGTAAACTGCCATCCGCGTGCAGATGCGCAAATTCGCGGCCACCAACAATTACGTCTGGACGGGCAAGCGGCACACCTTCATCGAACTGAAACCCGACCACGCCTGGCATTGATATCCGCGTTTCTCCAAGACTAACCCCGGGAAACTGAGCGACCCGTTGCAACAACATTTCTGCAAGCTCTGGAACCACATCAATATCGATTTGCATGTGAGGCACGCCATCGGTGGTCTGAGGTATTGGTGTTTGACGTGAAGGCAGGCGCATGTCTTTAGCCAATGCTGACGATGTGATTGCAATCAACGCAATCAAATAAAGTGGGAAAATTCGATTATACATAAGTTCATGCTTGCCTGATTAAAAATTACTTAAGTGATCACTTGAGATAGATGTGAGGGGTACATAACACCCCACACGTGTTTTAGCAGAGATACTGTTATTGGTTCTACTCAGCAGCTTTCGGCAATACGCTGTGACCAACGGTCGACAAATCTTCTTCTGTGATCCGCCAGCCTTTTGCTGTATCAACCAAAGTTCCTGTCCAGTGAATATAGTGTGTTTCTGGGCCTTGGTGATCGCTAAAGTGCGTGGCTGTGATCATGCCAGCAACTGTTGCGTTTTTCGGACCATCAAATTTTACTTTCAGTGTATCAAGCTGGTGATGGGTGGATTTAAACTTGAGCATCTGGAAGCCATTTCCTGCCAGAGCAGCGCGCATAGCTGGACCTGTAAATTCTGTTTGTTCAGGAGATAGAAATGTACAAGTCACTCCAGGACAAACAATTGAGGCAGTCACGAAGTTTAGGCGCGAGATAAGGTTTTCATCCCAGCATTCATTCCAGATCGCCATGCCTTCATCGACTTTGCCGACGCTGATCATATCGATGCCATGAGGGAAACAGGAAAGGTGGTTGACGACCTCTGCGTATTTTTCTGCATATCCTTCAAACGGCGCCTCCCGTCCTGCGGGAGGTAAGTAGTCAATATGCGTTCGGCACTCGTCCGGAACACGGAAACCTCCTAAAATACGTCCTTCTTTTTTGATGTTTATCCCCCAATTATCCATAGACATTTCAAGCTCGGGGGCATTTTTGGTCAGTTTTTCCTGCGCGGTTCCAAAAATCTTCGAATAATCATATTTTAGTGCAACTAATATGTCAGTAGCCGCGCCAGCTCCGATGTTCTCAAGACGGAAACAGTAGTCCGTACTACCCCCGTTTACTATGCGCCCATCCTCCGTGGTTGGAGACCACCAGATTTCCTCCAAAATATCTTTATGAACTCGAAACTGAAATTGTTTGTCAGAAATTCGAAGTCTTGGTTCAAATTGGAAACGAACTTGTTTGGCACTCATTCGAGCGGCGAAGAGTGCCGCGACTGCGGCGGAAAAAGTTCCAATCGCGATTACGACGTTGGTTATCTCTGGAATTGTCATATCTAACATGTGCATTTCTTTAGCGAATGTCTGTTTCTATAATATCGAATATATGCGCGCTCAGCTAGGGAAGCCAGTCAAAAAGGGGTCTGTTGCATATAGGGGCGGAATCGTACGCTAAGAAAATTTAGCACCGTATGGCAGCAGTGAGCCCGAAGTAACGTGTTTTCGCATTAGAGCGAATGTCTGGTTTGCGGAAATTCATCTAAGGGTAAGAATGTTGCTACTAAGCAAGGCTCAAATGTGCGATAGGGTTTGGCGTTCGAAACATCCTACTATGTCAATCCTGGATTGGCTCTAGCCCGCTCAATGCTCTCTAGTGACAAAATATCATTGGCTGGAAGTTGAGACAGTTTAACGTGAGACTCAGTTGGGATTAGACCGAGCAACTGAAGATCAAGAAACCTCAAACAACAGACTCGCAAGAATGACGTGAAATTCCCAAC
>CAXBCW010000076.1:0-16725 GCA_963974325.1 uncultured Rhizobiaceae bacterium
TCATAAATTAGGCATCTTGGGAATCCCTGCTTTTAATAGGTCCTGACCCTAGCTAGATTCATTATATCCATATTCATATCATCCGATTTGATCTGAGTTAAAAACTTCAATGACTATATATGAATATATTCCAATAGTTTAGCCGTTTCATAAAAATAGATCGTAAATCTTAAAATGAGCAGATTTTTATCGGCTTTGGTAAAGCCACCTCTTACGTTTCAAAAGCGCATAAAAAAGGCAGCCAATAAGGCTGCCTTTCTCAGTCTTGGGGGTATTCTTATTTAGATGCAGCAAGGATAGCGTTGATGATTTCTTCGCCATTCTCCTCTTTAAAGCTTTCCCAAACAGGGGCTGCAGCTTTTTGGAATGCATCGCCATCTACATCGCGATTGACTTCCATGCCTTGGCTTTCAAAAAATGCAATTTGCTTTTCTTCAGCAGCACGGTTTTCAGTCCGTTGAAACGCAACAGCTTTTGCAGCAGCATCCAGAACAACTTTTTGCTCATCTGCCGTCAACTTATTAAATGTGTCCAAGTTCATCGCAAGAGTAAGCGCTGAAAATGCATGTTGTGACAGGCTAAGGTATTTTTGCACCTCATAGAACTTGAAGGCTTCAACAACCCAGATTGGGTGATCTTGTGCATCCACAACACCAGTTTCCAAAGCTGTATAAAGCTCAGCAGGCGTTCTCACAGGACCTTTATTGTTTGAAATATTGCGATATCCATTTTCAGGAAACTCAAGACCTTTGATGTTAAACGCTTCAAGATCTTTTAAAACGCCCTGCCCTACGTCTCCATCAAGAACTTTGTAAGCCACTTCCCGTGTTGGGAACATGAATGGCAATGAGAATGCGCCTGCTTTTGGGATCATGCCAGTGAAGTTATTCAAGCCTGACAAAGTGAAATCCAAAATGCCCGAACGAACACCATCAATAAGTTGCTCATCCGTACCAAGTTGTCCATTAGGGAAAACCTGAACAGTCACAGAACCATTGGTTCCACTTTTCACATCTTCAGCGAACATCATAGCCATCTTATTTGTAAGATCGCCATCCGGTGCCGGGTGACCAAATTTGAGCACTGTTTCAGCATTGGCAAGGGTAGCTGAAGCCATCAAGGCTGATGCAACCACTAGAGTTTTAAAAATCGCTTTCATTTTTTCCTCCTTCTACGACCCGATGAGGAAGTTCATCGGGATGATAATAATGCTTGGAAATGCGACGAATATTCCAAGCAAAATAATATAGGCAATAACAAAGGGCCAAACGCCTTTCACGGCATCGGACATTGAGACCCGCGACACACCGCAAACAACGTTAAGAACGTTGCCCACAGGTGGCGTGATCAAACCAATGGATGCGTTGATAATAAACATGACGCCGAAATAAACCGGATCAATACCAGCGGTTTTGATAACCGGCATAAAGAGTGGCGCGAGAATAAGAACAGATGGACCCAAATCCATAACCATTCCAACCATGAACACAATAAGCATAATCGTTGCCATCAGCATGCGCGGGTTTTCGACAAGCGGCCCCAGCAAAACTACCAATTGTTGCGGGAGCTGCGCCACCGTGATAACCTAAGCGGCCACCATTGCGCACCCAACCAAAAACATAACCATGGCCGTTGCGCGTCCGGCACGCACAAGCAAAGCAATCAATTCTTTGACATTGAATTCACGATAAACAAAGGCCGAAATAAAAATCGCATAAACCACAGCAACAACGGCAGCTTCGGTCGGTGTGAAAATACCAAACCGAATGCCGCCAATAATGATAATCGGCAGCAATAAGGCAAAGAATGCACCTTTAAGAGCAGAAAGACGCTCTGACAATGGTGCAGGTTCGGCGACCTCTAGATCTTCATTACGAACAAGAAGGCTCCACACAAACACAAGCGTTGCACCCATCATAAGGCCCGGAACAATGCCAGCAATAAATAGTTTGGCGATGGAGATATTGCCTGCAACACCGATCAAAATGAGCGGAAGTGATGGTGGAATGACAGGGGCAATAATACCGCCAGACGCAAGCAAACCCGCAGAACGTCCGTGAGGGTAATTAGCTTTTGCCATCATAGGGAACAACATGGCAGATAATGCCGCTGCATCAGCAACAGCAGAACCTGACAACCCTGCCAGTAGAACAGATGTAAAAATCACCACATAGCCAAGCCCACCTTTGCGGTGTCCAAGCAATGTTGTGGCCAAACGAACAATACGCTTTGCCAGACCACCAGATGACATAACTTCACCTGCGATCATAAAGAATGGAATTGCCAAAAGCGGGAAGCTGTTCACACCATTAATCAGTGATTGTGATAAGATATCAGAGCTGAAGATATCCATATAAACCATAAGCGCCATGGTTGCTTAAAAGCAGCGAAAACACAACAGGTATGCCGATAAATATACCGCCCAACAAAACCCCAAGAAAAAGAGCTAATGTCATAGGTGGCTCTCCACTTTGGATGGACTATCACCATTATGGGATTGGTCGGATTCAAAAAACTGATAGATGGCAATGAAAAACATAAGAAAGCCTGAAATAGCGTCTGGCACATATAAAAGACCTTTTGGCAGGCCCGTAAGTTGAGAGAAATTGTTCCAATTTGCGATCGCCTGTTTGGTCGCGCCCCAACACAGCATGGAGACAGATACTAAGATCACCAGTAATGAAATACGGCGCAAGATTGGCACAAATTTAGGGAACAGAGTTTCCGAAATTTCTGTTATTGCCAGATGCTCTTTTCGTTTAAGAACGACAGCAGCGCCAAGCATGACAATCCATACAAACCCAAGACGAGACAGCTCCACTGATGGCCGCAATCCAGAGGAAAATCCATAGCGTAGAACAACATTGGTAAACACCAAAATGACCATCATCGCCATAAGAACAGCAATACAATAATCAATGAAATGCCAAAGCATCTCTGTTCGTCGTTTCAAATAATTCATCGAAGTAATGCTTGTCTATCTGTTGTTTTCGTATAAGGTTATCGATAACCTAGTGCAACAAATAGCTAAAAGCAAGAGATTCAACGTTGATTCTTTCAGTTTTTATTGAAATAGACTGAACCTAGTCATGAAAAAACATTTTGATAAACCAAAAGTAACACTGACCGAAGTCGCCGAGCGCGCAGGTGTGAGCAAAATGACGGTGTCGAAAGTGCTCCGCAATACGGGGAGCATTTCAACAAATACACGAGATAAAATTCTCAAAGCTGTCGATGATTTGGGCTATGTAAAAAACTCAATTGCCGGCCTGCTTAGCTCTCAAAAAAGCTCCATGGTTGCGGTTATTATCCCTTCAGCATCTGACACGGTGTTTGCCGAAATTCTAAGCGGCATTAACAGCGTCATACGCCCGCAAAACTTTAATACTTTAATTGGTGAAACACTGTTCGATCCCAAAATTGAATACGAAACACTCTCGACAATCTTATCTCTTCAACCCGCAGGCTTAATCATATCTAGTGGAATTAACCGCAGCAAAGAAACAATTGATTTACTGAACAATAGACGTTGCCCGCTAATCACTCTTTGGGATAAAAATGACACCATTGGCGAGATGAACATTGGTCTTTCACATTTTGATGCAGGCCAACTTATGGCAATACATTTTTTGGAGCGGGGCAAAAAGAATATTGCTTATATCGGTTCAGAACTCGATATCGACCTATGTGCAAAGCTACGTTTTGAGGGATTTCGCAATAAGGTGTTATCGGCAGGATTAGAACTTGCAGTCGAAAGCTGTGAAGATCTTCCTCGCCAATCCGAAACGGGTGAAGTTTTAACTCGAAATCTTATTGAGAAACACCCTGATACTGACGCCATTTTCTACCTCAATGATTCCATGGCTCTGGGTGGGTTGTCTTGGCTGTATGAAAGCGGAATTTCAGTACCAGATAAAATCTCCGCCGCAGGCTTTAATGGCACATCTATCGGCCAAACGGTGATGACAAAGCTCACAACGCTCAATGTCGCAAGACGCGCTATTGGCGAAGCCGCAGCAAACGCTATTCTTGATATTATCAATGAAAGAGATGTTGTCTTTAATGGCGATGTCGAAGTGACCTTTGTACAAGGTACGACAACATAATTACACATGCCTACCCCTTTAAAAGTAGCCATTGAGACTGACGCGAGCTCAAATGTTTATTTGGAGCGCTGTGCATGGTTACGCACAATTCTGCATCGCAGAACGCTTTAACAAACCAAAGATGAAACGCCTTACAATCCTCGATAGTTTACCGCAAATGAAGTCTTAAAGCAGTGCAGAAAATGCGAGCTTCATCGTCTGTTCAATAATGTCATTTGAGACACCTTCATTTTGCATGCGCATCGCACTGCCATTTTGCGCATCACAAAAAAGGGCCGCAGCCTTGGTCGAAATATCGGGTTTGAATTCACCCTTTGACTTGGCTCGCTCAATCCAAGTCTCATAGTTCGCAAGTGTCTCACCGCGCAGAAGATCAACCTTATGACGTGTGATCTCGCCAAGTTCGGTTTTTTGCGCACGCATAGCCACTTGCAGACAACCGTTTGGGATACCGAGTGATTGTCTGTCTTGAACGGTAAATGCAATGAGCGCTTCAACGCCCTCAGAAAAAGTATTATCTTGAGTAAGAACTCCATAAAATGGTACAAGTACCATGCTGCGATAAAGGTCGAGAGCTGCATCTTTGAGACCATCATCACTGCCAAACTCACGATAAAGGCTAGGTTTTGAAACCTCCGCTAATCGGCAAATCTGATGAATTGCAACACTTGTCGGTCCATCAGTCCAGTAGCTCATCAACGCAATTTTCAAGACATGGTCACGATCCAGTGTTTTTGGTCGTCCGCGTCGTGGGGGATCATTCTGCGTTAACATTTTCGTACTCATTGGTATTTAAAGATTGATTATTACATGACCTACTGCTAGTTACAGAATATATCGTCATAGCGCCACCCCATCAATTTCAAGGCCCTCATCGACATAAAACTAACTCACAGGAAAACAGACCATGATAGCAGGACATTATGCTACAGCGCTTATAGCGCATCAAAAATTCCCCAAAGGAACCTTGCTGTTCTTTCTTATCGTATCTCAGTTCCAAGACTTGTTTTGGTTTATCTTCCACTATTTAGGTCTTGAACCAACAACACCTAACGATGTCTTTGATGCAACGATGAGCAATATGTCAGTCTCAATGATGTATAGTCATCATCTCGTACCCCAATTCTTCTGGGCGATCATTGTTTTCCTCATTGGGAAATTTATGTTTAAAAGCACGACAATTGGTCTCGTCGCATTAGCCCTATTTGTTGGGCACATTGTTTTGGATTTCTTTTCAGGCCACGCACACAATATTTTTGGCGCTGACACCCATGAGTTTGGATTGGGGCTTTATGCAAAGAACACTTATCTTGCGATCCTAATCGAGGCCGTCTTCATTATTGCGGCACTTGTGTATTACTTCCGTGAAGAAGCCAAAGCTGGTGTGGTCCGTTCCCGAAAAAAACGCGTCTCTATTATAGCAGTGTTCATCTATGGAATTTTGTTCATGCTATCGATAGCCACCGTATCGTTTCGCGATTTGCTAAGCCTACCAGCATTTGATCTTGGGTTTAACACCACAATTCCGATGATTATATTTACCTATATCGCAATGACAGTCGTGCTGTATTGGGCTGTTCCAACAAACAAAACGACCTAGCTGAGCTTTTTTGGCCCTGTCGCAAGTTTATAATTGCGCGATAGGTAACAACTAAAATCATCACCCAATGCCTCTTCAGGGGTGTTGGGTGATCAAGGTTTTTAAAGCACACCCTCCAACTACATAGCAGTCAGTCGTGATGTTACATTTGGTCTTCAGGCACGTCCACGATTAAGCCATCCAGCGCTTCAGTCATGATAACTTGGCAAGATAAACGCGACCGATTTGGGTCTTGGTCAAGACTAAACTCCAGCATATCGCTTTCAGCTTGTCCTATAGAAGGCAGCTTGGAAACCCAATCAGAGTGAATATAAACATGGCAGGTCGCACAAGCACATGCCCCGCTGCATTCGGCAACAACACCAGCCACATTGTTATCACGCGCAGCTTCCATAAGCGTTTGACCAACAGACACATCAGCTATGATTTGATTTCCAGTATGTTCGGTAAAAGTAACTTTTGCCACTATCAATTATCCCTTGTTCAAAAGCGTTTTAAAATCAGACCCGATATCGGCAACAATTTCTGGGTCTGCTGTCTTTCCATTCTCAATCAATCTCTTTGCGACCATATAGGCACGCGGATCATTGATCGCATCCACAGCTAGCAGCTTGTCATCAGCGTAATACCAATACGACAGTGGACCTCTGGAATGACCGCGCGTGACAATCCAATCATAACCTGTGGAAAGTCCGACAATTTGCAGCTTCACATCATACTGATCAGACCAAAACCATGGCTTTGCCGCATAAGAGCTGGCTTTCCCAGCAATGACATTTGCAACGGTCTGAGCTTGGTCAATGGCGTTACCAACACTTTCCAGCCGGATACGCGCATCCCCATAAGGAAATGACGCGCAATCGCCAATGGCAAAAACATTGGGGTCAGAGCTTCGTAACAGTGCATCCACTTTGATGCCGTTTTCGCATTCCAGCCCTGCGGTCTCTGCCAACTTCTGATTTGGTCTTATCCCAATACCCACCACAGCAACATCAAGCTTAAGCTCTGTACCATCAGATAAAACAGCTCCAGTTACAGAACCTTCTTCTCCAATTAACCGAATAAGCTTCACACCTTCGCGTAGATCTACGCCATGACTTGTGTGCAAATTGCAGAAAAACGTCGATGTTTCGGGTGCAGCCACACGCGCAAGGATACGATCAGTGGCTTCAACAAGGGTCACCTTCATACCAAGCCCAGAGGCAACGGCCGCCGCTTCCAAACCAATATACCCGCCCCCAATGATGAGTGCGTGTTTACCTGGCTTGAAATCTTCAGCTATCGCGTCAGCATCTTTAAGCGTGCGAACATAGTGGACTTTTTTAAGATCACCACCAATCGCATCAGGTAGGCGTATTGGTGCAGCGCCCGTTGCGAAAACAAGGGTTTGATACCCCAGTACTGAACCATCGCTAAGCGTGATAGTTTTCCTGTCCCTATCAACCAAAGTGCAACTGCATCCGGTGCGCAGATCAATATTCTCGACCTCATAAAAAGAGCGGGGCCGGAAAAAAAGCCGTTCCAATTCCAGATCACCTAAGAGATAAGCCTTAGACAATGGTGGACGCTGATAAGGCGGCGCATCTTCATCACCGATGAGAGCGATGGGCTCTTTGACACCAAGCAAACGAAGCTTGGCGCAAAGCTCAAACCCCGCCTGACCTGCCCAAATAACAACAATGGGATATTCTGCTGCGATGCTAGTCATCGTCAAGTTTTGTCCAAACCGTCCAGCACGTCTTTCAGCACAGCATCATCCATAGCAACACTGTTTGAATCCGCAGGGAACGCACCAGTACTTACATCAGTTAAATATTCGCGATAGGCAGCAATACGTTCGGTTTGCAAACGATCTCTTTCGCCTGCAAAATTGCGATAGGCTTTGGCATGACGAGGAAGGCGACCTCTGTTTTCGCCCAAAAGATCGGCTGAGAAGAGATATTGCACATCGCATTCGCGCCCAGACCCTAAGGAAATTGTCAGCATCGACGTGCGATCAGTTATCGCCTTGGCCAATGCAGCTGGCACGACCTCTATCTCCACCGCATACGCGCCGGCGTTTTCAAAGTCTTTGACTTTGCGGAAAAGCGTGGTCGCTTGCTCTTTTGTTTTGCCCACAGCTTTAAAGCCGCCGGTCCAAGTCGCTTTTGGTGGCACCAAACCAATGTGACAAATCACTGGCACTTCTTCACGGGCCAAGGCTTCGATGATCGCAGGAGACATACCGCAATATATTGACTGTGCTCCGGCTTCCATTGCCGCCATGGCATCACGCAAGGCTTCAGTGGCACTTGCATATTTGCCCCAAGGCAATCCGTATTGGAAATGAGTTGAGGGAATGGCTTTGGCAAAATGAGCGCGCTCAGGAATAAAGGCTGTGCCGACCATATCTATTCCGGCCTCAGAAGCAGCAAGCGCCTCTTCTTCTCGTGCAACCTGAACAAAGGTAATCTGACGTTCACCCTTGAGCGCCTGAAGGTCCATGATAGTTAGTGATTTTTTCATTTGCCCATAATCCTTTTGCGGCGTTCCTGCATTTTTTCATTCTCTTTGACAGTGCCGTCGTGAAACGAACCAAACCACTTATCCCACGGGACTTCAAGACCGCCATAGTTACACTCAAAGTAACGGTGGTGCATTTGGTGGTGGAAAGTACCAAGCGAAAGACGGTTTTTATCGTTGACCACGAGACCTTGAAAACCTGTATGCGTTGTGATCGCGGTCAAGAAATAATATTGTATGTGGAACAGAATATGGACTGGGTGCCCACCGATAAGGATGTGCACAAAAATAGACCCTAGGAAAAGCATTTGCTCAATCGGGTGTTGGGACATGCCAGACCACGGACCCACATTGATATTGCGATGGTGCAGGTAGTGAATGCGTTTGTATAGAAACGGGATGTGAATGATCCGGTGCACAACATAGAAGTAAAAGCTTTCCCATAAAGGGATAAGAAAAAAGATCGCAACGAACCCAAAACGGCTCGCCTCAAAGGTAATGATCGACATATGATCATTTGCCATCGCCCAGAACATGATCGCCTCATAAGCTGTCCAGATAAGAACGCCAGTACCGAGCGTCCAAAACATATTGTCGCGAACCTGACCACCTAAGCTAAACTGCTTACCATTGACCATCAGCGGACGCGGGTCGTATTTGAGCTTTTTGCCCTGCGCTGAGTAGGTATAAAACCATAAGTGCAAAGACCCAGCAACCAGCAATGTCAGCACGATATTCCGCGCATACATCTGAGCGACCCAGCTAAATTCAAATGTCTTAGTTTCTTCCAAAGATGGCTGAAAATACTGGTAACAAACAAAGGCGATACCGACGATGATCAGACGTTCAGAAATCAAGAACCATGAGTTCCAAATCCATTTAAACATATCAATCGGCTTCGGCGGCCACATAAATACAGGTGAAATCTTAAGCGGAGTTTCAGGTAGATGGTTCCACCCCTTCAGTTGTTCTTCTGACATCGGATACTTCCTATTATGAGATATCCAAAATTGACACATCATTCTTCCTATGACAAACAGAATAAAAAGATTAACTACATCGAATAATCAGAGGTATGATGACAATTTCATTACGCGCGATACGCTATTTCAATACGGCATTGTTGCATGGAAGCATTTCGCTAGCCGCAGAGGACTTAAACATTGCAGCTTCTGCCGTATCGGCAGCGATAGATCAGGTCGAAACGCACTTCCAACTGAAACTTGTTAATCGGTTCAGATCCCGCGGCATAACGGCAACCGCCAGCGGCAAGGAGATGACCCGCAAATTTGCGCTGCTTATTGAAGATTATGATGCTGTCATGGCTGAAGGCGTTGCAATGCGGGAACAGCTCAAGGGCGATTTAAGGATTGGCTATTATGCGCCGATTGCACCAGCCTTTCTCCCTTCAATTTTGGCTTCTCTCACGGGTCCAGAATCCCAAATCACAGTCCATTTGGAAGAATGCGATAACATCCGCGCTCAAGAGGGATTTCTAGCGGGTGACTTTGACGTTATTCTGTTTGTTTCAGATGGGGCGCTACCTCAGATAGATTTTGACGTTTTGATCGAAGCACCTGCCTATTGCCTTATGAGTGAAGCGCATCCATTGATCAAAAAAACCTCAGTGAGCTTAGAGGATATCGCAGAATACAATCTGATTGTTTTAAACCGCCCGGTTGTTGCAGACTATTACCACAAGCTTTTTCAAAAAAACGTCCGAAAACCTGCCAGTATCGCATTTTCAAACTCCACCGAAATGGTGCGCTCTTTAGTAGGTGCAGGACAAGGGATCGCAGTTTTGAACATGCTGCCCTTAACCGAAACTAGCTACGCGGGACAAAAACTTGTAGCCCGTCCAATTTCAGACGACTTGCCATCTTTGTCCCTATCACTGGGCTATGATGCATCTAACCCAAGACGCATAGTGCAAAAATTCTCAGACCTATGTAGCGCCTATTTCAAACTTCAAGGAAAACTACACCTTCTCGACACCTCTCATCTTGACGAATAGGTCTCAAGGGCCGATGTATTTACGCGATTTACGAAAGCGGTGATTTAAATAAAAAAAGATATCAATTGAAAATATAAAACCAAAATTCAATGCAACAACGTCCAGAAAAACTCTTACTAGCTCAGGGTCACCTCGGAATATCTTAGAAACTGGTAACGACATCATTATGAAGAAGATAAACAACAAGGCCTTCAGATATTTCTTATCCTCAAAAACACCTTGAATTCGTTTGTCAAAAAGGAGATGAATGTTTTTGTGTTTGAATATTAGATAGCATGACCAAAAAATGCTCAGCCAACAAAAGCCGCATAAAAACGTCACATAAAAAATAAGATTTGGAAAAAATGTTTGCTTCAGGTCAAATTCAACGAGCAGAGCCGATGCAAAACTAAATATTGAAAAGAGAAAAAAGTTATATTTATCTCATTCAAACCTCTATATTTGGTCATAATTACCATCATTATCATACAGTTTTTTCCCTACAACAACTTTGCAAAAGTCAAAAATCAGCAACATCTACCAAAACAATTTTCTTAATCATTTCTATGACCCTCTTGCCACTCAACCGTCAAATCAAATGTTAAAGTATCTTTTATTTCGAATAAATTTTGCACGTAAAAATTGATTCTTCATATCACAAAATATCAGTATGAGACAGGTTGTCACACATATTGATACAACCTCTTTGGGGCTGTCAGCCATTAAGGGGTAAAGGGGATAGACCGCACACATCTTGCCTCAATGTTCAGAGCAAATAAAACCTGCTACCTCTATTGGTATTGATTCTGGTAGGGCTATACCAAATCACAACTTAAAAACAACACATTTGGGCATATTACGATGCGGTATAATTTGAACAAGCTGACCGACATATTTGGCATCGATCTTCGTACTTTGGCTTTGTTTCGAATTCTTCTGGCTTCTACGATTTTATTAGACTTATTGACCCGTAGCTATGATCTAACAGCTCATTATACCGATTTTGGTGTATTGCCACGCAATGTTCTGATCGATTATTTGTCACCTAGTACAGTCAGCTTGCATTTAATCAACGGGACGATGCCATTTCAAGCGGCATTGTTTTTGTTAGCAGGCATCATCGCGATATTTTTACTTATCGGATGGCACACAAAAATAATGGTCGTGCTCTCTTGGCTTCTCATGTTGTCGTTACAAAACAGAAACGTGCTCATTCTGTCTGGTGAAGACAATCTCATGCTTCTTATGACGTTTTGGGCGATGTTCTTACCCTTGGGTGCCAAATACTCGCTGGATAATGCGCTTAATCGTAACAGTGATAACATTTCAAATAGATTTTTAAGTTTTGCGACTGCTGCGATCTTAATCCAGGGCATGTCGATGTATTTTTTCAGCGCATTGCTAAAAACAGATGCCCGCTGGGTGCCGGATGGGACCGCCGTTTATTTTGCGCTTCAACTTGATTATTTAGCAACACCTTTCGCCATGTGGTTTCGCCAGTTCGAAGCATTGCTCACACCTTTGACATATTATGTTTGGGGCCTTGAACTCATTGGCCCCATCCTTATTTTCTCACCCATTTTCCAACGCAAATTACGGATGTTGTTCCTACTTGCATTTGTCACCATGCATATCGGCTTCTTCTTGTTTTTGGAGATTGGTTTATTTCCACTCATCTCAATCGTCATGAACCTGCTCTTTTTACCAAGTTGGGTTTGGGAGAGACTAGCATTATATCTCAAATCCAAACAGCAGCGACCACTGACTATTTGGTACGACCAAGATTGTGGATTTTGTTTGAAAATGGTTCGGTTTTTGCGGGTGTTTTTAATGCTGGATCATGCCGACATTAAACCTGCACAAATTCAAGACGACACACGCCAATTGATGGCGATCCACAATAGTTGGATCGTACAAATTGATGGGAAATATTCTTTAAAATGGAATGCTATGGCAGACTTGGTGAGCCAATCCCCCTTGTTTCGACTGTTCTTAAAACCAATGCGGCTGAGCTTTATCCATAAAATTGGTGATCGCGGTTATGATTGGGTGGCTGATCATCGCAGCACGTTGAGTAAAGTTTCAAACAGATGGTTTCCATTTCACAATAGATCCATCACACCAACCAAAACCAGTCAAGCCTTAGCTGTTATCTTCTTAGGGTTTGTAACCGTTCAAAACATCTCCACACTACCAAATGCTGGTTTATCCTTACCCCAAGAGTTTAAATCAGTACGACAATCTTTAGGATTATATCAAAACTGGACTATGTTTGCGCCCTACCCCGAGCTTGATAGTCCATGGCCAATCATCACTGGAGAACTTAAAGATGGATCACTTGTTGATGTCTATAATAAAACCCTTGAGCCACCTGTATTCATCAAGCCAGATGTCGTTTCCAAAGTATATACCAGCGGTCGATGGCGAAAATACTTATCGAACATGGAAGACCGTTCCTATGAAGATGGGCCTTATTTGATGTCGCTTAATTATGGTCGATATCTATGTAGAATATGGAACGAAAGCGCTGAAGAACAAAGGCAACTTAAAACATTCAAAATCTATTTCAACGTCGAACGAACCCAACCTCCCGGCATGCCAAAACTACTGGATAGGCGACAAGTTTGGGAACATTTTTGTTTTTAACAAGCTCACGATTTAAGCGCGGATTTTTTGTGGACCGTGTGTCAGTTGAATAATAGACTGCAAAGGTTGCGGCTTTCCAAAGAAATATCCTTGGCCTTCATGCACCCCAATATCTCGTAGGATATTAAGCTGTTCTTCAGTTTCAACACCTTCGCAAATCATCTTAAGATTAAGACCATCGCTAAGCTCTTTAACCGATCGGATAATCGCTTCATTATCAGATCCGCGCTCAAGCGTTCGAACAAACATCTGATCAACTTTAATTTTATTGATCGGGAAATTGACAAAATAACCAAGGGATGAAAAGCCAGTACCAAAATCATCGAGTGCCAAACAAATACCCATCTCGCGCAATGCTTCCAATTTGGCCACCACCTCTTCTGTGGCATCCAAGAATCCAACTTCTGTGATCTCAATGTGCAAGCGGGATGCAGGCAGGCCAGATCGGGCCAAAGCATCTTTAACCATCTGGACGATGTCACATCTGATAAACTGTAGCGGTGACACATTGACCGCCACCGTTATATGGCTTGGTAAATACAAGGCATCGGCACAGGCTTGACTAAGAACCCAAAATCCCAATTTATCAATATATCCGTTTACTTCCGATATTTCGACAAACTCGGCGGGCGAAATAAATCCAAGTTCTGGGTGGATCCACCGCACCAATGCTTCAACACCGACCAGTGTATCTGTTTCGATATCAATTTGTGGCTGATAGGCAATTGAAAGCTCGTTCTTCTCAAGCGCATGCCACAAGTTATTCTCAACGGCACGAGCGTATTCTTGCTTGTCAGATAGCTGTGAGTGAAATATCTCAAAAGCATCACCACCACTGGTTTGGCGCGCTTGGTCTAATGCAATCTCAGCATCTTTGATCATTTGTGTTGCATCAGGACGATCATAAAAATCACTCGATGTGATGCCCACACGCAACCCCACCTTCACGGACGCTTTTCCGATGATAAAGGGTTGGCCGATCAACAGCGTGAGGTTTTCAGAAAAACGAACAATGTCAGATTGGCTCAAGTTCTTTTGAATGTAGAATGCAAAACTATCGCCGCTCAATCGGCAAATTCCAAGAATTTCATCACCCAGCGCGTTGACCCGATCAACAACCATCTTCAAGACTTGATCGCCAACATCTTGACCAAGACTGACATTGATGGTTTTAAAACGGTGCAGATTAATCGCAAATATCGTACATGGCACTTTATCAGCCTGCTGATCAAAAAGCCCTTTGAGTTCCAAAATAAATGCAGACCGCCTAAGTGCACCAGTCAAATCATCATATTTTGCTAAATAGGCGAGTTTATTTTCTTGCTCAATTCGGGTTGTGACATCTGCAACGGTAACACAGGCGATAAAATTCTCGTTTTCTTCACCGCCAGCTTTCGTCACAACGTGTTGAAGGCTGGACGCTGTCACCGAATATTCAAGAGTTAATGATTTGGCATTATCTGCCGATGCGGCAAGCACGACTTGGTTTTGTTTCGGGGTATTTATCGATTGATGTTTAAGCCCATCAATCACCTTTTTGACATCGGCTTCAATGTCTCTTGGAAATTGGCTGATATGCAATGCGCTTTCAGATAAATCTAAGCCTATACCAAACAGACCACGCGCATAATTATTGACCTTTAAAATAGCGCCGCTCTCATTAAAAATCAGGATACCATTGGCATTATCTGTGATGACTTGCTCTAGAATCTGCTGGGTATTTTCATTCTCAGCGTTGGCAAACAACAACATCCATATGTTAACATTGATTTCCTGCAAACTGGTTATCACAGCTACAATCAACAAAAAAGTGTTCAGCTCTGCTGTTGGTATAATCAAAGTATAATGCTTGAACACAAAAAACCCTGCAACTTCCATTGTCAGCGCTATGCTCACAAAGAATAGCAATTGATACATGATGGATCGGGATTTAGAAAACTTACGCAAAATCCGTATCACGCCAAACACGATTATTGCCGACAAGAGTAATAACCAAAGCGAATTTAAAGTACTCGGTTCCAATCCTTGGGCTAAGGTTTCTGCGGCTAGAATTTGAATCATCGCACCTGGCAACACGCCATGAACGGGGGTCGAAAAGTTATCTCTAAGCTCCACCGCTTGCGCGCCAAGCATAACAGTCCTGCCTTTTAACTCTGCAACACTTACTTTGCCGCTGAGTAAGTCTGCGACAGAAAATTTTGGAACAGTTTTTGGCGATATGGAATAATTGACAATGACATTGGACTTGGTTTTCTCAAACACGCCGCCCAAAACAGATGGCATGGAAGCAACATATTCTCCATCCACGACTTGACCCAACGGAAACCGCCTGACAAAGCCATCACTATCAGGGCTCACATTAACGCTGGCCAACCACGAATGCTGTTCGAAAATAGTCAAAGGTCGGTTGGTTGAAAGTCGATTATCCTCGCTGCTTGTCGAGCGATCTTGAACAAATATTGGCAGAATAACCGCACCACCTGCACGCTCTAAACTCGCAGCAAAAATGGTGTCTTGTTCAGGTGATGATGCAGAACTGAAGTCAATATCGACCCCTATCTCTTCCACGCCTGCATCCATCAACCGGTCAATAATTCTCGCATGCACTTCCCGCGGCCACGGCCAGACACCAATCTGGTCCATACTCGCCTTATCAATCCCGATGAAGATAAGTTCGCCAGACGCACTACGCTGAGAATATTTTTCCCGCATTTCTGTAATTGTATTTTGAGTACCAGTTAGAAGCTCAAATCTGGACAGGCCAATAACCGTTAGCAGAGCCAGAACCAGCCAAAGCAGATCTTTCAGTTTAGAGTGTTGGTTTGCAAGTTTCCACATGGCTTAGCTTAGGAATTACCATTTCCATTGGAATTGCCGTTGCTATTCCCGTTGCTATTCCCGTTGCTATTCCCATTACTGTTTCCGTTGGAATTGCCATTAGAATTTCCGTTGCTGTTTCCACTTGAACTGGAATTGCTCGAACTGGAATTGCTGCTGCTGTTCCCGTTGGAATTTCCGTTCGAATTCCCATTACTATTGCCGTTGGAATTACTGTTAACAATGTTGTTGGCGTTGTTGCTTTGTCTTGCATTCGTATTTTGAACGGGAGTGGCGGCGATAGGTGTGCCGCCGGGGCGCGATACGGCCTGAACCTTAGGCGCAGATGTCTTCACTCCTTTAATTTGAGCCTTTGGCCCTTTACCAACCACACGCATGGCAGATTTTGCATTACCAAGAACTTTGACACTTTGGCTTGAACGAACATCCGTTTGAAGACCGCGACGTTCATCCGTCACTTCCACAACACCACGCTCAACACTCAGCTTGGTTGATTTAGCACCAACAACAACTGAAAACCGCGTTCCCTTAACAACTGCTGCCAGATAAGGGGTTTCAACTTTCAAATGTTTTTGCTTACGCGTTTCTACATCTAGCAAGAGGCTACCAAATTGTTGGCGCACAAGAGTTTTGGAACCACTTTTATTCTGTTTGGCAATTGCGGCAAGAGTATTTGGCTTAAATTGAATTGTTTCAGAGCCACGATTAAGGATCAGACGGCCACGTTTACCAGTATGAATCCAACTTACACGCGGGATCGTTGTACCAGGCTTAATTGTGACCCAATTTTGGTTATCAACGGTATATCGAGCCGGTTGACGAACTTTACTTGCCACCCAATCGGCCGCAAAAACGGTCATTTGAAAACTCAAAAAAACAAAAATCGAAATGACTACTCGCAAAATACTCGTACGCATAAAATACCTCAGAAAAATTATCTTAGTTCTGATAAACACTATGAAAGTAAACATTTAGATAAACTGACTAGAGTTATTGTCAAATCTGGTGTTTGAGATTTCAGGGTCATGCAGCAATCTGGC
>CAXBCW010000077.1:0-16195 GCA_963974325.1 uncultured Rhizobiaceae bacterium
ATTTTAAACGCTAATTACCCACCTAAGTGGATCAGTTTTGCATGCAAATTCACACTCATGTAATAAGCTTGCTAGGTCATGTGGGTATTCCATTTGAGCAAAATAATAATGTATCTTCGTCCTTCAGTCATGCTTTTTTGCGACCTGAAAATGATAATCTTTCGTCGGAAAATTCTCTTGCATCAAGCAAGGGTGGTCGGATAGCACAGCAGCCGTTGTCGGGTGATCAGGTAATAGGTTTTTCAAATTCTAATCAACCCAAAGATCAATTTGATATATGGGTTGAGGGTAAATATTCTGAATATAATTCTAGCTCAGGTGCCGGGCAGTTTACTATCTTACATGCAGGTGCAGATTATCTTTTGACACCAAATTTGATGGTCGGCATCGGAGCGCAATTTGACTGGACCACTTTTGATAATCCTTCGTCAACGGGCAATGCAGAAGGATTTGGTTTCATGGTCGGGCCCTACCTCACAACGCTTATCAATGATAACCTATATTTCGATGGTCGGGCCGCTTGGGGGCAATCACAAAATTCTGTATCTCCTTATAATACCTATCGCGATAAATTCACTGCAGAGCGTTGGTTGATCACTGCAGCTTTGATCGGTGAATTCGATTACGGAGATGTAAAAATATCTCCAGAATTACGTCTTAACTGGTTCTCTGAAAACACAGATACTTATGTCGATAGCCTTAATAATACCATCCCCTCATACACAATAGAAACTGGGGAATTTCTGTTTGGCCCAAGCTTTTCAAAGGTAATACACCTTGATGAAAATCTGACACTTGAGCCAAGTTTAAGTTTAAATGGTATTTGGACATTCGCGAATGATAATACAGCTGCTCAATCAGTCTCCGGTCTTCACAATAGTCCAGGAGAAGGGTTGCGTGCCAAATTGGAAGGGCAGCTCAATCTCACACATAATAATGGTTTAAATTTCAGTTTCTCCAGTTCTTATGATGGGATAGGTGATCATGATTTCAATGCATGGGGCATCAAAGGTAGGTTTGGATTTAAGTGGTAGCTGGTTTCATGGATCTAAAATTATTATCAACCCAACTCTAGGGTTGTGACGCCAAATACTTTTTGCCAGTCAATTGGTGGCGGTGTGCCACGATACATGCGTGCTGTTTCGAAAATTGGTTTGAGACTAGAGTTTTTCGCTAATTCGATTGCTTTTGGGTTGTATTCTGGAACATCCAGCGTGACCTCACTATTGATGGGGATCAATTCACATAGTGCTTTGAATAAAGTGTTTGCAGCATCTAAGTCTGTTGAGAATAACGGACCGATTTTATAACTGGAACTGCATTTTCGAATGGTACCAAATCCGCATGGTTTGGCATCTTTATGCACCGCAAGGGTGTGTCGTGTTGGATCTTGTGAACCTGTCCAGTTGCGAAGAAAGCTTTGTCGGTCACACCCAAAACAATCACGATCGAGGCTGCTCATCCAGATATAATCATTTTCAATAATTGGGCGTGTAGTGACATTTATGTTTTGGATGTTTGAGGGTTTTGGAATGCCAGAATAACGGATATTCCGTCCAAAAAACTGAAAACCAGATGTAATATAATTGTCTTGTTGATCGACAACACCATCCAAGCCAATTGTTGCGCCATCCAGATACTGGATACCCCGCTTCCAGATTTCTAAACCATAACCTTGTCCACGATAATTTTGGTTGGCAATGTAAAAACCTAAAAATCCATATGCTGGATTGTATTTTACCACAGAAATCGATGCGATGATTTGATCATCCAACACACCCACCAAAAACCCATCAGGATCTGTTTGATAAAATATTGTCAAATCATCAAGGCCAGGGTTCCAGCCTTCGTTGTCTGCCCATTTTATCACTTGTTCAAAGTCTGATTGGGTGGCTTTTCGGATCAGAAAATTTGTCATGCCGGTCATGTTGTTTTTATGGGTTTTGGTAAGCGATGCAGCATTTCGCAAAGTCCAATGGAAGCCGCGACGCCATCAATGACGGGTTTGGAAAATTTATCTGTCATGCTTTGTGCAAAATCCGCCATGCCTGCGCAACCAAGGATCACGGTACCACATTCATCATCTATAAAAGCCTTTTCAATTTCAGCTTCTAGTATAGCGGTTGTGTCTATTGAACCTGCCTCCAATGCTAGGACTGGAATGCAAGATGCACGAACTTTTATGCAGCGTTCTTCAAAGCCGTATTGCTCAATATTATCAATGATAATGGGGATTGAAACATCCATTGTGGTCACAACAGAAAACTGATCCGACAACAACATGGCCGCATGGAATGCAGCTTCGCCAATGCCGATAACGGGAATAGGGCTTTTTGCACGAAGCTGAAAGAGCCCGGTATCGTCAAAACAAGCAATGACCAGAGCATCGTATATGTCTCGATTTATCACCTCTTGTTCAAACAGCTCGATAAGATGGGGAAGGGCTGCTTGCCCATCTTCTGGTCCTTGGATTGAGGCTGGGCTATTTTTAGGGTTGATGGCTGTGATAGTTGTGTTTGGTCCAGCGACTGCGCGCGCTGCCTCGCCAATTGCTTGGGTCATGGATGTGGTGCTGTTGGGGTTGATGATTAAAATGTCCATCCTAAGTCATCTCCGCCGCTTGGCTGATCACATTTTTCTTACGTTGCATCAACATTGCGATCAGCAGAAAAGCGGCAATGATGAAGAGTGAGAAAACGGTCGTTAAGGTTCCAAGTGCGTATAAAACAGGTGTTGTCACATTGGTTGTCATGCCAAATATTTCGAGCGGTAATGTGTTTTTTGAACCCGCTGTGAGAAGTGTTCTTGCAAATTCATCATAGGACAATGTGAAGCCAAAGAGTGCCACACCAATGAGGCTTGGGCCGATGATGGGCAGCACTATATGGCGCAATGTTTGCCAAGAGGTTGCACCTAAATCGCGGGCAGCTTCCTCATAGGATTTATCAAACCGATTAAACACAGCAAACATGATGAGCAGGCCAAAAGGGAGTGTCCATGTGAGCTGGGAACCTAGACCGGATGTGATCCAGTGAACTTCCCAGTCGAGTTGATTAAATATCAAACCAACACCCAAAGAGATCAATATTGATGGAACGATAAGGCTGGTAATCACGAGATAGAAAAGAACCGTGGCACCTTTGAAGCTTTTGCGAAAGGCAAGTCCACCCATCACAGAAACGGTGACGGTGATGAACATCACGATTAAACCAAGGGTGAGTGATCGTCTAAATGACCCCCAAATATCACCAACGGCTTGTTGCTCAAATAGGTCTTTGAACCAATGAATGGAGGTGCCGTTCATTGGAAATGTAAGACCCCCACTTGGTCCTTGGAAGGATAGGATAGCGATCGTGATTGTCGGTCCATAAAGGAACAACATGAAGAGCGCGAAAAATATCGTTAGAATATAAAAGGATCTGCCGCGTTTTTCGCTCATTACAATTCCTTTCGAATGTTCACAAACCGGAGCATGATGCCGATTGTGATCAGGACAGTGATGAGCAGCACCACAGAGGTGGCAGCCGCCGATGGATATTGTAGCAATGCGACATCGTTGGATATTAAGCGTCCAACATTTGCAGATTGAGACCCACTCATAAAGCGCACAGTGATGAAGTCACCCATGACAAGCGTGACCACAAAGATCGATCCGATCATGATGCCGGGTTTACATAGGGGGATAATCACATTGGTGAGTGTCTGATAACCTGTCGCACCTGCATCACGAGCGGCCTCAACAAGGCTTTTATCAATGCGCATCATCGTGTTGAAAATGGGGACGACCATGAACAAAGTGTACAAGTGGACAAAGGCTAAGATTACGGCAAAATCTGAAAAGAGCAGCCACTCAAGAGGCGCGTCGATAATGCCCAGACGTGTCAGGGTTTCATTGGCTATGCCATTGCGCCCTAAAAACGGAATCCATGAAATCATTCGAATGATATTTGATGTCCAAAATGGAATGGTGCACAGCAAAAACAGTGCAATTTGCCATGTCAGACTATGGATGTGAAACGCTAGATAATAGGCTACAGTAAAGCCGATCACCAAGGTGAAGGCCCATGTTGTGATGGCATAAAAGAAGGTTTTTGCAAAGACTGTATAGGTAACCGGTGATCCAAACAAAAATTCATAATTGTCGAATAAAAATGCCGGATAAATAGAGAATTCAGTCGCGCCCCAAAAGCTTACAATAACAATCATAATGATGGGTAGCACGAGAAAAAATATGAGAACAAGCGTTAGCGGCATTGCCAATAACCAGGCGACATAATTTTTGAATTTAGGAAGGAATGTTGTCATAGCACATCCAAAAAACCCCGCAGCACACAAGCACCGCGGGGTAAGTTACAAAATTTAAGATGCGATGAATTCGTTCCACTTACGGACCATATATTGGTTTTCGTCCATAACAGAATTCCAGCAAGCCACAGCACCCATACGATCTTCGAATGAACCGCCATCACGCACAGCACCGGCTTTTTCCATAACCACACCTTGTGGGTTTAGAATGTCGCCTTTTGCAGCTTTACCTTCATACCAGAAGCCCCATTCGTCTTCGCTCATGAAGTTTTTCGATGTTTCAGGCACAGCTGAATAGTAACCTTGGCGCATCAAGTAGCCACCGACCCAGCCGGATAGGTACCAATTGATATATTCGTAAGCTGCTTCCAGCTCGATGCCAGACAAGTTTGCAGACAGGCCAAGTCCGCCGCCCCATGAACGATAGCCTTCTTTAAGCGGCTGATAAACGCACGGAACACCTTTTGAGCGAACGGCTGTAATGGCTGGTGACCACATGGATTGGATGACAACTTCACCAGAGGCCATCAAGTTGACGCTTTCATCAAATGACTTCCAGAATGCGCGAAATTGACCGGCTTGTTTGGCTTCTGTGAAGATCTTGAATGTCATATCAATCTCATCTTTGGTCATATTGCCTTTATCGCCATAGGTATAATCGCCCATAGCTTCGACAACCATTGCCATATCCATGATGCCGATTGACGAGATATCAAGGATAGATGCTTTGCCTTTGAATTCAGGGTTCAAAAGTTCAGCCCATGAATCAATCGGACGGCCAATAAGGTCTGGGCGTATGCCCAATGTATCAGCGTTATAAATTGTTGGAATAAGTGTCATCCAGCCGGTTTGCTCGGACGCAAACGTCTTGCCATCCATGCTATCGGAAAAGCCAACTGTGTGCGGCGCTGTACCTTGTGCAATCTCACTTGTCGGTGTCAATTTACCCGATGTGAATGTGCCTGCAATCTTGTCGTAATTGGTAATTTTTGAGACATCCATGGCCTGCAAATTGCCTGTTGGCCATACTTTCTTACAAATCCAATATTCGATATCCGCAATATCAAAACTCTTTGGCTGAGTTGCTGCACGTTGTGTCACGCTGTCTGAATCAAGCGCTGTCATCTCAAGTGAGAAGCCAAGGTCTTCTTTGACTTTTGTTGCCACGTCATTGAGGTTTGATACGCCCGTACCAAATTGGCGTAGCGTTACATTTTTAATGTTCTGGGCCCAAATTGTTGGAAAACCAGTGATTGTGCCAGAACCAATCGCAGCACCAGCTGTTGCAGCTGCACCTTTTAAAATCGAACGTCTGGATAGGCCTTTTGATTTTATGTCTTTTGTCATTTGCTGTTCCTATTTTGTTGATTTCTTTGACTGTCATCAAAGAAGGCTCTTGCGTTTAAGTCGCAAATCTATGGGCGTCTTTGGTTTTCCAATGGATGGATACCGTCTCGCCAATGTCTAAGGGGGTGTTAAAAAATGATGCATCCGAAAGCGTTGCTGAAAGTGCCAAGCCCGTTTCGCTTGTGAGTGCGATTTGGAATGTGGACCCAAGATACTCAATGTCATTCACACTGGCTATAAAACCATTTTTGGTGGGTGCATTTGGTTGGTTTTCGGTGTGCTTTGCAATAATGATTTTATCAGTGCGGACAGCTAGCGAACCGTGTTCATCGTCAAGAATATTATGTCCACCCATGAAGCGTGCAACGAACTCAGTTTTGGGTTTATCAAACACCTCAAACGGTGTGCCGGACTGCTCGATCTTACTATCATTCATGACCACAACGACGTCTGCCAACGCTAAAGCTTCATCTTGTGAATGAGTGACGTGAATGAAGGTTATGCCCAACTCACGTTGCAGTTTTTTCAGCTCAAGGCGCATTTTAATTTTAAGAAAAGGATCAAGCGCAGAGAGTGGTTCATCCAGCAGCAGGATGGATGGTCGTGTAATCAAAGACCGTGCCAATGCGACGCGTTGTTGTTGCCCGCCAGATAATTGGCTCGGTAGTCGATCACCATATTTGGTCATATCAACCAGTGATAAAATGCTGTTGGCTTCTTTATGGCGTTTTGTTTTTTCAACGCCTTTCATCTTTAAACTAAAGGCGACATTATCAAGCACTGATAGATGTGGGAAAAGTGCATAGCTTTGAAACATCATCGATGTGCCGCGATTAGCTGGGGTAAGGTCCGTGATGTTGTTCGGTCCCAGGATAACATCGCCATCTGTTACATTTTCATGCCCTGCAATCATTCGCAAAGTAGAGGACTTGCCGCAGCCGGACGGGCCGAGGAAACAGGCATAGCTTCCCGCTTTAACTTTTAAGTTAATTGCGTCGACCGCTGTTGTTGCACCATAGCGCTTTGTTAAATTTACTAATTCTAACGTTGAATTCTTTTGCATTTTTCTCACGAACTATTGTTGTGTTGTATACAATGCAAAAGACGTGCCAGTTTCAATTTATCTACTTAAGTGTTTGTTTTTTAATGATATAAATAAATACTAGGATAGAATACAAAAATTCATAATCTTAAAAACTGCCTAAATAATGTACAAAATGATTAAAAATTGTATACAATATAAATTTGCAAAATAAGCCCAATTGCGGTAACTAAACATGAAGTTGGCAATATGCTAGGAATCGAGTTTTTTCGTAAATGGATAAAAGAATTAGATCTGAACATTCGGATGTTAAAAGTTCGATGAGTCTGCCAAATGGTCGGGCGAGCGAAATCTTTTTAGACTTGCAAAATGCTATTTTTGAACATCGACTAACACCTGGCCTTAAGCTTTCGGAAGATGAAGTTGGTGAGCTTTATGGTGCGAGTCGAACAATCGTACGGTCGGCTCTTCAATCACTTGCGCATTCACAATTGGTTACCATTGAAAAAAACCGTGGTGCCTTTATTGCAAAGCCAAGTATCGCAGAAGCGCAAGAGGTGTTTCAAGCAAGGGCGCTTATTGAGCCTTGCGTAGCGGGTATGGCAGCCGACTGTATTTCAAAAGCTCAAGTCGATGATTTAAAACGTCATATCGAGGCTGAACATGAGGCAATGGCCAAAGGCGATATGGGGAAAGCACTTTCGCTTTCAGGTGCTTTCCACGTGATCATTGCAGATATTGCAGGCCACACGGTGTATGCGAATATGGTTCGTCAGTTGATCTCACGCTCCTCGCTGATCATTGCTCTTTATTGGAAGCGTCAAGACACGACATGCGAAAGCCATTCGCATCACGCCTTGATCGATGCGTTTGCAAATGGCGATGCGCCCGCTGCACAAGAGGTGATGAAAAGTCACATAATTGACCTGCATTCAGGCCTTGATCTCCGCCAGAAATCAGATAGCCAAAATAGTCTTGCGGCTGCTCTGGCGCGCTGATCAATTGCGCGACAAAGAATAATTAAATTTGAAGGATTGCGTTTTCAACAGCTGTAATAGATTGGCGAATATCATCTGAAGTTGTGCGATGATTGACAAGTGCAGCTCGAAGGCACGGTCTATCTTTGATGATGGTCGTAGAGAACACCACTTCACCGCTGAGTTGAAGTTGAGCTGCAATCTTATTCACATCACCGCGTTTTATATAGAAACAACAAATATTTGAGGATACAGGAAATGAAAGCTCCAATAGGTCGGATGCTTCAACCAGTTCCGCCATCAAGGACGTCTGTTTACAATTGTCGGTGATAGATGCTGAAAAAGCCTCAGTTCCGATAGACTTAATTGCCGTCCAGACTTTAAGCGCTCTGAAGCCACGGGACAGTTCCAAACCATAATCGCAAAACCATAAATCGCCACCGCCTAGGCCTTCATCTTGTTGTTCAAGATAATTTGGGCGCGATGTGAAAGTGTCAAAGTGGAGTTCACGATCATAGATCATGCAGGCACCGCAATCATAGGGAACAGACATCCATTTATGAAAATCACAGGCAATTGAATTTGCGCGACCCATGCCATCAACAAGGTGTCTCCAAGGTTCATCAGCCAGTTTTGTCCAGAAGCCAAATGCGCCGTCTATGTGGAACCATATGTCCTGTTCATGGCAGAAATCGGCAATTTTATTTAACTGATCAAAAGAACCGGTATTCACAGATCCTGCAGTGCCGATGATTGCTAAAGGGATTATGCCGGATGCGCGGTCTTCATCGACAGCTGCCTTCAAGGAAGGTATATCCATCCTCATATTCTCATCTGTATTAACGACATGAATGGAGCTAGATCCAAAGCCCATTGAATCAAGAGCCTTACCAATACAGGAGTGGGTACCGCGCCGGACATAAACGGCAACTTTGGGAAGCGATTGAATGCCTGTTTTTCTGACATCATGACCGAATTGTCTATTCCGTGCAGCCGAGAGCGCTAGGATTGTGGCTTGTGATGTGCCTGTTGTCAGGATGGCGGAAGAGGTATTTGGCAGGCCGGATATATTAAGTAACCAGTCTAGGGTCGCTCGTTCAACCTCAATGGCAGCATGGTCTCGGCCACCGCAATTACTATTCATTGTAGCTGCGACCAGTTCAGCCCCAACAGATACCGGCAGTCCCGCACCATGCACCCAACCAAAAAATCTCGGATGCGTATTGCCTGTGGCATAGGGCATAATGTCTTTTGTTAAATGCTCAAAAGATCGAGTAGGGCCAACGCCTATATTTTCAGATTGTAAGGACAGTCGATTGGCAAGATCATCGGGTTTGGGTTGCCAAGGTAGGTCCCGAGCCTGTTTCATTCTATCTAAGCACTGATCCATTAATTTGTGCATATCGCGGCTGAAATCTTCCCAGCATTCTGGGTCAAGATGATTGCCTTCAGAAGTCATATTTTATTCTCAGTTTTAAATTAATCAAAGGAGGGTGCGCTTGTTATTTATAGTACAAGACACAGCAACTTCCAATGCTTTTTGATAAGTAAATTACAAAATGCGAGAGCCATTCTTGCAACCCATTGATCAATTTCAACTGTTCTTTAGGGTTAGGTGAGGGACGCATTGCTTTATGTTTTTTGAATATTTCCAAATTTTAAGAGAATAAATAAAATATTTTTTATATATAGACAAATTAATTTTGCCTATATATGATTATGTCATGGAAAATAAACAAAAATGGGTTGATAAGACTGCTGAGCACCTTGGCAGGCTCTATGATCAGGGGTTTGGAGGGAAGGCGTCTGGCCGATACAGAATCCCAGCCAAACTTCTTCGTGACATTGCAGGAAGGCGCCGCCTTTATGAGGATGATATACGCGATATAAGCCGAGCCTTGATTGAGCTTGGATTTGTGCTCATTGATATGGATAGTTTTTACGTGGTTACGAGTTCTAATTCCTTCGTGAATTATCGTCGCGTCAATGATGAGATAATTTGATGTTATCGAGCTGATCTTTTTTCGGAATATACCTGGCTAAAAATCAAAAATAGAGAAATCTGAATGCTGCATTTCATGCAGTGTTTTCGATGAATAGAAAATAGTTATCAATCAAATATTTATCTAAATTATGATTCAAAATACCAAGAAAAGAGGCCCTTTTTGAAAACTACTTTTGAGCCAGAAAATGCTAAATTTCAGTTCGGTAAAGATATTATTGGATGGCGGGAAAGAATTGCACTACCAGAACTTGGTATTCATGAGATGAAAGCTAAAATTGATACTGGAGCCAGAACATCCGCGCTTCATGCACTCTATTTAAAAGCTGAGTTTCATAATGACGAAAAATGGATATCTTTCCATGTGCCGCACTTAGGCGAGCATCGTGATGTACGCCACAGAGCGCGGGTTTTTGATGAACGCCCTATCAAGAATACGAGCGGGGTTCCACAGGTTCGCTACATCGTTAGAACTTCACTCATAATTGGTGATCGCATGTGGCAAATCGAATTATCGCTGACCGATCGAGATAAGATGAAACATGATCTCATTTTGGGGCGCACTGCACTCAAGCGACACAGCTTATTGGTCGCTTCTAACAAGTCATTTCTTGCCGGCCCGCCGGTACAAATGACTTGATAATACTCAAATAGAATTTTTAGACGTTTTTAAAATGTCGCAAAAGGAGAAGAGCATGAAAATCGCAATGATGGCCCGTAATCCAAATTTATACTCGCACAAGCGCTTAAAAGAAGCTGCAGAACAGCGAGGGCATACGCTCGATATTATCAATACGCTGCGCTGTGTCATGAATATTGCATCTCATAAACCTGACATTTATTACGATGGCGAAAAGCTCACTGGCTATGACGCTGTCATACCGCGTATTGGCGCATCTGTTACGTTTTACGGTTTGGCTGTTTTACGTCAGTTCGAAATGGCAGGTGTTTATCCGTTGAATGAGTCGGTCGCGATCGGTCGTTCTCGTGATAAATTACGATCTACGCAAATATTGGCAAGAGATGGTATTGGTCTTCCGGTGACAACATTTGCCCATGATCCAAAGCAGACAGAAGAAGTTTTGAAAATGGCTGGTGGTGCTCCACTGGTTATTAAACTCCTTGAAGGGACGCAAGGATTGGGTGTTGTTCTGGCTGATACAGATCGCTCAGCTAAATCAGTTATTGAGGCTTTTCGTAATGCCAATGTGAATATACTTGTCCAAGAGTTTATCAAGGAATCAAGTGGGACTGATATTCGTGCGCTCGTTGTTGGTGGTAAGGTTGTTGCAGCCATGCAACGGACTGGCGGCGAAGGTGAATTCCGATCAAACCTGCACCGAGGTGGCACAGCAAAATGCGTTAAATTATCACCAGAAGAGAGATCAACTGCTGTGCGTTCGGCAAAAGCCATGGGTCTTAATGTTTGTGGTGTCGATATGTTGCGTGCCAAGAATGGCCCCGTTGTTATGGAAGTGAATTCTTCGCCTGGGCTTGAAGGTGTTGAAAATGCAACAGGTATTGATATTGCAGGTCTTATTATAGAATTGTTGGAAAAACAGGCCAAACCAAATAAGACAAAAACAAAGGGTAAGGGTTAATGTTAGTTGAGACTTCAGTTCGCCCAAAATTTATTTTGGGCGAACATAGCATCGCGCCGGGAACACGGAAGACTGTAAACTTGCCTGTGAGTGTTCTTTCAGATCACACGCCAGTTGCCCTATCTGTTCATGTCATTCATGGCCGTCGACCGGGGCCGATTATGTTTGTGAGTGCGGCAATCCATGGTGATGAGGTTGTTGGTGTTGAAATCGTCAGGCGTTTGTTAAGAACGAAAAACCTAAAAACCATGCGTGGGACGCTTCTTGCCATTCCAATTGTCAACTCTTTTGGTTTTATGAACCATTCCCGCTATTTGCCAGATCGCCGAGACTTAAACCGATCATTTCCAGGAACTCCGACAGGTTCGCTTGCTGCAAGACTTGCGCATATTTTCATGCAAGAAATTGTCCTTAATTCGGATCTAGGAATTGATCTGCATTCTGCGGCGATCCATCGGAGAAACCTTCCGCAAATTCGCGTTAATGCCGCAGATCCAAAGGTGATGGAGTTGGCAAATGTTTTTGGTGCCCCGTTAACGCTGACCTCCAAATTGCGCCCCGGATCACTTCGTGAAGCTGCTCAAAAACATGATGTCGATGTTTTGTTATATGAAGCGGGCGAGGGGCTTAGGTTTGATGAGTTCGCTGCGCGTTCCGGTGTTTCGGGTATATTACGTATCATGCGTCATCTCGAGATGCTGCCTTCCAAAGCGAGCAAAGCGCGTAAGACTATGACCATACATTCAAACTCCAGTAGCTGGCTGCGCGCACCAGTAGGTGGGCTCCTTCGGACCCATAAGAATATAGGTGAAATGATAGTGCAAGGCGACTTGCTTGGGGTGGTCTCGGATCCATTTGGTGAGATTGAGACAGATATTATAGCTGATTTTGAAGGCCTTTTAATTGGCAGAACACATTTGCCAATTGTGAATGAAGGCGATGGATTGTTTCATGTCGCCCGTATTAGCAGCAGTATCGATGCTGAGGCAAAAATAGATGCACTCACAACTGTTTTGGAAGAAGATGTGTTGTTGGATGAAGATGAAATTATTTGATGGGATCAAATGTTTAGCCCAACAAAGCCTATGGGATAGATGCGTGCGCATGCTTTAACGAGATCTACCATCATGAATGTATCTTTTTAAGATGGTACAGCATAAAGTGGGATGACTTGATTGAAAGCAAAGAAAGAAACATCAGCAGTGAAAATATATATTGTAAACCTTGCAAATGGTAATCAGCATTCAGACTGGGCTACGTTTGTAGAGAATTTGAAAAAATTAAACGCTAAAGGACCAGATTTTAGTGACATCGATGATGTGGCGCTGCTTTCTAGCGAACATGACATCGAGACGTTGCAAAACCTTGTCGAAGACAACATCGATAGCACCAGTGATATTACGATCGAAGAAATAACAGCTTCTTCGTTGAGGGATAACCCAACCCATAGAGTTCACTTCGACCTAGTGAAGCGGTTTTTTCACTACGTGAACTTGGTATAGTTCAGCTTATAAAATGAATTTTGGTGGGGCTATATTCAGCCCCACTGCCTTTGCCACTATTATTATTTGCGAAACGCCTTGCTAAGCGCTTCACCCAATTGACCCATGCCGCCGCTTTTGCTTTTTGCACTTGGCGGTGTTTTTGTTTGCGGTCGCGGTTGTTGTGCCGTTCTTCCGCCGCGAACGGCTTCACCAATTTCTGGGGCAGATTTCATAGACAAGCCAATGCGTTTGGCTTTCACATCCACGGATGTCACCACGACCTTCACAACCTGTCCGGCTTTGACAATCTTAGATGTGTCATCAACAAAGCTATCTGATAATTGTGAGATATGCACCAACCCATCCTGATGAACGCCCACATCGACGAAGGCTCCAAAGGCTGCAACATTGGTCACTGTTCCTTCAAGTCGCATTCCGGGGCGTAGGTCAGAAATCTCATTCACACCGTCTTTAAAGGTCGCTGTTTTAAACTCAGGGCGTGGGTCACGGCCAGGTTTTCTCAACTCTTCAATAATATCTTTGATTGTTGGAATGCCAAAATCTCCAGTGATGAATTTTTCCGGATTAACCCCCATGAGACTATTTGCGTCTCCCATAATGTCTCTGAGATCACGACCGCAATCTGCCACGATCTTCTTGGCGACTTTATAAGCCTCAGGATGAACACCCGATGCATCAAGCGGTTCTTTACCGCCAATCACCCGCAAGAAACCCGCGCATTGTGAGAAAGCACGTGCGCCAAGTCTTGGTACTGATTTTAGCTCAGAGCGTTTGTTAAAAACGCCATTTGTATCTCTGTAACTCACAATAGATTCAGCAAGAGATGGGCCAACGCCAGCGACATAAGACAAGAGAGCAGGTGAGGCGGTGTTGAGATCAACACCGACAGAGTTCACCACATCTTCAACAGCGCCGGCTAGGGCTTTTGCTAACCGAGACTGATCGACATCATGTTGGTATTGACCAACGCCAATGGCTTTGGGGTCAATTTTTACCAATTCCGCAAGTGGATCTTGCAAACGGCGCGCGATGGATACTGCGCCGCGCAAAGACACATCAAGATCGGGAAACTCGCGGGAGGCAAATTCAGATGCTGAATAAACAGACGCGCCAGCCTCGCTCACAACGACCTTTGTTGGCTTTTTGCCGTCTATCTTGCTCAATAAGTCAGCCATCAGTGCGTCGGTCTCACGCGAACCTGTGCCATTGCCAATAGCGACAAGTTCAACATTGTGCTGTTTGATCAGCGTGCCAAGTTCGGCCAATGTACCGCGAACATCATTGCGTGGCTGGTAAGGATAAACTGTGCTGGTTGCCAAAAGCTTGCCCGTGGCATCGACAATCGCAACCTTCACACCGGTGCGGATGCCAGGGTCGAGACCCATCGTTGTTTTCATACCCGCAGGTGCGGTCATCAGAAGAGCTTTAAGGTTGGTTACAAATACATCGATAGCTTCTTTTTCAGCACGTTCTCTCATTTCTGAGGTCATTTCAGAAATAAGGCGTGGTGCGTATTTTACTTTCCATGTCCAGTCGATGACATTATCAAGAAAGGTGTTGCCTCTTGGTATTTGATTGTCATTGATGATGGCGGATTTGGCAAACAACACAGCGTCTTCGTCGACCTCAATATCAAAGGATAAGAAACCGGCTTCTGCGCCGCGCAACATGGCAAGAACACGGTGACCGGGCGCCTTTGCCCAGCTTTCAGTGCGATCAAAGTAATCTGTAAATTTTTCGCCTTCAACTTCTTTGCCTGCAATAACAGCAGCTTTCAATTGGGCCGTTTTCTTGGCAACAGGTCTGATTTTCGCAGACGTATCTGGATGTAGGGAAAATCTTTCCGATAAAATATCTCGTGCTCCCATCAATGCTGCTTTTACATCCTCAACCGCGGTAGTTATGAACCCTTGCGCTAAGAGATTGGGGTCACGTGTTGATTGTTCCAAGATGGTATCAGCAAGCGGCAATAAGCCATTATCGATTGCTTTTTGCGCTCTGCTTTTTACCTTTATGCGAAAAGGCGCATTGATGTCTTCAAGTTCAGCTTTTGTCGAGGCTTTGCCCAAACGTGCAATGATTTCATTGGTAAGTTTGCCTTGAGCCTCAATCGCTTTTTGGACCGCGTCGCGCCGCTTTGAGAATTCACGAAGATAAATAAGCCGCTCATCTAATTTGCGGAGCTGAATATCATCAAGCCCGCCCGTCACTTCTTTCCGGTAACGAGCGATAAAGGGAATGGTATCGCCATTATCAACAAGTTTAACGGCTGCGATGACCTGTTCTAAACGACAGCCAATTTCAGTGGCAATTACCGATGGGATAGATTTTTCTGCGGCCAAATTCATTATAAATACCTTGTATTATTAATGGGCTGATATTGATGTATTCGTGGACAATAGGGAAGCCCGAATAAACCTTATCTCCATGTTTAAATTGGCCCGAGCTTTAGGAATGACAGAGGCAGTTTAAATTAATGATTGTGTATCCCCACTGTTTGGCGTCATGCCCCATGGCTCAGATTTAGACTGCTCAGCTGCATATAAATCTCTTATGTGATGCATTTTATCGGTTGAAATGGGGCTTTTTAATTTCGATCTTACTTGCTGTTGTTACAGTTAGACTAGCAGAACCTTACCCAAAAGCATCGGTTGTTGCATTGGGAGGTATGTGCGTTATTGGTAATGTCTGATTTCGTGTTTGGTTGAGCATATTATCACTTCTAAATGATGCATGGTTTAAGCGTTTCATATTTCCCCTTTGAGGCTTCCAAAGCATACAGGCTATGGGATGTGGTCCTGATTTTTGAATGAAACGAATGTTTTTGGTTCTGTTGTCAGCTTTTGAAATATGACAATTCATTTCACTTTATTACCTTCTAAACTATTGATCTAATTTGTTGATTTACTCGAAATATGAGTTTCTATATTGTTGTTATGTTTACCAATAGTTGTGACTACTGCGGTTCTAGCTATTTGATTGTAGTGCTTTGCAATATGCACAATACCAATTTGATTATGCTGGTTTTTTATCTTCTCGCAACATTCTAGAAAGCTCCCCCCAATGGCAGTATTTAAGTTAATCAGAAATATGTCGATAGGAAAGAAATTTGCTACCTCATTTGGTGCTCTAATTTCAATTTTCCTTCTCGTTTCTGGAACCTCCCTTTACTTATTTTCTGAGCTTGAGAGGGCGGATAAATGGAATTTGCATACCCATAATGTTCTTGATAATTCGGCTTCATTAATTGGATCTATCGTTGATCAAGAAACGGGTGTTCGCGGTTTCTTAGTATCAGGGGATAAGAAGTTTTTGGAACCCTATCATGCTGGCCGAAAGACCTTTGATGCGGATCTGTCTCGGGTCAGGACTCGTTAAATCCACCATATGATGATAGCGGCGATGCAGATTGCGGA
>CAXBCW010000078.1:0-15777 GCA_963974325.1 uncultured Rhizobiaceae bacterium
GCCTTGATAGACTTATGGTTTAGCTAAAAATAGATCTTATGCTGAGGTCTCAAAGTACTTATCCCGTGAAGCCCTTTGCGCGGGCGCTCTTGATAATGGGTAATTGATTTCCGCCATGATTATGCTTGGCATAAGCCATAGCTCTTTTGAGAATTTTGTTATCGCGTCTGGGTTGGACCAGGTTTCGAACAGGCTAGAAGCTATGTCGTTTGCTATTTCTGCCAAGTTATTTGCTAAGGCCTCCAGAAAATAATATGCCTTTACGAAGGTTTTTCCTCGTTCTGAATTTTGACTAAAATGTGATTTGATAATTGTGAGTATTTTTAAAAGTAACTTTGTTAAAGTTGCCAATATTGCTACTAAAATCAAATAAATAAGTTTAACAAACCACACCATAAGATCTAGTATTAGTTTCATAATTTAAAGTTCTTTCGAGAATCGCTAATTTTTGCATCAAAGACATCATGTAACTTTCGAAGGCAATTCTCGATCATTTGGTTCTAAATGTCCATTATTATTGTTCGTGCTAGAACAGCCACAAATCTGAAAGCAGACAAACCTTATGTCTGCAATAACAAGATACCTGCACCAATGATCAATAATATCCCAATCCGGTAACTTTTGCAGTTATTGATGCTAAGCCTTGGTTGCGAGAGCTGCAAAAATCATATCTAATGTGCTTACAATATTCTGTTTTGAAATAAGGGCGCATGGCGTTGGAAGATAATAGCGAATACCGCGTTCTTGCGCGAAAATATCGGCCGAGTGATTTTACCGACCTCATTGGTCAAGAACCGATGGTGCGCACGCTCACCAATGCGTTCTCAACGGGCCGAATTGCCCAAGCTTGGATGCTCACTGGTGTTCGCGGTGTGGGAAAAACCACAACGGCCCGAATTTTGGCGCGCGCGCTGAATTATCAACGCGATGATATCACCCAGCCAACCATCGATATTGAGCAATTGGGCGAACATTGCCAAGCCATTATGGATGGGCGTCATGTTGATGTTGTTGAAATGGATGCCGCCTCGCACACAGGTATCGATGATATCCGTGAAATTATCGAGCAGGTCCGCTATCGTCCAATATCTGCACGTTATAAAGTCTACATCATCGATGAGGTTCACATGTTGTCCACGCAAGCCTTCAATGGCTTGTTAAAAACACTTGAAGAACCGCCAGCCCACGTGAAATTTATTTTCGCAACCACCGAAATTAGAAAAGTTCCGATCACTGTTTTATCTCGTTGTCAGCGCTTTGATTTAAGACGCATTGATGTGGGCGCGTTGGCAGGTCATTTTAAAATGATTGCCGGTAAAGAAGGCGTCACCATTGATGAAGATTCTTTGTCGATGATTGCACGCGCGTCAGAAGGCTCTGCTCGAGACGGACTTTCATTGCTCGATCAAGCCATTGCCCATGGCAGTGGTGATGTGCAGGCAGAAGCTGTTCGCTCGATGCTTGGTCTTGCGGATCGAACGCGCATTGCCTCGCTGTTTGATTATCTGATGAGCGGCCAAGTGACTGAGGCGTTAGACGAGTTTAAAAGCCAATATGATGCAGGCGCAAACCCGCAAGTGGTTCTGACAGATTTAGCCGATTTTACCCATCTCGTCACCCGACTTAAATATGTGCCGGCTGCAAAAGATGATACCTCACTAAACGAAGTTGAACGCATACGTGGTGCAGAATTTGCCGAAAAATTAGCAACACCAATTTTATCTCGAACATGGCAGATGTTGCTCAAAGCCATCACGGAAACATCCGGTTCAAACCGTCCATTTGCAACAGCCGAAATGGCCCTTATTCGCATTGCCCATTCTGCACATCTTCCAACACCCGAAGATCTTGCAAAGCTTGTGCAAAGCGGTGATTTTGCAGCCTCTTCTGGTACTGGTCAAAACGGATCTAACAGCGGATCAAATGGTGGTGCATCAAATAATGCTGGATCAGGCACCCAAGCCTATTCTTCAGGGCAGACGCCACAAGGGTCTGGATATGGTGGACCAACTGCGATGGCTGTTGGTGGTAATTCAGGACAAGCTGCACATCAATCTGCTTCACCTCAAACCAATGTACCACAAACAGGCCCAGTTTTAGCTGTCAGCAATCCGTCACCTAACCCACAGCAAGAGCCGCAAGTGGCGCGCGCGCCAGAACAGCCGAAGGTGGTTTTAGAAACGCTTGAAGATCTGGCAGCATTGGCAGATAAAAATCGCGATATTGCCGCAAAAGTTCAAATCTGCAATCATGTAAGATTGGTAAAATTTACCCCCGGTCTATTGGAAATGAATTTAACCGAGGAAGGCTCACCGCAGCTTCCCGGCGATTTGATGAAAAAGCTTCAAAAGTGGACAGGCGATAAGTGGACTGTAGCATTGAGCCGGGAAGAGGGTGGGGCAACATTAGCTGAGCTTCAATCCGAAAAACGTGAAGCATTGGTAAGTGATGCTAAAGAAGACACCGATGTCGCAGCGATCCTTGCAAAGTTCCCCGGAGCAAAAGTGATCGATGTGCGCATTTCAGTCAAAGAAGATACAGAATTCTTGATCTCAGAAACCGAAGATGGGGATATTTCTCCTGACCAGTTTGATCCGGACCATTTTGAGACTGATGAAGATGAAATATTTGAATAATTCTAAAACACACAAATTGAACACGAAAATATAACACACAAACCGCGAGGAAAAACCATGCGCGACCTTATGGGTATGATGGGTAAAGTTAAAGAAATGCAAGAAAAGATGGGCCAACTGCAAGAAGAAATTGCAGAGACTATCGTTGAGGGAACATCCGGAGGTGGCTTGGTCAAGTTGACGCTCAATGGTAAAGGCGTAATGCAAGGCCTGACGATTGACCCATCTCTTTTAAAAGAAGATGAAGTTGAAGTTCTAGAAGACCTTCTTGTGGCAGCCCACAATGATGCCAAAGGCAAAGCTGATGCAATTAGCGCAGAAAAAACAGCCGAACTAACTGCAGGCCTTCCTATCCCTCCAGGAATGAAGCTTCCGTTTTAATTAAAGACGTTTAGCCTCGAATCACATAAACAAATGTTATGGCAAAACGTGTAACAGGTCCTGAAATTGAGAAACTGATACAATTGTTGGCGCGCGTTCCAGGCTTGGGACCGCGATCGGCAAGACGTGCAGCGCTTAATCTTATCAAAAAGAAAGATCAGCTTTTGGGCCCGTTAGCGAGCGCAATGGGTGAAGCATTTGATAAAGTGTCTGAATGTTCTGTCTGCGGTAACGTCGATACATCTGATCCATGCACAATTTGTACCGACCCAAGACGCGACCCAGCAACCTTGATTGTCGTCGAAGATGTTGCCGATTTGTGGGCGCTGGAGCGTGCCGAAGTGATGAATGTTCGCTATCACGTATTGGGCGGCACATTATCACCGCTTGATGGCATTGGGCCGGATGATTTAAGCATTGCGTCTTTGGTGGATCGGGTCGATCACGAAAAGATTGTTGAGTTAATTATAGCGGTCAATGCCACCGTTGAAGGCCAAACCACAGCCCATTATATTACCGACCAAATCAGCGGATTAGATGTTAAAGTCACCCGCCTTGCCCACGGTGTTCCCGTCGGTGGCGAACTTGATTATTTGGACGAAGGCACCTTAACGGCTGCGATGAGATCTCGCACCGAATTTTGATACTTTAAGAGGACATCTTATGCAGAGATTCTTGATAATTGTAGTAGCACTAACTGCCAGCTTCTGGATCACTGGGGTCAATGCTCAATCACTTGATCAGAAGTTTAATGCATGGGTGCAAAAAGACCTATGGACTGACGCAAAAGCCTCTGGCATATCCAAAAGAACCTTTCAACGTTCAATGGGTAATGTGTCGCTTAATCTCAAATTACCCGGATTAGTAATACCTGGCACGAAACCAAAAACGCAAAAACAGACGCAAGCCGAGTTTCGTTCGCCATCTCGTTATTTCGATGAAAAACGCCTTTTGGGTTTGGCAAGTGCAGGTAATCGACTTTTGATTAAACACCAAAAACTACTCAGCCAAATTGAGAAAACTTACGGCGTGCCGCAAGGGATATTATTAGCGATATGGGGCAGGGAGTCTGGTTTTGGCCGCGCCTCTATATCCTATTCAGTGATAGATGTTTTGGCCACTATGTCTTATTTATCAACGCGCAAAGCGTTTTTTCAAACCGAACTCATTGCAGCCATGAAAATTGTGCAAAATGGTGATGTGCCGGCAAAGAATATGAAAAGCTCATGGGCAGGTGCGATGGGCCAGCCTCAGTTTATGCCATCGAGCTATTTAAATTTTGCAGTTGATTTTGACGGTGATGGCAAGCGCGATATTTGGAATTCGACCGCAGATTCCTTGGCATCAATTGCCAATTATTTGGTCAAAAGTGGCTGGCAAAAAAATCGCGATTGGGGCTTTGAAATCATCCTGCCAAACAACGCCAATTGCGCACGCGAAGGACCAGATTTAGCGCGGCCAATATCATCATGGGCTGCAGAAGGCATTGGCCGTGTGAGCGGTAGACCTTTTCCAACAATCGAACTTTCTAAATCGGGCATGTTGATTTTACCTGCCGGCGTATCAGGGCCAGAATTTTTAGTCACACCAAATTTTTACGTGATCAAAGAATACAATAATTCAGACCTTTATGCCTTGTTCATTGGCAATCTTGCCGACCGAATTGTGTTTGGCATGGGCGATTTTAAAACCCCATGGAAAGACACACAAACAATGCTGCGCTCTGATATCCGCACGATCCAACTAAGGTTGGAGAAAAAAGGGTATGATGTCGGCGGTGCCGATGGATTGCCAGGGTTTAAAACACGCCGTTCAATTGGCGGTTGGCAGGCAAAAAACAATATTGGTCAAACCTGTTTCCCCAATTCAAAACTCCTCAAGCAGATAAGGTAGATCCTATGGAACAGCGATTAAGCATTATCACGCTTGGGGTCAGCGACCTTACCAAAGCCAAAGCATTTTATGATGGCTTGGGTTGGCAAGCTGCCTCCTCCCTAGATACCGAAGAGATCATCGCTTACGATTTACAATCAATGGCACTTGCACTTTATCCGTGGGATAAACTAGCAAAAGATGCAGGCGTCTCCACTGAGCGAAGCGGTCCATCGGCAATCACATTGGCCTATAATGTTGGGTCCGAACAAGATGTCGATCACATGTTAAAAGCCGCAACAGAGCTTGGCGCAACAGTTACCAAACCAGCGCAAAAGGCATTTTGGGGTGGGTATTCAGGCTGTTTTTCTGATCCTGACGGACATATATGGGAAATTGCCTTTAACCCATTTTCAAAACTTGGACCAAATGGCGAGTTCCAATGGAATGGTGTCACTTAGGTAGACTTCTTTTGAGCTGACCGACAGCCAAATCAAGCGCCGATAAGAAGGTGGAACGATCTTTCTTAGAGAACGGTGCTTGGCCGCCAACTTGCTCACCGCCAGCCCGTAGATCGGCCATGATCGAGCGCGTGGCAACAGCCAGGCCGATCGAGTTTTCGGTAAAGGGTTTACCCGATGGGGACAGCACAGCGGCGCCCTTTTCAATGCAGCGTTCTGCAAGTAAAATATCTGATGTGATGACAATTGAATATTCTGTCGTGCATTCGACAACATGATCATCGGCTGCATCAAATTTATCACTGACAATGGCGCGTTCGATAAGGGGGGCATCTGGGATGCGAATAAAGCTATTGCTCACGACCAAAACAGGCAAATCATAACGTTCTGCAACGCGGTAAATCTCGTCTTTAACCGGACATGCATCCGCATCAATCAATATTTTTATCAACACTCAAGCCTCCAATAAGAAGCCCTACATATCAACGCTTGGTCTTGGCAACAACATGTAATCCTACCAAGCCGCGCGTTTTTGATGTTTTGAGATAACCGATAGTACAATTGAAGCCTTGCAAATCAGTGTCCCGACCTTCATTTTTTCACGAAATAGTGGACCTTCATAAGTGTAAATTTGCTTTGTAAATTTGGATTTTTATCAAATTATATGATTTGGCCTCTCTCAGAGACCCGAAATAGCAAATCTCACTTGCTTCTTTTGCTCACGCGCTCTAAATCGCTGTTATGAAAACTCCTTTATCCCACATTCGTAATTTCTCAATTGTTGCTCACATCGATCACGGTAAATCAACCTTGGCTGATCGCCTCATTCAAGCTTGTGACGGTTTGACGGATCGCGAGATGTCCGCCCAAGTGCTCGATAGCATGGATATTGAAAAAGAACGCGGTATCACCATTAAGGCTCAGACTGTTCGTTTGCATTATAAAGCAAACAATGGCGAGACCTATGTCTTGAACCTGATCGATACGCCAGGTCACGTTGATTTTGCCTATGAAGTGGCCAGATCATTGACCGCCTGTGAAGGATCGCTGTTGGTGGTTGATGCATCGCAAGGTGTTGAAGCGCAAACATTGGCGAACGTTTATGCCGCGCTGGATGCCGATCATGAGATCGTTCCTGTCTTGAACAAAGTCGATCTTCCCGCTGCCGAGCCGGAGCGCATTCGCGAACAAATCGAAGATGTCATCGGTCTTGATGCATCAGATGCATTGATGATTTCTGCAAAAACTGGCGTTGGTATCCCTGATGTTTTGGAAGCTATTATTGATAGACTTCCAGCGCCAAAAGGTGGCGATCGTTCTGATCCGCTTAAAGCGCTGTTGGTTGATAGTTGGTACGATACTTATCTGGGTGTTGTTGTTTTGGTTCGTGTGATCAATGGAACGCTCAAAAAAGGTCAAGTGATTAGACTGATTGGCACAGATGCCAAATATCCAGTTGATCGTGTTGGTATCATTACGCCAAAACTCGTCACTGTTGATGAATTGGGGCCCGGTGAAATTGGTTTCATCACAGCGTCTATCAAAGATGTGTCCGATACCCGTGTTGGTGATACCATCACAGAAGACAAACGTCCAACCGATGATGTTTTGCCTGGATTTAAGCCAGCACAACCTGTCGTGTTTTGTGGACTCTTCCCAATCGATGCAGCAGATTTTGACGATCTGCGCGGCGCGATGGGCAAGCTTCGTTTGAACGATGCATCATTTTCCTATGAAATGGAGTCATCTGCCGCTCTTGGATTTGGTTTCCGTTGTGGCTTCTTGGGTCTTTTGCATCTTGAGATTATTCAAGAACGTCTTGAGCGTGAGTTCAATCTTGATCTTATCGCAACAGCGCCGTCTGTGGTGTACGAACTTCAGATGAGAACTGGCGATCTGATCGAATTGCACAATCCGGCAGATATGCCAGACGTGATGCATATTGAGACGATCAAAGAACCTTGGATCAATGCAACGATTATGACGCCAGATGAATATTTGGGTCCAATTTTAAAGCTTTGCCAAGAGCGTCGAGGATTGCAAACAAATCTATCCTATGTCGGCACCCGCGCGATGGTCAGCTATGATCTTCCGCTCAATGAAGTTGTGTTTGATTTTTATGACCGTTTGAAATCCATCTCAAAAGGCTATGCGAGTTTCGATTATAAAATCGATGATCACCGCGATGGCAATTTGGTGAAACTCTCTATTTTGGTCAATGCTGAACCTGTCGATGCCTTATCGATTTTGGTGCATAGGACAGCCGCAGAAAAACGTGGTCGTGTGATGTGTGAAAAGCTGAAGGATCTTATTCCCCAGCACATGTTCCAAATCCCAATCCAAGCGGCCATTGGTGGCAAAATTATTGCGCGTGAAACAATCCGTGCACTTCGCAAAGATGTCACTGCCAAATGTTATGGCGGCGATGCGTCGCGTAAACGTAAGCTGCTCGATAAGCAGAAAAAAGGTAAGAAGCGCATGCGCCAATTCGGCCGCGTGGATATCCCACAAGAAGCCTTTATCGCTGCACTCAAAATGGATGACTAGAGGAGTTCTCTAGTTACCCATTTTGGTTTAGCAATGTCGCCTTAACTGTTTCGTTTAAGACGAGAGATATAAAATCCGTCAGTTTCTGTTCTTTTAGGAGAACACAAAAGTCCGAAATCTTCGTGAGATTTTGGCGCAGTCTCTTGTCCTGTTATCCGGCACCAATCATTTGATAAATCAACAAGTGAGAATTCTGGATTTTCTGATAAGAATGCAGAAACAATTTGATCGTTCTCTTGGGGTAGAACCGAACAGGTCACATAGGTCAGGCAACCGCCTTTTTTGACATATTGTGAACCGCCTTCGATAACTTCTTTTTGTTGTTCGATGCGTTGGTCTAAGCTTCTTTCAGACAGGCGCCACTTTGTATCAGGGCGTCTGCGCCAAGTGCCAGTTCCGCTACACGGTGCATCCACCAAAACATTGTCACAATGATCAATCAATTGGTCCAGCATTTCTGGTGTTTCACAAAGCTGCACATTGCGGGTTCCCGCTCTGCGCAAACGTTCGATCATTGGAGCCATGCGGCGTGTATCTGAATCGTAAGCGTGGATTTGACCAGTATTTTCCATAGCTGCACTCAGCGCCAATGTTTTGCCGCCACCGCCTGCACAATAATCCAATACTTGATCTGTATCTTTGACCAATGTCATTGCAGAGGCAAGTTGTGAACCTTCGTCTTGAACTTCAAACCAACCTTTTGCAAATGGGATATCTGACACAACATTTGGTGATCTTTGTGCGCCAATACTTGGTGCAACACGCATGCCAAATGGTGCAAGTTCAGTTGCCTCAGCACTTGTTCGTGAAAGGGCATCCAAAGCTTTGTCGCGTGATACTTTAAGTGTGTTCGTCCGCAAATCAACAGGCGCACGCGCTGTCATGGCAACAGCTTCATCTAACCACTGATCGCCAAAGGCAAGTTTAAACTCAGCAACAAGCCATTCAGGAATATCAGCCTGAACATGGTCTTCAGCTTTGGTGATGTCTTGAGCTGCAAATGTTGCAAGCGCTGCATCAGAGATGATCTCAGGTGCAAATTTATCACCATCAAATTGCTCCAAAAGCTCAGCTGGCGTGACACCCCATTGTCTGAACAACACGGCATGAGCCACTGCAAATGGGCTATCATCATCCATCATATAGGCGTGGGATAGTTTCCTCCGCAACGCATCATAAACGATATTGCCAATAGCTGATCTGTCACCAGAACCTGCAAATCTGTGGGAGCTGCCCCAGTCTTTCAGCGCCGAAGCAACTGGACGATGATGATTTTCGATAGACTGTAGAATTTCGATTGCGGCTTGAAGCCGTCCGCCAAGCCGCATAGCTAGCTCCTATTAATGGGTGATTAGATCTGCGTGGTAGACTTATATTGATGTCTATGCAAGCAGTTACTGGGAAACGCCAATATCCAAAACCGGGATCGCATCGATGAGCACTTGCGTATATCTGTGTTGTGGATTGTTAAACACATCTTCCGTGCGGCCCGTCTCGACGATTTTTCCCCGCTCCATAACCAAAACTCTGTCTGTTATCGATCTGACGACCGATAGATCATGAGAGATAAACAGATAAGACAAATCAAATTCAGCGCTCAGCTCAGCCAATAGATCAAGCACCTGAGCGCGAATAGATACATCAAGCGCAGACACGGCCTCATCCAGAATAATCAGCGATGGTTTAACGATCAAAGCGCGCGCAATGGCAATGCGTTGGCGCTGTCCGCCAGAAAATTCATGGATAAATTTATCCGCGTCACTTGGGTTTAATCCAACACTGGTCAAGGCTTCATCAAGATGTCGGCTAAGCTCTAGTGCACTTGGTTGGTTCTCTTGTGTAAAAAACGGCTCTGAAATAAGTCGGCTAACTTTATGGCGTGGGTTAAACGATGAATAGGGATCTTGAAACACGATTTGCGATTGCGCCCGTTGGGTAAGTTCAGGGCGTTTGCTGTGAGAAGAATAATGTTCACCATTGAGCAAAACCTCGCCTTCATCCAAGTCTTGAAGTGATAAAATGGCCCGAGATAATGTAGATTTACCGCAGCCAGACCCACCAACAAGACCGACATTTTCACCTTTGAAAATATCAAAGGACACATTATCAACGGCTCTGAATTTTCGCGTTTTGGCAAAGAGGTGTTTTCTGGGTAGCACATAATCACAGGAAGCAGATCGAACGCTCAAAACGGTTTTGCGCGTATCAATCATAGCTGCTTTTCGCACGGGCACATGTTCAGATGCTTTGAACAGGCTTTCGGTATAGGGATGCTCACGATGGGTAAAGACATGTCGGCAATTGCCTTGCTCAACAATAACACCATCTTTCATCACCAACACATCATCAGCCAATTGCGCCACAACAGCCAGATCGTGGGTGATGAGCAACAGCGATAATCCATCCTCATCGACCAGCCGTTTTAAAAGCGTCAAAATCTCGGCTTGGGTTGTGACATCAAGCGCTGTTGTTGGCTCATCTGCAATCAGTAATTTGGGCCGAAGCGCAATCGCCATCGCGATCATAACACGCTGTCGCTGTCCGCCGGATAAATCGTGAGGGTAGCGCGATAAGGGAAACTCATCTTCTGGAAGTTCGACGCGGTTCAGCGTTTGCCGCGCAAGTTTTTCGGCCTCTGATCGTGATTTACCGGTATGGATGCGAATGGTTTCTGAGACTTGGTCACCAATGGTTTGTACAGGGTTTAGTGCGGTCATTGGTTCTTGAAAGATCATCGAAATATCATTGCCGCGCATACCGCACAGTTCACTTTCATCAAGTTTGCTCAGATCAATACCGTCAAACTCAATATCGCCATCAAAAGTGCTTCCGTCAGGCAAAAGCTGAATAACGCTGAGTGCGGTCAGCGATTTTCCGGAGCCAGATTCCCCGACCACGCCCAAGATTTGGCCTGTATCAATCGTAAAACTAATATCTTTTAAAATCGACTTCCCATGAATGGAAAGATCAAGGTTTTGAACGGATAATAGCGTCATGATTGAATACGACGCAATTTTGGATCCAAAAGATCACGAAGACCATCACCCATAAGATTGAGGCCAAGGACCGTCACAACAATCGTGATCCCCGGAACAAGTGCCAAATAGGCATGGGTATAGATCAATGTCTGCGCTTCATTCAGCATCCGTCCCCAGCTTGGCAGCGGAGGCTGGGCACCAAGTCCAACATAGGCAAGTCCCGCTTCTGCCAAAATGCCAAGCGAAAATTGGATTGTGCCCTGAACGATCAGCAAATTACCAATATTGGGCAAGATATGTTCAAACGATATTCGTGCTTTGGATTTGCCGCAAACTTGGGCCGCCAAAATATATTCGCGCTTCCACAGGCTAAGAGCAGCCCCGCGCGATAATCTGGCAAAAACTGGTATATTAAAAATGCCAATTGCGATGATGGCGTTGACTGCACCGGGGCCAAAGACTGCAGTGATCATAATCGCCAATAAAAGAGATGGGAATGCAAATATCAGATCATTGCCGCGCATGATAATCTCATCAATCAGGCCACCTCTTTGGCTTGCCGCATAAAGCCCCAATGGCACACCGACAAACATGCCAACTCCAACGGCGATGAATGCAACAGCCATAGAAACCCGTGCGCCCACCATGATCATCGATAAAATATCGCGCCCCAATTGATCAGTACCCATCAAATGATCCCATGAGAAAAACATGAACCGATCAACAACCGAGATTTTGGTCGTGTCATAGGGTGTCCAGACAAAAGAGATCAGCGCCGCTAACACAAAAATGGATGTAATGATCGCCCCGAGCATAAAGCTTTTGGACCGGAAAATAACCTTCCACGAGCTTTGTTCTTTGGTGATTGATGTGCTCATGAGCGCCCCTCGCGAAGTCGTGGGTCTGCCATCGCATAAGCGATATCAACAAGGAACGTCACCACAATTACCGCAAAGACCAGTAAGATAACAACACTACGAACAACAATCAGATCGCGCTGCGTTATGCCCTGAAACACCAATCGGCCAAGCCCGGGTAAAAAGAAGACGTTCTCGATAATAATACCGCCAGCTAATAAGAAGGAAAACTGAAGACCAATAATCGTCAGGACAGGAATAAGCGCATTGCGCAAGGCATGGCGCCAAAGTGCTTGGCGCCGGTTCAAACCTTTGGCGCGCGCTGTGCGGACATAATCTTCGGATAATGTGTCAAGCAGCGATGAGCGCATCACCCGTGCAAGAATAGATGCTTGCGGTAATGCCAATGCAATGGCGGGCAATGTGAGTGCTTTCATTGCTGGCCAAAAACCATCATCCCAGCCCGGAAAGCCTCCGGCGGAAAACCATCTGAGGTTTATGGAGAAAAACAAAACCAACAACATCGCAAACCAAAAATTTGGAATTGCGACACCCAATTGGGTAAAGCCCATCATAGAGATATCACCAACAGAATTTCGCTTTGATGCGGCATAGATACCAGCAGGAAACGCGATCAATGTTGATAAAACAAGCGCATAAACCGTAAGAGGAAGCGAGACCACGATGCGGTCACTTATCAATTCGCGAACAGGAACGCGATAGGTATATGATGTCCCAAATTCACCTTGCAGCAGGTCAAAAACCCATGAACTATAGCGGGACATTAATGACGCATTCAGGCCCAATTGTTCCCGTAATGCGTCGATAGCTTCGGGGGACGCATTCAGGCCCATCATGAAGGCGGCGGGATCGCCTGGAATAATTTCAATCACAACAAAGATCAACATGCTGGCCACTATGAGACTGACCAACAAAGACATCATTCGTTTGAGTATGTAAATTAACATATGCGCTCAGTGCAAATTAAAAATGGCGGTGCAAAACGCTTGCGCCGCCATTGATTACTTAGATCTATTCAGACCAATAAACACCGGTCATATCATTGGCTTGGGTTGGAGAGTTCGCCCAAAGACCTTTGAGTTTTGCATTTGCAACACCCGTTTTGGCCAACTGGAAAAGGTAACCATTAACCGCATCATCAGAGATTTTGGTTTGTGCAGCTGCCATCAAAGCGGAACGTTTCGCCGGATCTGCTTCACCTGTGAGCTCGTCCATGATGGCAATAAAATCAGGATCGCCATATTGGAAGTAATAATCAGGACGGGCATAAATTCCAATATCAAACGGCTCTGTGTGCGAGACGATTGTCAGATCAAAATCTTTACCACGGAACGCTTGTTCAAGCCATTGCGCCCATTCAAGATTAGATATGTCGGTGTTGATACCAATTTCGCGCAATTGCGCTGCAATGATCTCACCGCCACGACGGGCATAAGAAGGTGGGGGTAGTTTAAGTGTCAGCGTTAAGTCAGAAACACCAGCTTCTGCAAGAAGTGCTTTTGCCTTTTCCGGATCAAATGCCGAGTTTGCAGTCAGATCAACATAATCAGGATTATGTGGCGCAAAATGCGTACCGATTGGCGTGCCGTAACCATACATAGCGCCATCAATAATGGCTTGACGATTAATCGCATGGGTGATCGCTTGACGTACTTTGATATTATCCAGCGGTGCTTTCTTGTTGTTCATCGCAAGAATTGTTTCGCCTTCCGTCGAACCAACAATCACCTCAAAGCGCGGATCAGCGCCAAGCTGTGCCAAGTTTTCAGGGGCAGGAAAGGCAGGGAAAGCATCAATATCTTGTGCCATCATAGCGGCAAATGCAGCTGTTGGATCAGAGATAAATTTAAACGTCACATTCTCAAGTTTGACAGCCTCACCCCAATAATCAGGATTACGAGAAAGCGTAACACTGTCGCCTTTTGCCCAGTTTTTAAACGCAAAAGGTCCGGTGCCCACAGGAGCCGTTGCATTGGTTTCAGCCGTTTCTGGTGCAACAATAACAGCATCGCCCCAAGCCATATTAAACAAGAATGAGCCGTTTGGTTCACTTAATGTGACTTCAACGGTCAGATCATCGATGGCTTTAACTTCGGTAATGCCTTTAAAAAGCGCTTTTTGTGCATTGGTTGAATCTTCAGCGCGTGCGCGATCAAGTGAGAATTTCACATCTTCGGCATTCATGTCAGAGCCATCATGGAATTTAACCCCATCATGCAGCATGAATGTATAGGTCAAACCATCGGGTGAAATATCCCATGACTTTGCAAGGCCAGCATTGACCGCACCATCAGAACCAAAACGTGTGAGGCCTTCAAATAGATTTGAATACACAACTTCATCGATAGCGGCAGCTGCGCCGCCTGTAGGATCAAGGTTCGGTGGTTCAAGCTGCATACCAATGGTGACATCGGTGTTCATTGCGTGTGTAAATGACGACGCCATCAAACTTGCAATGGCGCAAAATGCGGCTAGCCCAAGGATTGTCTTGGATATCGAACGATTGTTTTTCATGTCTGTCTCCCTATCGACTTAAAAATATCTGTGTAATTTTATTCCGGATTTATTCTGATTTTAACAAGGTCACCAGAGTATTTGCCATGACTTTAGCAGAATCTATCATATCTTGTATGGAAATATATTCATCGGGCTGGTGAGCCAGATCCAAAATACCAGGCCCATAGGCAATGCAGTCTTTCAGCTTACCAATACGATCAATATGTTTTTGATCATAAGTCCCCGGTGAGACAACATATGTCGGCTCACATTTAAGCACCGAACTAATCGCTTTATGGACCGCTTGCACAACAGGGGCTTCTTTATTGGCCATTGTTGGCGAGACCTGCCAAAGCTCTTTTATATCGTATTCAAATGTCTTTCGTTCTTGTTTAACGCGCTCAAGTAAGTCGATGATCTCTTCACGAACATCATCCACATTTTCCTCAATCAAATAACGCCGATCAATCACAAGACGGGCTGAGTCGGGCACACAAGATGACAAGAAGCCTGTAAATCCGTCCTCGGGTTCTTTTTGTCCTCCATGCAGCGAATTAATATTGAGCGTGGAATGACGGGCACCTTCCGGTACCACTGGCATTGCAGTTGTGCGCGATTGAAGCGTCGGCATCAGATCATCTTCGATCTTGTTCAACACAGCGCCCATATGCCGAACAGCGCAATCGCCCAAAAATGGCATCGCACCATGAGCAATACGGCCTTTTGTTTCAATTTCAGCCCACCAAACGCCGCGATGGCCCAAGCAAATTCGATCTTTATTCAAAGGTTCAGGAATGATGACATGTTGGACGCGTTCGGGCGAGAAATATCCCTTTTCTGCAAGATAGGCGACACCGCCATATCCACCTGTTTCTTCATCCGCTGTACCTGATATCTCAATAGCACCGACAAAATTTGGGCGGACTTCAATAAACGCTTCAGCGGCAATAATCGATGACGCTAAGCCACCTTTCATATCGCACGTACCGCGCCCGTAAATCAGATCGCCTTCAATCTCTGCACCAAACGGGTCTCTTGTCCAGCCTGCGCCAATTTCAACAACATCTGTATGAGAATTGAAATGAACACATTGACCAGATCGCGTTCCCTCACGGCGGGCAACAAGGTTCCAGCGGGGATATTTATCGCTATCGCCTGGGGTTTCAAACGCCCGAATAAGTTCGACTTCAAAGCCAGACTTTATCAACCGTTTTTGAAGATACTCACAAATCTCAAGATAACAATCACCCGGAGGGTTAAGTGTTGGGATTCTGATAAGGTCTTGCGTTAGGCTGACAAGATCATCGCGTCTGGCCTCGACTGCTTGGCTTAGCAATTCCGAAATATCAGTATTCTGATCCATAGATGCGATCCCAATTCACATTTGAAATGAAGTGTAACCATACGCCTATTTGGGTGGAAAACTCAATATAACAATATTATCAAATCGACTTGATAAAAACTAAGAATTTACTAGGGTCAGGACTCGTTAAATCCACCATATGATGATAGCGGCGATGCAAAATGC